>NZ_JACJTY010000009.1:0-119402 GCF_014698945.1 Synechococcus sp. FACHB-909 | reverse complement strand
AGATAGGCCGTGGGGAACAGCAGCAGACCGGACCACCCCACGAAAACGAAGCGGTCGCGCTTGAGCCAGTCGTCGAGGACGTCGAACCATCCACGCGTGGCCGGTGCACGCCCTAGGGCGATCGTCATGGGTGAAAGCGGTGCGGATGACCCGCAGGGCTGTGGGTTACCGGGGGATGGTAACAACGTTGATCCGCCTCCCGCGCCGGGCGACATGGGCTGAAACTGACGCCTCCGGCACGCTTCGCGGCAGGATGGCGGCCCATCGCCCCCTCTGACCGCATGGCTTCGCCCGGCGTCGCTTCCCCTTCGGCCGACGAGCAGGTGCTGGAGCAGCCGGTGCTCGGCTCCCGGCGTCTCTCCAACCTGCTGGTGGCTGCGGCCGTGACCATCGGTGGCATCGGCTTCGTGCTCACCAGCGCCTCCAGCCGGTTCGGCCGTGACCTGCTGCCCATCGGCCACCCGGCTGCCCTGGTCTGGGTTCCGCAGGGGCTGGTGATGGGGCTGTACGGCGTGGCGGCGCTGCTGCTGGCCACCTACCTGTGGCTCGTGATCAGCATCGATGTGGGCTCTGGCCTCAACCGTTTCGATCGGAAGGCCGGCGAGGCTCGCATCAGCCGCCGCGGCTTCCGCCAGCTGATCGAGGTGGTGATCCCCCTGCGGGAGATCCAGGCGGTGAAGGTGGAGGTGCGGGACGGCCTCAGTCCCCAGCGACGCCTGGCCCTGCGGGTGCAGGGCCGAAGGGACATGCCCCTGACCCGGGTGGGTGAGCCGATGCCCCTGGCGGATCTGGAGCTGGCCGGTGCCCGCCTGGCCCGTTTCCTGGGCGTCCCCCTGGAGGGCATCTGACGATGGGGTCCGCCACGAAAGCCGCCGGCCTCGGCTGGCGCCTGCTGCTTCTGGTGCTGCTGGGCCTGACGCCCCTCGGCCTGGCGGCCTGCGCCGCCGACACCGGCAACCGACCCATGGGCTGCGAAGCGGCCACCACCCCCTGCCTCAAGGGCACGGCCGTGGTGGCGATGGAGACCAGCAAGGGGCCGGTGGAGCTGACCCTCAATGGGGCGGCGGCCCCGCTCACGGCCGGAAACTTCGTTGATCTCGTCCGCCGCGGGGTCTACAACGGCACGGTTTTCCACCGGGTGGTGAAGGAGCCGGTCCCGTTCGTGGTCCAGGGCGGTGACCCCAGCAGCGCCGATCCCAAGGTGCCCGCCAGCGACTACGGCTCGGGCGGCTTCGTCGACCCAGCCAGTGGCGAGTCCCGGCGCATTCCCCTGGAGCTCAAGCTCGACGGCGAGCAGGAACCCCGCTACGGGGAGGAGATCACCTCACCGACCGTCACCCGCCAGCTGGCCCTCAGCCACGAGCGCGGCGCCGTGGCCATGGCCCGCTCGAACGATCCCAATTCGGCCAGCGCCCAGTTCTACGTGGCCCTGCAGGCCTTGCCCGAGCTGGACGGCCGCTACGCGGTGTTCGGCCGGGTCAGCAAGGGGATGGACGTGATCGACCGGATCCAGCAGGGGGACAAGCTGATCAGGGCCCGGGTGATCGAAGGCGGCACCCTGGTCCAGAACAAGAAGCCCTGAGCTCGCCTGCGGCGGAACCGGCCTGCCCTCAGGCCGGGACCCGCTTGTCGGAGACGGTGGCCTTGAGCAGCTCGGTGTTCACCCCCGAGGCCCGCTCCAGGGCCACCTTGCCCGTGCGGGCGATCTCGAGGATGCCGTAGGTCTCGAGCAGGCGCTCCAGAGCCACCAGCTTGCCCGGATCCCCCACCACCTCGAGGGTGAGGGCATCGTCGGCCACATCCACCACCTTGGCCCGGAACACCTGCACCAGATCGAAGATGGCGCCGCGTTTCTCGGCCGGTGCCGCCACCTTCAGCAGCATCAGCTCCCGCTCCACGGCGGGAATGGTGGAGAGGTCAATGACGCCGAGCACGTTGATCAGCTTGTTGAGCTGCTTGGTCATCTGCTCGAGGGTGCGGTCGTCCCCTTCCACCACCATCGTCAGCCGGGACATGCCGCGGTGCTCGGCCGGCCCCACCGCCAGGCTCTCGATGTTGAAGCCCCGCCGGGCGAACAGACCGGAGATGCGGCTGAGGGCCCCCGATTCGTCTTCCACCAGCACCGAGAGGGTGTGCTTCATGTCGGGGTCGGGAGCGGAGTGCTGCGGGGGACCGGAACGGCGACCGGAATGGTCCTCCCAAAACTACGCGCCGGGGTGAGCCCTGGAGTCAGCCGTTCCCCAGGCGTTCCAGCCACGGCAGCACCGCGCCGTGGAAGGCGTCGGGGGTCTCGTCGTGGGGACAGTGGCCGCACTGGGCGATCACGTGCAGGACGAGGTCGCTGCGCAGGCCGAGGCATTGCCGGGCCACCTCCACAGGCACCAGCCGGTCCTGGCCCCCCCAGATCAGCAGGGTGGGCCGCCCCGGCCGCTGCAGCAGCGAGACGGCCGTGGCCCGATGCGGCCGCAGGGCCATGCCGATGCTCATCGCCCGCAGGGCCCGCACCGCGCCGGGCCGCCTGGCGGGGCGGGCGATCACCCGCCGCAGCTCCTGGTCACCGATCACCGGGTGGTGGTAGGCCGACTGGATGCCCAGGTCGAGCAGCGGGGAATGGGCCAGCAGGGGCACCGCCAGCTCCAGGGGAAGCAGCCGCAGCAGCAGCTGGATTCCCCGCCGCTTCAGGCGCCGCCGCCAGGGCCGGCGCCGGGGCGGGCGCCGCTGGGCCATCAGCAGGCTGGGGTCGGGGAGGGGGGCCGCCACCACGGCCCTCACCCAGGTGGGGGAGAACACGCTGCAGGTGAGGGCCACCAGGCCGCCGAGGGAGTGGCCCACCAGCACCGCCGGCCCGCCGACCACCTCCGCCAGGAACGCCTGCACCTGGCGGGACCAGAGGCGGTTGTCGAGGGCCTGATGGCGGTGCGTCCCCGGCTGGCTGGAGGCGCCGAAGCCGATCAAGTCGAGCCCGTAGACGCACCACCCCGCCGCCGCCAGGGCACCGGCATTGCGGCGCCAGTGGCCGCTGCCGGCCCCGAAACCGTGCAGCAGCACCACGGCCGGCCGCCCGCTGTCCCCAAGGCGGCGCCAGTGGCAGCCGTGGCCCTTCCAGGTCCAGAGGGCGTGCTCCCCCCAGTCGGCCCCCTCCGGCGCCGGGCCCTCCCCGGAGGCAGGCTGGGGGTCGGCGGACGACACCGATGGCTGCGGCAAGGATCCGGACGTGAGCGGACCTGATCACTATTGCGAAGGGGCGGCCGTGCTGGAGACCGGTGACGGATTCTTCCGGCCCGCCTCCCGGCCGGCCAGGGACTTCGGCGTGCTGCTGGTCCGGAGCCTGGCCGCCGGGGCGGCGGGCGGGCCCGTGCGGGTGCTCGACGGCATGGCGGGCTGCGGCATCCGGGCCCTCCGCTATGGCCTCGAAGGGGGCGCCACGGCGGTGTGGGCCAACGACGCCGACCCCGACCGGCTGCCGCTGCTGGAGCGGAATCTCGCCGGCCTGCCGGCGGCGGTGGAAAGGCAGGTGGGTGCCGCCACGGCCCAGCAGCTGCTGGCGGGCTGCCTGGTTGCGGGGCGCCGCTTCGAGCTGGTGGATCTGGACGCCTTCGGCTGTCCCGCCGCCCTGGTTCCCCTGGCCCTGGAGGCGGTGGCCTTCGGCGGGGTGCTCTACCTGGCCAGCACCGATGGACGTTCGGCCACGGGCCACGACCGCCAGGCCGCCCTGCGCCGTTTCGGTGCCGCCGCCCGGGCCCACCCCGCCAGCTGGGAGATCGCCCTGCGCCTGCAGCTGGGGCTGCTGGCCCGCAGCGCCTGGGCGATGGGCCGCGGCATCACCCCCCTGCTCAGCTTCAGTGAAGGACGGGCCTTCCGCACCGCCCTGCGGCTGGAACGCCACCCCGCCCGCGGCGAGGAGGGGCAGCTGGGCCTGGTGGCCCACTGCCACGGCTGCGGGGACCAGCAGGTGCAGAGCCTGGGGCGGCTGGGGCGGTGGCGGCCCTGCGGCTGTCCCGGGGCGCCATCCGGTGAGGTCCCGCCCCTGGCGGTGAGCGGCCCCCTCTGGATCGGCCCCCTGCAGGATCCCGCCACGCTCACGACCATGCTCCAGGAGGCCGAGGCCGGCGGCGCCCACCTCGACCGCCCTGGCCGGCGGCTGCTGGAGCGGCTTCGGGCCGATCCGGCCTTCACGCCCCGCTGCTGGCCCGTGGATGCCATTGCCCGCCGGCTGGGCCAGGGGCCCCCGCCGCTGGCCGATCTGGTGGCGGCACTGTCGGCGCAGGGGTTCGCCACCGCCGCCAGCGGCGTGATGGCCGCCCAGCTGCGCAGTGAGGCCCCCTGGCCGGTGATCGTGGCCACGGCCCGGGGCCTGGTGGCCGCGACGGCTGCTAGATAGGTACCCCGTTCCCCCTTGTCCGGGCCATGGCCTCTGAAATCTTCGGCACCGCCGCCATCTTCTGGGTGCTGATCCCCGTTGGCCTGGCGGGCGGCGCCCTGCTGCTCAAGCTCCTGAACGACTGAAGTCCCGGATCGCGCCGGCGCCGGACGCACCACTAGGCTCAGCCCGCTTCCTTTGCTGGGGTCCATGAAGGTTCTTGTCATCGGCGGAACAGGAACCCTCGGTCGCCAGATCGCCCGTCGCGCCCTTGACGCGGGCCATGTCGTGCGCTGCGTGGTGCGATCGCCGCGCAAGGCCGCCTTTCTCCAGGAATGGGGCTGCGACCTCACCCGCGGTGACCTGCTGGAGCCCGACAGCCTCGATTACGCCCTCGAGGGCCAGGAGGCGGTGATCGACGCCGCCACGGCCCGGGCCACCGACGGCGGCAGTGCCTACGACATCGACTGGGCCGGCAAGCAGAACCTGTTCGCGGCCTGTGGCCGGGCCGGTCTGCGCCGGCTGGTGTTCGTCTCCCTGCTCGATGCGGCCCGCCACCGCAGCGTGCCGCTCATGGACATCAAGGCCTGCACGGAGGACTGGCTCGAGGCCTCCGACCTCGACTACACGATCCTGCGCTGCGTCGCCTTCATGCAGGGCCTGATCAGCCAGTTCGCCATCCCGGTGCTGGAGAGCCAGACCGTCTGGGTGAGCGGGGCCCCGACCCCGATCGCCTACATGAACACCCAGGATGTGGCGCGCTTCGCCGTGGCCGCCCTGGAGCGTCCGGAGACGGTCCGGCAGGCGTTCCCCGTCGTCGGTCCCCGGGCCTGGACCACCGGGGAGATCACCCAGCTCTGCGAGCGCTACAGCGGCCGCGAGGCCCGGGTGTTCCGGGTACCACCGGTTCTGCTGCAGCTGATGCAGGCGATCACGGGATTCTTCGAAGCCAGCCTGAACGTGGCCGAGCGCCTCGCCTTCGCCGAGGTGGTGGGGGGAGGCGAGCCCCTCACCGCGCCGATGGAGGCCAGCTATGCCGCCTTCGGCCTCGATGCGGCCGAGACCACCCGCCTGGAGGACTACCTCAAGGAGTACTACGACACGATCCTGCGGCGCCTGCGGGAGATGGAGTCGGACCTCGACAAGGAAGCCAAGAAGAAGCTGCCGTTCTGAGCAGCCCGGCCCGCCAGTTCGTGTGTACTATTGCAGCGTTTGGCGGCGGCCATGGCGATTTCCCAGATCAAGAACCTGCAGCGGCGTCTGGCCAACCTGGAGGAGGAGGCGATCGCAGAACTGACGCGCGCCTGCGGCCATGAGCTCTGGGCCTCCCTGGGCTTCGATGCCTTCGACACCCTCGAGGATCCCGACCGCCGTGCCCGGGCGAACTACTACTACGGCCAGCTGCAGACCGTCAGGGAGCTGAAGGACGCCCTGACGGTCTGAGCAGCGCCCCCAGCCGTTGCCGCTCCCCGGGGCTCACCTCCCGCCAGGCCCCAGGGGCCAGCCCGGCCAGATCCAGCGGCGGGCCCCCATCCATCAGGTCGATCGCCGTGCGCAGCAGGCGCAGGGTGGGCAGGCCCACCGCCGCGGTCATGCGCCGCACCTGCCGGTTGCGCCCCTCCCTCAGCTCCACCTCCAGCCAGGCCGTCGGCACCCGCAGGCGGTGCCGGATCGGCGGATCCCTCTCCGGCAGAGTTGGGTCCTCCACCGCCCTGGCCCGGGCCGGCAGGGTGCGGCGTCCCTTCACCATCACCCCCCGGCGGAGGCTGTCGAGGGCCGCTTCGGTGATGATTCCCTCCACCTGCACCAGATAGCGGCGCCAGTGACCCCAGGCCGGATCGGTGAGCCTGGCCTGGAGACGGCCATCGTCGGTGAGTACCAGCAGTCCCTCGCTGTCCGCATCCAGCCGGCCGGCGGCGTAGACGCCGGGGCGATCGATGTGGTCCGCCAGACTTCCCCAGGCGCTGCCGGGTTCGGGCCGGAACTGGCTGAGCACCCCGTAGGGCTTGTGGAAGAGCAGGGTGGTGCTCACCGCCTCCGCAGTCAGGAGCTTTCCCTGGCCCGCCAGAGGTTGACCACGCCGATCGAGATCAGCAGCAGGCCCAGATCCATCGCGATGGGGGGAAGGATCATGGGAGCTGGAGGCGGGCGGCGGGCCGACCCTATCGCTCCGCACCCGGCCTGCGTGTGGCGGGGGGGCGACCCGGCGTCGGGGCTGGCGCCGGGAGGTGGGTCACGCTAGGCGCCTAAGCTGGTGGACTGTTGTTGTCCTTACGCCAGCCTTCCCGCATGATCGAAACGTCCGGTGTGATCGAAAAGGAGCAGGGCAACGGGTTCTACCTCGTCACCCTTGAGCAGCCTGCCGGTCACCAGTGTCTCTGCCGGGCGGCGGGCAAGCTCACCAAGTTCCGCATCAAGCTTCTGGCCGGCGACAAGGTGCTGGTCGAGATCAGCCCCTACGACCTGACCCGGGGGCGCATCACCTACCGGGAACGCAATGCCGGCGCCACCGGCCCCCGGCCCGGCGGCAACCGCCCGGGCGGTCCCCGGCGCCGCTGAGCCCGGCCCGGCCAGCCAGATCCCCGCCCCCAGAACTTCGGAGACGTTCAATCTCCGGAGACCTCAGATCTCCAGCAGTCCGTCGGTTTCCGGTCGGCGATCCAGGTGCAGGTCCCTGGGCACCATCAGCACGTTGGCCTGCAGCAGTTCGGGGTGGTCCTCAAGGGTGAGGAGCCACTCACGGAATTCCTCGTTGATGGCGTAGCTGTCCTCGAACAGCTCACGGCCGTCCAGGGCGGCCCTGCGGGCCAGGGCCCAGCAGACGGCCACGGTCACACGTCGATGCACGGCCGCATCGAGGGGGGTATCGGAAAAACCGTCGTGATCGCTGGCGTCGTCTCTTGGCCTGTCCATCGGGGTGATCTCGGTGGATGTCCTGTGGTGCCCACGTTGGCGGCTGGTGGGCGCAACGACGGTGTTGGTTGTCACATCGTTGCAGGAAAAGCGCCTGCAACAAGCCAATCAAAGCCAAAAATTAAGCCGATGGGCGACTTCAGGCTGACCGGCGCCCGATGTTCGGCAGCACGGGGCCGCTGACGCTGATCATCCGCCCGGCGTCGTCCGCCAGGGCCTGCAGAGGCAGGCGCTCGCCACTGCCCGGTGAGCTGCCCCCGGCGGCGGCCGTCTCCGGCGGGCGCGGGCGGATCACGTAGGGCTCGCTCACGGTCCAGCCCCGGGCGTAGCCGATCAGCAGCGGATCGGCCGGTGCGAACACGTAGGACGGTCGCCGTGGGATGGATTCCTGACCGGAGCGATCCCCGTCCATGCGCACGGCCCTGGTGATCGCCTGCACGAAGCGGCTGCGGGTGACCACGGTGGTGAGGTAGGCCACCACCCGCAGCCGCGGGGCGTCGAAACCTTCGGCGCACATGTCGATGCTCACCAGCCAGTCGGCGTCACCGGCCTGGAAGGCCGCCAGGTGGCGGGCGGCCTCCGGATCCTGGGAGTGCACCAGGTGCACCCGGTCCCCCTCCTGGGCCAGCAGGTCGGCGATGGCGCCGGCGTGGCCGATGTCGCGGGCCACCACCAGCCCGCCCGCCCCCGGATGCTCCAGCCGCACCCGCTCCAGGCGGCGGCGGGCCTGGAGCAGCAGCCGCAGGGCGATCCCGCCCCGATCCCCCGGCCGGATGGCCCGACGCAGGTTGCGGGCCCGCCAGCTCTCCCGCTGCTCTGCCGACAGGGGGGAGGTCTCGCGCTCGCGGCCATCCTCCGGACGCCCGTGTTCCACCCAGCCGTCCTGGAAGCGGAATTCCAGGGGTCGCACGTCACCGGCGGCGATCAGGGCCCGGGGCTCGACGCAGAGGTCCGGGATGATCCGCTCGGCCGGCCCGTCCTGGTCGTGCATCCGGATCCGGCGGGCGGCACAGAAGCCCAGGTTGTCGGCGCGGAAGGGGGTGCCGGTCAGCCCCAGCCGCAGCTGGGCGCCGCCGCTGAGGCTGCCGAAGGCATGGCCCCAGGCCGTGGCCTCCGGTTCCAGGGGATCGACGCCCAGGTGATGCACCTCGTCGGCGATCGCCAGCCAGGGCCGGCCCGCCAGCAGGTCGCCCAGCTCCTGCTCCAGGCGCAGGCGGTGCAGGGCCGCCGCCTGGTAGCTGAGCAGCAGGCCCTGGCCGGCCGGTGACGGGGGGGCTCCCCCCGGGGCGTCCCATTCCCGCAGGTCCAGGCCGAGGCGGGCGGCGGCGTTGACCCACTGGCGGCCGATGGCGCTGCGGTGGCAGAAGACCACGAACCGCTCCAGCCGCCCTTCCCGCTGCAGCTGCCGGAAGGCGAGCAGGGCCCCCAGGGTCTTGCCGGCACCGGGACCGGCGTGGAGGAGCACGTCCTGGCCGCCGGGGCTCGCCGCCACCAGCCGGGCCCGGAGCAGCTGGATCAGGCGCCGCTGCCAGGCCCGCGGTTCGGGGCCGCCGGCCGCCGGCGAGGTGCCGGGAGCCCCGGCCTGGCGGCGCAGACCCAGATCGAAGGACGGTGGCGCCATCCATCGATTCTGCTGGGCCGTCCAGGGCCGGGTGGGCGTGTCCGCACATTGGCTGACGGTTGCTTGCCGTCAGCGGCGGGTCTGTCTATCGCGGAAGAAGTGTGGGTGGCCTCGCGTTGGTCAAATTGCTGATTCCCAGGGAGACGGCTCCCGGTGAGCGGAGGGTCGCCGCGACCCCCGAAACGGTCAGGCGGCTGGTGGCCAAGGGGGCGACCCTGCAGGTGGAGCGGGGGGCGGGCCAGGCGGCCGGCTTCCTCGACGCCGACTACGCCGCCGTGGGTGCCGACCTGTGGGACGGGGAGGCCAGGGACTGGGAGATGGCCGACGCCGTGCTCTGTGTCCAGCCCCCGCGTCCGGAGGCGCTGGCCCGCCTCCAGGCCGGGGCCCTGCTGGTGGGGCTGCTGGCCCCCTACGGCGCCACGGCCCTGGTCGACACCCTCAACGACCGGCGGGCCTCCGCCATCGCCCTCGAGCTGCTGCCCCGGATCACCCGGGCCCAGTCGATGGATGTGCTCTCCTCCCAGGCCAACATCGCCGGCTACAAGGCGGTGCTGCTGGCGGCGGCGGCCCTCGATCGCTACGTGCCGATGCTGATGACGGCGGCGGGCACGATCCAGCCCTCCCGGGTGCTGATCCTGGGGGCCGGCGTCGCCGGCCTGCAGGCCCTGGCCACCGCCCGCCGCCTCGGGGGCGTGGTCTACGTCTCGGACGTGCGGCCGGCGGTGAAGGAGCAGGTGGAATCCCTCGGCGGGCGCTTCATCGACCCACCCGAACTGGAGGAGGCCCCGGCCGAGGTGGGGGGCTACGCCCGCCAGGCCAGCGAGGCCTTCCTGGCGGCCCAGCGCCAGCAGCTGGCCGACCAGCTGGCCCTGGCCGACATGGTCATCTGCACGGCCCTGGTGCCCGGCCGGCCGGCGCCGCGCCTGATCAGCGAGGCGATGCTCGACGGCATGCGGCCAGGCGCGGTGGTGGTCGATCTGGCCGTGGCCCAGGGCGGTAACTGCTTCGGCACGATCCCAGGGGCCACGGTGGAGCGCCGGGGCGTGCTGCTGATCGGGGCCGACGGCCTGCCCAGCACCGTCCCCAACCACGCCAGCGCCCTTTACGCCCGCAACATCGCCGCCCTCATCGAGCACGTGCTCGGGGAGGACGGCTTCCGGCTGGATCCGGAGGATCCGATCCTCGACGGCTGCCTCTTCACCCACGCCGGTGTCTGCCGCCGGGACGACATCGTCCAGCCCGCCGGCCTGTCCCCCATCGGAGCCCGTTCATGAGCCTTCTGACGCAGTCCCTCTGGGTGCTCCTGCTGGGCAGCCTGCTGGGGCTGGAACTGATCGGCAAGGTGCCACCCACCCTGCACACCCCGCTGATGTCGGGGGCCAACGCCATCAGCGGCATCACCGTGCTGGCCTCCCTCACCCTCATCCAGCAGGCCGGGGACAACACGGCCCTGCTGGTGATCGGAGCCCTCTCCCTGGGCTTCGCCCTCTACAACGTGATCGGCGGCTTCCTCGTCACCGATCGCATGCTCGCCATGTTCCGCCGCAAGGGCGACAGCCGATGACTTTCTCCATGGATGCTTTCGCCGCCGGCATCGACCTGGCGGCCGTTCTCCTGCTCGCCCTCGGCATCAAGGGTCTCTCGAAGGTGAGCTCGGCGCGCGGGGCCAACGGCCTGGCCGCCCTGGCCATGGGGCTGGCCGTGGTCGGCCTGCTGATCCAGATCCGCCCCGATCCGATCGCCTGGCTCTGGATCGCCGCGGGCAGTGCCGCCGGAGGCCTGGCCGGTCTGATCACCGCCCGCCGGGTGCCGATGACCGCCATGCCGGAAACGGTGGCCCTGTTCAACGGCTGCGGCGGCATGGCCTCCCTGCTGGTGGCCATGGGCGTGGCCATCTTCGACACCGGTGACGCCGACATCGTCGCCCTGGTGTCGATCGCCGTGTCCGTGTTCGTCGGTGCCATCACCTTCAGCGGCTCGATCGTGGCCATGGCCAAGCTCCAGGGCTGGCTGGACACCCCCGGCTGGACCCAGAGCCGCCTGCGCCACGGCGTCAACATCTCCCTGGCGGTGCTCTGCCTGGTCTCGGCCCTGCTGCTGCCCGGCGATCCCGGCGGCCTGCCCCTTTGGCTGCTGATCGGCGGCTCCACCCTGCTGGGCATCGGCGTCACCCTGCCCATCGGCGGGGCCGACATGCCCGTGGTCATCTCCCTGCTCAACTCCTATTCCGGGGTGGCGGCGGCGGCGGCCGGTTTCGTGGTGGGCAGCCAGCTGCTGATCGTGGCCGGCGCCATGGTGGGGGCGGCGGGCCTGATCCTCACCCAGGTGATGTGCACCGCCATGAACCGCTCCCTGGTGTCGGTGCTCTTCGGCGGTGCCCTCGGGGCCAGCGCCGGGGCCGTTGGCGGCGGCGGCAGCGAGGCGGGCTACACCCGCATCACCAGCTGCAGCGCCGAGGAATGCGCCATGGCCCTGGAGCAGGCCGAGCGGGTGGTGTTCGTGCCGGGCTATGGCCTGGCCGTGGCCCAGGCCCAGCATTCCCTGCGGGAGCTGGCCAAGCTGCTTGAGAGCCATGGGGTGGAGGTGAGCTACGCCATCCATCCGGTGGCGGGACGCATGCCCGGCCACATGAACGTGCTGCTGGCCGAGGCCGACGTGCCCTACGAGCAGCTGCTGGAGATGGATCTGGTCAACCCCGAGTTCCCGCGCACCGACGTGGTGATCGTGCTGGGGGCCAACGACGTGGTGAATCCCCAGGCCAAGAACGACCCCACCAGCCCCCTGTACGGCATGCCCGTGCTGGAGGTGGACCAGGCCCGCCAGGTGTTCGTGGTCAAGCGCAGCCTCGGTGCGGGCTATGCGGGCATCAACAACGCCCTGTTCGAGATGCCCCAGACCGCCATGGTGTTCGGGGATGCCAAGGCGGTGCTCAACGGCCTGCTCAGCGAGCTCCGCTCCATGGGCGTGGGCAAGGTGAAGGTGGCGGCCTGAGGGTGGGGCCCCGGTCGTGTCCCAGCTCCCCGACCACCTCGGCCTGAGCCCCTTCCGCCAGCGCTCCCCCTGGATCGGGGGGGATCTGCAGACCCTGCGGGACACCCTGCGTCCCCTGCGCTTCCCCCCCGATCGGGCCGAACCGCTGACCATCCCCCTGGCCGATGGCGGCCAGCTGCTGGGGCTGCTGGACCGCCCCTCCGGCGCCGCGCCGGCCGCCCTGGTGCTGGTGATGCACGGGCTGGGGGGCTCCAGTGACGGCCCCGGCCCCCGCCGGCTGGCCCTGGCCCTGGTGGCCGAGGGGTTCGCCGTGCTGCGGCTCAACCTGCGGGGGGCCGGGCGGGGCCGGCCGCTCGCCCGGGGCACCTACTGCGCCTGCTGCAACGAGGATCTGCGCCCCGCCGTGGCCCTGGCCCGGCAGCTCGCCGCCGGCCGGCCTCTGTTCGGCGCCGGCATCTCCCTGGGCGGCACGGTGCTGCTCAACGGCAGCCTGGCCGGGCTGGCCTTCGATGGCCTGGTCTGTGTCAGCAGCCCGCTGGAGCTCCATGTCTGCGCCGTCCAGTTCGAGCGCCGCCGCAACCGGGTGTACCAGCGCTGGCTGATGCAGCGCCTGCGGGAGCAGACCCTGGCCGATCCGGGCGGGCTGAAGGAGGCTGAACGCCGGGCGCTGGCGGGACCCGGCCGGGCCCGGACGATCCGGGCCTTCGATGCGGCCATCACCGCCCCGCGCTGGGGTTTCGGCTCGGTGGCCGCCTACTACGACGCCGCCAGCCCCCTGGCGCCCCTGATCGCGGGCCGGCCCCTGCCCCCCACCCTGCTGCTCCATGCCGGCGACGACCCCTGGGTGCCGGCCAGTCCGCTGCGCCAGCTGGCGGCCGCGCTGTCCGGCCGCGCCGGCGCCGGCGCAGCACCGGTTCCCACGGTGGTGATCACGCCCCATGGCGGCCACAACGGCTTCCATGCCCCCGGCGACGGACCGGCCTGCTGGGCCGATCGCCTGGCGGTGAGCTGGCTGAAGCGCCTCAGTCAGGCGGAAGGGGACGGCTGAAGGGGGTGCGCCGCACGATCCACTCCTCGATCGGCACCCCGCCGATGACGTGCTCGTGGACGATGCGCTCGATCCGCTCGGGGGTGACACCCCCGTAGGTGAGGCCTTCCGGCCATATGAGCAGCACCGGGCCCTCGCAACAGACGCGCAGGCAGTCGGCCTTGGTGCGGAGCACCACCCCCTGGGGACGGCCGGGGTCCTCCAGGCCCAGGTCCCGCACCAGCTGCTTGAGGCGGTTCCAGCTGGCCGCACCGACGGCCGGATCGCCGCAGAGCGCCTTGGTGGGGGTGGCGCAGAGCAGCAGGTGGTGCTGGACCCCGCTCACGCCGGCAGGGCCGGCGCCGGGTGGCTGCGGTGCGCGGCGGCGGCTTCGCGGGTGGCCTGGCGGGCCCAGCCGTCCACCGCCAGCACGTCGTCGAGGGAAGGGGTGCCGTGGTGATCGGCGCGGTGGCGGTCGCAGACCCGCTCGATCAGCTCGGGGATGGCCAGGAAGGGGATCGCCTCCTCCAGGAACAGGGCCACCGCCTGCTCGTTGGCGGCGTTGAGCACCGCCGGCATGGTGCCTCCGGCCCGGCCGGCGGCGTAGGCCAGCGCCATGCAGGGGTATTTCTCCCGGTCGGGGGCGCGGAAGGTGAGCTGGCCCACGGCGGTGAGATCGAGCCGCCGCCAGGGGGTTTCCAGCCGTTCCGGCCAGCTGAGGCAGTAGAGCAGGGGCAGCTTCATGTCGGGCCAGCCCAGCTGGGCCAGCACCGAGGAATCGGCCAGCTCCACCATCGAGTGGATGATGCTCTGGGGGTGGATGACGATCTCGATGTGGTCGTAGTCGAGGCCGAACAGGTAGTGGGCCTCGATCACCTCCAGCCCCTTGTTCATCAAGGTGGCCGAATCCACCGTGATCTTGCGGCCCATGCTCCAGTTGGGGTGGCTGGTGGCGTCGGCCACCGTGGCCTTGGCCAGATCGGCGGCGGGCCAGTCGCGGAAGGCGCCGCCGGAGGCGGTGAGCTGGATCCGCCGCAGACCCGGGGTCGGCACGCCGGTGGAGAGGCGGGCGGTGTCCGCCCATGGGGTGCCCTGCAGGCACTGGAACAGGGCCGAATGCTCCGAATCGGCGGGCAGCAGCCGGCTGCCGCTGCGCTGCAGTTCGGGCAGCACCACCGGGCCGGCGGCGATCAGGGTTTCCTTGTTGGCCAGGGCCAGGTCCTTGCCGGCGCGGATCGCCGCCAGGGTGGGCAGCAGCCCGGCGCAGCCGACGATGCCGGTCACCACCAGATCGGCGCTGGCCCAGGCGGCCGCGGCACAGAGGCCGTCGGAGCCCCCCAGCAGCTCGGGCAGACGGGCGGGACGCCGGGCCGGTTCGAGGTCCGCCAGGCGGCCCGCCAGTTCGCCGAGGCGGCCGGCATCGGCCAGGGCCACCACCTCCGGGGCATGGCGCAGGATCTGCTCCACCAGCAGATCCAGGTTGTTGCCGGCGGTGAGGGCCACCACCTTGAAGCGGTCGGGGAACTCCTCGGCGATCTCCAGGGTCTGGGTGCCGATCGATCCGGTGGAGCCCAGAACGCTGATGGCCTTCACGCGCGGCTCCCCCATCGGGTTCGTGGGCTCCCAGTGTCCCATCCCCGGCCGCCTTCCCCGCTGGCTTAACTGGGGCCACACCGATCCCTTCCCATGTCGTGGCTGCAGCGCTGGAACTTCATCGAGCGGGCCCGGATCGAGCGCCAGCTCTGGGAAGCCTTCGAGCGACGTGAGGACCTGGAGGCGCTGGTGGAGGACTGCCGCCGGGCGGTGGCGGCGGGCGACGGGGAGCGGGCCTTCCAGCTGGAGGTGTGGCAGACCACCCTGCAGCGGATCCGCAAGATCGAAACCCTGATGGCGGGCAAGCAGCCTGAGTGACGGCCGAGGGGCGCAGGGCGTCCCGGCGGCGTTCAGCCGGGCGTCCCGCAGGGGGCTCCGCTCCGGGTCCCGTTCCGCTGCCAGGCCTGCTGCACCAGGGGCCACACCGCATCGGGCGGCAGGCCGTCCATGCAGGCGTGACGCTCCAGCGGGCAGGCGGGGTTCTCGAAGCGCACCTGGAGGCAGCCGCCGCAGCGCTGCCGGCTGCGGCTGACCCAGACGTGGTCGGCCCGGGGGGCCCAGAGATCCCGGGGGCTGGCGCCGATGCCGTCGGCGTCGGTGCCGAACAGGGCCACCGTGGGGCAGCCGGCGGCGGCGGCCAGGTGCAGCGGACCGGAGTCCACCGCGATGCAGAGCCGGCTGCGGGCCAGGGCCCCCACCAGCGCCGGCAGGCTGAGGCGCCCGCGCAGATCCCGCACCCCGGTGCGGGCCAGCAGGGCCCGCTCGAGCCGGTCACCCGGCCGGCGCGCTTCGGCGGGGGGAGGGCCGCCGATCAGGCCGATCGATCCGGCCGGCAGGTCCATCTCCCGGTGCAGGCGCTCGAGCAGGACCAGCCAGTGCTCCAGGGGCCAGAGCTTGGCGGGCCGCTCGCCGTTCACGGCGATCAGCACCGGCGGCAGCCCTGGCGGAGCGGGCTCGGCGGGCAGCTCCAGCCGCTCGAATTCCGTGTCGACCCAGGCGATGCGGCAGTGCAGTTCTCGGATGCTGTTGCTGCCGATCCAGCCGCAGTAGCGCTCCACCAGGGAGGGACTGGCCCAGTGGGGATCCAGGGCGAGGGCGTGGAGGGGGTGGTCGCCGTCGGGGATCGGCGCCGCTCCGACCACGAAACGGGGCTCCAGGGCCTGGGCCCAGGCGGGGCTGTGGGAGGCGTGGCCGTCGGCGTTGATCACCAGATCCACCCCGTCGCCCCGTCCCTGCTCCGGGAGGGTCCGGCGCCACTGCCGCAAGGCCGGCAGGGCCGCCGGGCCCTGCTCCGCCAGGGGAAGGCTGGCGTCGATCCAGGGATTGAGCCGCTCCAGCTCCTGGGTGCGCTGGCTGCCCACGTAGGTGATCAGGGCATCGGGATACTTGTGACGCAGTCCCCGCAGCAGCGGCTGGAGCACCACATAGTTGCCCAGCTTGGCGGCGCCGAGCACCACGATCCGGGGCCGTGGGCCGAGATCCTCGTCCCGGAAGCGGCGCATCAGGCGGGGCAGGGTGTTCACGGCCGCCCCGCGCCGACAGGACCGACGGGTTCAGGCGCCGGTGCAGGGGCCGCTTCGAGGTCCCACTGGCTCAGCCAGCGGCGCATCCAGGTGCCGCGGTGGGGCTGGTCGAGACGTCGCCGGCTGTGGAGCCAGAGGCTGTTGAGCAGGAAGGTGGTGCGATTGCAGGCCTTCAGCCGGGCGTCGCTGGCGATGGTGGCGCTGGCGACGGGGTTGGCCTGCTGCTGCAGCCGCTGCAGGGCCTCCGGGGCGATCCACTCGATGGTGGGGCAGCCGCGCAGGCGCTCGGCGTAGTCGAGGTCTTCGCAGTAGGCCGGGTGGAAGTTGGCATCGAACAGGCCCACCCGATTCCAGGCGGCCGGGGTGAGGGCGAAGGCGGAGAACTCCTGGGGGGCCGGCAGCAGCGGCAGGAACTGGGCACGGGAGGGGTCAATCCGCCCAACCACTTCCGCCAGCACGCCCGGGGCGAAGACCACGTCGTTGTTGACCAGCAGGGCGAAACCGGCCTCCGGAAAGGACGAGAGGATCGCGTTCCAGCTGGAGGCGACCCCCTGGTTGCCGAAGGGCCGCGCGACCCGCACCCGGGCGACGCCGGCGGGGGGCTGCCGCTCCAGCCGGGCCAGCAGCCGCTGCAGCGCGTCGCTGTCGGCCAGCCCGGAGCCGATGCTGTTGTCGACGATGGCGAGGGTCTCGACGGGGTGGTCGAGGCTGTCCAGCAGGCGCTGCAGCAGATCGGGGCGGTTGAGGATCGGCACCCCCAGCAGCGGGATGGCGCCCGTTGTTGGGGTGTAGGGGGTGATGCCATCCAGCCGCCGCCAGTAGTCGTCGACGGGGGAACGGTCTCCGCTGAGGGAGGCGTACTGGGCCAGGCAGCCCCAGAGGTCGGGATTGGTGAGATCGCGGCGGCTGGGGCAGGCGGGCAGGTCCGAGAAGTAGGTCTTGCTCCAGAGAAGGAGCAGGGACCTGGCGGCGGCCAGGTCCCCCTTCTCCAGGCAGGTGACGTAGTTACGGGCGAATCGGGCCTGTTCCAAGGTGACCACGGGTGGCTGCTGGGGTCATCAGCCGAAGGTGATGGAGTCGCCCTTGGTGGAGATGAAGGCCGTCTGGCTGTCATCGAAGACGTATTCTTCGCCGCCGATGATGAGCAGGTCGCCATCGCCGGCCCCGAAGATCTGGGTGCCGCTGCCGATGTCCCCCTTGCTGAAGAAGGAGACCTGATCGACGTTGGCATCGTTGCCGAGATCGATCCAGGTGTTCTGCACCCGGGCGGAGAAGTCCAGCACATCGGCGCCCTGGCCGAGCAGGACTGTGGAGTCGGAGACCCTGCCGCCGAAGATCAGGGTGTCGTCGCCGGCACCGGCACTGATTCGGACGGAATCGGCCCTGTCGGTGATGGTGAAACTGTCGGCACCGCTGCCGGCGGTGAAGGTGGTGTTCTTCAGGGCTCCGGTGATGGCGGTGTTGTCACCACTGCCCAGGGAGATGGTGCCTCTGTTGATGTCGGTGGCGATCAGGGTGTCGTCACCAGCGCCGGTGCTGATGGACGTGTTTCTGGCGTCACCAGTGAAGACAACGGTGTTGTCATCGGCGTTTCCGAGGTAGGAGGTGTCCTTGGAAGCACCTGAAAACGTGGTGCGGGTGTCACCGGAGGAGGACTCCCTGATGCCGACATCCTCAATGCTGCGGCCCTTGTTGGGGAAGACCCGCGAGTTGGTGACGTCACCGGTCTGACTGGTGAAGACCCGGGCGCCGCTGCTCGTGGTCTGGGTGAGCGTCGTGCCGGGGTCCGGCACGAAGATCGAAAGGGTATCGGAGGAAGCCATTCGACAAAAGATGCCGGTTATTTGATCGAGACCCTAGGGGGCTGGTTTGGGGGTTATGTGTATCCCAGGCTTCGTTTTCCGTCATACTTCTTGAACAATTCACCGCGAAAGGTTGAAACCTTAAAGCCGACTTTGTTCTGACTTTGTTGCATCGATGCTGTCTGCACCAAGGCCTTCAGGAGATACATTGTTGCCGCAGCCTGGTTGCCGGTTCAGGATTCCTGTCATGTCAGTCCTTCCCGGCGATTTCGACCTGGATCAGGTCCTTCAGGAAGCGGAGGCGGCGGAGCGCCGGCAGGAATGGTGCGAAGCCGCCTGCATCTATCAGGAGCTGGTCGGCACCGCTGACGCGCCGGCTCCGCTGCTGCTGCGGGCCGCCAATGCCCTCTGGCTCTCGGATCAGCCGGAGGAGGCCCTGGAGCTCTACCGGCGGGCGTCCCTGCTGCAGCCGGACAGCCCGGCCCCGTTCATGGGCCTGGGCAACAGCCTCCGGGATCTGAACCGCTTCGAGGCGGCCGACCGGGCCTTCCGGGCCAGCCGCCAGCGGGGGGATAACCCCGCCCTGGCCTGCAACCATGCCGCCCTGCTGATCGGGCTGGAGTCCTACGACGAGGCCTATGCCCTGGCCGAACGCCGCTTCGAGCTGCCCGGCATGGCCCCCGGACCGGAGGGTGGCGTGGCGGCGGTGGTGGCCAGCGCCCCGGTGCTGCATGTGCGCACCGAGCAGGGCCTGGGCGATGGCCTCCAGTACCTGCGCTGGATCCCCCCGCTGCTCGAGCAGGCCACGGCCCGGGGCCAGTCGGTGGTGCTGGAGGTGGAGCCGTCGCTGGTGGCGCTGCTGCGCCGGGGTCTGGCCTGGCTGCCCCAGCCGCCGGAGGTGCGCACCAGGCCAGCGACGGGCGGGGACGATCCTGACGGAGATGGCTCGGGCGGCGACGGGACGGAGCCAGCCCCTGCCAGGGACCTGGTGAGCCTGTTGTCGCTGCCGGCGGCCCTCGGCGGGGCCCCCTGTCCCCAGCCCCCGGGGCCGGATGGTCGGGGCACCTACCTGCGGGGGCTGGCCCCGGCCAGGCCCGCCGACGGCTGGGGCCGGCCGCCACGGGTGGGTCTCACCTGGGCCAGCGGCCGCAAGCTCGCCGACGGCTTCACCCGGCGGGAGTACCGCAAGCGCACCCTGCCGGCCGCCGCCCTGGTGCGGCTGGTGGAGGGGCTGGTGGCGCAGGGGTGGGAGCCGGTGCTGCAGCAGCAGGGCGAAGACCGGGAGATGGCGGAGCCCGTGGCATCCCTGTTCGGCGATGCCATCCCCCCGGACGGCGACTTTCTGGCCACGGCCGGGGTGCTGGCCAGCACCGATCTGCTGATCACGGTGGACACGGCCATGGCCCACCTGGCCGGTGCCATGGGCCATCCGGCTTGGGTGCTGCTCCCCTTCAGCGCCGATCCCCGCTGGCTGCGGCAGCGCCAGGACAGCCCCTGGTACCCGAGCCTGCGCCTGTTCCGCCAGGGCGAGGATCGCGACTGGCTTCCGGTGGTGGCGGCGGTGCTGCAGGCGGCGGCGGTCGAGGCAGCGGCGGCGTTCAGGGCAGCAGCCGCAGGCTGAGGATCAGGGCCTCGAAGGCCTCGGCGGCCCGGTTCACCTCGTAGCGGGCGGCGACGGTGGCGCGGCCGGCTTCGGCCATCGCCGCGAAAGCAGGCGGATCGGCAAGCACCGCCAGCAACACCTCGGTCAGCCGGTCGGGTTCGTTGAAGGGCACCAGCAGCCCGTTGTGGCCGTGCTGAATCACCTCGTCCAGCGGCGGGTTGTCGGAGCCCACCACGAGGGTGCCGCAGGCCATCGCCTCCAGCACGCTCCAGGACAGGGCGTAGGGGTAGGTGAGGTGGACGTGGGCGGCGCTGATGCGGAACAGGGCCAGCAGCTCGCGGTGCGGCAGGGGCGGCAGGAAATGGACCCGATCCAGGGGCAGTTGGTGGCCGAGCAGGGCCAGCTGTTCACCCTTGTGGCCGTCGGGATGGGACGAGGGCGCCCCGTAGCCGCTGTCGGTGCCGCCCACGATCACGGCCCGGGCATCCGGCCGGGCGGCGAGCACGGCGGGGAGGGCCCGCAGGACGCTGCGGAAGCCGCGCAGGGGTTCGAGGTTGCGGCTGGCGACGGTGATCACAGGATCCCCCTTGGTCAGGGTCGGGCCGCCCTCCAGCTGCAGGCTGATGGCGCCGGAGGCGGGGGCCGGCAGGGCGATGCCTTCGTGCAGCACCTGGAAGCGGCCGCGCAGGTGCGGCGGGAAGGTGTCGCGGGCGAAGCGGGTGGGCACGACGCAGGCGTCGGCGTCGGCCACCGCCGCCAGGCCCATCAGGTTGCCCCGGCGCCACTGGGCCCGCAGGGCGTGGGAGGGTTCGCCCAGGTCGTCATCGAAGCCGTAGCCGAGCAGCAGCGGGCTGGCATAGAGCTCGGGGTAGGCGATCAGCACCGCCTCCGGCCAGATGTCGCGCAGGTAGAGCAGCTCCCCCCAGCCGCTGTGGCCGATCACGGCGTCGGGGCGGTAGCCCTGCCCCCGCAGCTGCAGGCAGCGCTCCTGGACCCGGGCGGCCCGGCGCAGGTTGGCCTCCAGCAGCGGGTCGGCCAGCCCGGCGGGGAGCACCGGCGCCTGCCAGTCGTAGTGGAGCCGGGGGACCCCGGCCCTGGGTGTGGCGCCCAGGCCGAGCAGGCGATGGCCGCGGCGTTCGAGGGCGGGTGTCAGATCACGAAACTGGCCGGGATGGTTCTGATGGATCAGCAACAGTTCCATCTGACAACGCTATTACAATCCCGCTGCAAGTACCTGACCTGCGTCATGTCGCTCTGGAGCCGTCTGTTCGGACGCCGGGATACGGTGAGTTGGGGTGAAAGAAAGCCTGAAAAAGATGGTGGTCTTCTGGATACTCTGGTGAGTGATCCTGGCACCGTCCCGATGGAGATGGATCGCCGGCCCCAGATCACGCCATGGTCGGCGGCGCGGCTGGGCACGATCTTCATGGATTACGCCCATGAAGCCACTCCCTCACGGCTGGCGGAGGCCCGCCTGGCCCGGCAGTGCCTGTCGAAGTTCTGGCTGAGTGCCCCGATCGATGCCCTGGAGCTTCTCTATGGCTCCGCGGTCGGTGACAGCTACCGCCGGATGATCGGCACTGAGCTGGCCAGCCAACCGCTGCTGCGCGATGAGGAGGCCTGGAGGGACCATCTCTCCGAGCGCCTGTCGGGCGGCTTCGATCGCCCGGAAATGGCCAACATCGTGCTGGCGGTGATGCCCTATTTCCGCCGCGGCAAGATGAAAGTGCGCAAGTGCGAACAGAATCTGCCCACCTGGCTCCTTGAGGATTACGCCAGCCTGTTCGAGCCGGAACTTCTGCCCCGTTTGCGCCAGCCCAGCCCCCTGGAGCGCAAGGCCCTGGCACCGGCGGGGGCGGTGCGGGCGGCGGGTGTGGAGCCCGAGACACCGCCGCCGCTGCCCCAGTTGTCGTCGTTCACCGGCGCCCAGGCCCTCCAGCTCACCGGCAGCGAGGAGTTCCTCACCCGCCTCAATGGGCTGGTGAACCTGTTCGAGATCGACCCCGACGATGGCGCCATCCGCCAGGAACTGGGCAGCTTCCGGCGCCAGCTGGGCCAGATCTGGCTGGACACGCCCGAGGAGCGGCTCCAGCCCCTGTTCGAGAGCACCTTCGGCGACCTCTACCGCAAGTTCCTGCGCAGCGGCTATGCCGCCACCCCCCTGGCGGAGGAGGACCGGCAGCTGCGCTCCCAGCTGGCCCACTACGTGCGCAACATGACCCGCCCCAAGGCCACCCAGGTGGTGCTGGCGGTGCTGCCCTTCTACCCCCCCGGCAAGATCGGCTTCGCCGGCGGTGAGCAGTTCATGCCCCAGTGGCTGCTGGGGGCCCTGCCCAGCCTCTACGTGAAGAGCTGAGGGCGGCGGGACCCCGGCCCGCTGGCCCCATGGCGATGGGCCGGCCTCATTCGTGGAACTCCTTCCACAGCAGCCAGTAGGTGAGGTAGCCGAGCAGCGGCACCAGCAGCATCGGGGCCAGGGCGAGCAGGGTCACAACCGGTGGCAGGTGCAGCAGCAGCCAGAGCAGCACCAGCCCGTAGGCCAGGAAGGCGATGGTGATGGCCAGCCAGCGCTGCCGCAGCCGCTCCTTCCAGCGCAGCCGCCAGGCCTTGAAGCGCCGGCGCCGGCGCTGCTCGGGTGGCACGAAGCGCCACCAGTCGCCCTGGGGCCTGGTGCTCAATTGGATCGCAGGCGCTGGAGGTTGCGGCGCTGATCCTCGAACAGGCCGGTGAGCAGGCTGATCACGCGCCGTTCCCGCAGCTTGATGTCGGCGGTCAGGGCCATGCCGGCCTGGAGCGGCACGCTGCCCTTGTCGGGCAGGGGGATGGTCTGGCGCCGGAGCTGGAGGATGACCGGGAAGTGCAGGCCCTCCGCCTGGGTGCCGAGCACCTGGGTCTGCTCCTCGGGGGTGAGGGCATCGGAGCCGATGCGTTGCACGGTGGCCGGCACGTAGCCGAAGCTGTTGGCGGGGAAGGTCTCGATCGAGAGGTCAGCGCTCTGGCCCACCTGCACGAAGCCGATGGCCTTGTTGGGCAGGTAGACCTTGGCCCGCAGGGAGTCCTGGGGCACCACCTTCAGCAGGGGCGTCGTCTCGGTGGCGCCGACCACGCTGCCGGCACTGGCCTCGACGTCGAACACCAGGCCATCGGTGGGAGCCGTCAGAACGCCGTACTGGATCTGCAGGCGGGCCTGGCGGATCTGGGCGTCGAGATCGCTGATCTGGCGCAGGTTGGTCTCGATCGTGGTGCGCAGCTCCACGTCGGTGCCGGAGCCGGTGTTGACCAGCTGGGAGCGCAGCCGGGCGATCTCGCGCTCCTCCTCGGCCACGCTGGTCTGGAGGTCCTGCATCCGGTTGCGGGCCTCGAGCAGCTGCACCTCGCTGACGGCGCCGTCGCGCACCAGGGACTGGTAGCGGCGCTCGATGTCGCTGTAGATGCGCAGGGAATCGCGGTAGCCGGCCAGGCGGGTGCTGCTCTTGGCCAGTTCCTCGCGAGCGGCCTCGAGGCGGCTGTTGAGTTCGCGGGCGCGATCCTGCAGCTGGCTGCGCTGGTTGGCGGTGAGGCCGGCGGTGGCGGTGTCCTCGCCGAGGGTGGCGCGGGCGACGAGGTTCTCGTTGAGCAACCGCTCGCGGATGCTCTCGGCGGCGGCCAGCTTGCTGCGGGGCTCGCGCAGGTCGAAGCGGATCAGGGGCTGGCCCTTCTTCACCGACTGGCCCTCCTTCACCAGCACGGCTTCCACCACGCCGGGCACGGGCGAATCCACGTCCTTGACGGTGGTGGAGGGCTCGAGCTTGCCCGGGACCGCCACGGTTTCGGCGATCGGCGCGGTGACGCTCCAGAGGCCGAGGGCCACCACGCCCCCCACCCCGGCCCACACCAGCAGGCTGGAGCTGCGGCGGCTCTTGCGCAGCACCACCGTCTCGCGGAACGACCATTCAGGCGGGGCGTCGCCGTCGCCGGCCGCCAAGCCGGCTCCGAAGGGGTGGTCCGCCTCCGGGGCGGCCACGGGTCTCCCCTCGGCCGGGGCCCCAGGGGTGGCTGGGGTGGTCGCGGCTGGTGGGGCCACCCCGGGGGAAGCCGCGCTGGGCGGGGCGTTCCGGCCCACCAGATCGACCCGCACCGGCATCACCGGGCGGCGGCTGGCCCGGGGGGAGCGCAGCCAGCCGACGCAGTCCTCCATCAGGGCCACGAGCCGGGAGGCGGGATCGGCGGAGCGGGGTGGGGTGGCCATCAGCTGAGTCCCTCCTGGTTCTGGCTGCGGTAGAGGGCGTAGTACCAGCCGCGCAGCTGCATCAGCTGGCGGTGGCTGCCCTGCTCCATCACGGCGCCGCGGTCCATCAGCACGATCAGGTCGGCGGGCTGGACGGTGGAGAGGCGGTGGGTGATGAAGAAGACGGTGCGGCCCCGGAAGGCCTCGAACAGGTTGATGCACACCTGGCGCTCCGTGGTGGCATCGAGAGCGCTGGTGGCCTCGTCGAGGATCAGCATCCGGGGGTTCTGGAGCACGGCCCGGGCCAGGGCGAGGCGCTGGCGCTGGCCGCCGGAGAGGCCGGCGCCCCGTTCGCCGACGCTGGAGTTGTAGCCCTGGGGCATCTGCATGATGAAGTCGTGGGCGCAGGCGATGCGGGCGGCGCGCATCATCTCGGCGGCGGTGGCATCGGGCTTCACCATCAGCAGGTTCTCGCGGATGGTGCCGTCGAACAGGAGCGAATCCTGGGGCACCACGCCGATCTGCCGGCGCAGGGAATAGAGCTCCACCTTGCCGATGTCGAGGCCATCGATGAGGACGCTGCCCCGCTCCGGCGCGTAGAAGCGGGAGAGCAGCTTGAGCAGGGTGGATTTGCCGCTGCCGGAGCCGCCCACCAGGCCCACGAAGGAGCCGGCGGGGATCTCCAGATCCACCCCGTCGAGCACCAGGGGGCCCTGGTCGCTGAAGCGGAAGCCCACATCCACGAACTGGACCCGCCCCTGGAGCGGGGGCAGGGGGATGTTGCTGGCCTGCTCGCGGGTCTGCTCGGTGTCGCGGTCGACCACATCGGCCACCATCCGCAGGGCCTGGGTGTTGAACTGGAAGTCCTGCCAGGTGCCCACCAGCTGCACCAGGGGCTGGCGGATGTAGCCGGAGAGGATGTTGAAGCCGAACAGGGCGGCGAGGCTGAGGTCGCCCTTGATGATCAGCCAGATCGCCACGGCGATCACCACCAGCTGCCCCAGGTTGCTGAGGAAGTTGGAGAGGTTGGCGATCGATTCGCGGGTCACCTTGAGCTTGAAATCCTCACCGATGTAGGCGGCGTAGCGGTTCTGGAATTCCCAGCGGGTCTTGAGTTCGGCGTTCTGGGATTTGATCGTCTGGATCCCGGTGATGGCTTCGGTGAGGAAGCTGGAGGCGCGCACGGCCTGGGCCATGGTGCGGTTGATCTGGCTGCGCACCAGGGGATTGCTGACCAGGCCCACGGCGGCGATCAGGGGCAGGGTGGCCAGGGTCACCAGGGTAAGCAGGGGACTGATCGCGAACAGGATTGCGATGTAGATGAGGCTGAAGGCGAAATCCACCAGGGTGGGCAGGGTCTGGCCGAGCAGGAAATCGCGCAGGCGGTCGAGCTGGGAGAAGTAGAAGGTGATCCGGCCGACGGGTCGGGCATCGAAGAAGCCCTGGGGCAGGCGCACCAGGTGGTCGAGGATCGTCGCCTTGGCGTCCAGGTCGATCCGGTTGGCCAGGTCGGTGAACAGGAAGCTGCGCAGGGTCTTGAAGATGCTCTCCACCAGGGCGGCCAGCAGCATCACGCTGGCGATGCTCACCAGGGCGCCGATGTTGCGGCTGGCCACCACGCTCTGGATCAGCACCATCAGGCCGAGGGGGAAGACGAGCCGCAGGGCGTTGATCACCACCGAGGCCACCAGCACCTCGATCAGCTCGCGGCGGTGCTGGCGCAGGAAGGGGGCATACCAGCTCCAGTCGAAGCGGCGCTGCTTGGCATCGGGCTTGCGGTCGAACAGCAGCAGCTCCACCAGGCCCCCCTCGTGGGTGACCAGCTCATCGGCCGGCACCAGCAGGGCGCCGAGTTCGGCTTCCAGCAGGCGGGCGCGGCCATCGGCTTCGACGCCGTCGAGCAGGCCGAAATGGCCGTTCTGGTACAGGAGGGCCGGGGCGGGCACCCGCCCCAGGCGGCTGGCGGGCACCCGGGAGAGCACCACCCGCAGGCCGAGGGTGTCCATGATCTGGCCGATGTTGACCAGGTTGAGCCGGTCCTGGCGCTGCAGGATGGCGTCCACCTGATCGGCCAGGGCATCGGGGTTCAGGGGCACCCCGAAGTAATCGGCCAGGGCCTGGCAGAGGGCGATGGGCACGGCGCGGGGGCCGCTGGCCCGGCCCAGCACCAGCTGGCCGCTGCGGTCGGCGGCCCGACGGGGTGGGGGCTCCACTGGCGGGGCGTAGCTGGCGCCGGCCCCCTCCACGCTGGGGAGCAGGGTCGGGGGGAGGGGGTCGGCGCCCAGGGTGATCGGGGTTTCCGCCTCGTGGGGGATCGCCAGGCCCACCAGCCGCAGCCAGGGGGCCTCGGGGCCGGGGGCCGCCAGGGGTCGGTCGGACCAGGGCTCGGCCAGGGGCAGGCCACTGCTGGCGTACCAGCGGAAACCGGGGGGCAGGCCCAGCTCCGTGGGGCCGCCGGGCCGCAGGCTACGGACGCGCACCTGGTCGGCGGGCAGGGGCCAGTCGTCGAGGAGAGCTTCACCGAGGGGATCCCGTTTCGCCAGGGCCAGCAGCAGGGTGTGGAGCTCGGCGGCGCTGGGCCGGTTGGCGAACCAGGCGGCGAAGTCAGGATGGCCCCCAAGCAGGTCGCGGAAGGCGGCGGCGGGGAGCTGCAGGGCCTCCACGTCGGTGGTGGCGCGCAGATGTTCGCAGGGATCGCCGCGCAGCAGGCCGGCCCAGCCCGCCAGGGAACCGGGACCCAGGCGTTCGATCGTGCGCAGCCCCCGGCCGTTGGGGCTGGGGCCGAGGCTGCGCAGCTGGCCGCTGCAGAGCAGCAGCAGGCCCTCGGGCTGCACGTCCGGGCGCAGCACGGTCTGGCCGATGCGGAAGCGGAGGGGCTCCAGCAGCGGATCGATCGCGTCGCGGCGGGCGGGCGGCAGGCGGTCGAAGGGGCTGAAGTCGTTCAGCAGGCCGCTGATGGCCCCGGGGGAGGAGGTCATGGGGTGCCGTCCTCCTGCAGCAGGGCGAGCATCGCGTCGAGGGGCGGCAGCGGCTGGCCTTCGAGGAGGAGCCGCACCCGCTGCTCGAGCCATTCCTCGAAGAGTTCGCCCATCATGCGTTCCCTGGTGGCTTCGTTCAACTCGGCGGGCAGGAACTGTTCGAGCCTCAGCACCACCCAGCTCTCGCCCGCTTGAAAAGGTTCGAACAGCTGGCCGGGGCGGCCGCGGCGCAGGCGGCTCACCAGGCTCTGGTGGCCGGTGGCCAGGGGCAGGGGGCCGATCTGGCCGCGGCAGTGGCGCTCGGGGCCGCTGGAGTGGAGCGGGGCGAGATCGGCGAAGTCGGCTTCCCCTTCGGCGATCTGGTGATGGAGCTCGGCGGCCAGGTCCTCGCCCTCGACCCGCAGCAGGGAATAGACCACCTGGTCGAGCTCGGGCTTGCGCTGCAGGAAGCGCACCTCCACCTCCTCGTTCCAGCGGCTGCGCACCAGGCGCTGCAGGCGCTGATTCTGGGTGGCGAGGATGCGAAGGTCGTCGAAGACCAGGCCGCGCTCCTGCAGCCAGCCGGGCACCTGGTCGTCGTCGGTGATGCCCCGGCGCTCCAGGAACGCCGCCATCAGGGCCTTCTCCTCCTCGATGGGCAGGGGAATGGCGTGCACGAGCTGGTCGAGCACCCAGGCGCGGGCCAGGGGTCGGGCCTGGCTCTGCTGGCGGATCAGGCGGTTGAGTTCGGAGAGGGCCAGCCAGGGGCGGCCGGGGGGCAGCTCCACCACGGCCGGCTCCCGCAGGCCGGACAGGGGTTCGGGCAGGGTGTCGCGGGCGGTGCTCATCACGCGGGGCTCCGGTGGGGCAGATCGAGGCGGGCCAGGGCGTCGGCCATCAGGGCCCGGCCGCGCTCCTGGCTCCAGGTGTCCCGGGCATAGGCGAAGGCGGCGGCACCCATGGCGCGCCAGGCGTCGTCGTCGGCGATGAGATGCAGCACGGCCTCCCGCCAGTCCGCGGGACTGCGGGCGATCAGCACCTCCTGGCCGTGGCGCAGGCCGGTGGCCTCGGCGGCCAGGGGGCTGAGCACCTGGGGAATGCCGTGGGCGGCGGCGGCCACCACCTTGCCCTTGAGGCCGGCGCCGGAGCGCAGCGGGGCCACGAACAGGCGATGGCGGGCGTACACGGTGGCGGGATCGGCGACCCAGCCCTCGACGATCACCCCGGGTTCGGCGCCCCAGCGGGCAGCGGTGGAGTCGTCGAGGCCGCTGCCATACAGATGCAGGCGCAGCTCCGGCCGCTGCTGGAGCAGCAGGGGCCACGCCTGCACCAGGAAGGCCTCGACCGCGTCGCGGTTGGGGGGGTGGCCGTAGCTGCCCAGGAAGGCGAGGCCGCTGCGGCCCTCGAGGGGGGCGGGGGCCTCCGGGCCCTGCACCACCCAGGGGCAGGGGGCGGTGGCGGCCTCGCCGAGGGTTTCGGCCTCGATCACCGCCCGTTCCACCTCCGAATAGCTGAAGGTCAGGTGCACCTCCCGCATCACCGCCAGCTCCTGGCGCTTCACCTCTTCTACCGCTTCCAGGGCGCGGCGGGCGGCGTCGCCCTCGAGTCCCTCGGCGCGGGCGGCGCGCAGCTGGCGCAGGTGGTGCAGGTCGGCGTTGCAGAAGATCAGCCGGGCCTGGGGGGCATAGCGATGGATGAGCGGCAGGGCCTGGGCCGCCACGGTGTGGCGGGTGAGATAGATGAGCTCGAACTCCCGGCCCCGCTCCTGCAGGAACGCCTCGAGCGAGAGCACGAACGGGGCATGGATCAGCTCGATGCCGCGGCGCTGGAGCTCCTCGCTGTAGCTGGCCAGCCAGGCCAGGTTGAGGGGCAGGAGCGTCACCTTCCAGCCCAGCTCCTGGAGCAGCCCCATCTCGACCAGGGCCGCATGGCTGCCGGCATCGCGATCGGGCCGGGGGGTTTCCTGATCGAGGCAAAGGGCGCGGCCGAGGATGCCGCGGTCCTTGATGGTTTCGGCGGCGGCGTGGCCGGGCTCGCGGCTGCCCTCGAAGGCGGCGGCCCACTTCTGCTGGAAGACGGGGCCGTGGACCGCCTGGAAGCGCTTCAGCCCGCTGGTGGCCTGGGTGTCGGTGCCGCAGCTGAGGCCCTCGTGGTGGATCACCCTGGCCAGGGGGCTGTAGCGCACGGTGTGGCCGGCCTGGCGCACCTTGAAGGCCAGGTCGGTGTCCTCGTAGTAGGCGGGGGAGAACTCCGGGCTGAAGCCACCGATCCGCTTCCAGAGCTCAAGGGGGATGGCGAGGGCGGCGGCGCTGACGTAGTCCACCTGGCGGGCGTAGGCGACGCGGGGGTCGTGGGGGTTGCCGCCGCGGCCGTAGTTCCAGGGTTCGCCGTTGCCCCAGACGATGCCGCCGGCCTCCTGCAGGGTGCCGTCGGGGTAGATCAGCTGGGCCCCCACCATGCCGGTGTCGGCCCAGCGCTCGAAGGGATCGAGCAGTTCCTCCAGCCAGCCGGCGCAGGGTTCGGTGTCGTTGTTGAGCAGCACCAGGAAGGGGGCGCGGGCGGCGGCGGCGCCGCTGCAGCAGGCCTGGTTGAAGCCGCGGGCGAAGTCGTGGCGGATCAGGCGCACCCCGGGGGCGTCGGCGGTCAGGGCCTCGGCGGTGCCGTCGCTGGAGCCGTCGTCGACCGCCACGATCTCGAACGGGATGCGGGTGGGGGCATAGGCGATCGCCGCCAGGCAGCGGCGGGTGACGCCGTACTGGTTATGCACCGGGATCACGATCGACACGCGCGGATCCGCCGCGATCGGCAGCCGCAGGGGTTGGCGAACCGTGGCGCTGCCGTCGGGTCCCGGTTCGCTGGGGCCGACGGCCACCGGCGCCCCTTCCGTGCGGGGCAGGGGGAGCTCGAGCAGGCGCTGCAGCAGGGGCAGGTCGGGGGGCAGGGGCGTGCCGTCACTGTCGGCCCAGGCGAGCCAGGTGCGCAGGCTGCGGTAGCGCTCGCGGGCGAGGGGGGAGAGCTCGTCAGGGAAGGGGGGCCGGGCGTGCCGCTGCAGGGCCGCCCAGGGGGTGAGGTGGAAGGGGAGCAGCTCGTAGCGCTGGTCCAGCACCAGGCCGGCGGCAGTCTCCAGCTGGAGATGGTGCACGGCGCCGTCGGCGAGGGCGCCGGGGAGCAGCAGCTGGAACGGCCAGGGAGCCTCGGGCAGCGGCTCGGGGGGCGTGATGGGCAGGCAGGTGCCACCGTCGAGGCGCAGCTGCACGGGCTCGGGGCCGCGGCCCCAGCCGTGCAGGAGCGGCATCTGCAGCTGGGTGAGGGCGCCTTCGCGGATGGGACCGTGGCGGCGCTGGTGCTCGATCCGCCCGTGGGTGGCGGCATCCAGCCGCAGGGGACTGCCGGGCAGTTCGGTCCCTGTCCCGTCGGCGAGCACCCGCAGCACCAGTCCCTGGGAGAAGGGGGGCAGGGGGTGGGTGGGGCCCCACCAGAAGCGGAAGCCGCAGGGCTGCTCGATGCCCAGGGCGAGCAGGTCGGGCCGCGCCTGGATGGCCATCAGCTCGGCGATGACCCGTCGCTGGCCGGGATCGAGCAGATCCTCGAGCACCAGGTGCAGGCGCAGGGGGGCCGCCTGGGCGTGCAGGGGCCAGGCGCACGCCCAGCCGCTGAGGCCCCCCTCGGGGCTCCAGCCCTCGAGCCGGCCCACCAGCCCAGGGCGCCGTAGCTCCGTCAGGGAGGCGGTGGAATCTTCCAGGGTGCCGGGCGGCTCGGCGAGCATCGCAGCCATGCTGGAATCGTTGGCGGAACGTTATTGCCGCCCTACCGCTTTGTCTCGTGTCGCCATGGACAGCGCCGGCGGCGGTGGCGGCGAGCCTGGCGTCTGGGTGCCGCTGCGGGTGCTGCGGCAGCTGGATCTGTCTCCTGCCGAGCACCATCGCCTCATCGCGGCGCTGCGGGCCGAGACGGCGGGTCGGGCGCCGGAGGATCCCCTTCTGGGGGAACTGACCGAGCTGGCGGCGGTGGCCCTGCGGGAGGCGCTCGAGCGACAGGAGCCGGAGGCGGCCCTGACCGCCCACGACCTCCTGCTGGCGCACGTGATCGAGCTGGCGCCGGCGCGGCCGGAGGTGGCGGCGGTGCTGTGGGAGCGCTACGGGGATCTGCTGGGCCAGCTGACGGTGCAGGTCCATGGGCAGGTGATCCCCCGCGATGGCCAGACGCCGGACTTCGGGGCCCCCGAACGGGCCGGCGACGGGGCGCTCTGCCTGCGCATGGCGGAGGTGCTGGAGCGGGCGGCGCCCCACCCCTGGCCCGTGCCCGACTGGCTGCCTGTGCTGGAGCAGCAGCTGGTGCAGCACGGTGCCCTGGCCTTCCAGCAGCGGATCGGCACCGATGGGGCCGCCGCCGGGCCCTGCCTGGATCTGTTTCTGCGGCTGAGCCGGCTGCTGGATCCCCTGCCGGACTGGGTCGCTGTGGGGTGCCAGAGCGCCCTGGCCCGGGTGATCGACGCGCTGCCGGGCGCCGGCGGGATCAGCGCCAGCGAACTGGCCCAGCTGGTGGCAAGGGTGGGCCGGCTGCCGGTGGCGGCGGAACGGCGCCCGGCCTTCGAGGCGGCGCTGCTGCGGGCGCGCTTCAGCCTGGAGCTGCTGCCGCAGGGCCGCGGCGCGGTGGGCGGCGCCCCCGGCGAGGTGCTGGAGGCGGAGTGGCTCGACGATGACGACGACGGGGTTGGCGCCGCTGCGGCCTCGCCGCCCCTGCGACTGGTAGCGGCGGCGGCCGATCCGTCGCAGGCGGGGGAGGTGTTTTCCCTGGCGCCATTCCTCACGGGCGACGGTGAGGGGGTGACCGGGGCCCTGGCGGCGTTTCTGGAGCCCTGGCAGAACAGCGGCCGGCAGGCCGACCATCCGATCACCAGCCTGGTGGAGAGCCTGGGGGAGGGTGGGCTGCCACCGGGCGATGACGCCCTGAGGGTGCTGCGGCGGGCGGCGACGCTCTGGCAGGAGCGGCTGGGGCCGCAGATCGCCCCGCTGCCGGCAGTGGAGTGGCGCCCGGGCGCCCTGGTGGTGGAGCTGGATCCGCTGGAGCTGATGGTGCTGCGTCACGCCGCAGGGGCCGCCGAACCCCTGGAGGAGGCGCTGGCCGAGCTGCGGCGCCGCCACCACGACGACGCGTTCTGGGCCACTGGTGCGACCGATGTCGGGACGGCCCTGCCGGGGGCGATAGAGGTGCTGCGGCGCTTTGAAGTGGAAGACGGCTTCTACGCGACGACCCAGACACCCCTCGACAGCCTGCGCCACTGGGCCCGGCCGGCGTTGCAGGCCCTGCTGCAGGCCCAGGTGTGGAGTGCAGATGCCGCGACCCAGGGCCTCTGGCTGCCCTGGGAGCTGCAGGGCCGGCCGGGCCGCCTGCGCCAACCCCCCCAGGGTTCCGCCTTGCTGGAGCTCCTCGGCGGGGCCGAGGTGGTGCTGGTGGGGCATGGCTCCGAGGCGCTGCAGGAGGCCCACCGGGCCGGCCGCCTGTTTGCGGGCGGGGCCTTCGGTCTGCGTTGTCTGGAGGTGCCGGAGAGCCGCCACCCCCACCGGCCGGCGGCCGGTTTCGAACACAGCCTGGAAGCGCTGCTGGCGGACGTGGAGGTCCTCCACCGGGAGCGTCCGTTCACGGTGCTGCTGGCGACCGGTGGGGCCTATCGGCTGCCGCTGGCCCAGGCCATCGGCAGCCGCTTCGGAGTGCTGGCGGTGGCCGGGGCCTCCCCCCTGGTGGGGTGGCTGGAGGACTGCCGACCATGAGTGAGACAACCGGCAGCGACCCAACCGGCATGACCACCGACTGGCAGGCGGTCATCGCGGCCCACCCGCTGGAGAGTCACGATCCGGCGGAGTGGCTGCGCTACGGGGTGGCCCTCAGCCAGCGGATCGAGCCCTCGGCCCAGGAGCGGCAGCAGCAGCAGCAGGCGGGGCTGGCCTTCGCCCATGCCGAGGCTTTGGGAGCGACGAAGGAGGCTGTGGCCCTGAGCCAGCGTCAGGCGACGCTGCTCAGCCTGGCGGAGGGCCTGGAGCTGGCCGGGGCCCCAGCGGCGGCGGACGCGCTCCGGCGCCGTGCCGGCTGGGGATGACGGCCGGAACGGGGTCGAGCCCGGCGAGCCATACCCAGTTCCCGTTGATCGGACCAGCGAAGGTCGGGCCGCGAATGGTTCCGGGTTGTGTACAGCCTGTACAGACTTCATTGGCGCCAACGCGAGGCAAGCAACCCCCTGAGATGCGGGTCTGCAGCCGTTGCGGAGCCGTTCCAGCGCGGAGCGTCGCCCGTCCCCGATCGGCTGCTCAGCCCCCGCAGATGGTCAGGCCCGGCATCAGACGACAGAGCGGTTGATGCCGGGGAGGACGGACAGGCCGAGCAAAGCCAAGAACGGGATGATGGCGCCGCCGGCCACCCCTCCCTAGCCTTCAGCCCATACTGGCGAAAGAGCCTTGGTGCAGGCAGGAATCCGCCCGCAGCTCATGCCCGGCGAGAAGGTGCTCGCCCTGCACGATCTGCAGCGCAGCTACACCAGCTTCGAAGCGTTTCAGCCGGAGCTCGCCGACCTGCTCCAGCAGGGCAGCCTGCTGGACGAGTGCGTCGCCGTGACGCAGACGCTGGGACTGCTCGAACCCCTCACGGGCGAGCACATCCCGCCGGAGGCGCTGCAGATCCAGGGGCCGAACTATCGGGAATCCCTGGTGGCCAACGGCCTGCTGAGCCGCAACCGGGCCGTGCTTCGGGTGCTGGAGCAGGCCTGCGGATCTCTGGACGCCCTGGCCCGCCAGGAGGTGTACCTGGCGGAGGCGCTCAGCGGCCTGGCCCTGTGGCTGCAGCGCCGGCTGGGGGCGGGCTCGCTCGTCTGCAGCGAATACCTGGAGGGCGCGGAACTGGCCGGCAGCGATCTCCTGCACCAGGACCTCTGCGCCCTGACGTTCCCGGAGGCCCGCTTCGACGTGGTGCTGTGCAACGAGCTGTTCGAGCACGTGCCCCAGCTGGAGGTCGCCTTCCGGGAGATCGCCCGGGTGCTGCGGCCGGGTGGGCGGCTGGTGGCCACCTGCCCGCTGGCCTTCGGTCAGCGGGAATCGATCGTGAAGGCCCGGCACAACACGGAAACGGGTCTGCCGGAACTCATCGGGGAGCCCGAGCGGCATGGCGATCCGATCCGGCCGGTGGGCGGCTCGCTCGTGTATCGGATTCCTGGCTGGGAAGTGCTCGACCAGTTGCGCGCCGCCGGCTTCGCCGAGGCGCGGATTCACCACATGGCCAGCTGGAAGTACGGGGTGCTCGGATCCGATCTCCCCGGGGTGCTGGTGATCGAGGCACAGCGCTAGAGCGGAAGGCCTTCCGCGGCTGATGAAGCGCTTGGCCATGGCACGTGATGCACGAAAGATATTCAGCAAAGCTTCATGCGATTGCCATGCTCTCTGCTGAAATCGTGGCGGAATTGGGGGTAAGTTGCTAAGGATTATTTCTAGTCAAAAGTCGGATCTCGCTGACCTGTGCCCGTTGATTCTCTCGATCGCAAAGCACTGCAGATCAGGCTCCTTGGGAATCCTGTTTCCCTGAGCGACTGGGATCGCCTGGCTGCCTATGTCGGCACCCATCGTGCGTCAGGCCATCCGATTCACCTTTCTTCAGGTGAGGAGACTGGCTCCCCAGTGGCGCCTGTATCGGCTCCACCGGAGCCTGACCCCGCGCTCAATCGTCCGGCAGCCAGTGTCTTTGTCGAGCCCGATATTCAACAGCTGAGTTCGGAGGCTCTGTTCCGAAAAGCCAAGCAGTTGGTGGATGAGGAGTGTTTCAGCGAGGCCATCTCCCTGACGGATCGCTGGCTGGCCAGCACGACGGAGGACAATGCAGATCCGATGCTGGCCTTCATCCGCGCCCACGCCCATCGGCAGAGCGAGCGACCCGAGGAGGCTCTGGCAATCTTGCGCCCATTCCGGGAGCAGGCGAGCAACCCCTGGATCCCCTTCGAGCTCGGTCTGATCCACAAGGCCCTGGGGCAGCCGGATGAGGCCTACCTCTGCTTCCGGGAGGCCAAGGGCCTCCAGCCTGAATTCACCTGGGCGTCGATCGAAGCCGACCGCACCACCGCGGAAGGCAACGTCCCCCTCGGCCGCCTCGATGCGATCACAGCCCAGGTCTGTGAGACGGGCGCCGCCGTTGATGTGCATCTCGATCGCAGCCTGCGCTGCGGGCCGCTGCTGCTGCTCATCGGCTGGTGCCGGGAAGCCTTCGGCAGCGGCAGCCTGTTCCGGCTGAGCGACCCGCTGATGCCCGGCGCCCATGCGGTGGGATCGGCCACGTTCTATCACCGCCCCGATGTGTGCCAGGCCCTGGGTCTGCCGGAGCATCAGAACCATGGGTTTGCCGTCCTGATCGACGGCTCGGGCTTCCGGCGCTGGTCGGAGCTCGGCCGCCTGCCGTTGATCGTGGAACCCGAAGGCGAAGAGAAGGCACGCGTCACCTCGGTGGAGATCTGCCTGGCGGAGGTGCCCGAGGAAACCAGCACGCCCCGCTTCTTCGAGGCGGCGTTGGGTGTGTTCCGGGTGTCGATCGACAGCGGCAACCGCTGGCCGGATTCCCTGCGGCTGTTCACCCCCCACACCGTGAGGGCGGCCTCCGGGTTGTTCGCCCGGCACGTGGCCGCTGAACGCCATGATGTTGAGGTCCACTGGCTGACGCGCACCCCGTTGACACGGGCGCCATTGGCCTCGGTGATCTTCGTGCAGCTGGGCTCCTTCCTGGCGGCCAAGCCGGCCATTCTGCAGCTGGCCAAATCCGGTTTGCCCCTCGAGTTGATCGTTGTCAACAACTCGCCCGAGCTGTTCTCAGAAACCTTCCACATCCTTGATCGCTTTGCCGACATACGTCCGGGCCTGCGGATCGGCATCCTCAACAGGGCCACCAACCTGGGCTTCTCGGCCGGATGCAATCTCGGTGCTGAACATGCCACCGGTGAGTGCCTGCTCTTCCACAACAACGACCTGTTCGCCGACTCGGTGGGGGATTACAAGCAGCTCATCACCCGAGCCCTCAACGAACCGAATGCGATCCACAGTGCCTTTCAGTACTTCACGGACGGCACCCTGATGCAGGAGGGCCTCACTGCCACGCGACTGACAACCGCTAAGGCCGGCGCGATTCCTCTTTTCAATGGTTTCTCCGTGGGCCGCAACCAGACCCGGGCGGAAGTGATCGCCTGCTCAGGGTCCCTGATGGCGATCAGCGCGCCGCTGTTCAACCACCTGGGTGGCTTCAGCGAAGAGATTGTGTATGCCCACTTCGAGGATTTCGACCTCTGCCTGAGAGCGCGACAGGAAGGAATCCCTGTGCGGGTCTGGGACGATATCAAGTTCTACCACGCTGAAGGGACTGGATCCGTGGCGCCCTATCACCTCAGTGGCACCACCAGCCATATCAACCGCTTGCTGTTCTCCCTGAAGTGGCGGCGAGTTCTGGAAACCATGGATCTACCTGTGGAGTATTCGCTGTGAGCCGTTACGATTTGGTGATTCTGAGCCTTTTCCATCCCAAGGTGGTGCATGGCGGGGCACAGCAATGTGCCTATGATCTGTTTTTGAATCTGCGCAAGTATTCCAATCTGAAGGTGTGCTTTATCGGCGCGACATCGCCCCAGACAAACCTGAGGACCAAGGCCTCTGCCTATCTGCGCAAGGTGCCGGGAGCGGAGGATGAGTTCTACTTCTTCACAGGAGAATACGATTATTTCTGGCATAACTGTGTCGATTCGCGTGCCGTCAAGGACCTCACCTTGTTTCTTCGCAAGCTGGAGCCCCGCTCGGTGTTCCTTTCGCATTACATGCACATCGGTATTGATCTGCTCGGTCTGCTGCGTTTCGCCCTGCCGGAGGTGCACATCAGCGTGGGACTGCATGAAATGCTGTTTGCCTGTCTGGCCGATGGTCAGATGGTGAAGAAGACGAACGGTGGCCTGTGCAGCAAGGCCGAGCCGGAGCTCTGTGCCATGTGCTTCCCCCATATCACCGCCGACACCTTCATGGCCCGGCACAAGCACAACGTGGATCTGCTGGAGATGGCCGACAGCTACATCGTGCCGGCCAGGCACCTGGGGGGCGTGCTCGTGCGGGAGATGGGAATCGATGCGCAGCGTGTTCATGTGATCAACCATCCGATCGATCTGGAGCGCTACCCAGCGCAGGCGCCGATGCCGGAATCCAGCTCCCAGAGGCCGATTCGGTTTGGCTTTTTCGGCCAGTTCGTGGACAACAAAGGCATTCACGTGCTGCTGAAGGCTGGCGATCTTCTCAACCGCAGTCAGCCCCTGCGTCCGTTCCAGATCGTGATCAATGGTGGCAACAAGAATTTTGCCTCCGGCGATTACCAGGCCAAGGTGGAGGGGATGATCAGCGACAGCCATTCCTGGGAGCATGGAGAGGTGGTGGAACTCGGCGGCTACACGCACGACGAGCTGATCCGCCGCATGGCTGGTGTCGATGTGGTGGTGGTCCCCTCCACCTGGCCCGAAGTGTTCGGGCTTGTGGTCACCGAAGCGTTCGCATGCTACAAGCCGGTGATCGCTGCCTTCATCGGCGGGCTGGCGGAGCGGGTCCAGCACGGTGTGGATGGCTTCAACTTCGTGGCCAGGGATCCCGCCGATCTTGCCGCCAAGATGGCTCTGTTTCTGGAGATGGAGCACGACAGATACCTCCAGATGGCCCATGCGGCCCATCAGACCGCCAGCCGACTGACTCCGAAGCGGGCGCTGGAGAGTTACTACAAGGCTCTCGCCGTTGGAGGCCACGGATGATTCACCTGAGCGTCGCGCTGCCCCTTGGCATCGACTCGGTCTTCTTTAGTTTTATTGAGCGGCTTGCTGTCCAGAACGGCCATGCCTGCCTGGACCCTCCTGCCCAAGGGCTCGACGCTGATGCGCCAGGCGACTGGATCACTTCGCTCAGCCGAAGCAGACAGCACCATTTTGTGATTGGCTATCGGTATCCTCCTGTGTATTGGAAGCAACTTGTGGCTCAATCTGCAACGGTCGCTTTGCTTTCCGATGCCGATGGGATCCTCCGGCAGGTCGATCGGATCCAGCGGAAGGCGCAACAGGCCGGCGGGGTTGCTGATCTTGCGACGAGTCTGCACGGTATTCGTCATGCTCTTGACGCTTTGATTGAGATGGCTGAGTGGATGCTCCACGAAGGGGCCGATACCACCACGATTTTCCCACCGGCGGTTGCCTTTCTTTCCCAGCCCATGGCAGCCTTTCGCCGTCTCGAAGATTTCTATTCCCAGGCTGGTGTACCCATGGCCACATCGTGCTGGGAAGGCTTCGCGGCAGAGGCGTATCCGCATCTGGATCAGGTTCAGCCCGTTGCCTCAGATCTTCGTCACGCGATGCAGCGCCAGCTGACTCTGGAGGAATCGACACCTTCAAGGCTGGAAGCTCTCGAGGCCCTCTTTCATCAGGAACCATGAGTGATCGTTCCAAGCCTCCGCAGGCCATCCTTTTGCCATCCGTCACTGTAGACCACCCACCATCCATGAAAGCCCCTATCTTCATCATTGGCTATCCAAGATCAGGAACATCATTCGTTGGAAAACTGATTGCAACGTTCACCAGGCTGCCCTCGCATGGTGAGGCCCATACGCTGACCCTGCTGCAGGAAATTCATCATCAGGTCAACCTTTATCGCCGGCGCACCGACTTCACGGGTAAGGAGCTCGTCAAGCTCCTTGACCTTGACGAACTGAAGGATACCAATACAAGGTTCTTTCGGGAATTTTATCGAAGGACCTATGGGAGTGATCAGTTCATTGATAAGACCCCTGGTGCTGTGGCCTGCCATGGTTGGGGAGTGGTGAAGGAAGTCTTTCCGGACGCCGTCTTCATCGCTTGTGTACGCAGTCCGGTAGAAGTCTATGAGTCTGCAGCGTTGAAGTTCGGCGGCCGTGATGGTGAACGTCCTGCCACAGATCCTGTTGAGGTGGCTACGGGCTGGGTGTCCGCGATGCGAGGGATTGAGCAGCTCCTTGCTTCCCCTTACGCCCCTGATTCCCATGTTGTCTCCCAATTGCAGCTTCGCTCTGATCCCGCCACGACGGTCACCAAGCTGTTTAGCTTTCTTGGTCTGCCCGATAGCGTGGTTGACGATGGGATTGCGCTTTGTAGTCAGTCTCGAGAGGATGTTCTGACAGCCTCCATAGAAAGACCCTCGTATAAAACATTGCGTCAGGCCAGTCTTCCTGATGCTCAGGCTCAGCAGTTCCGTGAGATCTGTGCTCCGGTCTGTGAGGATTGGGGGATTGAGCTGTAGCGAAGTCGCCAATCGCATGCGTTTTCGCAGGCATTCTTCGCTTCACGTGATTACCGTCACCCCCGATAACTCGTGACTTGACAATAAAACTATACAATCCTACCCTTCGGTAGCTCGACATCAACTGGTTCATGGCAAACCTGACGGGTGAGCAGTCTGCCAGCTTGGATGAAGCCGGCCAGTTGCTGAAAAACGGCCAACTGGAAGCTGCTGAGCGGATGCTGTCTGGTCTTGCCCAGACTCCAGGATTTGCGCCGACCAGACTCTTTCTGGCCAAGTTGTGTGAACTCCTCGATCGGCAGGGTCGCGACGAGGAGTTTCTTTCCAGGGTCAACGAGTTCAAGCAGCGATTTCCCCGGGCGCACAATCCATACATGCTGGCTTACCTCTTCTTTCTGAGGCGAGAAGACATCCCGTCGGCGGCGCAGGAAATTGGCTCCTGCCCTGAGCAGTTTATTTCACATATACCGACCAGGGCCGCTGTTCTTTATGCCGAGGCTCGCCTCAGGATTCACCAGTCACATCTGAGCATTGATCGAAGCTTCAGGAGGCCCACGCCTTCAGACGACGCGCCCCTTGAGCCTGTTGACGATCTCGCCATCTGCATGATGGTGCGCGATGAGGCTGATGTGATGATGGCCAACCTGTTGCATCACTATCAGTTAGGGTGTCGCAAGTTTGCCGTGATGGATAATCTCTCCAGGGACGGCACGGCTTCGGTTGTCTCCAGGTTCGCCAGGCTGCACCCAGACTGTACGGTCCTTCTCGTGCAGGACCCCATCGAAGGCTATTACCAGGCCAAGAAAACACAGGGTCTCTGTCGCCTGGCAAGGGACTGCTTCGGTTGCGCCGGAGATGAGTTGAGGCTGATCTTCCCGCTGGATGCTGACGAGTTTGTTGATCTTCCGCCAGGGGTCGGATTTCGATGGCTGGTGGACCGAATGATCGAGAGAGAGTCGGAAGTTGTTGTCTTTCACCTGTGCAATGCAGCGAGCAGCTCGCTCGTCCACTACGACGAGAGACAGGATGTCTATGGGACCATTGATGTCGTTGAGGCCTGCTCAGGTCAGATTGTCACCAAAAATGCCTTCAACCCCCGTTTTGTTTCGGGACTCACCATGGGCAACCATGTGTTGGCCCATGGTGATCTTTCCCGTGACAAGATCTTTGTGGCCTGCGAGGTCGGGGCTCGCATCATTCATTTCAAGTATCGCAGTCCCAGGCATGTGGCATCCAAGATTCTCAACGGTGGTCAGGCCGTCAATGCAACGAAGTTGGGTCAGCACTATGCCCTTCACTGGAGAACGGCCTATGCGGACATGCAGCAAAGGGGCTTCGTCGTGGCTGAAGAGATGTTTGAATCCTACTGTCTGGCGACGGCCAGGTATTCTGGACGCCTGAATATTCCACCCTGCAGAATCTAGGCCACTGCTCGGCTCCGTAACTCCGTCGTTCGGCCTTGACGGTGATGCACGTCTGTCACTCTCTTTGGCCAGAATTCACGCCTCTTCTGTCATTGCCTTGGCTGTCAAAGGACCTGCTGCTCCCTGCCCCTGACTTCCTGCCTCTCGTCCCGCCCTTCGCCGTGGTTGGCAGGCTTGCTGCTAGGTGATCCGCTCGGGAGCCTTGTTCGATGCTGTCGGTTTCGAAAGGATCAAGGCCCCCAACGCCCATGAGTGCCTGTTAACGTCCCCTTTATCTTCGTAGGCTTTGCCTTGGCCCTTTTGGATCCAGTCTCGGGCGCTTGCGCTGGCCACGCTTACTCGGCCGGAGGTTGCTTCTGCCTTCCATCAAGTCTGACGTTGTCGAACTGCCCCAGTCTCCAGTTGACTGACGCACTCCAGTCCCGTCCTTGGTCTCTTTTTCGGTGATTGGCGGAACCCGTTCCGGTCGCGCGCGTATCTCGCTTGCATCGTCCACCCTGACCATGCGCCACGTTGGGTTGTTTCGATTTTTCGTTTTGAGGCTGGATCAGCTGGGGCGGCAGAGCCCAGTCTCGGCGACCCGCATGGAATCATTCAGGCCAGGAGAATGAACCACATTCTTTACATCATTGGTGCTTCTGGATCAGGCAAAACAAGCCTGGCGCTTCGCCTGTCCAGGATCGCCCATGTCATCCATACCGACCAGCTTGCCCTGATTGCGGCCATGCGGCTCTGTCCGTTCTGCAAGCCCGGATCTGCAGGGGACTGGGGGCTTTGGCAGGCGCTGCTGCAGCACACATCGGCGATCGAGGCCCTGCATTATTCGTTCCTTCAATCGCACTCCATCTGCCTCTCCTTCCAGGGGCCCATCATCATTGAAGGCACCATTCTGGTCTGGGAGCAGTGGCGAGCAGCCTTGCGCGCCAGCCTCGCCATGGCAGGTGTTGACATGTCCAGGGAGTCCTTTCTTTGGCTCGATCCCTCACCTGAGGAGATCCACCGCAACATCCTGGAGCGTGCCAGGGGGAAGGAGGCCCAGCTGTCCCTGGGCCAGGTCCAGGACGCATGCTTGCGCTATTCCAATCTGGTTCTTGACCAGCCCTTTGCGAAACACAGCAGCAGCAGTCGTCTTGAGCAGGTGATCCAGGGCCTTGTAGGTGCACCAGAGACAGGACGCGGCTGATTCAGCTCCCGGCTGTGGTGACTGTCGCCTTCGATGGTGCGCCCGGGCTTGCATCCACCACCTGCAGGCTGAACTGGGGCGCCAGTGATGCCCGTGCCCAGACTGCAACCGTCTCGGCGCCGCTCCACAACACCAGCTCCACCAGATCACCGATCCGCTCGCCCGCCAGGCCCTCTCGCGGCGCCTCCATCTGCAGGGCTTGGGGCTTCAGCGCCTCTGCCGTCCAGCGCTGCTCCATGGCGGCGCGCCCCAGGTCCAGCGGTGGACCGTCCAGCACCAGTGGGAACACGCGCAGCCGTGCCTCGCCGGCGATGGAGAACGACACGCGGCAGCCGCTTCCCGGCTCCAGCAGCGCATAGAGGGGAACCCCCGGCACCAGCCGGCCGCTCAGCCGCCGGTGGGGCCGTCCGTGGTTGTGGGGCTCACAGCACTCTTCAGCCAGATGGCGGATCGCCTCGGGTATCAGGGCGGGGTCGGCGGCGCGGAAGAACTGCTGGTCCGGGAAGCCGATCGCATCGGCCATCGCCCGCCCGTACACCTGCGCCTGGGTCTGGGCGTCGAAGTCCCCCTGGGCGAAGAACTGCCGCGCCGCCTGGAAGCTGCCCTGCAGACCCTCGCCGCCGTGCAGGTGGAAGTAGAGGCAGTTGTAGAAGCCGAACTTGATGCTGGCCCCATAGGCGCTGCGCACGGTGGTGAGGTGGGCGCCGCCGCAGAGGGCCTCCGGCAGGAAGTCCGTGCTGGCCACCGCCGCCTGCTCCACCCCCACCAGCCAGAGGTAGTCGAGGTGGCGCTCGGCCGTGATCGCCCCGCGCTTGAAGGCGAACGGCTTGCGGGCCACCAGCGGGCTGCCCGGCTTGCCGCACACCAGATTCAGGTAGGTGAAATTGACGCAGTCGAAGCTGGCCACCATCGCCGGGCTTGTCCAGAAGCGCTCCACCGCCTCCCGATCCAGCAGCAGCAGTTCATCGGCATCCACCGACAGCACCACATCGCCGGCCGCCAGCCCGTAGCCGTGGATCCGCTTCTCCCGCTCGCCCGCAAACACGCCGTGGTGGTAGTGGATCGGCACCCCCAGCCGCCGGGCGAGCCCGGCGAACAGCCCGACAGCCCGTGGGCTGGGCTGTTCCAGATCCCGCCCTACCAGCGGCTCCAGCAACTCGCGGGTGAACTGGAACGGTCCGTCGTTCACCACGATCTCGTCGACCCAGGCGAGCCGCTCCACCACCCGCCCGATGAAATCGAAGTCCTCAAAGAACTGGATCACCACCGAGACGCTGGCCATCGGCTCAGCTGCGCCTCCAGATGCGGCGGCCGACACGCTGCAGATGGGCTTCCAGATCCTGGGAAATCTCCCTCCGCAAGGCCACATCCACCTGCCAGGGCAGCAGCAGCTCATCGATCGCCGCCATCAGCCGCAGCCGGTCGCGGTGGCTGAGCTCCGGGCCCTCCAGGCAGAGGTCGATGTCCGATCCTTCCCGGTGGCTTCCCATCGCCCGTGAACCGAACAGCCACACGGCCTCCAGGTGGGCCTGGGACTCGAACACCTGTTGCAGCCGTTCCTGGGTCCGCTCAGGGATGCCGGGGATCGATCCCATCGGGGTGGTGGAGGGCTGGGGGCTCATAGCGTCGGCTCCTGCTGCAGCATCTCCAGACGGGCCCGCAACTGTCGGTAGCAGGCCAGATAGTTCTGGCCGATGTGCCCGGCGATCGCGTCGGCGGTGGAGCGGTTGTAGGTGTGGCTGGTGAGATTGCGGTCCTGAATCATCAGCATCCAGCTCTCGCCATCCTCGATCCGCCCCAGACGGAATGATTCCTTCAACGTATCCCGTGAACCGAGCAGTTGCTCGTTGCCCTTGCTGAGCAGGAGATCGCGCAGGGTGTTCCAGGCCAGTTCGAAGGTGTACTCGAACGCCTTGATCAATCCCTGCTGCTCACGGGCGTTCAGTTCAGGGGGCTGGAAGAACGTCTCCAGCTGCTCCAGCGCCCGGCAGTAGTTCGAGAATCTCTGCTGCCAGCGGATGTCGAGATCGCCCATCGGCTCAGCTCCGCACCCAGTCGGTCACGCCGCCGGGCCGGTCGATCAGCTCGATGCCCTCGGCGGCCAGCTCGGCCCGGATGCGGTCGGCGGTGGCGAAATCGCGGGCGGCCTTGGCGGTCCGGCGCTCTTCGATCCGCTGCTGGATCGCCGTCGCCGCCTCCGCTGCCTCGGCAGGGGTGCAGACCGCCGCTGCGCTCGCCGCCTCCGCCTCCAGCCCCAGCACCCCGGCCAGCTCCAGGAGCAGCCGCCAGCGGGGCTCCAGCTCCGCCGCCTCGCCGGCGGCTTCGGCGTCGCTCCCCCCCCGTTCCAGGCGGTTGGCCAGGGCCCGCAACGGCCGGGCCAGCTCGAACAGCACCGCCAGGGCCGCCGAGGTGTTGAGGTCGTCGTCCATGGCGGCGGCGAAGCGCTCCCGAGCCCCGGCCAGCTCCTCGCCGATCTCGGCGGCACTCGCCACAGCGCTCCCGGCCGCCGCTGTGGTCCCCCATCCCAGGGCCGCCCTGTGACGCTCACCCAGGCCGAGGGCGGCGTCCAGTCCCTTCCAGCCGGTGGCGGCCGCCGCCAGGGCCTCGGCGGTGAAGTCGAGCGGCTTGCGGTAGTGGGCCTGCAGCACGAACAGCCTCAGGGTCATCGGGCTGACGCCGCTCTCCAGCAGGGCGCGGATCGTGGTGAAGTTGCCCAGCGACTTGGACATCTTCTCGCCGCCCACGTTGACCATGCCGTTGTGCAGCCACCAGCGGGCCAGGGGCTGGCCGCTGGCCGCCTCCGACTGGGCGATCTCGTTCTCGTGGTGGGGAAAGATCAGGTCGGCACCACCGAGATGGATGTCGATCGTGGTGCCCAGCTCCTCGCGCACCATGGCCGAGCATTCGATGTGCCAGCCGGGCCGGCCTGCGCCCCAGGGCGAGGGGAAGCTGGGTTCGCCCGGCTTGGCCCCCTTCCAGAGCGCGAAATCAAACGGGTGGCGCTTGCGGGCCTCCTCCGCCTCGCTGGTGCGGCCGCTGGCCCCTTCCTGCTGCTCCTCCAGCGTGCGGCCGCTGAGCTTGCCGTAGCCGGCCTGCCGCATCACGGCGAAGTACACGTCGCCATCGGCTGAGTAGGCCGCCCCCTTGGCCTCCAGCTCGCCGATCAGCGCACGGATCGCGTCCAGGCTGCGGGTGGCCCGCGGCATCCGGTCGGGGGGAAGGATGTGCAGGGCGGCCATGTCGGCCTGGAAGGCGGCGATGTTGCGCTCGCTCACCACCTCCATGGAGCTGCCCTCCTCCTCGGCCCGCTTGAGGATCTTGTCGTCGATGTCGGTGAAGTTCTGGACGAAGGTGACGGCATAGCCGCTCCACAGCAGATAACGCCGCAGCACATCCCAGACGATGTAGCTGCGGGCGTGGCCCAGGTGGCAGAGGTCGTAGACCGTGACGCCGCAGCAGTAGATCGACACCCTGCCCGGCTGCAGCGGCTCGAACGGCTCGCAGGTGCGGGTGAGGGTGTTGGTGAGCCGCAGGGTCAATGGCCCGCTCCCGCCACGGCTCCCGCGCCAGCACCCGCCTGGCCCAGGCGGCCGCCGCCGTAGCCGGCCCGGCTGCGCACGTTGGCGCACCAGTCGTCGTGCTCCAGGTACCACTGCACCGTTGCCCTGAGGCCCTGCTGGAAGTCGTGGCGGGGCTGCCAGCCCAGTTCGGTGCTGATCCGCTCCGGGTCGATGGCATAGCGCCGGTCGTGGCCGGGCCGGTCGGCCACCGGGGTGATCAGGCCGGCGTGGGGGGCACCGTCGGGCCGCAACTCGTCGAGCAGGGCGCAGATGGCGTGCACCACCTCCTTGTTGGTGCGCTCCCCATGGCCACCGACGCAGTAGCTGCGGCCCACCTCGCCGCTGGTGGCGGCCAGCAGCAGGGCCTCGACGTGGTCCTCCACGTAGAGCCAGTCGCGCACGTTGGCCCCGTCGCCGTAGAGGGGGATCGGCTCACCGGCGGCGGCCTTGAGGATCACCACCGGGATCAGCTTCTCGGGGAACTGCCAGGGCCCGTAGTTGTTGCTGCAGTTGGTCAGCACCACCGGCAGCCCGAAGGTGTGGTGCCAGGCCTGGACCAGGTGATCGCTGCCCGCCTTGCTGGCCGAGTAGGGGCTGCGGGGGTCGTAGGGGGTGGTCTCGGAGAACCGGCCCGTGGCCCCCAGGGAGCCGAACACCTCATCGGTGCTGATGTGGTGGAAGCGGAACAGCTCCCGCCGCTCCGCCGGCAGCCCCTCCCAGTGGGCCCGCACCGCCTGCAGCAGGTGGTAGGTCCCCATCACGTTGCTGACCAGGAAGGCGCCCGGATCGTCGATCGAGCGGTCGACGTGGCTTTCGGCGGCCAGGTGCAGCACCAGGTCCGGATCGGCCTGCCGCACCGCGGCGGCCGTGGCCTCCCCGTCGGCCAGGTCCACCTGCAGCAGCCGGTGCCGCGGCCCGTCGGCCCGCTCCGCCGCCGGCCCCAGCGCCGCCATCGTGTTGTAGATGCCCAGCAGGTCGCTGGCGTAGCCCATCTTGTCAAGGTTGAACACCGTCGCGGTGCTGTCCTGCAGCAGCCGCCGCACCAGCGCCCCGCCGATGAAGCCCGCGCCGCCGGTCACCAGGATGCGGCGGCGGCCGGCAAGCAGCAGCGGCAGGTCGAGGGAGGGGTACGGATCCATCGGTGTGGGGCGAGACGGGGTCGGGGTGTTCAGGCCTGGGGCAGGGGAATCCGCGCCAGCACCTCAGCGAGGGCGGCCTGCCAGTGTTGCCCCTCCAGGTCCAGGGCGTGCCGGGTGGTGGTGCCATCCAGCAGGGAATAGGAGGGGCGACGGGCCGGGGTGGGGTAGTCGGCGGTGGTGATCGGCCGCACCCGGGCCGGGGTGTCGATCAGCCCCCGGGCCGCCGCCAGCATGCCGATGGCCACGGCGAAGTCGTACCAGCTGGCGGCACCGCAGTCGCTCCAGTGGTGACGCCCGCTCACCCCCCGTCCGATCACCCGCCAGCAGGCCTCGGCCAGGCCGGCGGTGGCGGTGGGGCAGCCCACCTGGTCGGCCACCACCCCCAGGGACTCGCCGGCGGCGGCTTTCGCCCGGTGCAGGCGCAGCATGGTGAGGCAGAAGTTGGCCCCCACCGGCCCGTACACCCAGCTGGTGCGCAGCAGGCAGAGGCGATCGGCGCCCAGGGCGGCCGCCGCCCGCCGTTCCCCCTCGGCCTTGGTGGCGCCGTAGACGCCCAGGGGGGCCAGGGCCTGCTCCGGGGCGTAGGGATGGCCCTGGTCGCCGTCGAAGACGAAATCGGTGCTCACCTGCAGCAGCCGGCCGCCGGACTCGGCCAGGGCCTCGGCGAAGGCCCCGGGCGCGCCGGCGTTGACCGCTTCGGCCAGCTCCGGTTCGCTCTCGGCCCTGTCAACGGCGGTGTAGGCGCCGGCATTGAGCACCCAGTCGGGCCGGTGCCTGTGCACCGCGGCGCGGCAGGCGGCCGGATCGGCCAGATCCAGTTCATCCCGTCCCGTCGCGATCAGGTCGATACCGGCGGGGACGCTGGCCAGCAGGGCCTGTCCGAGCTGGCCGTGGCGGCCGGTCAGCAGCACCCGCACCGGTTCAGGCATCGATGGCGGAGGCAAAGCTCGCGCGCAGCCTACCTTCGCGTGGCTATTTCGCCTCCATCCAGTTGGGGCCGACGCCGGTGTCGACCGCCAGTGGCACCAGCAGCTGCACCGCCTGCTCCATGGTGCGGCGGGTGAGCTCCCGCACCTCCTCGAGCGCCTCCGGGGCCGCCTCCAGCACCAGTTCGTCGTGCACCTGCAGCAGCAGCCGGGCCGGCAGGCCGGCCTCGCTGAGCGCCCGTTGCAGGCTCACCATCGCGAGCTTGATGATGTCGGCGCTGGAGCCCTGGATCGGGGCATTGGCGGCCGCCCGCAACTGCTGGGCCTCCATGCCGCCGCGGCGGGCCACCTCCAGGTCAATGTCCAGCGGATCCTTGCCGAGCAGCCGGCCCAGGCCGCCGGGATCGAACTGGAACGGCCGCCGCCGCCCCAGGATCGTCTCCACGTAGCCGCGGCTGAGGGCCAGCCGCTCCTGCAGCTCCAGGTACAGGAACACCTTCGGGTAGCGCTGCTTGTAAAGGCTCAGGAACTCCTTGGCCCGGGCCTGGCCCATGCCGGTTTCACGGGCCAGCCGCTGGGCCCCCATGCCGTAGATCACCCCGAAGTTGATCGTCTTGCCCAGCCGCCGCTCCTCCGGCGTCACCGTGTCGGTCTCGAGCAGCAGCCGGGCGGTGAGGGCGTGGACGTCGTCGCCTTCGTTGTAGGCCTTCACCAGCACCGGCTCGCCCGAGAGGTGGGTGAGGATGCGCAGCTCGATCTGGGAGTAGTCGGCGCTGATCATCCGCCAGCCCTCCTGGGGCAGGAAGGCCTTGCGGATGCGGCGGCTGAACTCGGTGCGGATGGGGATGTTCTGCAGGTTGGGGTTGCTGCTCGACAGGCGCCCGGTGGCGGTGACCGCCTGGTTGAAATCGGTGTGCACCCGCCCGGTCTCGGGTTCCACCAGGGCCGGCAGCGCCTCCACGTAGGTGCTCAGCAGCTTGCTGAGGGTGCGGTGCTCCAGCACCAGCTTCACCACCGGATGGTCGTCCTCCAGCTTCTCGAGCACCGCCGCATCGGTGCTCCAGCCGGTCTTGGTGCGGCGGGATTTCTTGCGGTCGAGCCCCAGGGTGTCGAACAGCAGCTCCCCGAGCTGCTTGGGGGAGGCCAGGTTGAAGTCCACCCCCGCCGCCGCCTGGGCCTCCTGCGCCAGCCGGGCCAGGGTGGTGCTGAGCTCCTCGGCCAGCTCCTTCAGGTAGGGCACGTCGATGCGGATGCCGGTGGCCTCCATCTGGGCCAGCACCGGCTCCAGGGGCAGCTCCACCTGCTGCAGCAGCAGGGGCAGCTGGGGCCCCATCGCCGCCAGCTGCTCCGCCAGCACGGCGCCCAGGCGCCGGGTGAGGTGCACGTCCATGGCGCAGTAGAGCGCCGCGGCCTCGATCGGCACGTCGGCCAAGCTCTGACCCTTGGCCACCAGATCGCCGTAGGTCGTCGGCTGGAGGCCGAACTCCCGCGCCGCCATCGCCTCCAGGCCATGCTTGGCGTTGGCATCCCGCAGGTAGTCCGCCAGCAGGGTGTCCATCACCACACCGGCCAGGGGCAGCCCATGGCGCAGCAGGATCAGGCGGTCGTACTTGGCGTTCTGGAGCGCCTTGGGGTGCCCGGCGCTGGCCAGCCAGGGCCCCAGGGCCAGCAGCACCGCGTCCAGGGGCAGCTGCTCCGGCGCCGGGGGGGCCGCGGTGAGCAGGTCGGGGGACGGTGGGCTGTGGTGGCCGATGGGCACGTAGGCCAGGTCTGCCAGGCCCTCCCCCCAGCAGAGGCCGATCCCCACCAGCTCCGCCTTGAAGGGATTGAGGGAGGTGGTCTCGGTGTCGAGGGCGACCGGTGCCGCCGGATCAGTGCAGCCCATCAGCCGCTCGATCAGGGCGGCCAGGGCCTCGGGGGTGGTGACCAGATGCGGCCGCAGGGCGGGCAGGGCCGGATCCCCCCCGTCCTCCGGGGAGCCGGTGGGGTCCGGGGCCTCAGGCGCGGCCGCGGTTGGGTCCGCCGGGGTGCCGGGGTCCGGGGCCGGGGCCGTGGCAGGGGTGGCGGCGGGCTCGGGAGGCTCCGAAGAGAACAGGCGGGCGAAGCCCTCGGTCTGCTTCACCAGGCTGAACAGCTCCAGCTCGGCCAGGCGGGCCCCCAGCCCCTCGCGGTCCACCCGCCCCAGGGCCAGGCGGGGCTCCTCGGGCAACGGGATCTGCACCAGGATCTCCGCCAGCATCCGGGAGCGGAAGGCGTTCTCCCGGTCGGTCTCCAGCTTGGTCTTCAGGGCCCCTTTCTGCTCGTCGAGGGCGGCGTAGATGCCGTCCAGGTCGCCGTGGGCCTTGAGCAGGGTGAGGGCGGTCTTGGGCCCCACCCCCTTGACGCCGGGGATGTTGTCGGAGCTGTCGCCGGTGAGGGCCTTGAGGTCCACCACCCCCTCCGGCGGCACCCCCAGCTTCTCGATCACCTGGGCGCGGCGGATCTCCGTGGGCCCGCTGTTCTTGGCGTAGGGGCCGCCGCCCATGTACAGCACGCTGATGTCGCGCTCGTCGTCCACCAGCTGGAACAGGTCGCGGTCGCCGGAGAGGATCCGCACCCGCCAGCCCTCGCCCGCCGCCCGGTTGGCCAGGGTGCCGAGCACGTCGTCGGCCTCGTAGCCCGGCGCCATCGACAGGGGCAGGTCGAGGCAGTCCCTGAGGATGGCCTGCAGGTTGGCCAGGTCGGCGAAGAAGTGTTCCGGCGCCTCCTCCCGGTGGGCCTTGTAGGCGGCGTCCGCCTCGTGGCGGAAGGTGGGTTCGGCCGTGTCGAAGGCGATCACCACCCCCTGGGGCCCCAGGCCTTTGCAGTTGTCGAGCAGGGCCTTGAGGAAGCCGTAGGTGACGCTGGTGGGCACCCCGTCCTTGGTGGCCAGTCCCCCCTCGCCGCCCTTGGCGAAGGCGTAGAAGCTGCGGAAGGCCAGGGAGTGGCCGTCCACCAGCAGCAACAGGGGCTTGTCCCGCTCCATGGCCGTTTCCGGGATCCGTCCGCCGTCCGCCACAGCCTGCCATCCGGCGGCCCGGAAGCGCCGTGACGGCCACCGGCCGGGCCGCCTTCAGCCGCTGCCGCCAGTACCGCTGGTGGCTGGAGCGGGTGTGGGAGCCCCAGGGCAGCCGGCTGCTGTTCATCGGCCTGAACCCCTCCCGCGCCGACCATCGCCACGACGACCCCACCCTGCGGCGGCTGATGGCCTTCGCCGCCGACTGGGGCTACGGCGGCCTGGAGGTGCTGAATCTCTTCGCCCGCATCAGCCCGAGCCCGGCGGCCCTGGCCCTGGCCGCCGATCCGGTGGGCGCCGCCAACCCCGTCTGGATCCGGCGAAGGATGCGGGCCGGCGAGCGGCGCAGCGGTTCCACCCGGGCCGGTGCGCCGCCGTCGCTGATCTGGCTGGGCTGGGGCAACGGCGGCCGCCGTTCCGGCCAGGACGAACGGATGCTGGAGCTGCTGGACCCCCACCGCTCCCGGCTGGTGTGTCTCGGCCTCACCGCCTCCGGCGCCCCGCTCCATCCCCTCTACCGGCCGGCCACAAGCCTGTTGCGGCCATTTGGGGCATCCTGTGGGCAGTCCGACGCCGCCGTCCGCGCCCCATGGCCCGCACCCCCCGCCGCTATGCCATCCACCTGTTCCTGAGTGGCGGCCACCACCAGGAGGTGCACTTCAACACCCTGGAGGACTTCCAGAACTGGTATGGCGGCGTGCTGAACGCGGCGGCCCTCGACACCTTCGTGAACGTGCCGATCAGCGACCTGACCAGCGAGTTCCTGGTGCTGCGGGCCGGCAGCGTCCAGGCGATCCGGGTGGAGCCGATCTACGGCGCCCTCGACGACTGAGGCCCAGAGGCCGTTCGTCAGAGCGCTGAGGATCAGAGCGCTGAGGATCAGAGCGCGGTGGCGATCCGCCCCCGGTCGCTGCCGAGCCGGTGCAGCAGCAGCCAGGTGGTGAGCAGGTCGGGCCCCTTGAGGCTGCCCAGCAGGGCGGCCCGCAGGCCCTTCATCAGCACCCCTTTCTTGACGCCCGCCGCCGTGGCAGCGGCCCCCAGCAGCGCCTGGGCGGCTTCGGTCTCGAGCGGCCCCTCCGGCAGCTGCTCCAGCAGGGCGCTCAGGGCGGCGCGGCTGGCCTCGTCGGCCCGCAGGGCCAGGGCCGCCTCATCCGGCACCGGCGTCTCGAAGAAGGGGGCGGCCTGGTCGACCCCGTCCGCCAGCAGGCTGAGGGAGGGGCCGAGCAGGGCGCAGAGATCCTCCTGCCAGGCGACGTCAGCGCTGGCGCCCTCGCCCCAGCCCCGGGCCTGCCAGAGGGGCAGCAGCCGCTGGCGCAGCTCGCCGGCCGCCAGTCCGTGCAGCACCTGGGCGTTGAGCCAGTTGAGCTTGTCCCAGTCGAAGCGCGCCCCGGCCCGGTTGACGCGCTCGAAGGAGAACACCGCCGCCGCCTGCTCGAGGCTGAAGCGCTCGCCGATGCCCTCCGGCGGCGACCAGCCCAGCAGGGTCATGTAGTTGACCAGGGCTTCGGCGGTGTAGCCCATGGCGCGGAAATCACCCACGGAGGTGACGCCGTCGCGCTTGGAGAGCTTGCGACCCTCCTGGTTGAGGATCAACGGGGTGTGGGCGAACTGGGGCGGCGTCAGCCCCAGGGCGGCATAGAGCAGCAGCTGCTTGCCGGTGTTGGCGATGTGGTCCTCGCCGCGGATCACGTGGCTGATGGCCATGGCGGCGTCGTCCACCACCACCACCAGGTTGTAGAGGGGGTCGCCGATGGCATCGGCGGGCGCCCGGCGGGCGATCACCATGTCGCCGCCCAGGTCGCTGCCGGCCCAGCGCATCTCGCCGCGCACCAGGTCGTTCCAGGTGATCGTGGCGCCGTCGTCGATGCGGAAGCGGACCACCGCTTCGCGCCCCTCGTCGATGTAGGCCTGCTGCTGCTCCGGGGTGAGATCCCGGTGCAGGTTGTCGTAGCGGGGGGCCCGGCCCTCGGCCTGCTGGCGCTCCCGCATGGCCGCCAGTTCGGCGTCACTGGCGAAGCAGCGGTAGGCGTGGCCGCCCTCAAGCAGTTGCTCGATCGCGGCCCGGTGGGCCTCGATGCGCGCGCTCTGCACCACCGGCTCCTCGTCCCAGGTGAGGCCCAGCCAGCGCAGGCCATCGAGGATGTTCTCGGTGTACTCGGCCTTGGACCGTTCCCGGTCGGTGTCCTCGATGCGGAGCAGGAAGGCGCCCCCCAGGTGGCGGGCGAACAGCCAGTTGAACACCGCCGTGCGGGCGGTGCCGATGTGGAGGGTGCCGGTGGGGCTGGGGGCCAGCCGAACGCGTACGGGAACCGCTGCGGCCACGGAATCGGCTCCAGGTGGTGAGAACGGGACTGACGGGGCTCGAACCCGCAACTTCCGCCGTGACAGGGCGGTGCTCTAACCGATTGAACTACAGTCCCAGACCGACATTCGAGGCTCGATCCGCCCCGGGGGGAGGATGCGGCACCGATGGGCGATCACGACGGCGCGGACGCCGACCAAGGAAGTATCCATCGTCACCGGTCCCTCCGTCAACGCGGTCCGTCAACGCGGTCCGTCAACGGCGCCCGGGAAGGCCGGGCAGGGGGCGGGCCTGGTGACTGGGCCACACAAAAAGCCCCGTGCGGGGCACGGGGCTGGCGCTGGCCAAAGGGGACGCCGGAGCGTTGGGCTCAGGGGCGGAAGCCGGCGGGTTCAATCAGACGCACCTGATTGCCCCGGGCGGTGAACTCCCGCCCCTGGTCGCTCTGGACCACGACCCGACCTCCGGACTTGACCCGGATGACCCGGGCCCGGACCCAGCCAAGGGCGGCCGATTCCAGCACCTTGACCACATCACCGGGTTGTAGATCCAACTCCATGTTCGGAACCACGAGACTGCAAATGGGACCATCGAACGCGCCGTGGAGGACTTGAACCCCCGACATCAGGTTTTGGAGACCTGCGTTCTACCAACTGAACTAACGGCGCAAGGCCGATGGCCCCTGGAAAGCGTGAGAGGGAAACGCGGGCAATGAAATCCCGTGAAACCAGGCTTCAGCGATCGAAGCGCTGTTTGACGCGCGTGGCTTTACCCACCCGGTCACGAAGATAGAAGAGCTTCGCCCGACGCACCTTACCGCGCCGCTCCACCTTCACGGAAGCGACCTGGGGGCTGTGCAGCATGAAGACCCGCTCCACGCCGATGCCCTGGAAGATGCGGCGCACGGTGATCGTCTGGTTGAGGCCGCCGTGGCGCTTGGCGATCACCACGCCCTCGTAGGGCTGGACCCGCTCCTTGTTGCCCTCCCGGATGCGCACGCCCACCTTGACGGTGTCGCCCACGTAGATCTCGGGCAGGTCGCTCTTCAGCTGGGCCGCCTCGAACTCCTCGATCAGGGCACGGGCACTGAGCTTGCCGGTGGTGACGGTCACGGTGGCAGGAGCCGCCACGTCAGGGGTCTCCTGGTCCACGGTCTGCGGGTCCACCTCGGTGGATGGATCGGTGGTGGTCGGATCGGTCTCGGTTGCCATCCCTTTTCTCTGAGCGCCTGGCCAAACCAACACCTTACCGCCTCAGGTGACCCCCTTCCCCCCGCGCCGCCGCCAGCTCCGCTGCAGCCGCTCCCAGGCCATGGCGCCGCCGGTGACCAGCATCCACAGCAGCCCCAGGCCGTTGAGCAGCACGTAGAGCGTCTCCCCCACCTGGCCCAGCCAGCTCTGGAGCCATTCGCCCTCGTGCAGCACCATCAGCGGATGGACCTGGTCCCGGCTCAGCCCGCCCCAGTCCCGCAGCAGGCGGTAACCCACACCCGTGACGGCCGAGAGCAGCAGGGGCGCCAGCACCAGCGGCGCCATCCAGGCATGGGCCTGCCGCAGGCGGGCGCCCCAGGAGGGTGAGGCGGGCCGTGGGGGGTCGGCGGGAGTGGGGCTGGACACGGGGAAACGACGGCGGCAGGGACGCTATTGATAACTTGAATGTCCGGCCCGACTCCCATCGCATGAACCTGTTCGCCGATCTGCTGGCCAGCACCAACGGCGTCAAGGGCGGTGGCACCCCTCTCACCCAGGCCGGCCCCCGCATCCAGAAGGGCCGCCGCGGGGTGGAAGTGAAGTCGGCGCGGGAGATCGCGATCATGCGCCAGGCCTCCCGCATCGTGGCCACGGTGCTGCGGGAGATCATCGACATGGCCGCCCCGGGCATGACCACCGGCGATCTCGACCGCCACGCCGAGGCCCGCATCCGCGCCATGGGCGCCACCCCCAGCTTCAAGGGCTACCACGGCTTTCCGGCCAGCATCTGCGCCAGCATCAACGACGAGGTCGTCCACGGGATCCCCAGCGCCAAACGGGTGATCAAGGCCGGCGATCTGGTCAAGATCGACACCGGTGCCTACTACGAGGGCTTCCACGGCGACAGCTGCGTCACCCTCTGCGTCGGTGAGGGGGTGCCCGAGGAGGCCCGCCGCCTCAGCCGGGTGGCCCAGGAATCCCTGATGAAGGGCCTGGCCACCGTCAAGGCCGGCAGCACCCTGCTGGAGCTGGCCGGTGCCGTCCAGGACCACGTCGAGGCCCACGGCTACGCGGTCGTCGAGGACTACACGGGCCACGGCGTGGGCCGCAACCTGCACGAGGAGCCCTCGGTGTTCAACTACCGCACCCGCGACCTGCCCAACATGCAGCTGCGGGCCGGCATGACCCTGGCGGTGGAGCCGATCCTCAACGCCGGCAGCAGGGCCTGCCGCACCCTCAAGGACCGCTGGACCGTGGTGACCGTGGACGGCAGCCTCTCGGCCCAGTGGGAGCACACCATCGTGGTCACCTCCGACGGCTGCGACATCCTCACCGACCGCGACTTCTAGGTCCGGCTTGCCCTGCCGCTGCCCCGTTCAGCGCAGCAGCAGCAGGCTCATGTAGGCCCAGCGCGTCAGGGTCGCCAGGGGCATCAGCACGAAGGTCAGCGGGTTCGGGGTGACGATGATCAGGCTGCAGTTCCAGTCGGCCTGCCGCAGGATCTCGCCCGCCACCCAGTCGGCTCCCATGACGCCGACGGGGTTGAGGGCCGAGCGGAACGGCCCCAGCACCAGGCGCCGCAGCCGCAACGCCTGGGCCAGCTCCGGGGCCCGCAGGCTGAGCAGCTGGCCCAGCAGCCGTTTGCTGATCTCGTAGAGGGGGCTCACGGCCGGCTGAATCTCCGCTTCCGAGGTGTTCACCCACACCTCCGGCCGCCGGCGCCCGTCACGCTCCGCGGGCTCCCGTCGCTGCACCACGACGGCGAACAGCTCCAGCAGCCGCCAGGCGCTCAGGGCGTTGACCTCCAGGGAACGGCCGGTCGCCTCGGCGCTGCCATCGCCATGGACATTGATGCCGTGGTTGATCACCAGCAGGTCCACCTCCTCGAGCAGGGATTCCAGGGCCGCCTCCTGGCCCACCTGCCAGTGCACCTGGCGCAGGGGGATCTGCTGCCCCTCCGGTCCTGCCAGCTGCAGCGGGGCCGGGCTGTGGGTGAGGGCGATCAGCCGGGCGCCGCGGCGGTGCCAGCGGCGCAGCAGGGCCTGGCCGAGGGCGCCGCTGGCACCGGTGACGGCCACGGTGAGCGCTTCGTTCAAGGGGTGCGGCATGGGCCTGCGGTGGTCGTGCTGCCTAGATTGCCCGGCACCTGCGGGTCCCGGCGAGGTCACACCATGTCCATCCCCCTGCTGATCGGCTCCTGTGAACCCTTCAGCGGCAAGTCGGCGGTGGTGCTGGGTCTGGGTCGCCAGCTCGCCCGCCAGGGCGTGCCGCTCGCCTTCGGCAAGCCGCTGGCCACCTGCATGGACGACCCCCTCGACGCCCCCACCGATGGGGCGCCGGGCAACCCGCTGCTGGATCCGGATGTGCGCTTCATCGGCGCCACCCTGGGGCTGGAGCCGGAGCAGCTGATCCCTTCGCTGCACGTGCTGGAGCCGGCGGCCGCCAGGGCCAGGCTGCTGGCCGGGGATCTGGCCCCGGGTGAGGGGCTGACGCTCCTGCAGCGGCGCATCCACGACGACGCCGAGCGGCTGGTGCTGCTGGAGGGGGCCGGCAGCCTCAGCGAAGGGCAGCTCTACGGCCTGGGCCTGGTGCAGCTGGCCCAGGCCCTGCAGGCCCAGGTCCTGCTGGTGCACCCCTGGAGCGACAGCCGCAGCGTTGATGCCCTGCTGGAGGCCCGGCACCAGCTGGGTGATCTGCTGGCGGGTGTGGTGCTCAACGCCGTGCTGCCCGAGATGGTGCCGGAAGTGCGGGAGGCGGTGCTGCCGGCCCTGGAGCGGCTGGGGATCCCGGTGCTGGGCGTGATGCCCCGCAGCCCCCTGCTGCGCAGCGTCACGGTGGAGGAGCTGGCCCGCCGGCTCGAGGCCACCGTGCTCTGCTGCCACGACGGCCTCGACCTGCTGGTGGAGACCCTCTCGATCGGCGCCATGAACGTCAATTCGGCGATGGAGTTCTTCCGGCGCCGCCGCAACATGGCCGTGGTCACCGGCGCCGACCGCACCGACATCCAGCTGGCGGCCCTGGAGGCCTCCACCCAGTGCCTGATCCTCACCGGCGCCGGTGAGCCGCTGCCCCAGCTGATCAGCCGGGCCGAGGAGCTGGAGGTGCCGGTGCTCAAGGTCGACCACGACACCCTCACCACCGTCGAGGTGATCGACGCCGCCATCGGCCATGTGCGGCTGCACGAAGCGGTGAAGGCCACCTATGCGATCCGCCTGGTGGAAGAGAACTGCCACTTCGATCGGCTGTTCGGCCGGCTGCGGCTGGCGGTCCATGTCTGAGGGCGCTGCTAGTTTCAGTTCGTTGGTTGTCGATAACGGGTGACCCGGTCCCTAGATCTTCCGGCCCTGGACCGGATCGATACGCTCGCCCAGGAGCTGGCCATGCTCCAGGACCGGGGCAAACGCAGAATCGCCTTCCTCGGCAGCCGCCATGTGCCGGTGGTGTCGATCCATCTGGTGGAGCTGGTGGCCCGCTCCCTGGCCCAGGAGGGCCACAACCTGATCACCTCCGGGGCTCAGGGGGTCAATGCGGCCGTGATCCGCAGCGTGCTGGAGGTGGATCCGGCCCGGCTCACCGTGCTGCTGCCCCAGAGCCTGGAGCGCCAGCCGGGCGAATCCCGCAGCCAGCTGGAGCGGGTGCTGCACCTGGTGGAGAAGCCTGAGAACGACGAGCTGCCCCTGCCGATGGCCAGCAGCCTCTGCAACCAGGAGATCATCAACCGCTGCGACCAGCTGATCTGCTACGCCTTCCACGACAGCGAGACGCTGCTCTCCAGCTGCCGCACCGCCGAGGACATGGGCAAGGTGGTCAGCCTGATGTTCTTCGACTGAGCCCCCGGTTCGGGCCCGCCGGGTTTCAGCCCAGCAGGTTTTCCTGGCGCGGCAGCACCTGCAGCCGTGTGCCCTCCCGGCCCATCACCGTCACCTGGGCACCGGTGGGCAGGAGCTGGTCGGGGGCCAGGTTCTGGGCGGCCCAGCTCTGGCCCTGCCAGCGCACCCTGCCCTCGCCGCTGGCGTCGAAGGCCGTGGTCACCTCCGCCAGTTCGGCGCGGGCGCCGGGGGGGATGGTGCGGGCCTGGCGGCGGGCCGACCAGCGCCGCAGCCAGACGTAGCCCGTTCCCACCAGAACGACGTAGAGGAGCAGCTGGCCGAGGGGCGGCACCACCGGCGCCAGGATGGCGACCAGGGTGAGCAGCAGGGCCGCCACGGCAGCGATCAGCAGCAGGCCGTCGCCGTCGGCGCCCACCAGCTCCAGCAGCAGCAGCACCCCCGCCAGGGCGAGCCAGAGGATCGGGGGTGCGGGCATCGGCCGGGGGCGATGGGACGGAGGCGAGGACAACGAAACCGACGGGAAGGTTGGCCGTCGCCCCCATCCTGCCTAGCGTGGCGCCAGTGAAGAAGCCGGCATGGAAGTGCTCCTCATTCCGGTGCTCCTGGTGCTCGGTGGTCTGGGCATCAGCGGCATCAAGGTCACCAGCAGCAGCCGCTCGATGCTGGTGGAGCGCCTCGGCAAGTACGACCGCGAGCTGCGCCCCGGCCTGTCCCTGGTGATCCCCGGCATGGAGCGGGTGGTGAGCCACGAATCGCTCAAGGAGCGGGTGCTCGACATCCCCCCCCAGCAGTGCATCACCCGCGACAACGTCTCGATCGAGGTGGATGCGGTGGTGTATTGGCAGCTGCTGGAGCACGCCCGCGCCTACTACGCCGTCGACAACCTGCAGGCGGCGATGGTCAACCTGGTGCTCACCCAGATCAGGGCCGAGATGGGCAAGCTCGACCTCGACCAGACCTTCACCACCCGGCAGGAGGTGAACGAGACCCTGCTCAAGGAGCTGGATCAGGCCACCGATCCCTGGGGCGTCAAGGTGACCCGGGTGGAGCTGCGCGACATCCAGCCCTCCCAGGGGGTGCAGCAGGCGATGGAGCAGCAGATGACCGCCGAGCGGGAGAAGCGGGCGGCGATCCTGCGCTCCGAAGGGGAGCGGGAGTCCCAGGTGAACGCGGCCCGGGGTCGGGCCGAGGCCCTGGTGCTGGATGCCAAGGCCAAGCAGGAGGCGGTGCTGCTCGATGCCGATGCCCAGGCCAAGCAGCAGCTGCTGCTGGCAAAGGCGCGGGCCGAGTCAGCCACCCAGCTGGCGGCCGTGATCGAAGCCCATCCGGCGGCGGCCGAGGGGCTGCGACTGCTGCTGGCCAAGGACTGGATGGCCATGGGCCAGCAGATGGCGGCCGCCCACGGGGGATCGGTGCTGATGGTGGATCCCCAGAGCCCGGCCTCGTTGTTGGCCGCCCTCAAGGGGCTGCAGGAGAAGGGCGGCAGCTGAGGCCCGTCCGCCGTCCTTGCCCTCAGCTGCGCAGGACCGCCCGCAGGCCTTCGCTGTAGAGAAGGGCTGTGCAGAGAATGCCCCCCGCCCAGCAGAGGCTGCGCACGGGGGGAATGTTGGCCACGTAGGCCCCGATGTAGCCCAGACGCAGGGCAGGGTGCAGCCAGGCCAGCAGGGGCACCCACGGGGCGGCCGCCAGCACCGAAGGGGCCACCAGCAGGCACAGCAGGCAGGCGGGGGCGTGCAGGGTGAAGGCCTCGAAGCTGTTCTGATGGGCCCAGTTGGCCCGCTTGCCCCAGGCCGGCAGCCGCTCGAACATCGCCCGGGGGGCGGCCAGGTCGGAGGGGGTGAAGTCGGCCTGGGAGCGGGCGGCCCCCAGGGGGATCAGGCTGAGCACCACCACGGCTCCGGAGAGCACCAGCGACCAGGCGAACGGCCCGCCGGCGGCCGCCGGCAGCACCGGCAGGGCGATGCTGGCCGCCAGGAGGGGGCTGGGCAGGAAGGTGGCCATCGGTAGGGGGCGGCTGGGGTCTCTTTTCTAGGCTGGCGCTGCCTTGCCTTCGCCCGCGCCATGGCCGACAGCTATTCCTTCGACGTCGTCTCCGACTTCGACCGCCAGGAGCTGGTGAACGCCGTCGACCAGGTGCGCCGGGAGGTGGGCCAGCGCTACGACCTCAAGGACAGCAACACCGAGATCGAGGTGGAGGAGGCCAGCCTGACGATCACCACCGCCAGCGACATGACCCTTGATGCAGTGGTCGATGTGCTGCGCCAGAAGGCCACCAAGCGCAACCTGTCGCTGAAGATCTTCGACCTGCAGACCCCCGAGCCGGTGGGCGGCAACCGGGTGAAGCAGGTGGTGAAGCTGCGCAAGGGCCTCAGCCAGGAGCTGGCCAAGAAGCTCAGCAAGCTGGTGCGGGATCAGGTCAAGAAGGTGACCGTGGCGATCCAGGGCGAGAGCCTGCGCGTCACCGGCAAGAACAAGGATGACCTCCAGCAGGTGATCACCCTGCTGCGGGCGGAGGACCTGGAGGTGCCGCTGCAGTTCGAGAACTACCGCTGAGGCGGCCGCGGAGCCTCCTTCTCAGGCGCCGGCTGCAGCGGAAGGCGGCGGCGACCCCAAGGATGGGCAGGGGTCCGGGCACGGCATCGTCGGTGGGATCACCGTGGGGCATCGGTGTCAGCGGTCCGGTCCGGGGCTCGGTGTCGGGGGTGGGATCCGGACACGCGTCGGCATCGCCGTTGCTTTCATAGCCGGGGCAGTAAATCAGTGATCCCTGGAGGGGCCAGCCGGCCCCTGCGGACGGCTCTGACGGTGAGGGCGTGATCAACAGTTGCCAGCCCCCGTTGACACCATGGAAGCGGGCCGGACTGGTGAGATCCCTGCCGCTGGCATCCACGGAGATGAAGCCACAATCCGGCAGCTGGCAGATGGGTGCCCTGCCGTAGAGACCCTCTGGTGCACTGTTCGACGGGGTGAAGGTCAGCCAGGCTTCCGCGGGAGGGACCTCGGTGGTCTGCCCTGCCTCCAGGCCACGGAAAACGCCCATGACACCGTCGAGCACGAACTTGACATCCAGGGCCAGCGCCGCCTGCGGAGCCAGCAGGATTGCAGTAAAGATCCCAACAGCAATGGATGAATAGGATCGATAACCCGGCCTTTTCATTGTGACTGCGCCGCCGCTATTTCCATCTTTGTAGAAGATGGCTGGCATGGCAGTCAGCGTTGGCTGATCTTCACTGCTGATGCAGATCTGATGCAGCCGAAAGGCAATTCGGCATCAGTCTGAGTATTCTGGGCCAGGGATCAACACCGTTGCCGTGGATTCCGTCAGTCGATCGGGCTGTGGGACGAACCGGGAGCGATGGAGATCTTCATCCGCTGCTTGAGCTTGCGGCTATAGCCGAAGCAGGCGGCAGCCCCCAGGAGCGGCAGGGGTCCGGGAACGGCGGAGATATCCGGGCGGCCGATGCGGGTGAAGGTCAGGGAGCCAGCTCCGCCCCGGCCGGCCGAGGCTTCCAGGTCATAGGCAAAGGAGGCGTCGCTGGAATCAAAGAATCCGGGGACAAATGAGAATTGAGGAAACGAACCTACGGAATACTCCAGCCCCAAGAAGACACCGTTATCGAAGACGGCAGAGGCATCAGGATCATCCGTCTCGTCGTACTGCGTACCCTCAAAATTGAAGGAAAATGACGTGAGGTTGAAGGTGTTTGTGTCGTAGGCGAACGAGCCGGAGTAGCTGTTGGGCTGCAGCGGCCCCGAATCAATCAGGATGTCGAAGGTGTAGGCCACCACCGCTGCCTTGAGCGGGGCAGGCTGGGCCAGCCCCACACCGAGTGCCAGGCCTGTCGTCAGCAGGACGAGTCTGGGGATGGAGCTGGTCATGGTGGGGAAGGCGGGCGATCGGGTGAGATCATTTTCAGCTTAGCTCAAGTTGCGCTCATCTGGTCTTTAGTTCTCCCGGGCCGGGCGCGAACTTCGGCGATGGGGAACGTGGTCAGGGCGATGCCCTGCAGGGGGGCGGTCAGACGATGAAATTGTCCGGTTGGCTGAGGGTGGCCAGGTCAACGTTCTTGAACAGAATGAAGTTCCTCGCGGCCGCCAGCCCGGATCCATCGGGATCAATCTGCAGCAGGGTGTCGCTGCCCCTGCCGACGAACCTGAGATAGCCATCGGTGATGGGGGTGGTGCCCGTGTACCCCACGCTGGCCAACGCCCCTTTGAGATCCACCTTGTCGCCCTGGGCCCTGTTGAAGTCGATGATCGTGTCACCGGCGTCGACGATGCTCGTGTAGACGAATCGGTCGGCACCGCCATTGCCGCGGATCGTGTCGGCCCCCTGGCGTCCGGTGATCACGTCGTCGCCATCGGTACCCGTAAGGGTCTCCCGGTTGCGGGTTCCGTTGATGACCTGGCCCGCATCGTCATTGGTGATGGTGCCTGTGACGGCCCCAGCCGTGCCGACCGTGTAGGCCGCATCCGCCAGCAAGGTGAGGGAGACGGTTTCATCGGACTCAACGACGCTGTCACCGGTGGGATCGACGGTGACGGTGGCGGTGGCCGACCCAGCGGCGAAGGTGACGCTGTTGCCGATCAGGCCGTAATCGCTGCCGTTGGTGGCGGTGCCGTTGACGGTGTAGTTGACGGTGAGGGGATTGGTGGTGGCCCCTGTGCGGGAGAAGGTATAGATGAGGTTCGTTGCTCCGTTCTCGGCAACGCTGGCTGGAGATACCGCCAGGGAGACCCTCGGTTTGGCCTGCACGTTGATGGCAAGGGACGCGTTGGTGAATCCGCCGAAGCCGTCGGAGATCACGTACGAGAAGGTGTCCGTGCCCGTGAAGCCGGCGGACGGGGTGTAGGTGAAGGTGTCGAAGGCGGTGTTGGCGACGGAACCGCCCTGGCTGGTGTTGGCGAAGAACTGGCTGACCGAGAGGGGATCGCCATTGGGATCGGTGTCGTTAGCCAGGAGGTTGGCGCCGATGATGGTGGCGGTCTGCCCGGGCTGGATGGTGATCGCCGGGTCGGCGACGAACACCGGAGCGCTATTGACGACGTTGATGGCGAGGGTGGCATTGGTGAAGCCGCCGAAGCCGTCGGAGATCACATAGGAGAAGGTATCGGTGCCCGTGAAGCCGGCGGCCGGGGTGTAGGTGAAGGTGTCGAAGGCGGTGTTGGCGACGGAACCGCCCTGGCTGGTGGCAGTGAAGAACTGGCTGATCGAGAGGGGATCGCCATTGGGATCGGTGTCATTACCAAGGAGCGTCGCGCCGTTGATGGTGGCGGTCTGCCCTGGCCGGATGGTGATCGCGGGGTCGGCGACGAACACCGGAGCGCTATTGACGATGTTGATGGCGAGGGTGGCATTGGTGAAGCCGCCGGCACCGTCGGAGACCACGTAGGAGAAGATGTCTGTGCCAGTGAAGCCGGCGGCAGGGGTGTAGGTGAAGGTGTCGAAGCCGGTGTTGGCAACGGAACCGCCCTGGCTGGTGGCAGTGAAGAACTGGCTCACCGAGAGGGGATTGCCATCCGGGTCGGTGTCGTTGGCCACGAGGCTGGCGCCGGTGAAGGTGGCGGTCTGGCCGGGCCGGATGGTTTTGGCCGGGTCCGCGACGAACACCGGAGCTCTGTTGCCGACGTCGTCATTGGTGATGGTGCCCGTGACGGCCCCGGTGTTGCTGATGGCGTAGGCCGCATTGGCCAGCAAGGTGAGGCTGACGGTTTCATCCGGTTCAACGTCACTGTCGCCGGTGGGATCAACGGTGACGGTGGCGGTGGCCGAGCCGGCTGCGAAGGTGACGGAGGTGGGGATCAGGCCGTAATCAGTGCCATTGGTGGCGGTGCCGTTGATGGCGTAGTTGACGGTGAGGGGGTTGGTGGTGGCGCCGGTTCTGGTGAAGGTATAGACGAGGTTCGTTGTTCCGTTTTCTGTGACGCTGGCAGGTGAGAGGGCGAGGGTGACGACGGGGAGTGGAGCGGGATCGTCATTGGTGATGGTGGCGAGTCCCTGGGAGTCGGCGATGGTGACGCCGTTGGTGGGGGCCGAGAGGTTGAGGAAGAAGGTCTCGTCGGGTTCGAAGGTGGTGTCGCCGTTGATGGTGACGGAGACGGTCTGGGTTTCGCCGGCGGTACCTGTGAAGGTGAGGGTGCCGGAGGCGGCGAGGTAATCGGAGCCGGCGGTGGCTGTGCCGTTGGCGGTGGCGTAGGAGACGGAAGCCCCACCGGCGACGGCCTGGCTCAGGGAGACGGTGAACACGGCGGTCTTGGTGCCGCTGTTGCCCTCGGAGATGGAGACATCGCTGATGGAGAAGGAAGCGGCGTCGTCGTTGGTGATGGTGCCGGTGACGGCGGTGGTGGTACCGACGACGTAGGCGGGATCGGCCGTGAGGGTGAGGGAGACGGTTTCGTTGGGTTCGAGGATCGCGTCAGCGGTGGGATCAACGGTGACGGAGGCGGTGGCGGAACCGGCAGCGAAGGTGACGGAGGCGGGGATCAGGCCGTAATCGGTGCCATTGGAGGCGGTGCCGTTGATGGCGTAGTTGACGGTGAGTGGATTGGTGGTGGCGCCTGTTCTGGTGAAGGTATAGATGAGGTTCGTTGCACCGTTCTCCGTGACGCTGGCGGGGGAGACGGCGAGGGTGACGACGGGCAGGGGAGCAGGGTCGTCATTGGTGATGGTGCCGAGGCCCTGGGAGTCGGCGATGGTGACGCCGTTGGTGGGGGCCGAGAGGTTGAGGAAGAAGGTCTCGTCGGGTTCGAAGGCGGTGTCGCCGTTGATGGTGACGGAGATGGTCTGGGTTTCGCCGGCGGTGCCTGCGAAAGTGAGGGTGCCGGAAGTGGCGAGGTAGTCGGAGCCGGCGGTAGCGGTTCCGTTGGCAGTGGCGTAGCTGACGGAGGAGCCACCGCTGACGGCGTTGTTGAGGGTGACGGAGAAAACGGCGGTCTTGGTGCCGCTGTTGCTCTCGGTGACGGAGACGTCGTTGATGGAGAAGGAGGCACCGTCGTCGTTGGTGATGGTGCCTGTGGCCTGGGCGTTGGCGAGGGTGACGTTCCGTCCGGAGGCCTGCAGGTTGCTGAGGTTGACGACGAAGGTTTCGTTGGCCTCGACCGTGGTGTCGCCCAGGGCATTGACGGTGATCTGCTGGGTTTCACTGGCCGTGCCGACGAAGTTCAAGGTGCCATTGGCGGCCTGGTAGTCGTTGTTGGCAAGGGTGGCGGTGCCATTGGCGGTGGCATAGCCAACGCTGAGAGGAACATCAACGGCGTTGTTGAGGGTGACATCGAAGACGAAGCTGGTGATGCCGCTGTTGCCTTCCACCCTGCTGACGTTGTTGATACTCAGGCTGGCGGTATCGTCGTTGGTGATGGTGCCGAGGCCTTGACCGTCGGCGAGGGTGACGCCGTTGGTGGGGGTGGAGAGGTTGAGGAAGAACGTTTCGTTGAGTTCGACCCTGCTCTCCCCGTTGATGGTGACGGAGATGGTCTGGGTTTCACCGCTGGTGCCGGTGAAGTTGAGCGTGCCGGAGGTGGCGACGTAGTCGGAGCCTGCGGTGGCGGTGCCGTTGGCGGTGGCGTAGGTAACGGAAGTTCCACCGGCGACGGCCTGGTTCAGGGTGACGGTGAAGACGGCGATCTTGGTGCCGGCATCCCCCTCGGTGAGGCTGACATCGCTGATGGAGAGGGAGGCGGCGTCGTCGTTGGCGATGGTGCCGGTGATGGTGGTGGTTGTACCGACGACGTAGGCGGGATCGGCCGTGAGGGTGAGGGAGACGGTTTCGTCGGGCTCGAGGATCGCGTCAGCGGTGGGATCAACGGTGACGGTGGCGGTGGCCGAGCCGGCAGCGAAGGTGACGGAGGTGGGGATCAGGCCGTAATCAGTGCCATTGGTGGCGGTGCCGTTGATGGCGTAGTTGACGGTGAGGGGGTTGGTGGTGGCGCCGGTTCTGGTGAAGGTATAGACGAGGTTCGTTGTTCCGTTTTCTGTGACGCTGGCAGGTGAGACGGCGAGGGTGACGACGGGGAGTGGAGCGGCATCGTCATTGGTGATGGTGCCGAGTCCCTGGGAGTCGGCGATGGTGACGCCGTTGGTGGGGGCCGAGAGGTTGAGGAAGAAGGATTCGTTGGGCTCGAAGGCAGTGTCGCCGTTGATGGTGACGGAGACGGTCTGGGTTTCGCCCGGGGTGCCTGCGAAGTTGAGGGTGCCGGAGGCGGCGAGGTAGTCGGAGCCAGCGGTGGCGGTGCCATCGGCAGTGGCGTAGTTGACGGAGGCGCCACCGGCGACGGCATTGCTGAGGGTGACGGTGAAAACGGCGGTGGTGGTGCCGCTGTTGCCCTCGGTGATGGAAACGTCGCTGATGGAGAAGGAGGCGGCGTCGTCGTTGGTGATGGTGCCGGTGACGGCGCCAGCGGTGCCGATGGTGTAGGCGGGATCGGCAGTGAGGGTGAGGGCAACGGTTTCGTTGGGCTCCAGCTGGGTGTCCCCGGTGGGATCGACGGTGACGCTGGCGGTGGCGGAACCGGCGGCGAAGGTGACGGAAGCGGGGATCAGGCCGTAATCGGTGCCGCCTGTGGCGGTGCCGCCAATGGAGTAGTTGACGACAAGGGAATTGGTGGTGTCGCCGGTGCGGGAGAAGGTATAGACGAGGTTCGTTACTCCGTTCTCCGTCACGCTGCCCGGAGACACAGCCAGAGTGACGACGGGGACGGGAGCCGCATCATCATTGGTGATGGTGCCGACGCCTTGGGTATCCGCGAGGGTGACGCCGTTGGTTGGCGAGGAGAGGTTAAGGACGAAGAACTCGTCGGATTCGATCGTGGTGTCGCCGTTGATGGTGACGGAGACGGTGCGCTGTTCACCGGCGGTGCCGGTGAAGTTGAGGGTGCCGGAGGTGGCGACGTAATCAGTACCGGCGATGGCGGTACCGTTGGCGGTGGCGTAGGAAACCGAAGCCCCACCGGCGACGGCATTGCTGAGGGTGACGGTGAAGACGGCGGTGGTGGTGCCGCTGTTGCCCTCGGTGATGGAGACGTCGCTGATCGAGAAGGAAGCGGCGTCGTTGTCAACGTTGGTGACACCGACATCGGCGACGGCAAGCCCGCTGTAGTTGGTGTCAGTGCTGGTGGTCGCCCCAGTGAGAATCGTGTAGACGATATTTCCATCCACAACGCCCTCATCGACGCCTGTGACTGTAACGAACTGGAAGACATTCCAGTTGGCCGGGGTGAAGGTGATGGAAGAAGCGTTGGTGGAGCCTTCGGTGCTGTCCGAACTGGCGATACTGATGCTGACGTTGGCCGACGGCTGGCTGGTGAGGCGCACGCTGAAGCCGGCCGTGCCGCCGCCCTCCGATGTGAACAACCCACCGGTGGGCGCAACCGTGACCCCCGCGGTGTCGTTGTCCGTGTTGGAGACACTGACGTTAGCGGCGTTGAAGCCGTTGTAGTTGGGGTCGCTGCTGGTGGCCGCCGCGGTGACGATCGAATAGGCCACCGTGCCATCGATGGCAGGGTCATCGACGCCGGTGACGATCACGGTCTGGGCGACGTTCCAGTTAGCCGGCGTGAAGGTGAGCGAGGAAACGTTGGTGCTGCCTTCGGTGGCGTCGGAACTGGCGATGCCGACGGTGACGTTCGCCGTGGGTTGACTGTCGAGCACCACGGTGAAGGTGGCGCTGCCGCCGGCTTCTGTCGTGACCAGGCCCGAGGTTGGGGTGACGGTGATGCCGGTGGCGACGTTGACGATGACGGAGAACGTGGCCGTGGTGGTGGCCGTGTCACCGGTCGTTTCGGCGCTGGTGGCCGTCACGGTGAGCGCGAAGTTGGCGGCATTGGCCACCGTGATGGTCAGCCCTGCGAGCTGGGCGGGCGTCAGGGTCCAGGTGCCGTTGTTGTTGTTGGTCCCCGCTGAGAGGAGAGCTCCGCTGGGCACGCCGGAGATCAGGATGCTGCGCTGATCATTGCCATCGCTGGCCGCGAAGCTGGCGGCGATGTTGAGCGGAATCGGCGTGTTGGTGTTCCCTGTGCGGTCGGCGACGATGATGTTGGGCGCACCGGTTCGGGCGGACGTCGGGGTGATCAGGTTGAAGCTGTAGTTGACGCTGGTGGCGCTGGCCCCATCAATGGCCAGGATGTAGGTGCCATCGGCGGTGAGGTTCAGCTCCAGATCGGTGGTGATGTTCTGGTTGACCAGGGATTGGTTGGTCGGTCCGAAGAGACGCCAGGCGGCGGAGGGAAATCCGGGGGTCAAGCTGTCGAAGACGAGCCGCTGGCCGGCCGTGCCGGTGAAGCGGTAGAGATCGGTGTCCTGGCCGGGGGAAAGGGTGCCGTTGGTGACGGTGTCGAAATTGAGAGCAGTGGCGGCGGCGACATCGAGCAGCTGGAAGCTGTAGGCGCCCGAGTCGAGGGAGAAGGTCGCTGTGCTCTCAACCAGCAGCTGGTAGGTGCCGGCCTCGGTGAGCGTGAAGGGCGTGTTGCTGTCGGCGTAGTGCTGCTGGTTGAGAAAGACGATGTCGCCGGTGGGATCGATCAGGCGAACGGGGAAGCTCTTGCTGGTGTCGTTGGTGAGGGCGTCGTAGTAGAGCCGCTGGCCCACCGATCCGGTGAAGGTGTAGATGTCCCGTTCGCCGATTTCGGCGAGCGAGCTGGAGACGGGGCTGTTGAGGCTGAGGGCGGTGGTGGAGGTGGTGGGGGTGACCAGACTGAAGCTGTAGTTGACGTTGGTGGCGCTGGCTCCATCGATCGCCAGGACGTAGGTGCCATCGGCGCTCAGGGTGAGATCCAGGTCGCTGGTGATGTTCTGGTTGGCCAGGGATTGGTTGCCCGGTCCGAAGAGTCGCCAACTGACGGAGGGGAATCCGGGGGTCTGGCTGTCGAAGACGAGTCGCTGGCCGGCCGTGCCGTTGAAGCGGTAGAGATCGGTGTCCTGGCCGGGGGAAAGGGTGCCGTTGGTGACGGTGTCGAAGGGCAGCACTGTGGCGGCGGCCAGATCAAGCAGCTGGAAGCTGTAGGCGCCGGTGTCGAGGGAGAAGGAGGAGGTGCTCTCGAGCTGCAGCTGGTAGGTGCCGGTTTCGGTGAGGGTGAAGGGGGTGTTGCTGTCGAAGTAGTGCTGCTGGTTCAGCAGACCGATGTCGCCGGTTGGGTCGATCAGGCGAACGGGGAAGCTCCTGGTGAAGTCACTGGTGAGGGCGTCGTAGTAGAGCCGCTGGCCCGCCGTTCCGGTGAAGGTGTAGATGTCCCGCTCTCCCATCTCGCTCAGTGAGCTGGAGACGGGGCTGTTGAGGCTGAGGGCGGTTGTGGTGGTGGAGGGGGTGATCAGGCTGAAGCCGTAGTTGACCGTGGTGGTGCTGGAGCCATCGATCGCCAGGACGTAGGTGCCATCGGCGGTGAGGTTCAGCTCCAGGTCGGTGCTGATGTTCTGGTTAGCCACGGACTGGTTGGCCGGTCCGATGACCCGCCAGGTGGCGTTGGGGAATCCGGCGGTCTGGCTGTCGAACACGAGTCGCTGGCCGGCCGTGCCGGTGAAGCGGAAGAGGTCGGTTTCCTGGCCGGGGGAAAGGCTGCCGTTGGTGACGGTGTCGAAGGGCAGAGCCGTGGCGGCGGCCACATCCCTCAGAACAAAGTTGAAGTCGGCCGCTGTCGTTGCATTGTTGATCAGCAGCAGGTGGTAGGCGCCCGGTTCCGTGAGGCTGAAGGTCGGAAAGCTGTCCGCTTCCCCACTGCTGCTGAGCACCGAGCTTCCATCGGGGCGCAGCAGCACCAGGTTGATGGAGTCGTTATCTTCTTCGAGCGCGTCAAAGTAGAGCCGCTGGCCTGCGCTGCCGCTGAAGCTGAAGATCTGTGTGGCAGCGGCCGCCAGGGGACCGCTGGAGGCGGCGCCGAGGGTGAGCGGCGTGGCATTGGCGCTCAGATCGAGGATCCGGAAGTTGTAGTCACCGGTTCCGTTGATCCTGACGGTGTAGCTTCCCGAACGCGGCAGAGCGAAACCCCCACCTGAATCACTTCCGGCATTGGCGGAGTAGATGGCGGTGTTGGCATTGCCCTGATCGAGAATCTGCAGGGAAACACTGTCAAAATCCGGATCCAGGCTGTCGACATAGAGCAGTTTGCCGGCGGCTGCGGTGATTGTGAAATCGACCGGAGATCCGGATACCGTCCCCGATTGGCTGAAGGGGAAGGCGGTGGGTGCGGCGGGCGGCGGGTCGATGGTGCCCGTTACATTGAAGTTGTAGCTGACATCGCTGGCACTGCTGCCGTCGATCTGCAGCAGGTAGGTGCCGGTGGCATCCAGAAAGGCCGTGAAATCCGTGCCGGCACCAACGCTGGATCCCGCCACCGTCACGTTGCTGGGGTCGAACAGACGCCAGTTGGCCCCCGTCGCGGCGGCCAGGCTGTCGAAAGTGAGCCGCTGGCCCGCGGTGCCGGAGATGCGATAGAAATCCGATTCTCTCCCTGGGCTGAGGGTGCCGGTGATGGCCGTGCCCAGGGTGATCAGGGGGGCATTGCTGGCATCGATGAGCTTGAAGTCGTAGTCGCCCGTGCTGTTGGCAACGCCGACCTGGCCTTCGACGATCAGCTGATAGGTGCCAGGTTCGGTGAGGGTGATCAGACTGCCGTCGGAATCGGCGTCCAGGAAACTGAGGGAGGTCCCGCTGGGACTACGCAGAGTGGCCAGGATGCTTCTGGTGTTGTTGACCGTGGCGTCGAAGAAGAGTCGCTGGCCGGCTGTGCCGCTGAAGGTGTAGATGTCCTGCTCGCCCAGTTCGGTGATCGAGCCGCTGACGACACTGCCCAGGGTCAGAGGCGTGCTGGTGGTGGTGGGGGTGACGAGCTGGAAGCTGTAACTGACGGGAGTGGTGGTGTTGCTGTTCCCCTCGATCTGGAGCAGGTAGGTGCCGGCCTCCGGCGTGGTGAACTCATAGTCAAAGCCGATGGAGCCAGAGAAGATCTGTGTGTTGCCGGCATCGAAGACCCGGAAGCTCGGGCCTGTGCCGGTGATGGCATCAAAGGCGAACCGCTGGCCCGCCGCGGCGGTGAAGCGATAGAAATCACTCTTCGCCCCAGGGGTCAACGTTCCTGCGGTCTCGGTGTCCAGGGTGAGGACGGGTGCGGCGGCGGCATCGATCAGCTGGAAGTCGTAACTGCCCGTGCTGTTGGCATTGCCGACCAGGCCCTCGACGAGCAGCTGATAGGTGCCGGTCTCCGTGAGGGTGACCAGGCCGCTGTCGAAATCGGTGTCGGCAGAATTGATCACCAGGGCCCCGCTGGGGCTGCGCAGGGTGGCGAAGAGGACCCTGGCGTTGTTGACGGTGGCGTCGAACAGCAGGCGCTGACCCGCGGTGCCAGCGAACGTGTAGATGTCCTGCTCGCCCAGTTCACCGATCGAGCCGCTGACGACACTGCCCAGGCTCAGCACCGTGCTGGTGGTGGTGGGGGTGACCAGCCTGAAGCTGTAGCTGACGGGACTGGTGGCAAAACCGTTGCCGTCGATCTGGAGCAGATAGGTGCCGGCTTCCGGCGTCGTGAACTCAAAGTCGAAGCCGAGGGAGCCGTTGCCGATCTGGGTGTTGCCGGCATCGAAGACGCGAACGGTCGGACCGGTGCCGCTGATGTTGTCGAAAGCGAAACGCTGGCCTGCCGCTGCTGTGAAGCGGTAGAACTCACTCTCAGCCCCAGGGGTGAGAGTGCCGGGGGTGTCGGTATCCAGCGGGAGGGTCTGTGCGGCCGAGGCATCGATCAACTGGAAGTTGTAGTTGCCCGTACTGGTGGCACTGCCGACCTGGCCTTCGATGGACAGCTGATAGGTGCCGGTTTCGGTGAGGGTGACCAGGCTGCTGTCGAAATCGGTATCGGCAGAATTGATCACCAGGGCGCCGCTGGGGCTGCGCAGGGTGGCAAAGAAGGCCCTGCTGTTGTTGACCGTGGCGTCGAAAAGCAGGCGCTGCCCGGCGGTGCCGGTGAAGGTGTAGAGGTCCTGCTCGCCCAGTTCGGTGATCGAGCCGTTGACGGCACTGCCCAGGGTCAGCGGTGTGCTGGTGGTAGTGGGGGTGACGAGCTGAAAGCTGTAGGGAAGGCTGCTCGTGCTGGTGCTGTCGATGTAGAGAATGTGGCTGCCCGTGCGCGTCAGCGTGATCTCGAAGTCAGACGCGAGGTTGCCGCTGGTGATTGCGTCACCGTTGGGACCACGCAGCAGCACGCTGGCACTGGACGCCGATGGTGACTGGCTGTCGAAGACGAGGCGCTGGCCTGCCGTGCCGGTGAAGCGGTACAGCTCGGTTCCGAGGGGGACCAGGGTGCTGCTGGTGGCCGTATCGAAGGCCAGATCCGTGGCCGGTGGCTGCAGCAACCGGAAACTGAAATCCGTCGTCGTCTGCGCGGTGGATTGCTGAACGAGGTAGTAGGTGCCGGACTCGCTGAGGGTGAAGACGTCGCTGTCGTTGGAGGCGTTGACGAAGAAGAGGCTGCTGAGAGTATTGCCGCTGGGGCCGATCAGATACGTCTGAACGCTGTCGAAGTCCTGCTCGAGGGCGTCATAGAAAAGCCGTTGCCCCACGGCGCCGCTGAAGCTGAAGATCCGTGCTCCTGAAGTGGGGGTCACGGTCTCGGTGACGGTGCTTCCCAGGGTCAGCGCCGTGGCGTTGACGGCCAGATCGAGAAGCCGGAAATTGAAATCACCGGTGCCGGTGAGGCGCACCGTATAGGTGCCTGCACGCGGCAGCACCCTGACGGAGTCGTTGCTGGCGTTGTCGGAGCCAATGCTGGCGCCCCCCGGCTCGAGGATGCTGAAGTTGACCGCATCGCCGTCCTGATCGAGGCTGTCGAAGTAGAGCAGGGTTCCGGCGGCCGCCGTGAAGGTGAAATCAACGGGAGATCCGCTCACCGACCCCGATTGGCTGAAAGGGAAGGCGGTGGGGGCAGCCGGCGGTGGATCACTGATGTCGTTGACCTGGAAGCTGTAGCTGACGCTGGCGGTGGCATTGGTGCCATCGAAGACCAGGTAGTACTCGCCATCGGCGGGCAGCGTGACGCTGAAATCTGTGCCGCTGGAGGTGCCGGAGGAGTTGAGCGCCTGATTGCCGGGGCCGTAGAGAACCCAGGTGGTGCTGGTGGGGGGCGCGAGCAGGCTGTCGAACTGGAGACGCTGGCCCTTGGTGCCGTTCAGACGATAGACATTGCTCCTGATCCCCGGGGTAAGGGCATCGGTGACCGTGGCGCCCAGGGGGAGGATGGGGGCCTGATTGAGCTTGAGCAGGCTGAAGTTGTAGTCGCCGGTGGTGCTGGCGTCGCCTCGGATGACGATCTGGTAGGTCCCGCTGAGGGTGAGGGTGGCCGGGGCCGTGTCGGCGGTGTGGCCGAAGTTGGTGAAGATCGTGGCCCCGGAAGGGTCGATCAGGCTGTAGGAGATGTTCTCGAAGACCGGATCGGCGTCGATGCCGTCGAAGGCGATTCTGTCGCCGATGACACCATCAAAGGTGAAGACCTGCTGTTCCCCCGGCTCCGTCAGCAGGCCGGTGAAATTCACAACATAGGTCGAGACAGCCATTGGCCTGAATCTCGCATGAAAGAAATTTCACCAAAGCCTAATCTGAATCCCTATAGCGGTTCCGCGGAAAAAAGGCTTGTAATAAAAATTTATAACTATCGAATCTCCCGGATCGCTTTCCTGGGGGGAAGCCTGTGTCATCAGGATGACGCTGATGTCATCCTGATGACATCTTCATGCGTTCCTGGTGACATCCCGGCGGCGTCTTTTCAGGCCGCAGCGCAACGTTCATTCTGGGAGGGCCCCTGAGCTGCCGGACCCATCGCTTCCCTCCCCGCCCGACCCGGTTCCACCGGCGTGACGCCCGTGGCGACTGGCTGGCGCTTCTGGATCGACCGCGGCGGCACCTTCACCGATGTGGTGGCCCGCAGGCCGACGGGCGAGCTGCTGGTGCGCAAGCGCCTCTCCGATCCGCCGCGCCCGGCCGATGGCACCGCTCCGCAGGATCCCGCCGTGGCCGCCCTGCGGGAGCTGCTGGAGCTGACGCCGGACCAGCCCATCCCCCCCGGCCTCGTATCGGAGCTGCGGCTGGGCACCACCGTGGCCACCAACGCCCTGCTGGAGCGCCGGGGGGCGCCGGTGCTGCTGCTGGTGACGCGCGGCTTCGCCGACCTGCAGCGCATCGGCGACCAGCACCGCCCCGACCTCTTTGCCCTGGAGATCCGGCGGCCCGAGCCCCCGCCCCTGCGGGTGGTCGAAGTGGGCGGCCGGCTGGCGGCTGATGGGGTGGAACTGGAGCCCCTGCAGCTGGATGCGGATCTGGAGGAGACCCTGGCCCAGGCCCGCTCCGACGGCTTCGGCAGCGTGGCGGTGGCCCTGCTCCATGCCGGTCGCCACCCGGCCCACGAGCAGGCCCTGGGGGCATGGCTGGCCACGAAGGGTTTCGGCCCGGTGGTGCTCTCCCACCAGCTCAGCCGCCAGCCCCGGCTGGTGCCCCGCCTCGACACCAGCGTGCTGGAGGCCTCCCTGGGCCCCGTGCTTGGCGCCTATCTCGATCAGGTGCGCGCCGCCATCGGGGCGGCCATCCCGCTGCGGGTGATGACCTCCGCCGGGGCCCTCCGGGCCCCCGCCCTGCTCCAGGCCAAGGACACGATCCTCTCCGGCCCCGCCGGCGGCATGGTGGCGGCCGTCGCGGTGGCGGAGGCGGCCGGATTCGGTGATGGCCCGATCCTCGGCTTCGACATGGGCGGCACCTCCAGTGACGTCTTCCACTTCGATGGCAGCCGCGGCGAGGCGGCCTGGGAGCGCAGCAACGACACCGAGATCGACGGCCTGCGGTTGCTGGCACCGATGCTGCCGATCCACACGGTGGCGGCGGGCGGCGGCTCGGTGCTGCAGGTGCGGGACGGGCGCCTGCAGGTGGGTCCCCGGTCGGCCGGCGCCAACCCCGGCCCCGCCTGCTACGGCCGCGGGGGTCCCCTGGCGATCACCGACGCCAACCTGCTGCTGGGCCGGCTGCCTGTGGACGCGCTGCCGCGCCTGTTCGGCCCCGGCGGCGACCAGCCGGCCGATCGGGAGGTGGTGGTCGAGCGCTTCGAGGCCCTGGCCCGCCAGCTGGGGGTGGCCGGGCCGGAGGTGGCGGCCCAGGGGGCGCTGACGATCGCCATCGAGCGCATGGCCGAGGCGATCCGGCGCATCTCGATCCAGCGGGGCCACGACCTGCGTGGCGCCGTGCTCGTCACCTTCGGCAGCGCCGGCGGCCAGCTCACCTGCCCCCTGGCCGATGCCCTCGGCCTCACCCGGGTGCTGCTCCATCCCCTGGCCGGGGTGCTCTCGGCCTACGGCATCGGCCTGGCCCGCCCCTCCCTGCTGCGGGAGCGCACCCTGCGCCAGCCCCTCGAGCCGGCCCTGCTTACCCAGCTGGAGCGGCAGATCGAGGCGCTGCTGGCCCAAGCCACCGCCGAGCTGCGCACCAGCGGTGATCTGGCGCCCGGCGTGGCGCCGCGCTGGCAGGCCCGTCTGGAGCTGCGCTACCGCGGCAGCGACCAGGGGCTGGAACTGCCCTGGCCCGCCGGTTCGCCCGAAGGGGTGCTGGCGCTGCGTAAGGGTTTCGAGGCCCGCCACCGGCAGCGCTTCGGATTCGTGGTGCCGGACGAGCCGCTGGTGGTGGAGCGGCTGCAGGTGGAGGTGGGTTCTCCAGCCCCCGAGAACCCGCAGCCCGCTACCAGGACCGCTGAACTGCCTGAGGCGGCGGATCCGCCCGAGCCCTCTGAATGGGTGCCGCTGTGCCTGCAGGACGAGCACGGCGGGGGCAGCGGCGCCGGGATGGTCTGGCGCCAGGTGCCCCTCTGGCGCCGGGAGCAGCTGGCGGCGGGCCAGCAGATCGCGGGGCCAGCCCTGGTGGTGGAGCCCACGGGCACCACGGTGCTGGAGCCAGGCTGGCGCGGCAGGGTGCTGGCGGGGGGTGAGCTGCTGCTGGAGCGGCAGGCGCCACCCGTCGGAGCGTCCCTGGCCACCAGCAGCGACCAGGCGGTGGATCCGGTGCGGCTGGAGCTCTACAACCATCGTTTTGCCGCCATCGCCGAGCAGATGGGAGAACGGCTGCGCCAGTGCAGCCGCTCGGTGAACATCCGCGAGCGGCTCGACTTCTCCTGCGCCCTGTTCGATGGCGCCGGCCGGCTGGTGGCCAATGCCCCCCACATCCCCGTGCACCTCGGCTCGATGGGCGACAGCGTCGCCAGCCTGCTGGCCGCCGTGGCCGCCGGCAGCCTGCCGCCCCTGGCGCCGGGCGATGCCTACGCCGCCAACGACCCCTTCGACGGCGGCACCCACCTGCCCGACATCACCGTGATCACGCCGGTGTTCCCCCCCGAGGGCGGGGCGGCGCCGCTGCTGTTCGTGGCCTGCCGTGGGCACCATGCCGACGTGGGCGGCCTCACCCCGGGCTCGATGCCCCCCTTCAGCCGTCGGATCGAGGAGGAGGGGCTGCTGCTGCGCCACGTGCCGCTGCTGCGCCAGGGCCAGTTCGATGCGGACGCCTGGCGTGAGCGGCTGGCCGCCGGCCCCCACCCGGTGCGCAACCCCGACCAGCTGCTGGCCGATCTGCAGGCCCAGGTGGCCGCCAACCGGCTGGGGGAGAGCGAACTGCAGCGGCTGCTGAGCCGTGATGGCACCGGGGAGGTCAGCGCTTACCTGGGCCACGTGCTGGCCAACGCGGCCGAGGCTGTGGGAGACGCGATCGCCCGCTTCAGCGACGGCGACCACAGCGTCGAGCTCGACAACGGCAGCCGCATCGTCGTGGCCGTCCGCATCGACCGGGCCGCCCGCCGGGCCCGCATCGACTTCAGCGGCACCTCCCCCCAGCTGGATGGCAACTTCAACGCCCCGCTGGCGATCACCAAGGCGGCGGTGCTCTACGTCTTCCGCTGCCTGGTGGGCCGCCCGATCCCGCTCAACGCCGGTTGCTTCGAACCGATCGAGCTGGTCGTGCCCCAGGGGTGCCTGCTGCACCCGTTGCCGCCGGCGGCGGTGGTGGCCGGCAACGTGGAAACCTCCCAGGCGGTCACCAACGCCCTGTTCGGGGCCCTGGGGGTGATGGCGGCGGCCCAGGGCACGATGAACAACCTCAGCTTCGGCGATGCCCAGCGCCAGTACTACGAGACCATCTGCGGCGGCACCGGCGCCGGGGTGCTGGCGGATGGCGGCGGTTTCGCCGGCGCCAGCGCGGTGCAGAACCACATGACCAACTCGCGCCTCACCGACCCGGAGATCCTCGAAGACCGCTTCCCGGTGCGGCTGGAGGGCTTTGCCATCCGCCGCGGCAGCGGCGGTGCCGGCCGCTGGAGCGGCGGGGACGGGGTGGTGCGGCGGCTGCGCTTCCTGGCGCCGATGACCGTCGCCATCCTCTCGGGCTCCCGCCGGGTGCCCCCCTTCGGCCTGGCCGGTGGTGGCGATGGGGCCGTGGGGCGCAACCGGCTGGAGCGGGTCGATGGCCGCCTGCAGGAGCTGGCTGGCTGCGACCAGGTGGCCGTGCAGCCGGGCGACCTGCTGGAGATCGCCACCCCCGGGGGGGGCGGTTTCGGTGCCCCGGATGCCGGTGGCGCGGGAGCCTCGCTGTGAGCATGGTTCGCCAGGGAGCCGCCGGTGCGGTGCTGCTGCTGGCGGCGGCGGCCCCCGGGCCGGGGGCGCTGGCCCAGGCACCGGCGCCGCCCGCCGCCGCGGAGAGCAACGTGCTGCTGGAGGGGGAGCAGCGCTTCCGGCCCCAGTGGTCGGCCCGGGGGCTGGTGGCGGCCCAGGAGCCTCTGGCCTCGGCGGCGGGGGCGGCGATCCTGCGCCAGGGGGGCAATGCGGTGGATGGGGCGGTGGCCACCGCCTTCGCCCTGGCGGTCACCCTGCCCCAGGCCGGCAACCTGGGCGGCGGCGGCTTCCTGCTGCTCTGGCTCCCCGGCCCCTCGCCGGCGCGGGAGCGAGGCTGCCTGGACGGGGCACCCGCCGGCATGCAAGCGAGCGGGCCCGAGCTGGCCATCGGCGGCGGTACGGCGGTGGCGGTGAACTTCCGCGAGACGGCCCCGGCGGCGGCCACGGCCACCATGTTCCTCGGCCCCGACGGCCAGGTGGACCGGACCCGCGCCACCCGCAGCCTGCTCAGCACCGCCGTGCCCGGCAGCGTCGCCGGCCTGGTCCTGGCCCAGCGCTGTTACGGCCGGCTGCCCCTGGCCCAGGTGATGGCGCCGGCGATCCGGCTGGCGGCCCAGGGCTTCCCGGTGAGCCGTGAGCTGGGCGATTCCCTGGCCGCCGCCGCTCCGCGGCTGCAGGCCGATCCGGTCTCCCGCCGCCTGTTCCTGCCGCCGCCGGTCCCGGGCACCGTGTTGCGCCAGGGCGAGCTGGCGGCCAGCCTGCGGCGTATCGCCGCCGAGGGGGAGCGGGGCTTCTACACAGGGCCGGTGGCCGACGCCCTGGTGGGCGCCATGGAGCGGGGTGGCGGCCTGATCACCCACGGCGATCTGCGCGCCTACCGCGCCCGGCTGGTGCGGCCCCTGCGCCGCGAGTTCCGCGGCCATCCGGTGCTCTCGATGCCGCCGCCCGGCGGCGGGCTCACCCTGCTGCAGCTGCTGGGGATCCTCGAGCCCTTCGACCTGGCGGCCACCGGCCTGAATGCCGCTGCCAGCCTCCATCCCATGGCCGAGGCCATGAACCTGGCCTACCGCGACCGCAATGCCCTGCTCGGCGACCCCGACCAGGTGCCGGTGCCGGTGGAACGGCTGCTGTCGCCGGCCCACCTCGATCGCCTGCGCCGCCGCATCGATCCCCGTCGCCACACCCCGGCCCCGGCGCTGGAGGCGGCCGCCGCCACGGAAGGCACCAACACCACCCACCTCTCAGTGGCCGACCGGCAGGGCGGCCTGGCGGCCCTCACCACCACCCTCAACTTCCCCTACGGCAACGGCATCTCTGTCCCGGGGGCGGGCTTCCTGCTCAACAACGAGATGGACGACTTCACCGCCCTCCCGGGGAGCGCCAACGCCTTCGGTCTGCGCCAGGGGACGGCCAACGCCATCGCACCGGGCAAGCGCCCGCTCAGCTCGATGGCCCCCACCCTGGTGTTCCGCCCCGATGGCCGCCCCTGGCTCGCCACCGGCAGCCCCGGCGGCAGCCGCATCATCACCACCATCCTCCAGGTGCTGCTCAACCGGATGGTGCACGGCCTCAACCTGGCCGGTGCCGTGGCCGCCCCCCGCATCCACAGCCAGCTCTGGCCCGACCGGATCGATGCGGAGGAGGGTCTCAGCCCCGACAGCCGCCGCCTGCTGGAGGCCATGGGCCACAGCGTCCGCCAGGCCCCGGCCATGGGGGCGGCCAACAGCGTTGAGGTGCTGGCGGGGGGCGGCAGCCTGGGGACGGTGGATCCGCGCCGGGCCGAAGGTCCGGCCGTGGCGGAATGAGGCCCAGCCCTCAGGCCTGGGGAGCTGCGGGGGCGGTGATCAGGTTGAAGGCGGAGAAGGCCAGGCCGAAGCCGAACAGGGTGCCGATGGCCCAGAGGCTGTCGGAGGGCCACTCGGCGATCAGCATCCCCCCCAGCACCACGGTGACGATGCCATCGAGCAGCACCAGGCCCCGGGCCGGCCCGGCGCCGGCGGCGGCGCCCGCCAGCTCCATCACCCCCTCGACCGCCAGCAGCACGCCGATGAACAGGGTCAGGCTGACGGTGCTGGCCACCGGGAAGGCCACCAGACCGATGCCGCCCACCACGTACAGCACCCCGGAGATGGCGCGGAACACCTTGCTGCGGGTGTCATCGGCCGACGTGAGCCGCAGCAGCTGGGAGACGCCCGCCGCCGCGGCCACCCCGCCCAGGGCGATGGTCAGCAGCGTGGCCGACACGAAGGGAAGCGCCAGGCAGAGGACGGCCGCCACCAGCAGCAGGCCGGCGGTGACCCAGCGGAGGGTGGGGGAAGCGGGGACGGACAAGGGCTTGGGGAGGCTGGTGGGAGGTTAGGCCGCTTTCCCCTGGCCGACCGTCGGCTTCAGCGGGTGCGGGGCGGGCCGTTGTAGAGGATCGCCACCACCGTGCGGCCGTCCGGGGCGATCCTGATCTCCGTTTCCGTGGTGGCCGGCAGGCCCTTGGCCTCCCAGCCGGGGGGACCTCCGAGGAAGCGGTAGACGAAGCCCTCGGCATCGCTGCGCACCAGGCAGGGATTGCTGGCCGCCGAGGTGCTGAACATGCAGTTGGCCGGGGTGTAGACCGTCAGCCCGCCGTTGCTGAGCACGGCCGCGTTGCGGGCCAGGTTGAGGGCCCGGATCTCGTTGAAGGGGATCCCCTGGGCCAGGACCGGGGCCAGGGGGGCCACCGCCAGCAGGAGCCCGGCGGCGGCGGGCAGCAGGCAGGCGGCGGGCCGGAAACGGAAGGCCATCGGGCTCCTTGCGGGTGTGTCCAGTATCGATGCGCTGGGCGGATCCGCGCCTCGGGGCCGCTGGCCGCCGCAGACTTCCGACGTACGTTGTCGGTTCCGATCCATCGCCTCCGTGATCCGACCTTCGGCAGCGCCGGCGACGACGGAGGTTCTGGTGCGCCGGCGGCATCGCTTCTACCGCCGGCTGCTGGTGCTGTGTGTGCTGGTGATGCTCAGCCTGGCGTTTCCCCAGACGTTGAGCCTGGTCGGATCGGTGAGCTACCTCCTGATCACGGTCCTCACCACCGTGGAACTGAGCGGCTGCCTGGCCGGCGGGGTCGGGCGTTCCTGGAGCGACCGTCTGTTCCTGGCGCTGGGATGCACCAACCCCTTTCTCCAGCTGTACTGGCTGCTGACCCCCGAGTCCCGGCGGCTGTCCGGGGTGCCCCTGCTGCTGATCACCACGTTGTTCATCGGCTGGAGCCTGGTGCGGCTGGTGCGGAGCCTGGGCCGGGAGCCCCGGGCCACCCGCTCGGTGGTGGTCGGGGCGGTGGCCGGCTATCTCCTGCTCGGCCTCAGTGGTGGCCTGGTGCTGAGCGTGCTGGAAACGATCCAGCCCGGCAGCTTCCTGGCCAACACCGCCGATGGCCAGGCCGCCATCGTTCGCTCCCAGGCGGGGGGGCGCGCCCACAGCGTCTGGGAGCTGGATTTCGCCCGCATCAATTACTTCGCCTTCGTCAGCCTGACCACCACCGGCTACGGCGACATCACTCCGGCCAAGCCGCCGGCCCGCATGGCCAGCGTGGTGCTGGGCATTGCCGGGCCGCTCTACATCGCCGTGATCCTGGGGGTGCTGATCAACCGGTTCAAGGGGCCGGAAGGGGGCGCCCCCGGCAACTGAGAAAGGCCATCGGGCGGCACGGCCCGCTCCAGCCCCACATCCACACCGAGGTGCTGGTCGGGACGGCCGGTGATCAGCAGGGCCGTGCGCTGGCGGGTGGCGATCTGCCACATCCACTTGCTGAACAGGGCGATGCGGTTCTCGGTGTCGGGGATGAAGGCCAGATGGGCCAGGGCCCACAGGATCCAGCCCGCCAGCCCGCTCACGTGCAGCCCGCGCAGATCCGCGACCGCGTACCAGGGGCCGATCACGGCCATGCTGCCGAGGTCGAACCAGCGGAACGGGGCGCTGCGGCGCCCCTCCAGACCCGCCAGGATGTCGCGCGCCACCCAGCCGCCCATCTGCACCGCCGGCCCCGCCATGCCCGGCAGCACCCGGCCGTCGCCGGTGTGGGCGTAATGGCAAAGGTCGCCCACCGCCCGGATCTCCGGGTGCCCCGGCAGCGAGAAGTCGGCCTCCACCTGCAGCCGTCCGCCCCGGTCGACGGGGGCGCCGGTGCGTTGGGCCAGCAGCCGGCCCAGGCGGGAGGCGCGCACCCCGGCGGTCCAGCAGATCGTGGCGGCCTCCAGGTCGCCGAGGCCAACGCCGCCGGTGTCCACCTCGCCGGTGGCATCCGGGGGGCGGCGCAGGAGCACCCGGCCCGGTTCGATGGCGGCCACCATCGTGTTCAGGCGCAGCTCGACCCCGGCCCGCTCCAGGTAGGCCGAGGCATCGGCGGAGAGATTGGCGGCCATCGCCGGCAGCACCCGGTCCACCGCATCCAGCAGGATCACCCGGCACTGGGCCCGGTCGAGCTGCTTGAAGTCCCGCTCTACGGCGCGGTGCATCAGCTCGATCAGGGAGCCGGCCAGCTCGCAGCCCGCCGGCCCGGCCCCCACCACCACCACCGACTGCAGGAAGCGGCGCCGTTCGGGATCCCTGGTCTGCTCGGCCTCTTCGAGGGCCATCAGCAGCCGGCGGCGGATCTCATCGGCGTGCTCGAGGATCTTCATCGGCGGCGCCAGGGGCCGCCACTCCTCGTGGCCGAAGTAGGTGCTGCCGGATCCACTGGCGAGGACCAGGTGGTCGTAGGCGTAGCGGTGGTCGTTGAACACCACCTCCCTGGCCTCGGTGTCGATGTCGACCACCTCGCCCAGCAGGATCTGGATGTTGGGGGCCTGGCCCACCATCTGCCGCAGGGGGGACGCCACATCCGCCTCCGACACCAGGCCGGAGGCCACCTGGTACAGCAGGGGCTGGAAGAGGTTGAAGTTGCGCTTGTCGATCAGGGTCACGCGCACCGGCTGTCCCGCCAGGACATGGCAGGCCTTGAGCCCGGCGAAACCACCGCCCACGATCACCACGTGGGGCCAGTCGGCCATGGCGCCGTGGGGCGGATCCAGCTCGAGGAAGAAGCGTTCCGGGGCCATCGCACGCCTCCAGGGTCTCTCAACGTATCCAGATCACTGGGGTAGGGGTTGTAGTAATGGCAGCGGTTTGACTGGTAAGGGAAGGTGTGGTCTGCAGGAAGTTGCTTCGAATCGTGAAAAAAATCACGTCCCCTGCCTCGCCATGTCCCTGGTTAACCCTTTCCCATGGGTCCGTGGCTGCGACGCGCTGTTTTTTACTCTGGCCTGGCTACGCCAGCTGTCTGATGATGCAAGAAAAGTTGTGGGTAGAGTCGTTAATCTTCAGTTGATCTCTCCTGCCAGGTCAGTCCCATTCTGCGGGAATGCAAGGAGTGGAGTTCATCTCTGGAGGTAATTGGCTCCACAGGGCCTTTGACGTACCTTGAATAGCTACGCACCGACCTTGTCACACCACTCCAATCCAGCCAACACCTGAACCGACTTCTCGGCTGGACGTCGCGACGGGCATAGGATGGGACTCGTGTCCTGAATCCGTGCACTTTCGTTGCACAGGCCTGCTGTGGTCGTTGCCCCTCCAACGATGGGAAGCTCGGACGAAAGGCAAGATCTTGGCGTGCTGTTCGTTCATGGCATTGGACAGCAGAAACGGGGATCAACACTCGTCAGCTTTGGGGAGCCACTTTATCGCTGGTTCCAGGAGCGCTTCGATGGAATTGCTCGCAGTTGGTCGTTTACTGGCCTTACCTTTTCCCAGGAGCGTGACTGGCTTGCCCGTAAGGCGCCGAGTTGGAGCGGCCCAGGGAATTCTATTGATACCACCAAACACTTCGAGACCCTGAATTGCCTCATCACTGGCCTGTCGATGGATACGCCACAAGGTCCGTTGAAACCGTTGGAGGAGGTGGTGAATGATGCCGCCGGTAACTTCGTATGTGCACGTGCCGTCCTGCGTGATGCCCAGGTAACTACCACGTTTAATGATGCGCCATCCCATGCCCTTCTTGAGCTCCATGCGTTGGACAGGGAGGGCACTCTGCATGAGTCGCGATGGCTGATGGCCGAGTCGTGGTGGGCTGAGTCGTTTGCCGCACCTAGGTTTCGTACGCTGGCCACCTGGCTCATCGCCATCGTGCCTTGGACGATGGGGTCGCACTTCGGTGTTCGTGTCAGGCGGTCGGTCAGGGCTTTCAGAGCTCAATCTGGACTTGCGCGAGTTCCTGCAGTGCTGTCGCTGCTGAAGAACTTTTTGATGCTGTTGTTTTCCTTGCCATTAGCTGTATTGCTCGAGTTATGCATTGCTGCTGTCGTGATGTTTGGTTTGCTGCCCATTCCTGGTCTGAGCCGAGTGCTGCTCGCGATGGAAGGTCTGCTGGCAAGTTTTCTCGGTGACAGTCTGGTGTTGGTGGCGAGTCCGATGCAGCAGGCCGCCATGATCGCTCAGGTGCATCGTGATCTGGTTTGGCTTTCGGAGCGATGCAAGCGTGTGGCCGTGATTGCGCACTCCCAAGGTGGCGCGGTGGCCCACCGAGCGCTGCGCCATGCTCGTCCACCTGAAGTTGCTTTGCTTTTGACGTTCGGATCGGGATTGCGAAAGCTTGAGGAACTGGAACAGATGTCCAAGGAGAATGATGGTTTCTTCGGCCGTATCTATCTTACTTTTGCGGCTGTCCTGATGATTGGATTCTCGCTGACTGGAGCGAAGATCCTTGGGACGTTTGGAGCCATGGTTACTGGAATGGCAGGCATCAGCATTTTTATATTCTTGGTGTTCATGTATCTCTTCGAGTACCCAGCTCACGCGATTAACTGGTACGGGTCTCAATTCAGGGCGCAGGGCCTATGGTGGGTGGATCTCTATGCCACCGACGACCCGGTTTCCAATGGTTCGTTGATGGATCATGAGTCTGACGTGATTGGGCCAGAGTCAATTGAAATCGTGAATGAACGCTCTCTGGTAAGTGATCACACGACCTATTGGCGGAATACAGAAGAATTTGTTTCCCTTGTATCTTGGGCTCTTGTGCATGTTATTGGTGAGCCGTGGAAGTCACTGAGTGCTCTGCCTACGGGTTCCTATGTTACCGGCAAGGTTCGGCGGAGATGGCGTGTGAGGTCCTTGTCCGCAGCGAACTTGCTTGCGACAGGCTCTGCTCTGGCCGTGGTTTTGTCCCATGCCGGGGCCTGGAGAGCATTGTGCATGTGGACTTTTGCGCAGATGACCAGCGGAGTCAATGTCCTGTTTCCGGGCGTGATTCGACATACGACCCCAGTGCCACCTAGCAGAGAAGTCTGGTTGGCAACCTGCGGTTCCCTTATCACGATCTACGCATCAAGTCGTGTGTTGCGGTGGCTATGGGAGCGGTGGGGTTCTCATGAGCTGAGTAACTTTTTCGGAGTTCGTCCAGGTGTTGAGCCAGGCGCACCGGTCTCCTCCTGGATTCGGCGTTTCAATCCGACTTCGGCCGACACAAAAATTCTGAATGACATGTGGTTTTTCTTTGCGATGGCTGTGGCTCCAGTCTTTATCGCCATCTGGTTTGCTCCCGCCCTCGTCGGCGGGCATGTGATCGATGTTGGCAGCGCCCTGAATTGGATGGTTGCTGTCGGGCTAGTGGCAAGTGTGATCGTTCTTCTTGGCATGGATCTCGCTGGCGCCCGAGCCAGAAAACTTGCGCGTGAACGAGAGCAGGCTTTGGCCAAAGCGGCATCCAAAGACACCAAAGATGTCTAGACCCTCATCTATCCAGGCCCTCTTTACTCCTGTCATCTGGCAACACCATCTGGCTTCTCCAGCCATATCAAGAACAGCTCCTACTTGACTTCCTATCGATGTGATCAACGAGCCTGGGGCTGTGGTTGAGGATGGGTGACCAACAGCCCGCCAGGTTGCCCCTCAGCGTTCAGGGCTTGCCGATGGCGGTGAAGGGGGCACAGCGACAGGCTTCGATCGGCTGGATGATCTGTCTGAGCTGTTGGCGGTTCGGGGTTGGCCAGCGAAGATCATCACCCCAGGCGGCCTGGCGTACCAGGGACCCCTTCAGGGATCGGCATCGACCAGTCCATGCTCCACCAGCAGGGACCCGAGCTGAGAGGCGCCACACCCGCCTCCGACACCTGACCGGAGGCCACCTGGTAGAGCAGGGGCTGGAAGAGGTTGAAGTTGCGCCTGTCGATCAGGGTCACGCGCACCGGCTGTCCCGCCAGGACATGGCAGGCCTTGAGCTCGGCGCAGCCACAGCCCACGATCACCACGTGGGGCCATTCGGCCATGGCGCCCTGGGGCTGAACCTCAGGACGGAGCCGCAGGCAGTCCACCACGGCGGCCAAGAGAGGCCGGGGCTGCTAGGTTGAAAATGATTCCCATGACCGGCCCTTTGGGTTCTGCTCCGATGCGCTCGGCCCCTTCCATGGCCCCTGATCGGGATCGCCTGCCCGTCACCGTCCTCACCGGCTATCTCGGCTCGGGCAAGACGACGCTGCTCAACCGCATCCTCACCCACGAGCACGGTCTCAAGGTGGCGGTGATCGTCAATGAATTCGGTGAGGTGGGCATCGACAACCAGCTGGTGATCGATGCCGATGAGGAGATCTTCGAGATGAACAATGGCTGCATCTGCTGCACCGTTCGCGGCGATCTGATCCGTATCATCGGCAACCTGATGAAGCGCCGTGACCGCTTCGATCACCTGGTGATCGAGACCACCGGCCTGGCCGATCCGGCCCCCGTGATCCAGACGTTCTTCGTCGATGAGGACCTGCGGGACCAGCTTCGGCTCGACGCCGTCGTCACCCTGGTCGACCTCCGGCATGTGGAGCAGCACTGGGAGAGCGAGGAGGTGCAGGAACAGCTGGCCTTCGCCGATGTGCTGCTGCTCAACAAGACCGATCTGGTGGAGGCGGAGGCGCTCGAGGCCATTCGCCAGCGCACCCGGGCCATCAATCCCCTGGCCCGGGTGATTGCCACCTGCCGGGCCGATGCGGCCATGGACCAGATCCTGGGCGTGGGGGCCTTCGAGCTCGAGCGGGCCCTGGAGATCGATCCGGAGTTCCTTGCCTCCGACCATGACCACGAACACGACGATGCCGTGAGCTCGGTGGCCTTCATCGAAGAGCGGCCGATGAGTTACAGGAAGCTGGAACGCTGGATCGATGGGCTGGTGAGCGAGCGGGGTCCCGATCTGTTCCGCATGAAGGGCATCCTCCAGATCGATGGCGAGAGCCACCGCTACGTCTTCCAGTCGGTGCACATGCTCATCGACAGCGCCCGGGATCGTCCCTGGCGGGCGGATGAAACCCCCAGAACCGACTTCGTGATCATCGGCCGCGATCTCGATGAACCCGCCCTGCGGGCCGGTTTTGAGGCCTGTGTCGCCTGATCCGGCCATGGCGCCCCCCCAGGCCCTGGTGCAGGAACGTCTCTGTGGCACCTGCGGCAACGCCATCACCACCCAGGCCTGGTCGGCCGATGGCGAATTCCTGGCGATGGCCACCGCCGGTGGGGAGCTGCTGCTGCTCGACTTCCGGGCGGGTTGCGAGGAGCTGCTGCGCGGGGAGCGGGACAGCAGCCTCGATGTGCTCGGCTTCAGTCCCGACGGCCGTTTTCTGATGGCGGCTGGCCAGAGCGGCGAGTTGCTGCTCTGGGAGATGGGCGGCACGGGGGTGCGGCCGATGGCCTTCGATCCGGTGCCGCTGCAGGCCGGCTGGCTGGATGCGGCCGCCTGGCGGCCCCACGGCGCCCTGCTGGCGTTGGGGGCCGGCCGGCGGGTGAGGCTCTGGGACGGGGACGCCCGCGCGCTGCGGGAGGAGAGCCAGGAGCTGGAGCGCACGGTGCTGTCCCTGGCCTGGAGCCGCGATGGCCAGCGGCTGGCGGCCGCCTGCCACGGCGAGGTGCTCCTCTGGCGGCCGGATGACCCCGTTGAGCCGCCCCAGCGCTGCGCCACCGGCTCGGCCGGCGTGGCCCTGGGCTGGTCCGACCAGGGGACCCTGCTGGCCAGTGGCCAGCTCGACGGCTCGCTGATGCTCTGGCCCGACGGCGCCGCCGGCCGCGGCTGGCAGTTCAGCGGCTTCCCCGGCAAGGTGCGCTCCCTGGCCTGGTGCGATAAGCCTGGGCGCCTGGCCCCCCTGCTGGCGGTGGCCTCCACCGACATCGCCGTGCTCTGGAGCCAGCAGGATCGTGGCGCCAAGGGCTGGAAGCCCGAGCCCCTGGTGCTGCACGAGGGCCGCGTCAACGCCGTGGCCTTCGCCCCCGGCAGCAGCCTGCTGGCCAGCGCCTCCAGCGATGGCACCGTGGCGCTCTGGGATGGACGCGGCCGCCTGCAGCAGTTGCTGGAGGGCGACGGCCAGGCGATCACCTGCCTGAGCTGGCGACCCGATGGCCGCCACCTCGTCGCCGGCGGCGACCAGGGGCAGTGGTGGCTCTGGCCCGTCAGCCTGCCCCCATCTGTCCGTTCTCGCCCACAGCCTTCCCGCCCCCAGCCTTCCCGCCCACCCCGTTCCGGAGGTTTCGCCCCATGACCCAGCCCCCCGTCCGTCGTCCCGTCCTGGCCCTGGCCGCGGGGCTGTCCGCCCTGCTGCTGGGCTGCCGCCCCGCCGTGCAGGCGCCGGAAGCCCAGGCCGGCCGGGCCGATCGCCCCCGGGTGGTGACCACCTTCCTGCCGATCACCCTGTTCACCCGGGCCGTGGCCGGCGACTGCGCCGAGGTGACCGCCCTGATCCCCGCCGCCAGCGGCCCCCACGATTTCCAGGCCAGGCCAGGAGATGTGGCGGCCCTTAAGAACGCCAAGGTGCTGGTCAAGAACGGTCTGGAGATGGAGTCCTTCCTCGACAAGCTGGTCAAGGGGGCCGAGAACCCCGACCTGAAGGTGATCGACTCCAGCCGTGGCATCGCCACCCTGGAGAACCCGGAGGCGAGCGGTGAGGCCAAGGCCAAGGACCACGACGACCACGGCCACGACGACCACGGCCACGACCACGGCCATGACCATGGCCCGATCAATCCCCACATCTGGCTCGATCCGGTGCGCGCCGCCCAGCAGGTGGACAACATCCGTGACGGCCTGATCGCCGCCGATCCCGCCTGCGCCGACGGCTACCGCCGCAACGCCGCCGCCTTCAGCGGCCAGCTGCGCCAGCTCAATACGGAATTCGAGAAGCAGCTGGCGCCGTTCCGGGGCAAGACCTTCGTGGTCCTGCACGACTTCGCCCCCTACTTCGCCGACCGCTACGGCCTCAAGGCCGCTTACCTGGTGGATGTGCCGGAGCAGAACCCCTCGCCGGCGGATCTGGCCCGGGTGGCGGAGACGGTGAAGCGCACCCAGCTGCGGGCCCTGCTCAGTGAACCCCAGGAGGGCAACCGCTCCTTCAACGCCCTGGCCGGGGATCTGGGGATCCGCATCAGCGTCTTCGATCCGATGGAGACGGGCACCGAGGAGTCCTCCCGCAACCCGGCCACCTACGCCGAAGTGATGCGCCGCAATGTCACCGACCTGGTGAGCGCCTTCCGCTGATGGCCGTGCTGGAGGTCGAGGGCCTGCGGGTGGTGCGCGATGGGGTGCTGGCGGTGGACGACGTCAGCTTCCAGCTCGCGGCCGAGAGCGACACGGCCCTGGTGGGGCCGAACGGGGCCGGCAAGAGTTCCCTGGTGGGGGCGATTCTGGGCCTGATCCCCCGCCAGGCCGGGGAGGTGCGGATCCTCGGCCACCGGCTGGGCCCCGCCGGCCAGCTGCCGGCCCAGGTCCGCGCCCAGCTGGCCTTCCTGCCCCAGGCCCTGCCGCTTCAGGGGCGCCTGCCCCTCACCGTGGCCGAGTTCGTCGGCTTCGGCTGGGATCCGCCCGGCCCGCGTCTGCCCTGGAGCGGCGGTGGCGCGCGCCGCTCCGCCGTGCACTCCGCCCTGGCCAAGACGGGCTGCGGTCCCCTGGCCGTGCGCCTGCTGAGCGAGCTCTCGGGGGGGCAGCTGAAGCGGGTGCTGCTGGCGTTCTGCGTTGTGCGGCCGCGGCGCCTGCTGGTGCTGGATGAGGCCCAGGCCGGCCTGGACGCCCCCTCCACCGAGCAGTTCCACAGCCTGCTGTTCGACCTGCGCCGCAGTGAGGGCTGGACCGTCCTGCAGGTCTCCCACGACCTGGACATGGTGCGGCGCAGCTGCGACCAGGTGCTGTGCCTCAACCGCCAGCTGCGCTGCAGCGGCCATCCCGAACTGGCCCTGTCCCGGGCCCAGCTGGAGCGCCTCTACGACCCGGCCGACCTTCCCAGCCATCCCCGGCGCCAGGCACCCATGGGCCGTCCCCGGATCGGATGACGGAGTTCTCCCCGTTCAGCGCCGTGATCGGCCAGCCGTTCATGCAGCGGGCCCTGGTCGGCGGGCTGCTCACCGGGGCCCTGGGCGGCCTGCTGGGGAGCTTCGCGGTGCTGCGCCAGCTGTCCTTCTTCAGCGATGCCCTGGGCCATTCCGCCCTGCTGGGCATCAGCCTGGGCATCCTGCTGGGGCTCAACCCCACCCTGGTGCTGATCCCCTTCGCGGTGCTGTTCGCCCTGCTGGTGAACCTGCTGGTGCAGCGCAGCCAGCTGCCCACCGATGCCCTACTGAACATCGTCTACTCCACCTCCCTGGCCTTCGCGGTGGTGGCCCTCAGCCTGGTGACCACCTACAAGGGCGGCATCCAGCAACTGCTGTTCGGCGACATCCTCGGCATCTCTTGGCTGGACCTTGCCCTGATCGCCGTGCTGCTGGTGGCGGCGGTGGCCTACCTGCTGGTGAGCCTGCGGGCCCAGGTGCTGGTCACCCTGCATGCCGATCTGGCCGGGGCCTTCGGGGTGGGCAGCCAGTGGCACCGGATCGCCTTCATCCTGCTGCTCGCCGTGGTGGTGGCGGTGTCGATCAAGGCCGTGGGGGTGCTGCTGATCAGCGCCTTCGTGGTGATCCCCGCCTGTGCCTCCCGGCTGGTGAGCCGCCGCTTCGGCACCTACCTGGTGCTCTCTTCGGTGATCGGCGGCGGCTGCGCCGTGCTGGGGCTGCTCGGCTCGGGCCTCACCAACCTGCCGTCGGGCCCCTGCGTGGTGATCGTGCAGTTCTTCGGCTTCCTGCTGGCCCTGCTCTGGAGCCTGAGGGGGCGGCCTCAGCGGCTGCGGGCCAAGCCGGCCGTCCCCTCCTGACCGGCCGCCAGCACGATGCCGGCGCAGGCCTCGGCGTCGGAGAGGGCATCGTGGTGCTGGAGCGGCAGCCCCAGATGCCGGCACACATCCGGCAGCTTGGTGGGCCGCAGATTCCAGGCCTGCCGGGCCACCTGCACGGTGCAGACGAAGGGCTGGGCCGGGGGGCGCAGGCCGGCCTGCTCGCAGCAGGCCCGCAGCACACCGGCATCGAAGCTGGCGTTGTGGGCGGCGATGAACTGCGCCCCATCCAGGCAGGCCGCCAGCTGGGGCCAGAGCTCGGCGAAGCTGGGCGCATCGGCCACCTGCGACCAGCTGATCCCGTGGATGGACGTGAACTGGAACGTCCGGCGCGGCGGCCGGATCAGGTGGTGCTCGCGGCGCACGATGGTGCGTCCCTCCACCCGCACCAGGGCGATCGAGCAGGCGCTGTCCCGGCCCTGATCGGCCGTCTCGAAATCCAGCGCCACGAAGCAGTCCTGACGGACCGCCATCAGAGCGTCCTCCCCCCGGCGCAGGAACCGGCGCTCATCACGGTCCAGGTTGGCGGCGCCCCAGCGGCTGCGGTGGGTCCAGAGCTGGCGGTAGCGGCGCACCTCCGGCTCCGGCCAGCCAAGGGCCCTGAGTTCTTCGCTGCGGCTGGAGTCCTCCATCGGCATGACGGGCGGAGTTCTCCCGATCCTGCTCACCAGAGGCCGCGAATGGTCGGTGTGACGGGTTCGGAGGGCATGGGCACGGGTGGTTCCGGGGCCGGTGCGGCAACGGTCCCGCCCTTGGCGACAGCAGCCCGGGGCGGCCCCCCGAAGCGCCAGCGCAGGCCGCAGCCGTAGCTGAGCTCATTGACGTTGCTTCGGAAGGATCCGGCCACCCCGGCGTAGAGGGAGAACTGGTCGGAGGTTTCCAGTTCCACGTTCAGACCGACGGTCAGGTCGTCGGCACCGCGGTTCTGGCCCTGCACGTCGATCGCCCCCAGGGCCGGGACCTCCGCGAAGGAGGCCGTCAGCTGCTGCTCCTGATCGGGATGGGTGCCCGCGTCGGTGTCATACGCGTAGCCCAGCGAGAGCCGTGGGATCAGGCGGGTGCTGCTGCTCAGCTGCAGGGGGGTTTCCAGGGTGAAGCCGATGCCGAAGACGAGGGAATCGGCGCTGTGACCGTCGACGCTCAGGTTGAGCGACTGGGCGCCCGATTCGGAGAAGCCCGCCTGGTTGTAACGGCTGTAGGCCACCGTGGCGTTGGGCCTGAGCCGGACGGCGTTGCGATCGGCCTTGTCCGCCGAGAGGATCCAGTCGTATTCGGCCTGCAGGGCCGTGGTGAAGCCCGTACCGCCAAAGCTGGCGGTGGCGATGCGGTCAAGGCTGCCGAAGTTGATGCTGCGGTTGGCGCTGGACTGGAAGTTGGTGTAACCGACCATTCCCTTGATCTTCCAGGGTCTGGACGGTCGATAGAGGCCCCAGAGGCTGCCGCTGTAGGTGTCCGAGCTGATGGAGGCGTTGGCATACTGAATGTTGTAGAGATTCGCCTGGCCATAGCCGAAGTTGGCTCCCACGCTCCATTGCCTGGAGACGTCGTACTGGAGGCCGTAGCTGCTCTGGAAGATGTTGTAGTCGAGGGAGGAGAGATCGTTGGTGCCGGTCATGCTCGCCTGGGTATTGGTGGCATCGATCAGCAGCGACCAGCGGCTGGCCTGGGGGATCTTCAGGGGCTGGCAGTCCAGGGGCCGTGGATCGCGGTCGGCGGGAATCAAGGTGCCGTCCGCGGCCCGGCACACCTCCGCTTCGGTGAACAGCCGGATGGCCTGGGTGCTGTCGCCCAGGGAGAGGGTCTGGCGGCGAAACTGCTCCAGCGCCGCCAGGGCCACCGTCTGCATCGAGGCATAGGGCTCGGCGGTGATGGAGTGGAGGGCCTGGTTCAGCTGGGCCCGGTTGGGGAGGCTGTAGAGGGCTCCATAGACCGCGATGAAATCCGGTGTGACAGCAGCCGCCAGGGCCTGGTTGCTGCTGTAGCCACTGAAGCCGCCATTGATGGTGGGGATGGCAAAACCACCCCGGAGGCCCTGGCTCGCGGCCGCGTACACCGAAGACATGCCGGCATCCAGGGCTTTGGCCGTGGGGATGCTGTTGCCATTGGGCCCGTTGGCTCCTGAGGAACCACCCACAGTCAGGTTGAATTGACAGGCAGCGGCATTGCCGGTGTTCGCCGTGCACTGCTGCAGCAGGGTGGGGATGGTTCCGGTGATGGCCTGGGTCAGGGCGCCACCCGTCGGCTTCACGGCGGCGATCGTGGCGATTCCAGGCGGGGTGTTGGTGGGGATCACCGAGCCCGTCGGGCTGAGCTGCAGCCAGCCGAATTGCAGTTTGTCGGGATCGGCGACGGCCGTGCCATTGGCGAGCAAGGTGAAGGCCGCGTCCTCATCACGCACGAACCGGAAGCCGCTGGTTCCCGCCACGCCGCCGGTGTCAGCGAAAAGCCCTGGGTCCCCGCCGACCGTGCCCAGTGGAACGGTCACGGCGGTGTAGATCATCCCGGGCGTGATGGAGGCTCCCTGAAAGCTCGTCAGACGCAGGTTTCCCTCCAGAAGCAGAAACTGCCCGACACCGGAGCCCGTCAGTTGCAGCAGATCGCTCTGGCCGGATCCGGCCACATCAATGGCCAGGGTGGCGGAGGTGTCCTGGAGATAGGAGCCTCCGTTGATGGTCAGGGTGCCGATGCTCTGCTGACCCGGAGACACCGTGCCGAAGTTGAGGACATTGGCGCTGATGACGCCGTTGCCTCCGAGCAGCGCATTGGGTTGGATCAGCACATCCGAGGTGCTGGTGCCGTTGAGGATCAGGCTTCCTCCATTGATGAGCGTCTGTCCGGTGTGGCCCAAGGCGCCACTGAACACCTGGGTGTAGCTGCCGTCCTTGATCAGGTTGCCGCTGCCGCTGATGTCCACACTGGAGTTCCGCGTGAACGGGGCATTCAGGTTCAGCGTGAGGTTGCCGGCTCCCAGTTCGATGGCACCGGCACCACCGAGGGCCTCAATGGTCTGGTTGTTGTCCCTGAGGCGGAGGCGTCCATTGCCAAAGAGGATCAGCTCGGTGCTGGTGGGCAGGGCATTGGTGATGCCGATGTCCACGGTGGCGTTGTCCCAGATGGACGTGAGGCCCTGATAGGTGCTTTGGCCGCTGAGAAGCACAACAGCTCCGTTGGCACCCGAGTTTCTGAAGTTGATGCTCCCCTGCAGGCCGGCCTGATCCGCGAACACACCACTGAAGGTGGCGTTGTTGCCAGCGGCATCGATGGCATTGGTGCTGGAGTCATCCAGACTGAAATTGTTGGCCACCGTCGTGCCGGAGGCCGACACCGCCAGGGTGCCGCCCTTGAACTGGGGCAGAAGCCTGCCGGCGAGCAGGCTGGAGGTGGTGTTGACGCTGGTGCCGTTGTTACCCGGCAGGATGGGACCGGCCAGGGGCCGCGGAGCCACCACTTCCTTGGCCAGCCACACGGTGCTGTACGTGGACGCGCCGGTGAGGCTGTTCCAGCTTCCCCCTCTGGAATAGGAAATGTTCAGGACCGGATCCCACACAAATCCATCGAAAGGAAGCGCGCTTTCGTTGAACTGGGCAGGGCTTCCTGACTGCCAGACAAAATTGGGCCCCAGGCCAGTTCCCAGGGCAGGATTGGGAAGTCCCAGCTGGTCTCCTGTGGCTGCCGAAAGACTCTGGGCCAGCTGAGAATTGCCGAACCAGGAACTCTGCCGAAAGTCCGTGGCTCCATTGCAGCCCAGGATCCTTCCAGGCGCGAAACACTGGGAGAGATCGACGGTGTAGATCGTGCCGTTGAACGTCACTTCCAGCGGCGCGGCAGCGGCAGGCTCGACCGGACTGAGGAACGCCGAAGCCACCAGCAGGGCCAGGGCGCCGGGGGCCGTGTCCTTGATCAGCGCCTGCCAGCCCCGCCGTCGATCCGGAGCCTTCCGGTTGTCATGACTGGCACCGGGGTGCCCGATGCGTTGGCCGATGGGCTGATCGAGTTGTTCATCCTGAACGCTGGCCATCTGTCTCTGATTCCCTGCTTTTCTCATCCGCCGATGGCCGCTTCCGGCATCGTATCGGGGTGCGAGTTGTCCACAACTCTCGCCTGTTCGATGTGATCTTTGTTGATCTCTTGCTGCTCAAGATGTAATGAAAACGCAGGTTGTGGTTAGCTGCGCTCCAGCAGCCGGTGACGGTGATGGCCGGGCCCGGGGCTCCGGATGCGGCGGTCTCTGGATGGGCTTCCCCCCAGGGAGGCCCTGCAGTGCTTGCCGTGGCGGGCGTCGGCCGGGTGGCCCCCCAGCAGTAGCGGCACCAGCAGCAGCGGCACCAGCAGCCTCTTCAGCCGCTCGAGGAAGCCGATCCGCCCCGCCTACTCGACCTGCCGGACTTCGATGGTCGCGATCGGCAGGTGGTTGCTGGCTTTGCAGACGGCGGAACCCCTGCCCGTCCCGCCATCCTTGCTCCGGCTGGTGAACGTCCATGCGAAGGTGCGCTGCGCGCCGTCATCGCCGGTTTTCGTAAACGGGCTGGTCAGTTTGTAGCTGGCTGGATGCAGCAGCTTGTTCTTCACCAGTTGCTCGCAATCCGCCTGTTGCTCCGGCCGCCGGTCCTTCATGGCCAGCTCGGAGGCGGGTTCGTTTGAAAAGGCCAGCTTGCCGAGCAGTCCGATGGTGACGACGAGGATCAACCCCGAAGCGCCGAGCACGGCCAGGCGCCATCGCGGTGTCCCCGGACTTCGGGGGCTCCCTTTGCGCGGGCGCCGGGCCTTGCGGTCGTTCCGGCGCGGTTGAGGCTCAGGGCGCTGGCTTGATCGGCCTTGGTTCCGGGATTGTCCCAGGCGCTTCAGCCACAGGGAGAAAGGATGATCGCTCACGCCAGCCCTTCCGCTGGCGTGAGCTGGGGTGGACGGATGGACGGCAACGGAATGCGGCGTTTACCACGACATCACACCATAACAATGGCCTGGCACCATCACGGCGCCATCACCCCCCGTCACTCAGAGTTCGGCGCCGCAGAACTTGCAGTGGCGCGCATCCGGGTCATGCCCGCCCTTGAGGCAGGTCCCGCACACCACCGGGCTGGTCTGGTCCTCCTGCGGCGGCCGCAGCACCGACAGGCCGATCTCGGCGCTGAGGATGCCCGTGGGCACGGCGATGATGCTGTAGCCGATCAGCATCACCACCGAGGCCATGAAGCGCCCCAGCGGCGTCACCGGGGCCACGTCGCCGTAGCCCACCGTGGTGATGGTGACGCAGGCCCAGTAGATGGCCACCGGGATGCTGCGGAAGCCGTCGTTGCCGGCCTCGATCACGTACATGAAGGCGCCGATCAGGATCACCAGCGTCACCATCGCCAGCAGGAACACGGTGATCTTGCGGCGGGCGGCGATCAGGGCGCTCCAGAGGAGTTCGGCCTCCTGCAGGTAGGCCCCCAGCTTCAGCACCCGGAACACCCGCAGCAGCCGCAGCACCCGCACCACCAGGAACAGCTGGCCGCCACCGATCAGCAGCCCCAGGTAGGTGGGCAGGATCGCCAGCAGGTCCACCAGCCCGAAGAAGCTGGTGGCGTAGCGCCGCGGCTCGGCCACCAGCCGCAGCCGCAGCAGGTACTCGAGGCTGAACAGCAGGGTGAAGCCCCACTCCAGCCCCAGGAAGGCGCCGGCCCAGCGCTGCCGCAGCAGCGGATCGCTCTCCAGCACCACCGCCAGCACGCTGAGGGCGATCGCCAGCATCAGCACGGCGTCGAAAGCCTTGCCGGAGGGGGTGTCCGTCTCGAGGATGGTGCGCTCCAGCCAGGGGCGCCCGACCACCCGCACCAGGACCAGGGCCACGGCAACCAGCCCGACCAGCAGGAGCGGCACCAGCAGGGGCTCCAGCAGCGGCACCTGCAGCATCGTCAGCCGCTCCCCAGGTAGGAGGCCCGCAGCCCCGCATCGGCCAGCAGGGCGTCGGCGCTGCCCTCCAGGCCGATGGCGCCGCCCTCCAGCACCACGCCGCGGTCGGCGATCTCCAGGGCGGCGGTGGCGTTCTGTTCCACCAGCAGCATCGACAGGCCGCCTGCGTGCAGCCCCGCCAGGGCGGCCATCACCTCGGCCACCAGTTTCGGTGCCAGGCCCAGGCTCGGCTCATCCAGCAGCAGCAGGCTGGGCCGGCCCATCAGGGCCCGGGCGATCGCCAGCATCTGCTGCTCGCCGCCCGAGAGGTTGCCGGCCAGCTGGCGGCGCCGTTCCGCCAGGCGGGGGAACAGGCCGTAGCAGCGCTCCAGGTCGGCGGCGATGCCGGCCCTGTCGCGGCGCAGCCAGGCCCCCAGCTCCAGGTTGGTGGCCACGGTCTGGCGGGCCAGCACCCGGCGGCCCTCCGGGCAGTGGCCGATGCCGAGGCGCACCGTGCGGTGGGTGCTCACCCCCGCCAGGTCGGCGCCGCGCCACAGCACCTGGCCGGCGGCGGCGCCCACCAGCCGGGAGATGGCCCGCAGGGTGGTGCTCTTGCCGGCGCCGTTGGCCCCCAGCAGGGCCACAAGTTCCCCCTCCCTCACCTGCAGATCGAGGCCCCGCAGAGCGGTGAGGGCGCCGTAGCGCACCGTGAGGCAACGCAGCTCCAGCAGCGGCGCGCTCATCGGCCGTCTCCGCCGGCACCGCCCGAACTGCCACCCGAACTGCCCAGATAGGCCTCGATCACCCGTGGATCGGTGCGCACCGCGGCGGGGCTGCCCAGGGCGATGCGCCTGCCGAAGTTGAGCACCGCCAGCCGGTCGCAGAGCTGCATCATCAGCGGCACATGGTGCTCGATGATCAGCACCGTCAGCGCGAAGTGGGCGCGGATCGTCCCGATCAGCCGCCGCAGGTCGTCCTTCTCGGCCGGGTTCATGCCGGCGGCGGGTTCATCCAGCAGCAGCAGCCGCGGTGCCGTCGCCAGGGCCCGGGCGATCTCCAGCCGGCGGCGGTCGCCGTAGGGCAGGTCCCCGGCCCGCTGCTCCGCCAGGGCCTCCAGCTCCAGCAGGCTCAGCAGCTCCATCACCCGCTCCTGCAGCTGCCCCTGCTGCCGGCGGAAGGCGCCGCTGGCGAGCAGGGACCCCAGCAGGGGGGCGCGGGCGGCGTGGTGCAGGCCCACCAGCACGTTCTCCCGCACCGACAGGCTCTCGAACAGGCGCAGGTTCTGGAAGGTGCGGGCGATGCCGAGCCGGTTGAGGCCGCTGGCCCCCAGGCCCGTGGTGGGCGCCCCCCGCCACAGGCAGCGGCCGCCGCTGGGGGGGGTGAGGCCAGAGATCACATTGAACAGGGTGGTCTTGCCGGCACCGTTGGGGCCGATCAGGCCGAAGATCTCCCCCTCCTCCAGTGCCAGGCTCACCTGATCGAGGGCCAGCAGGCCGCCGAAGCGGCAGCTGACCGCCTCTACCTGCAGCAGGGGCGCCGGGGCGGTGCCGTCGGGGCTCTGGTTCATGAGGTCTGCGGCGCCTGACGGCCCCGGTGGCGCCCTCGTCCCAGCCGGGCGGCCAGCCAGTGCAGCCGCTCCGCCGTCACCAGTCCCTGGGGAAAGAACAGCGGACCCAGCAGGATCACCGCGCCGAACAGAATCAGGCGCAGGTCCCCCACCGGCCGCAGCAGTTCCGGCAGGGCGGTGAGCACCAGCCCCCCCAGCACCGGCCCCGGCCACAGGCGGGAACCGCCGAACACCACGAAGGCCAGGGTGGTGATGCTGGCGTCGAAGCTGCCGGCCCGGGCGTTCCAGGAGTTGAAGAAGTGGGCTGCCAGCGCGCCAGTGACGCCGGCCAGCACGGCGCTGGCCACGAAGGCGATCAGCTTGGTGCGGGGGGTGTCGATGCCGACGCAGGCGGCCGCCAGTTCGTCGTCGCGGATGGCGGCCATCGCCCGCCCCAGCCGCAGGGCCTCCAGCCGCTGGCACAGCCAGCAGGCAAGGGCCAGCAGCCCCAGGGTGAACAGCACGTAGCCCTCGGCATGGGCGAAGGGCTGGGGGATGCCGAAGATCCCCATGGCTCCGCCGGTGAAGGGCAGGTTGAGGTTGAGCACCCGCAGGATCTCCACCAGGGCGATGGTGGCGATGGCCAGGTAGATCCCCCGCAAGCGCAGCACCGGTCCGCCGATCGCCAGGGCGATCAGCCCCGCCAAGGCCCCGCCCAGGACCATCTCCGCCAGCAGGGCCGGCAACGGTGAGGTGGCGCCGCTGCCGGCGAAGGCGGGGACGCCGGTGGAGAGCAGGGCGGCCACGTAGCCCCCCACCGCATAGAAGCCCGGGGTGGCCAGCGACAGCTGGCCGCAGCGCAACGGCAGGTACACCGAGAGCGCCAGGAGGGCGCCGAGCAGCATCTGTTCGAGCAGGGCGGCGTCCATGGCCCTCACACCTTGGTGGGCAGCGGCCGGCCCAGCAGCCCCCGGGGCCGCAGCAGCAGCACCAGGAACAGGAAGCCGTAGCTGACCGCATCCTTGTAGCCCGACCAGTCAGCCGGGACGAACGCCTCCGCCAGCCCGACGATCAGGCCGCCCAGCACCGCCCCCGGCACGCTGCCCAGCCCGCCCAGCACCAGCACCGCCAGCCCCTTGAGGCCGTAGCCGATGCCGAAGTAGGGCCCGGCGATGCTGACGCTCAGCCCCACCAGGCCGCCGGCCACCCCGGCCAGGAAGCCGCTGAGTCCGAAGGCCAGGCGCACCATGGCTGTGCTGTCGATGCCGAGGAGCTGGGCGGTTTCGGCGTCCTCGGCCACCGCCTGCAGCCCCTTGCCGTTGCGGCTGCCCTCCAGCCACAGGGTGAGCAGGGCCAGCAGCAGCACCGCGATCCCCAGCAGCAGGGCCTGGACCGTGCGCACCCGGGCGCCCAGCAGGGGAAAGGAGGCCGGCAGGCCGCCGAGGGCGCCGGTGGGGATGGCGTAGCTCTCCGCCCCCACCAGCAGCTGGATCAGGTTCACCAGGATCACCCCGGCCCCCAGGCTGGTGATCAGGGCCAGCAGCGGATCGGCCCGGCGGCGGCGCAGGGGGCGGAAGGCCACCCGCTCCACCAGCAGGGCCACCAGGGCCGCCCCCAGCCCCGCCAGGGGCAGGGCGCCCCAGAAGGGCAGGGCGAAGGGCAGCTGGAAGCCGGCCAGCAGACCGTTGGCCCCCACCGCGCCGCCGATCAGCAGGTAGGTGAAGTAGGCCCCCAGGGTGAACACCGCCCCATGGGCGAAGTTGATCACCCCCAGGACCGAGAACACCAGGGTGTAGCCGAGGGCGAACAGCCCGTAGACCGCCCCCACCGACAGACCGTTGACCAGGATCTGGAGCAGGTCCACCCGGCGATCACTTCAGCAGGGCGAAGCGACCGCTGCGCCCGCCCGGATCCATGCGCACCTGGGCCACGAAGAACTGGCTCTGGATCACCTCACCCTCCGGGGTGAAGCGGATCTCCCCCAGGGGGGTGGCGTAGGTGCCGGCCAGGATCTCCTCCATCAGGGCCTTGCGCGCCGCCGTCAGGGTGGCGCCTTTCAGGGGCTGGCGTTTGTCCAGTCGCACCAGGGCGTCGCCGATCACCTGCAGCGCCGTGTAGGCCTGGGCCGTGAGCTGGGGCGGGATGGCGCCGCCCTTGGCCGCCTGGAAGGCCTTGAGGAAGGCCGTGTTGGCGGGGGTGTCGAGTTCGGGGCTGTAGGCCTGGGCGATCAGCAGACCGTCGCAGTACTTCTGGCAGATCGGATAGATGTTGGGGGTGTTCATGCCGTTGCCGGCCACGATCAGGCCCTTGTACCCCAGCTCCCGCAGCTGGCGGATCAGGTTGCCGCCGTCCACCGCCTGGAGCGACAGCACGATCAGGTCGGGCTTCTCCCGCAGGGCCGCGCTGATCTGGTTCTGGAAGTCCTGGTCGTTGAGCTGGGTGCGCTGCACCGTCACCGGATCGAGGCCCTTCTCCTTGAGGGCCTTCTGGAAGATGGTGGTCTCGGCGGTGCTGTAGGCGTCGTCCTGGGCGTAGAACACCGCCGCCCGCTTCAGGCCCGGCTGGATCTTCAGGGCCCGCTCGATGGCCAGGGGCGCGATCACCGAGCTCTGGGCCGAGACCCGGCTGATGAAGAAGCCGATCTCCGGGATGCCGGTGGCGGTGTTGGAGGGGGCCACCACCGGCACGCCGCGGCGCTGGGCGATCGGATCGGCGGAGAAGGCCTGCTGGGAGAGGGTGGGGCCGATCAGGGCCAGCACGCCCCGGTTGATCTGCAGGGTGAAGGCCGCGTTGGCCCCCGGTTCGTCGCTGCCGCTGTCCTCCAGGGCCAGCTTCAGGGGGTTGCCGTTGATGCCACCGGCGCCGTTGCGGTGCTGGAGCGCCAGCTCGAGGCCGATCTTCTGGTCCTGGCCGTAGACGTTGGCGTTGCCCGTCAGGGCCAGCACCGCCCCCACCGGCACACCGCCGGCCACGTCGACGGGCTTGCTGCCGGGGTCAGCGGCGCAGCCCGCCAGCAGGGTCAGGGTCAGCAGCCCGGTGCCGACCCCCAGGAGACGACCGACGCTCACGCCAGCGACAGGAAGACGTCGCGGAAGGCGTCGATGGTGGCGTCGATGTCGGCGTCGCTGTGGGCCAGGGAGGTGAAGCCGGCCTCGAAGGCGCTCGGTGCCAGGTAGACGCCGCGCTCGAGCATGCCGCGGTGCAGGCGGCCGAAGCGGACCGTGTCGGCGGCCTTGGCCTGCTCGAAGTTGTGCACCGGCCCCTCGCAGAGGAAGAAGCCGAACATGGCGCTGATGCTGCCGCCGCAGAAGGGGATGCCCGCCTCGGCGGCGGCGGCGCGGATGCCGTCGATGAGCCGTTTGGTGATCGTCTCCAGCCGCTCGTAGGTGCCGGGCTGGCTGAGCAGCTGCAGGGTCTTGATGCCGGCGGTCATGGCCAGGGGATTGCCGCTGAGGGTGCCCGCCTGATACATGGGGCCGGCGGGGGCCACCATCGCCATGATGTCGGCCCGGCCGCCGTAGGCCCCCACCGGCAGGCCGCCGCCGATCACCTTGCCCATGGTGGTGAGGTCCGGGGTGACGCCGAAGCGGGCCTGGGCGCCGCCGTAGCTGATGCGGAAGCCGGTCATGACTTCGTCGAACACCAGCAGGGCGCCGTTCTCCTTGGTCAGTTCGCGCAGGCCTTCGAGGAAGCCGGGCTCGGGGGTGATGAAGCCCGCATTGCCCACCACCGGCTCCAGGATCACCCCGGCGATCTCCCCGGGGTTGTTGGCGAACAGCTGCTTGACCGACTCCAGGCAGTTGTAGGGGGCGGTGAGGGTGCCGGCGGTGACGGCGCGGGGCACACCGGGGGAGTCGGGCAGGCCGAGGGTGGCCACCCCGGAGCCCGCCTTCACCAGGAACATGTCGGCGTGGCCGTGGTAGCAGCCCTCGAACTTGATCACCTTCTCCCGGCCGGTGAAGGCGCGCATCAGCCGCAGCACCGCCATGCAGGCCTCGGTGCCGGAGTTCACGAAGCGCACCATCTCCACCGACGGCACGGCGGCGATGACCAGTTCGGCCAGCTCGTTCTCGAGCACGCAGGGGGCGCCGAAGCTGGTGCCCTTCTCCAGGGCCTGGTGGAGGGCGGCGATCACCTCCGGGTGGCTGTGGCCGCAGATGGCGGGCCCCCAGCTGCCGACGTAGTCGATGTAGCGGTTGCCGTCGACGTCCCAGGCGTAGGCCCCCTTGACGCGGTCGAAGACGATCGGCTGGCCGCCCACCGACTTGAAGGCCCGCACGGGGGAACTGACGCCCCCGGGCATGAGTGTCTGGGCGGCGGCGAAGATCTCCTCGGATCGGGTGGTGAGGAGGGAAGGGGCCGAGGCGGGCGCTGAAGGGGTGGCCGAACTCAAGGCGGGATCCGCGGAAGGTGGACGCATTCGTTTCCCATCCTGACCCAGAAGGGTGCCGGGGTGCCGGGCGTCGGTAAGTTCGGAAGCAATGGCACCCCCTTCACCGGCCCACCGGACCCCTTCCGTGACGATCGACTGGGCCGCGATGGAGCGTGACTGCCGCGCCCTGCTGCCGGCGCGGGCCGTGGTGGCGGCGCCCCAGGAGCTGCTGGCCTACGACTGCGACGGCCTCACCCTGCACCGGGCCCAGCCCCCCCTGGTGGTGCTGCCGGAAACCACCGAGCAGGTGGCCGCCATCCTGCGGCTCTGCCACCGCCGCGGCGTGCCCTTCCTGGCCCGCGGCAGCGGCACCGGCCTCTCGGGCGGTGCCCTGGCGGAGAACGGAGCGCTGGTGATCGCCACCAGCCGCATGCGCTCGATCCTCGATGTCGATCTGGCCAACCGCCGCATCACCGTCCAGCCGGGGGTGATCAACGGCTGGGTCACCCGGGCGGTGGCCGGCGACGGCTTCTATTACGCACCCGACCCCTCCAGCCAGGTGGTCTGCTCGATCGGCGGCAACGTGGCCGAGAACTCCGGTGGTGTGCACTGCCTCAAGTACGGGGTCACCAGCAACCACGTGCTGGAGATGGAGGTGGTGCTCCCCGACGGCACGGTCACCACCCTGGGCAGCGGCCTGGCCGAGACCCCCGAGCTGGACCTGCGCGGGGTGTTCATCGGCAGCGAGGGCACCCTCGGCATCGCCACCGCCATCACCCTGCGGCTGCTGCGGGCGCCCCAGAGCGTGGCGGTGCTGCTGGCCGATTTCACCGCCATGGAGGCCGCCGGTGAGGCGGTGCGTCTGGTGACGGCGGCCGGGGTGCTGCCCGCCGGGATGGAGATCATGGACAACTTCACAATCAACGCCGTCGACGATCTGTTCGGCCGCGATGAGTACCCCCGCGATGCGGCCGCGGTGCTGCTGATCGAACTGGACGGCCAGGAGCGGGAGGTGACGGCGGCTGTGGAGATCGCCGGTGAGCTCTGCCGCCAGGCCGGGGCCCGCACGATCCGGCGCGCCTCCAGCGAGGCCGACCGCGCCCTGCTGTGGAAGGGGCGCAAGTCCGCCTTCGCCGCCGTCGGCCGCATCACCCCCACCTATTACGTGCAGGACGGCGTCGTGCCCCGCAGCGCCCTGCCCGGGGTGCTGGCGGCGATCGAGGAGCTCAGCCGCCGCTACGACCTGCCGGTGGCCAACGTCTTCCATGCCGGCGACGGCAATCTCCACCCCCTGATCCTTTACCGGGCCGACGAGCCCGGTGTGACCGACCGGGTGCAGGCGCTGGGAGCCGACATCCTGCGCCTCTGCATCGACGCGGGCGGCAGCATCACCGGCGAGCACGGGGTGGGCAGCGACAAGCGCTGCTACCTCGACTGGATGTTCGCCCCCGACGACCTGGCCACGATGCGGCTGGTGCGCGAGGCTTTCGACCCGGCGGGCCTGGCCAACCCCGGCAAGATCTTCCCCACCCCGCGCAGCTGCGGCGAATCGGCCCGCCGTCAGGCGTCGTCCCTCACCGTGCATCTCGATGCCCTCCCCGCCGGTGGCGTGGAGTCGCCAAGCCTGGAGCCCCTCGACGTCTTCTGAGCGGGGCGGCGGACCTACGTTGCAGGGCACTCCACCTCCCCCAATCCATGAAGATCCGTCGGATAGCCAGCCTGGGTGTGGCGGCCGTGCTGGCTGCTGCCACCCCCGCCCAGGCCCAGTCCCCGGTCGTCAACCTGGTGGCCAAGAAGGTGATCGAGCGCTATCAGAAATCCAGCTGCGAGCAGCTCTGGGCCGCCCGCAGCGAGCGGCGTGGGTCCCAGGAGCAGCGCGTGCTCGACATGCTCAACGACGATCCCCAGCTGCGTCAGGGCTTCATTGACCAGGTCGCCGGCCCGGTGGTGAACAAGCTGTTCGTCTGCGGGATGATCCCCTGATCGCCGGCTTCAGCCGCCCCCACTGAGCCACCAGCGCCCCAGTCCCACCGCGGTGGCGGCGCCGATCACGGGCAGGGCCCCCAGTCCCCGGCCCAGCAGCACCACCGCCGCCAGCAGCACCAGCACGGCGCCGCCGTCGAGGCTGCCGCCGGGGGCCAGGGCCGGTCCGGCCAGGTAGAGCGCCAGGCTCAGGATCACCCCCACCACCGCGGCGGTGATGGCGGTGAGGGGGGCGCCGATGCGCAGGTCCTCGCGGCTCGCCTCCACCAGGGGGCCGCCGGCCAGGATGAACAGGAAGGAGGGCAGAAAGGTGAACCAGACCACCACCAGGGCGGCCGCCACGCCGGCCGACAGGGTGCCGCTGCCGTTCCAGCCGCCCATGAAGCCCACGAAGGCCACCACCATGATCAGGGGCCCCGGTGTGGTCTCGCCCAGGGCCAGGCCGTCCACCATCTGGGCGGCGTCCAGCCAGCCGTAGGTGTCCACCGCCCCCTGGGCCACAAAGGGGAGCACCGCATAGGCGCCCCCGAAACTGACCAGGGCCACCTTGGTGAAGAACCGGGCCATGGTGGCCAGCTGGCTGTTCCAGCCCCCCGCCAGCGTCAGCAGGGTCAGGGGCATGCCGAGGGCCACCCCGCCCCCGAGCAGGGTGAGGGCGAGGCGGCGCCAGTGGAAGCGGGCGTGGGTGGGGGTGGGGGTGTCGTCGCCGTGAAGGGCGGCCTCCGGTGGGGTGGCGCCCCCGACCTCGGCGGCGGTATGGGGTGAGGGGCCCCGGAACAAGGCCGGCCGCAGCCGACCGCCGATCCAACCCACCAGGGCCGTGGCGATGATCAGGGCGGGGTAGGGCACCCGGCCCACGGCCAGGGCCAGACAGGCCGCCGCCGCGATCAGCACCAAGGCGGGGTTGTGCAGCGTGCGCCGCCCCAGCCGCCAGGCCGCCTGGAGCACGATCCCGAGCACCGCCGGCTTGAGGGCCCAGAACACCGCCGCCAGCAACGGCAGCTGGCCCCAGAGGGCGTAGATCGCCGAAAGGCTCAGCAGCACCACCACCGAGGGCAGCAGGAACAGGCCGCCAGCGATCAGGGCGCCGCCCAGACCGTGCATCAGCCAGCCCAGGTAGGTGGCCAGCTGGGTGGCCTCCGGCCCCGGCAGCAGCATGCAGTAGTTCAGCGCGTGCAGAAAGCGCCGCTCCGACAGCCAGCGCCGGCGCTCCACCAGTTCGGCATGGAGCAGGGCGATCTGGCCGGCCGGCCCGCCGAAGCTGACCAGTCCCAGCCGCAGCCAGAAGCGGGCGGCTGTGGCGAGGCTGAACGGATCCTTCAGCACCGATCGGCACCGCGAAGGCTCACAACGTAGTCAGCGGGATATCCCCGGCGTCACTGATCGGATGTGTTTCCACTTACATCCCGCCCATCGATGGGCAGCAGGATGGAGGGAAAGGTTTGGCGATGGCAGGGAGCGATGGTCCCAGCTCCAAAGCCGGCGAGAGGGCTGGCGAAGGGACTGGCGGAAGGAAGCCGCAGAAGCCGCCGGCCGAGCCAGTCCGTGGGGGCTCCTTTTTCAGTCCGTGGACGAACTGGCGGGCCTGGATGGTGATGCTGGCGGGTGTTCTCCTCGGCCAGGTGATCGGCTTTTCCCCCCAGTTGTTCGTTCTCATCGCGGCGTTCTGTCTGCTTTGTGGCTGGCTGTTCGATCGCTGATCCAGGCCCACATCCTGCTGGGGTGCGAGTGACGTTCCGCTCGATGATTGCAGGGTCCGAGGATGTTGCCTGGCTTAGGGGATGGGGGCGACAGGCGCTCCAGGGGGCTGGTGCCGCACCACTTCGCCCCCCACCAGCAGGACGGCCTCGCCGGCCTGAAGCGCCAGCCATTCCTCATCCCTGGTCAGCGGTTCGGTGCTGACGATCGTCACGACGTCGTCGACGCCGGCCAGCTCGGAAAAGTCCACGCTCAGGTCGTCATCGGCCAGGGTGGCCCGGCCGAACGGGGCCCGACGGGTGATGCGGTGCAGGCGGCTGCTGGCGTGGGCGAACAGCCAGCTGCCGTTGCTGATCAGACAGTTGAAGGTGCCCTGCTGCTCCAGCTGCCGGGCGCACGACACCAGCGTGCCGAAGATGGCGTCCAGGTCCGCCGGATCGGCACCGGCGGCGTTCAGTTGCTCCAGGATCCAGCAGAAGGCCACTTCGCTGTCGGTGGATCCCTCCGGAACGAACAGCTGCGTCCGCGGCAGAGGCCCCAGCAGGTTGCCGTTGTGGGCGAACACCCATTCCCGCCCTTGCCAGCGCCGGTGGAAGGGGTGGCAGTTCTCCAGGGCCACCACCCCCTGGGTCGCCTTGCGGATGTGGGCGATCGAGCAGTGGGAGCGCAGATCCAGGCTGGCCACCTGGGCGGCGATCGGCGAGAAGGCGGCCGGGGCGTCCTCCCGGTACAGATGCACCCCGCGGCCATCGGGGTCGAAGCTGGCCACCCCCCAGCCATCCCCGTGGCAGCCGGTGGCGCCCCCCCGGCGGGTGAGGCCATGGAAGGAGAAGCGCATGTCGGTGGGGGTGTTGGCGCTGAGGGCCAGCAGTTCACACATCACCCGAGGTCCACCGAGGCCCCCATTGTCCCCGTCCTGGCGACTGTGGATCAGCGGGAGCTGCTGAACAGCTGGTCCCAGACCCCGTTACTGCCGAAGAAGGTGTCGTTGATCTGCTTCCAGCCGCCGAAGTCGCCGGCCGAGAACGGCTGCTTCACCGGCGCGAAGCGGCCCTTCACCCGGCTCCAGACCCCGGGGTTGACCGGACGGAAGCCCTCCTCGGCGAAGATCTCCTGGGCCGGCTCGCTCTGGAGATAGGTGGCCAGGGCCTCGGCGGCCTTGCGGGTGCCCTTGCGATCCACGTTGCGGTCGACGACGGTCACGGGGCCCTCGATGCGGATGTTGACCTCGGGCACGATGAAGGGGGTCTTGAGGTCGCCGCTGCGCTTGGCCAGGATCGCCTCGTTCTCGTAGTTCAGCAGCACGTCGCCCTGGCCGCGCTTGAGGAACGCGTCACTGGCCTCGCGGGCGTCCCTTGGCAGGTTCTCCACGTTGCGGTAGACCGAACTGACGTAGGCCTTGGCCTGGGCCTCGCTGCCGCCGGTCTGGCTGATCGAGCCCCACAGCCCCAGGAAGTTCCATCGGGCGCCGCCGGAGGTCTTGGGATTGGCCGTCAGAACGGTGACGCCCGGCTTGGCCAGGTCGGCCCAGGTCCGGACCCCTTTGGGGTTGCCGTCACGGGTGATGAAGGCCACCACCGAATGGGTGATGATCGCGCCGCCGGGCAGGTCCTTTTCCCACCCCGGCTGCACCAGGCCCGCTTCCTGGAGCTTGAGCACGTCACCGGCCAGGGCGAGGGTGGCCACGTCGGCATCGAGCCCGTCGATGATCGCCCGGGTCTGGGAGCCGGAGCCGCCGTAGCTGGTCTTGACGTTGATGGCCTGGCCGGTTCTGGCCTTCCAGTCGGCTTCGAACTTGGGCAGGATCCGGTCGTAGGCCCCCTTGGTCACGGCGTAGCTCACCAGCAGCAGCTCCTGGGGAGCGCCGCCGGCATCAGCATCGGCACCGGCACCGCCGCCACCCTCGGGCTGGGCGCCGCAGCCGGTCAGGGTCAGGCCCCCCAGCAGGAGGCCGGTGATGGCGAGGGGGGCGGCGGAGCGGGCGAAGGGGGAAACCACGGTTCACTGATCGACAATCCGGCAGAGCATACACCGGTATCCCGATCGGCTATCCAGTCCCCCTTTGCCCCTGGCCTGCCCCCTCCCTCCCTCTCTGGTCTGCGGCTCCCCCGCTCAGGGGGCCGGCTGCTGGCTCAGCGGGACTTGGAGAAGATCGAATCCCAGAGCCCTCCCTTGCCGAAGAACCGCTTGTTGATGGTGTCCCAGCCGCCGAAGTCCCGGGCGGTGAACAGCTTCGAGACCGGAGCGAATCGGGATCTCGTCTCGGCCTTCACCTTGGCGTTGACGGGTCGGAATCCCTCTTCGGCGAAGGCCCGCTGGGCCGGTTCGCTGTACAGGTACCTGGCGAAAGCCTCGGCCACCCGGCGGGTTCCCTTGCGGTCCACGTTCCTGTCGACCACGGCGATCGGCCCCTCGATCAGGATGTTGGTGGTGGGCACGATGTAGGGGGTTTTCCAGGTGCCGCTCTTCCTGGCCAGGATCGCCTCGTTCTCATAGTTCAGCAGCACATCACCCTGGTTGCGTTTGACGAACACGTCGGTCGCCTCGCGTGCATCCTTGGGCAGGGTGTCCACGTTGCGGTACACGTTGGTCACGAAGGCGCGGGCCTTGGCCTCATTGCCGCCGGTCTCCGTCACCGAACCCCACAGGCCCAGGAAGTTCCAGCGGGCGCCGCCGGAGGTCTTGGGATTGGCGGTGATCACTTCAACGTTCTTGTTGTCGAGATCGTTCCAGGTGCGGATCTTCTTCGGGTTGCCGGGACGCACGAAGAAGGCGACCACCGAGTTGGTGATGATGCTGTTGTTGGGGTTCTCCTTCTCCCAGCCGGGACGGATCAGGCCGGCCTCCTCGAGCTTCAGGGTGTCGGCCGCCAGGGCCAGGCCCACCACATCCGCCGCCAGGCCGTCAATCACCGCCCGGGTCTGGGAGCCGGAGCCGCCGTAGCTGGTGCGGACGACGACGGTCTGGCCGGTCCGCTTCTTCCAGTCGGCCGTGAACCGGGGAATGATCTTGTCGTAGGCCGCCTTGGTGACTGCATAGGACACGAGCAGCAGTTCCTGCCGTGGCGCCGGTTGCTGGGCCTGGGCGTTCAGGGGCAGCAGGGTGCCGGAACCCCCCAGGGCGACGGCGACGGCCAGGGGGGCGGCCACCAGGCCGGGATGCCACGGGCGGCGAGCGGCTGGCGGGACCGGCGAGGAGAAGGGATAAAGCACGATTGTCCGATGGGTGAACTGGTGAAACCTATCCGTCGCGCCGCCGCGGCGATGTAGGGCGGATGACATCCCCCCGGTGCCTGGCCGTTGGCTGGTCCGGGGGTGGTGGCTGCCACAATCCCCGTAAGACAACCGTGGATTCCCTTGGCCTTCAGCGCGAAAACCGGATACGGCCTCGTCTCGCTCATCGAGCTGGCCGCCATCCATTCCCGCGGCGGCGTGCTGCAGGTGGCGGAGATCGCCCAGCGCCAGGGCATCCCTGACCGCTACCTGGAGCAGATGCTCGCCAGCCTGCGCCGGGGCCAGATCCTGCGCAGCATCCGCGGGCCGAAGGGGGGCTACCAGCTGGCCCGGCCGCCGGCCGAGATCCGTGTCGATGACGTGGTGAGCTGTCTGGAGGGGGACGTCACGCCGCGGGGCGGCGGCGAGAGCGCCACCCCTGAATTCGAGGTGCTGGGCCGGCTGGAGGAACGGCTCGAAGAGGCGCGTCGCGCCATCCTCTCGGGCACCACCCTGCAGGATCTGCTGGACCAGCGCGATCACCTGGCCCAGGCCCAGGCGATGTACTTCATCTGAGCGGACCGGCCCTGAATCCGGCCGGACCGCGCTGGGTCGTTAAATAGACCACATTGCCGATGGGGAATGTGAGGTATGGTGTTGGGGTCCCCGCAGGCTCCCCATGTGCTGTTGTCGGCGAATGCCTGTCGCCAGCCGAAGGCTGGCCGTCCGCCCTGCCCTGAACCCCCCCACCCCATCGCTGTCCGCCTGCGGCCATGACCACCTCACGCACACCCCAGGCCCTCCGCCTCACGCTCCAGCCCCATGACGTCCTGCCCGATGGGCTGCACTGGAGAATCCAGGACGGCTACATCCGCACCGCCTCCCACGACGAGGAAGGCGAGTCCTTCACCCTCGGCCTCTGGGGCCCGGGCGACTGGGTGACTAATGCCTACTCCGCCCTGCGTCCGGTGGAGATCCAGTGCCTGTCCACGGTGGTGGTGGAGCAGGGCCATCCCAGCGAGGCCGAGATCCTGGCCTTCCTGCATCACCAGATCCGCAACACCGAAGAGCTGTTCGAGATCAACCGGGTCCGCGGCGCCGACTCACGGCTGCTGCGGCTGCTGCGCTGGATCGGCATCCGCTTCGGGCAGGTGAGCAGCCGCGGCTACCGCCTCTCCCTGCGGGACATGAACCTCACCCATCAGGCCCTGGCGGAGATCTGCGGCCTCACCCGGGTGACGGTCACCAAGACCCTCAACCATTTCAAGCGCCTCGGTCTGCTGCATCAGGTGAGCGACACCGACCTGATGGTCAGCATCCCCTGAGTGCGCCGACGCGTTCCAGCGCCCCATTTTCAGCGTCCTTTCTGTTCATCAACACCCACACATCAACAACCACCGTCATGGCTGCCCAGTATTTCCGCTCCAGGCTCAATGAGCCCCAACCCCAGCGCTTCACCCTCGTCTTCCGCAACGGTGAGCTGCTGCGCCACCAGGATCCCCTGGCCGTCGCCCAGTACCTCGCCGATGCCCGCCTGGCGGAGGTTCATTCCGAACCTCCACGGCGCCGTGCCGCCACTGCGGTAAGCGACTGATCAGATCGAAAAATCCGGTTGAAAGGCGTGGGCCTGGCGGCTGATCACATGCAGTCGGTCGCCGGGCTTGAGGTTGGCGTAGTCCACCTCTTCCCGGGGGAACTGGGCCACCACCACTTCTTCTGAGTCGAGCACCAGTTCCGCCTGCAGGTCGCGGCCCATGTGGGTGAGGCGCCGCAGGCGGGCCGGCACGGTGCCCGGCTGGGGGGTGGCATGCACCTGCACATGGTGGGGGCGCACGAAGATCCGGCCCTCCGTCGGCAGCGGCGGGACCGCATCGCGCCGCACGGGCAGGGAGCCGCTGGGCAGCTCGTTGACCGCGCCCACGAAGCTCATCACGAACGGGGAGGCGGGATGGTCGTAGATCTCCGCCGGGGAACCGATCTGCTCCACCCGGCCTTCGTTCATGACCACGATCCGATCGGCCACCTCCATGGCCTCCTCCTGGTCGTGGGTGACGATCACGGTGGTGACGTGCATCTCGTCGTGGAGATTGCGCAGCCAGGCCCGCAGTTCCTTGCGCACCTTGGCATCGAGGGCGCTGAAGGGTTCATCCAGCAGCAGCACCCGGGGCTGCACCGCCAGGGCGCGGGCCAGGGCCACCCGCTGGCGCTGTCCGCCGGACAGCTGGGAGGGGTAGCGGTTGCCGTAGCCCCGCAGGTGCACGAGGTCGAGCAGCTCGTCGACCCGCCGGCGGATCGCCTCGGGCTTCCAGCGGCGCAGTTCGAGGCCGAAGGCCACGTTGCGGCGCACGTTGCGGTGCTTGAAGAGGGCGAAATGCTGGAAGACGAAGCCCACCTGGCGCTCCTGCACCGACCGCTCGGTCGCCTCCTCGCCGGTGATCCAGATGCGGCCGGCATCGGCCTCCTCCAGCCCGGCGATCAGTCGCAGCAGGGTGCTCTTGCCCGACCCGGAGGGTCCGAGCAGGGCCACCAGGGAGCCGCTGTCCACGTCGACGCTGACGTCGTCGACGGCGCGGAAATCGCCGAAGTTCTTGCTGACGTTGGCGACGCGGATGCCCATCGAAACGGCCTGGGTGGCTGGGAGGATCCGACTATACCGGTAAGCGCACCGCTGAACCGTCCTTTAGTCTGACGCCGTTGAAGCGCGCCATCCCCCTGCCCCGATGACCCCCGCCCTCCTGCGTCGCTGGCGCCCGCCGACCCTGGCGCTGCCCAGCTGGCCCTGGCGCATCACCTGGACCTACCTGGGCCTGATCCTGTTCCTGCCCCTGGGGGCCATGCTGCTCAGGGCCGCCGAAGTGGGACCCGCCGGTTTCTGGGAGATGGCCACCACGCCGGAGGCCATCGCCACCTACAAGGTGAGTTTCGGCCTGGCCCTGGTGGCCAGCGTGATCAACGGCGTCTTCGGGCTGGTGGTGGCCTGGGCGCTGGTGCGCTGCAGCTTTCCAGGCCAGCGCCTGCTCGATGCCCTGATCGATCTGCCCTTCGCCCTTCCCACCGCCGTCGCCGGACTCGCCCTCACGGCCGTGTACAGCACCAACGGCTGGCTGGGCCAGCCGCTCCATGAGGCCTTCGGCATCAAGGTGGCCTTCGCCGCCCCGGGGGTGACCGTGGCGATGGTGTTCATCTCCCTGCCCTTCGTGGTGCGCACCGTGGAGCCCGTGCTGCGTTCCCTCGAGAAGGAGCAGGAGGAGGCCTCCTGGTGCCTGGGGGCCACGCCGCTCCAGACCACCCTGCGGGTGGTGCTGCCCCAGCTCCTGCCGGCGATCCTCGGCGGCGTGGCCCAGGGCTACAGCCGGGCCGTGGGTGAGTACGGCTCGGTGGTGATGATCTCCAGCAACGTGCCCTTCCGGGACCTGATCACCCCCACGTTGATCATCCAGAAGCTGGAGGAATACGACTTCGATGCCGCCACCGTGATCGGCGCGGTGATGCTGATCTTCTCCCTGCTGAGCCTGCTGGTCATCAACCTGCTGCAGGTGTGGGGCCAGCGCTACCAGGGCGATGCGGCCTGATCCTGCCGCCTGCCCCAGCCTTCACCCCCTGTCCTGTCCGCCTTCCGTTCCCGCCACCGGCTTTCCGCCATGACCATCGTTGTTCCCACCCTGGAGAGCCCCAGGCCCACGCCCGCTCCAGGCAAGCGATCCCGCCGCCAGGGCCTGGATCTGCCGGCGATCCTGATTCCCCTGGTCGCCTGCGTCTACGTGGGGGTGGTGATCCTGCTGCCAGCCCTGAGCGTGGTGGCCTCCGCCTTTGCCAAGGGGCTGGGCCCCTTCCTGGAGAACTTCCAGTCCCACGAACTGATCTCGGCCCTGCGCCTCACCCTGTTCGCCACCGCCGTGGCGGTGCCCTGCAACGTCATCTTCGGCCTGGCCGCGGCCACCGCCATCGCCCGCCGCCAGTTCCGGGGCAAGGCCCTGCTGCTGAGCGTCATCGATCTGCCCTTCTCGATCTCACCGGTGGTGGTGGGCCTGATGCTGGTGCTGCTCTACAGCCCCACCCATGGCCTGCTGGGGGGTGTCATCGAGAGCCTGGGCTGGAAGATCATCTTCTCCTGGCCCGGGATCGTGCTGGCCACGATCATCGTCACCTTCCCTTTCATGGCCCGGGAGGTGATCCCCCTGCTGGAGGAGGAGGGCTGGGAGCAGGAGGAGGCCGCCCGCACCCTGGGGGCCACCAACTGGCAGGTGTTCTGGAAGGTGACGCTCCCCTCGGTGCGCTGGGCCGCCCTCTACGGCCTGATCCTCACCACGGCCCGGGCCCTGGGGGAATTCGGAGCCGTCGCGGTGGTCAGCGGCAACATCGAGGGCCTCACCCAGACCCTGCCCCTGTTCGTGGAGGACGCCTACAAGAACTACCAGACCGAGCTGGCCTTCGGGGCGGCGATGGTGCTGGGGGGCGTGGCGATCGTGTCGCTGCTGCTCAAGCTCCTGGTGGAGCAGCTTCTGGAGCAGGACAAGAAGGCGGCCAGGACCGAGCCGTGACCGGCAACGGCCCGCTTCGGGTCGGGCCCGAGCCGGTTCCCTAACGTTCGCGTCGGCACGACGGGACAGCCATGGGGCGTTGGCAGGCGTTACTGGAGGCCCCAGCCTTCTGCATCAATCTGGAGCGTCGTCCCGATCGGCGCGATGGGCTGCTCGAGCGCCTGGGGGAAGCCGGCTTCACCCAGGTCTCGATCTGGCCCGCCGTGGATGCCCGATCGGAGAATCTCGAGGCGCTGTTCGAGCGCCACGGCCTGGGCAGGCCGATGGATGTCGATCGCTTCCCGGCCCGTCGCGGCTCCCAGGGGTCCCTGCTCTCCCACCTGGGCCTGCTGGCCCATGCCATCGAGCGGGACCTGCCCTTGCTGCACATCTTCGAAGACGACGTCTTTTTTCCGCCCATCTGGGCGACCCATGCCAGGGCCTTCCATGACGCCACCCCCGCGGATTGGGACCTGCTGTTTCTCGGTTCCCAGATCCTCTACGAGGAACTCCCCTGGCCCAGTCCCTTCCGCTTCATCGATCGCCATCCCCGCCTGAGGTCGGTCTCCCGCCGCCTGGTCTCCAGGCCGACGCCGATCCTGCAGGACATCGTGACCTGCCCGCTCTTCTGCACCCACGCCTATACCCTCACCCAGGCCGGATGCCGTCAGCTGTACGCCTGGTTCACCGGCCAGCCGGTGGTCTACGGGTATGACTTCATGATCTGTGACGGCATGCGGAACTCCCCGCGCGTCAGCTCCTTCCCGCTGAAGTGGTACGCCTGGAACAGCCTGCGGTTGTGTCCCGACCCGGCCTGCCGCGGCACCGATCCCGCCATCACCCGACGCAACCGGGGGCTGGTGTTCCAGTTGGAGGAGGAAGGCCCGGGGGTGGTGGGAGACAAGCTATGAGAGGCTGAGGCGAAAGGCCTCGGGGAAGATGGGCCTGGGCTGCCCTGAAGTGATCGATGCGATGAACTCCCTTGCCAGGGAAAGGGACTCGGCGATCACCTGGTGCATGTCCATGTATTTGTACAGCCCCAGTCGGCCCATGAAGCTGGTCTTGTCCGTCTGCAGGCAATCGCCCAGGTAACCGTGCATCAGGGCCTTGTCGGCCGCTAGGCGCTTGGGGTAGTAGGGCTCATCCTCAAGGCCCGTTTCTTTGCTGTATTCCGTGAACACGATTGTTTTGTCGTGCTGTTTCCAGTATTCGTAATGCTTGTGCTCCCTGCGGCGGGTGAAGCCCACATCCAGCGAGGGATAGTTGATCCCGGGATGGCCCAGGGTATCCCCTGTTTCGATCTGCCGCTCCCAGAAGACTGTGCGATAGCCGAGCCGGCCCCGCCGGTGGCCGAAGAAGCCATCGAGGGGGCCTGAGTAGAACACATGGTCATAGGGCTGGCCATCGGAGGGTTGCCAGCGGTGGTTGAGGCTCAGGGAGATGCGGGGATGGTCGATGAGCCGCTCGAAGACGGCGGTGTATCCATCTCTGGGGATGCCCTGGTAAATCGAGGAGTAGTAGTTGTCATTGTAGTTGAAACGCAACGGCAACCGCTTCAGCACGGAGGCCGGGATCTGCTGCGGCTCGCAGCCCCAGTGTTTCTTCGTGTAGCCATGGAAGAACGCATGGTAGAGCTCATCGCCCATGAAGTGCAGGGCCTGCTCTTCGAAGTTCCGAGGCTGTTCGATGTCATGGCGTCGGATGGAGTCGACGAACTGCCGGGCTTCCGATGGTGAGAACTTCTTGCCGAAAAACTGGTTGATGGTATGAAGATTGACGGGCAGACTGAAGATTCCCTTGTCGATGCTGGCCTTGGGGCGGTTGATGAACGGCATCATCTCCGTGAAGCGCTGCACGTAGTTCCAGACGCCAAGATCGCTGGTGTGAAAGATATGGGCACCGTAGGTATGCACGGTGATGCCTGTTTCCTGTTCCTTGTGGGTGTGGCAGTTGCCGCCGATGTGATCCCTGGCTTCGACAATATCGATGTGGTGGTCGGTGTGATCGGCAAGTTCCCTGGCCAGAACGGCGCCGGCGAAGCCGGATCCAACCACAAGAAAACGCATGATGAAAAGCCTGCGGACGGATCAGAAAACGATGCGATCGGGAAGTCTCGATTCGATGAAATCTCGGTAGTCGTCCAGGCGGGTTTCGGGTCGGATGTCGATGGATTTGGAGGCCGTGTCGTAGTGGCGGAAGCGCTTCATGATGCCGTTGAAGTGCTGTTCATCGCTGGCATCCATGTAGTCGATGGGGTTGGTGTTCTTGAGGCCGTGGTAGCGGATCGTCCAGCTGAGATGGGGCGGCAGAAAGGAGCGGAACCGCAGGTAGCCGAATTCACAGTGGTTCCACTGGCAGATGTGCTGGTCGAGGCCGGTTCTGGCCTTGGGCGTGAGGATGGAATTGGTGCCCACCACGTTGGCCGGGTCCTCACCGGCGAGCAGCAGCAGCTTGCCGAGGTCATGGAGGAGGGCCAGCAGCAACAGATCGTCGTCGAGGACGCCATCACTGACCATCGCCTCGATCATCTGCAGGCTGTGGGTCAGCTGGCTGGCGCAGCCCAGCAGATTGTCGGTCGGATCCAGGCACTCCCCCAGCATCCGGAACAGATCCATCGGGCGGAGGCTGCCGAAGACCGGCGTCCGATACCGGTCGTTGAGGGCCTCCACATCGGCGATCGACTGCTGGTCATGGCGATCCAGGATCTGCCGTTGCAGGGTCCGCTGGCGCTCGGCGGCCCGGTGGGCGGCGGAGTCTGGGGGATCGAGCTTGACCAGGCCGAGGCCGGCAGCGGCCAGCCCCCGCTCCAGCCCCCGTCGGGCCCGTCCTTTCAGCCGGGGCACCAGGTGGCTCGGCAGCAGCGAAGGCGAGATCAGCAAGGCGGCCGCTGCAGCGGATCTGCAGCAGCCTATCGAGGCTTGTGGGCCCCGTCCTCCACACAGCTCCCCGGCGCCTCGATCTGGAGCGTGCTGTGGGTGATGCCCAGCTGGGCGAGCCGCTGCTGGGCGAGCGACAGCAGCTCTCCATCCAGCGGGCCATCACCGCGGCCGACGAGATGGGCCGTGAGGGCGGTGCGGGAGGTGCTCATGCCCCAGACGTGCAGATGGTGGACGTTCTCCACGCCGGGCAGGGCGCGCAGGGCCGCCTCCACCGCGGCCAGGTCAATCCCCCGCGGCACGGCGTCGAGGCTGGCGCTGAGGGCTTCCCCCAGGAGTTCCCAGCCGCTCCAGGCCACCGCAAGTCCCACGCCGATGGCGGTGGCCGCATCCAGCCAGTTCCAGCCCACCAGCCCCACCAGCACGGCGCTGACCAGCACCGCGGCCGAGACGGCGGCATCGGTGAGCAGGTGCACCACCGCCGCCCGCCGGTTCAGATCGTGGTGGTGGCCGGTGCCGAACAGCCGGGCCGAGAGCAGGTTGATCACGATGCCGGCCGCCGCCGCCCAGGCCACCGGGCCGCTCACCACCGGCACCGGATCCAGCAGCCGCTGCACCCCTTCGACGATCACCACCCCGGCCGCCATCAGGATCAGGGCCGCGTTCATCAGCGAGGCCAGCTGGGTGCTGCGGCCGAAGCCGTAGGTGAAGCGGGCCGTGGCCGGCCGGGCGCTGAGCCGTTCGGCCCCCCAGCCGAACAGCAGGCCCGCCACGTCACCGAGGTTGTGGATGGCATCGCCGATCAGGGCCAGGGAGCCGAAGCCGATGCCGATCGCCAGCTGCAGCCCCGAGAGGGCGCTGTTCAGCAGCACGCCCCAGAAGAAGGCCCGGGGCGAACCCTGCCGGTGCGGATGCCCGTGTTCGTGCGGTGGGTGCTGGTGGGAATGGGACGCCATGGAGGCGTCCTAGCAGCGCTGGCGGCGACTGGCCTTCAGCTCTGGTAATGGGAATCGAGCCAGCACCGGGGCAGGGCCTCCCCGGAGGGAAAGAACAGGTCGGCCTTGGCGTACTCCTGGGGATCCTGCATCTCCTCGCCGCCGTGGAGACGGGCCTCGACCAGGGTGTCGAAGGGGTTGAACAACTGCTTGACGTTCAGCACCTCCACAAGGCTGGCGTCATCGTTGTGGCGTACTTTCAAGAACATCGCCCTGCTCCGGATCTCGATACCTTCAGTCTGGTGCCACGGTGCCGGCGAAGGTAGCGAGCGTGACATTTCTCCCTCGCCGCTGCCGGGCCCTCCGCGTCTGATCTCCGTTCCATGGCCCATCACCAGATCCTGATCGTCGGCGGAGGGGCTGCTGGCCTCACCGTGGCCAGCCAGCTCAAGCGGGCCCGGCCCGGTCTGGAGATCGCCATCCTGGAGCCCTCCCCCGACCACTACTACCAACCCGGCTGGACCCTGGTGGGCGCCGGCGTCTTCACCCTCGAGCAGACGCGCCGCGCCGAGGCCGATCTGATCCCCGAGGGGGTGCGCTGGATCCGCGCCGCCGCCACCGGCTTCGACCCGGTGGCCGGCACCGTCACCAGCAGCGACGGCGAAACGCTCCATTACGACGCGCTGGTGGTGGCCACCGGCATCAAGCTCTGCTGGGATCGGATCAAGGGTCTGCCGGAGGCCCTCGGCACGGGCGGCATCACCAGCAACTATTCCAAGGATCTGGTCGATTACACCTGGCAGACGATCCAGGCCTTCCGCGGCGGCAACGCGATCTTCACCTTCCCCGACACGCCGATCAAGTGCGCCGGGGCGCCCCAGAAGATCATGTATCTGGCCGACGACGTCTTCAAGCGCTCGCCAGAGGTGGCGGCGGCCACCAAGGTGATCTACGCCACCGCCACACCGGGAATCTTCGCCATTCCCACCTTCGCCGAACCCCTGCGCCAGGTGGTGGCCCGCCGCGGCATCGAGCCCCACTATCAGCACACCCTCAAGGAGGTGCGTGCCGCCAGCAAGGAGGCGGTCTTCGCCGTCAAGGACGGGGACACGGTGCGCGAAGAGGTGCTTCCCTTCGGGATGCTGCACGTCACACCGCCGATGGCGGCCCCCGATGTGGTGGCCACCAGCCCCCTGGCGGTGGCGGGTCCGGGCGGCTGGGTGGATGTGGACAAGTTCACCACCCAGCACGTGCGCCATCCCAACGTCTTCTCCCTCGGCGACGTCTCCTCGCTGCCCAACTCCAAGACCGCCGCGGCGGTGCGGGGCCAGGCGCCGGTGCTGGTGGCCAACCTGCTGGCCCACCTCGATGGCCAGCCCCTGCCCGCCCGCTACGACGGCTATGCCTGCTGTCCGCTGATCACCGGCTACGGGCGCGTGATCATGGCCGAGTTCAACTACGACGCCCAGCCCGTTCCCTCCTTCCCCCTCGATCCCACCCAGGAGCGCTGGAGCATGTGGGTGGTCAAGAAGGACGTGCTGCCCTGGATCTACTGGAACCGCATGCTCAAGGGAGCCCCGCACGAGCGGCGCTTCATGCCGGGGGCGGCGGGCTGAGGCTTCAGCCGCCGATGGTCACCGGGAAGGGGGCCACGTCCCAGATTCTGCGGGCGTACTCACCGATGGCCCGATCGGAGGAGAAGAAGCCGCTGCGGGCGGTGTTCAGCAGGGCCATCTGATTCCAGCGGCTGCGGTCCGCCCAGGTGGCGCTGACGCTGGCCTGGGCCTGCAGGTAGGAGGCGAAGTCGGCCAGCACGAAGAACGGGTCGCTCCCCTGCAGCTGGTCCGTCAGGGGCCGGAAGCGGTCCGTGTCCCCCTGGCTGAAGTGCCCCCGGCCGATCAGGTCGAACACCTCCGCCAGCAGGGGATCGGCCGCGATCCATTCCCAGGGCCTGTAGTGGTCGTGCAGCTGGGCGATGCCTTCGGTGGTGCGGCCGAAGAGGAAGAAGTTGTCATCGCCCACCTGCTCGCGGATCTCGACGTTGGCGCCATCGAGGGTGCCGATGGTGAGGGCGCCGTTCATCATGAATTTCATGTTGCCGGTGCCGGAGGCCTCGAGGCC
>NZ_JACJTY010000008.1:0-136113 GCF_014698945.1 Synechococcus sp. FACHB-909 | reverse complement strand
GACTTCGTCGGCACCCTCACCCGCACCCAGTTGAACGGGCCCGATGACATCCCCGCCCTGAAGGCGATCCAGGGCCAATACGTCCTCACGCCCCTGTCGCGATTCACAGGCCAACCGGCGCCACCGCCAGCTCCTGCGGTGGCCTGGCCCGCCTGGGACGCCTCCAAAGCCGAGGGGATCGGCTTCATCACCTACCTCAACGCCCTGTTGCCGTTCATGCCCGCCTTGCCATCGGAGCGGGCGATGCGGGCCCGGTTCGCCCGCATCGGCATCGGCCCCGGCCTGCCCTTTGATCCGGCTCGGCTGGATCCGAAGCTCCGCACCGCCCTGGAAGAAGGGGTGGCCGAGGCCAGCCAGGAGCTCAAAGCCAAAGCCCAACAACAGACCAGCTCCCAGGGATTCTTCGGCAGCCGACAGCAACTGGGGTCGGATTACCTCACGTTCCGCTCGATGGGAGCGATGCTGGGGATCTATGGCAACAGCAGTGAAGAGGCCTTCTATGCCACCCAGCAGACCGGGCCCGACGGCCAAGTGCTTGATGGACGCAGGCGATGGGTGCTGCGATTCGAACCGGGCCAGCTGCCACCGGTGACGGAGTTCTGGTCGGTGACTCTCTACAAGTTGCCGGAGCGCCTGCTTGTGGAGAATCCTATTCAACGCTATTCGATCGGTGATCGAACATCAGGCCTGAAGCTGGGACCCGATGGATCCCTGGAGATCTATATCCAGAGCGAGAATCCAGGAACGGAGAAAGTTTCGAATTGGTTGCCTGCGCCAGCTGGTCCCTTTTTCTTCGTGGCGCGGTTGTATGGCCCTAAGGATCCAGTCCTGAAGGGAACGTGGAAGCTGCCACGCTTGACAGAAGTCAAGTGAAGCAAAGCCCATGAACAACTGAATCGCTTGACTTGTACTTGCTGCTGAGTGGAGGCGTTAGGCAACAGATGAGCATGCCGCTACTGATCCAAGAAGTTCCTGTTACCAATGCTCCAATGGAGCTGTTGCTTCTTGCCGATCCCTCAGAAGACAAGATTCGCTCCTATCTTTTAAGATCAAAGTGCTTCGTGGCTTCAAGTGGAGCGGTTGTGGTTGGTGCATGCGTCGTACAGCTGCGTGGCACAGACTCACATGAGCTCATGAGCATCGCTGTTCACCCAGCCCACCAGAAGACCGGATACGGCACAGAGCTATTGAAATGGGTTATTGAGTATTATCGCAACTCTGGCGCACGCCAACTAGAGGTGGGTACCGGCACGTTCGGCCATCAACTCGCTTTCTACCAGCGGCATGGTTTTAGGGTTACAAGCATTGACCGTGACTTCTTTGTCAAGAACTATCCTGAGCCCATCTTTGAAGACGGAATACAGCTCTTTGACATGCTGCGTCTGACGCTGAGGTACTCGGTCAATGTTGTCTAACCATTCATTCAGGCGTTGTTCTGCCTAGCGAGTTGTGCTGAAGCAGCGGAGCATCGTGTAGACCCATCCTGGACGTCCGAACCCATGGCTGTCGACAGCCGGGCCTGCGGCGACTGAGTAGGAATACTGTTTTCAAACCATCAGACCTAGATCAGGATGGAGGGTTAAGCTGCCCCTCGGGTAATCCGCCGTGCCAGTTCGTTCTGAAGCCCACCAATCCTTTTGGCGGCTTGTGCGGCGGTGGTGTCTCACCCTGGGGGCCTGGATCTGCCTGGTGGTTCTCTGCCCCGGGTCCGCCTGGGCCAGCGATCGCGTGATTGATCTCCAGCAGGGCTGGAGGCCCGAGGAAGTGGATCTCTACCACCACACCTCCGAGGGCACCAACCTGGCTCCCCTGGAGCTGGCGCTTCACCTGCCCGACCCCAAACGCCCGGGTCACCGTTTTCTGGAGGATCTGGACGAGCGTTATGGCTTCATTGCCTCCCCCGTTTCCAGCATCAATCCCCATGGCCTGCCGGTGGGCCTGGCCGTGGATCCCCGGCCCCAGCGCTTTGGCGACAGCGTCTATCTGGGCCTCACCTGTGCCGTGTGCCACACCCGGGAGCTGAAGGCCAAGCCGGCGTCATGGCGCCAGGGCTTCCAGACCATGCGGATCCCGGTGCACGGCGGGCCTGGCCTGGTGAATCTGCTGGCCTTTGATAACGACTTTTACGCTGCCTTTGAAGCCCTTCTGGCCGATGACGCCGCCCTGGCCCGCTATGGGGCCGAGGTGCTTGACACGCCGGCCGACCCGGAGACGATCGCTGGATTGAGGCGTGAGATTGAGGACGTGTTGGGGCCGGTGCGGGCCACCCGCCAGGTGATGCAGGCGATGGGTGTGACGCGAGCGGATTTCGGTTACGGCAACCTCAATGCGCTCAGCCAAGGCAACTACAACAATGTCGGCCTGACGGCCTGGCTGGTGAGCCGGGGGCTGATCCAGTCCAGCGGCGAGAAACCCTTGAGGATTGGCTTTGAGGGCACGGTGAATCTGCCCCCCGTTTGGTTCGCCCACCAGGACGAGTGGGCCCAGTGGTTCGCGGAGATCCACCACCCCGGTCCGCGCAACTGGGTGCAGTCGGTGTCGAGTTCGCCCGTGCGACCGCCCAGGCAGGCAGAGGCCTTGAAGGAAGCCGCGATCGTGGGCTCGGTTGACTTCGATGGCATCGAGGCGATTCAGGAGGCGGTGATCCGGCTGCGCACTCCCCTGTGGCCCCAAAGCGCGTTCGGCGCCCTCAATTCCCAGCAGGTGGACAAGGGCGGTGCCCTGTTCGGCCAGCATTGCGCCAGCTGCCATGTCTCCACGCCGGAGCCGGCCAATGGGGCGGGTCGCCGCTTCCGCGAGCGGCGCGCCTTCGCGGTGGGCACGGATCCCGTGGCTGTGGAGCAGTTCGCCGCTGGCGCGGAGCAGCGGGCGGCGGGCCTGACCCGGCTGTCGGACGCGATCCTGCGCCTGCGCCATGCCCAGCTCCTCAAGCGCTTCAACAATGACGCCACCCTGGTGGCCAACACCGAGCTGTTCGATTCCAAGGGCTTACCCAACAGCTTTGCCCTGGCCCGCGACTACAACGGCAAGGAAGGTCCGGCCTACTGGGCACCGCCGCTGCAGGGTGTCTTCGCCACGTCCCCCTACCTGCACAACGGCTCGGTGCGCACCCTTGGCGATCTCCTCACCCCGCCGGCGCAGCGGCCCACCCAGTTTCACGCCGGCACCAACGTCTACGACCCGCGTGAACTGGGGTTGCGGGATGACGGTCCATTTGTGTACGACACCAGCGAGCCGGGCAAGAGTGCCCAGGGGCACCCCTACGGCACCGGCCTGCCGCCGGAGCAGAAGCGCGCCCTGCTCGAGTACCTCAAATCTCTCTGATCCCCTGGCTGGCCGGCATGACCTACCTGCGCACGCTCAAGCACACCCCAACGGATGAGTGCTGGCCCCTGGTATGCCAGTGGATGGAATCGCAACCGCTGCCCTTCTATAGCGAGCTGCGCCGCGAGCGGCCGATCCTGAAGCTGCCGGGGCTCGTCCTGGTGAGTCGTTACGACGACTGCATGGCCGTGCTGCAGCAGCACGAGCGCTTCAGCGTGGCGCTCTACGGCCCCAAGCAGGCGGGCTACTGGATGGCGGAAGACGAAACACCGCGGCACTGGCGGGAGAAAGGCGTGATGCGCTCGGTGCTGGATCTGGAGGATCTGCCGCGTCTGCGTGCCTTTGCCGGCGAGCGGGCCGCCACGTTGCTGGGCCAGGCCGGAGGTCAGCTTGATGCGGTACTGGGCCTGAGCCGCGCCGTGCCTGTGGCGCTGGTGCAGGAGATGTTTGGCTACGACCAGAGCGATCCGGCCGAGATCCGCGCCTGGTCGTTCTGGAACCAGTACGACGCCTTCTACAACCAGCCGTTCCACGCCTCCAGCCAGGTGGATCCGAGCCCCGAGCAGATCACCGCCGAGCGCCAGGCCGCTAACGTCCGAATGGGAGCTTATCTCAAGGGGTTGCTGCAGCGGCGGGCGGCGCAACTGGCGGCGGGAGGTCCGAGCGAGGGGCGTGGCGATCCGGCCACCCGTCTGCTGCGGCTGAGCCAGTCGGGCGCGATGGACTTCGACATCCTGCGGGTGGCGCGCAATGTGGGGGGTCTGCTGATCGGCACCATCGAAACCACCTCCCAGGCGGTGATCCATGCCCTCTCGTTTCTGCTGGCCGATGCGGAGCGGCGGGAGGCCGCGGTGGAGGCGGCCCATCAGGCCGAGTCCGAGGCCATCGATGGCCATGTGATGGAAGCCCTGCGCTTTCATCCCCCGTTTCCCTATTTCTTCCGGGTCTGTGAGCAACCCACCCAGCTCGGACTGGGCATGCCTTGGGAGCAGACGATCGCGCCGGGCACCACCGTGCTCACGCTCAACCATTCGGCGATGTTCGATCCCACGGGCTTCCCCGATCCCCAGCGGTTTGAACCCGACCGCAACCAGAGCGCCAACTTCCTCTTCGGCCACGGCCACCACCAGTGCCTGGGCCGTCATATCGGCGCAGCGATCATCCCGGAAATCGTGCGGCAGGTGCTGCGGCTCCCGGCCATTGAAGCGGCCGGCCCGGTGGACCGTGGCGGGGGCCCTTTCCCCGAACACTTCCCCCTGCGCTGGACGCCTTGTGAGGGCTGATGGGGACGGCTCCTTGACCACGACCCGGGACATGGTGTTCAGATGGGCTGGAGACCCATCTCTGCTTTGCCACCCCGAGCACAAGGCCTGCCGCACGGGGGCAGCGTAAGGCGTATCTCGAACACCGGAGTCGCTCTTGATGATGTCAACAACGAAGTTTGCCACCGCAGTCGTGTATACCGATGACGTGCCGCGCAGCGTGGAATTCTATGTTCGTGCCACGGGAATCGAACCGAGTCTCTATGATCGTGACCTCGGGTTCGCGTTGCTCGGTACTGATCAGTCTGTCGCCATAGCCTCACACGCCGCGGGCGCACTGATGCTCGCCGACGGCTACGACACGATGAAAAGCGCGCAGGTCAGGGGGGCGGAACTCGCGTTCTGGGCTGCGGACGTGTCCGCCGCGTTTCAGCGCGCGCTTGATGCGGGCGCCCTGGCCCTCACGCCGCCCCGACTGATGCCTTGGGGGCAAACCGTCGCTTATGTGCAAGCTCCCGAGGGGACGATCGTCGGGTTTCTCACACCGGTAGCCGCGTAGGAAGTCGCCAGTCGCGAAACATCAGCAGGGAACTGGCGCCGCACGCACAACGACGCTTGCTGCCGACAACGTCATCTGCTGAGATCGTTAGCAACAGAAGCAAACTGTCGGCTTCATCCCACCAATCTCCGTGTCTCTCCTCAACTTCGCCTACGGATCCAACATGCTCTCCGCACGGTTGTGCCAGCGTGTTCCTGGGGCCCAGCTTGTCGGCACCGCAACGTTGCATGGTCACGCGCTCCGGTGGCATAAGGTCGCCAAGGACGGATCAGGTAAGTGCAACATCGTCGCTGCAGAGCCAAGCTCCGTTGTCCATGGCGTTCTGTACGAGATTCCGGCCCATGAGAAGAAGCATCTGGACCGTGCCGAAGGACTGGGCTTCGGCTATGAAGAGAAGCCAGTCCTGGTCGAGTTCAACACGGGAATGCTCAAGGCCACGGCCTACGTCGCGACCCATATCGATGACAGCATCCTGCCATTCACGTGGTACAAAGCCCTTGTGATCGCAGGTGCAATGGAGCATGGCCTCCCGATGGCGTACGTCAACGGGCTGGGCGCGATCGACGCCAAACTGGATGCCGACGCGCAGAGACACGCGCTGCATATTTCACTCGCAACCCATCGCCATCCCAGGCGTTGCCCAGAGCTTTCCTAGCGCTTCAGTTGTTCCAGATTGGCGATGGTGCGCCGCAGATCCCCTTGGTAGTAAGGGTTGCTGGCCGCCAGGGGGCGCACCAACGCCAGGGATTCCTCCAGCAGGGCCCGTGCCTGATCCTTCTGCCCCATCACCAACCGCAGATACCCCAGGTTGTTCATCGCCCGGCCCAGATCCCCACGTTGGGACGGGCTGTCCTTCGCCAGCGCCCGCAGGAGTCCCACGGTTTCGACCAGGGGTGGCAGGGCCTCACGGAGCTGACCCAGTTCCCCATGGGCCTTGACCAGCTTGCGATAGAGGCTGACCGCTCAGGCCAGTTGGGCGCGGAAGGCAGGCCCCTTGTCGGCCAGCGCCCGAAACATGGCTACCCCCTCCTTAGTTGCCGCAAGTGCGGCGCGAGCCTCAAGATCGCTGGCCGGGAGTTCGGGCACGACGGCGACCGCGTCCGAGCTGGGTGGTGTGTCGCCAAACGCATGGCTCAACCGGAAGGGGAAGGACACTGGACTGGAAGGATGTTGATGGAAGCCGCGCGTGCCATCGATGACCATCGAACGGCTCGCCCCGCTTGTTGCACTGGCACTGATCGATAGCACGAGCTTCGGCACGTTGCTGATCCCCCTCTGGCTGATGTTGGTGCCCGGCCGCCCGCGGCCGGGGAGGATTGTGCTGTTCCTGGGCACCGTCGCCGCGTTCTACCTGCTGTTGGGGATGGCGTTGCTGCTTGGAGCTTCGATGCTGCTCGACATGTTGCAGCAGGCGGGAGACTCACAACCGCTGAGGGTTGCCCAGCTGGGCGCCGGTATCGGACTGATGGCGCTCGGTGCACGCATGGAGCCCTGGACGAGAGCAGGCAAGGAGCGTCGTGCCGCTCGCCGGGCGGCAAAGAAGTCTCGCAACGGGCCGAGTCTGTTCGTACGGATGCGGAGGTATGCGACCGATCCGTCAGCCCCCGTCGGAGCGGTCATCGTCTTTGCGTTGACGGCGGCCGTCATCGAGGCCGCTTCCATGATCCCGTATCTGGCTGCGATCGGCCTTTTGACCGCCTCGGAGTTGTCACTGCTGGGGCGCAGTGCGGTGCTTTTCGGTTATTGCCTGGTGATGATCACACCGGCGTTGCTGCTGCTGGTGGCGCGGCTTTTCCTGCATGATCATGTTTCGCCTTTCTTGAAGAAGCTGGAGTCGCTTCTGTCCCGTCATGCCAACGAGTCGGTGGCCTGGGTGGTTTTTCTGGTTGGCCTGTATCTGGCCGGCGACAGCTTGACCAGGCTTGTTCGGTGGTGATGTTGATCGCGTCGCTTTGATGGCGCCGCTGGCCCGACAACGCATTTCGGCGGTCATCCGCCTCGCACGATCGGTAAACTGAGGATGTCCGTGGCTGCGGTGGCTGCGAACAAACGGTTGACGCACTCAAGCTCGGGACATCAGACACAATGAGCACGCAGGCCTTGCACGAGAAACTGGATGCGATCTTCCAAGCGCATCTGCAGGCTGAACTGGCTGGCGACCTTGACGAGACGCTGGCGACCATGTCCCCAGATCCCCATCTTGTGAATGTGCCCACCATGGTGGGCGGTCAGGGTCCGCAGGCTGTTCGCAGGTTCTATGCCAAGCGGCTGATTGGTCAGTTTTTTCCGCCCGATGTCGTTTTTGAAACGGTGTCGCGAACCTATGGCGAGCAACGACTCGTGGATGAACTGATCATCTCGTTCACCCATACCATCAAGATGGACCATATCCTGCCAGGGGTTGAACCGACCGGCCGCCGGGTTGAATCCGTGTTTGTCGTGATCGTTGGATTCGAAGCCGACAAGGTCGCCTATGAACACATCCTCTGGGACCAGGCGAGTGTTCTGGTGCAGTTGGGCTTGCTCGATCCGAAGGGTCTTCCCGTCGTCGGTGCCGGTGCCGCCGCCAAGTTGAGAAATCCGGCGCTGCCGGACCCGTTCTTCCATGAGGGCTGACGACCGCGAGCCGATCAGGAGCAACAGGCCGGGAGTGGAGGGATAGCGCTGCCACGGCGGCCACTTCTGGCGTATGGGTTGATGGCACCGGCCCTCCAGGGCTTGCTGGGCGCAGGGCCATGATGGTGCCAGGTAGTGCCCTGGACGAGACGATGAAGATCAGGTCTGCCACCCCTGATGATGTAGCTCTGATCCACTCCTTCATCCAGAAGAAATCGGAGTTCGACCGACACATCGGCGCCTTCTCTGGTGTGCTTCAGGTATCGGAAGCCAGGATCCGCCGGAATCTTTTTGGGGATCTGCCCTTTTCCTATGTCTTGTTTGCTGAATGTTCAGGGCGTGCCATCGGCTTTGCTTTGTATGGATTCAGGTATTCGTCATTTGTTGGTCGGCCAAGTCTTTGGTTGGATGATCTCTATGTGGACGCCGCGATGAGAAGTCAAGGTGCTGGTGCCGCCTTGTTGGCTCAATTGGCACAGATCGCCAGGGACAATGACTGCACCCATCTCGCTTGGAATGCGGATGCCCGCAACACCCGTGGGCTTGCGTTCTATCGTCGATTCGGCGCAGATGTGACGGAACAGCATGGCCATCGCTGTTTCTTGCGATGGGTTCCGTGGCCGGTGGCAGAGCACGTCGATGAAGCGAACGGTTGAAAGGCCTCAGCGCGTTGCTCAAGATTCTTGTAGCTCGTAGCTTGCTTGCTGATGACAAAATGGGCCGCTTCCTTCACTGAGCCTCGTGACCGCCACCCGTTCGATCCGGGTCCTCGGCGCCTCTGATGCACCAGCGCTCCGCCAGATGCTGGGGCTCTTCAGTGACGCCTTCGATGACCCGGAGTCCTACCTCCACCACCAACCCAGTGAGGCCTACCTCACCAGGCTGCTGGCCACCGACACCTTCATTGCCGTCGCCGCCTTTGCGGCTGGTCAGGTTGTCGGTGGCCTGGCCGGCTATGTCCTGAACAAGTTTGAGCAGGAGCGCAGCGAGTTCTACATCTACGATCTGGCGGTCGCTGAGGATCTCCGGCGCCAGGGCATCGCCACCGAACTCATCAACACCATCAGGCACACCGCCCAGCAGCGCGGCATCTCCATCATTTTCGTCCAGGCCGACTACGGCGATGAACCAGCGGTCGCCTTGTACACCAAGCTCGGCAGCCGCGAAGACGTCATCCACTACGACATTCTTCCCGGCCCCCGTCGACCTGATCGACTTCCGCCAGGATGCCCCCGTAGGGCTGCAGGTATTGAGCCCGATCTACGCGGCTCCTGCCTCGCCCAGATCCTGGGCAGCGCGCAACTGCAGGCCCTGGACGGCGGCGACTGAACCTTCCGCTCACTTGCCAGCGCCCGACACGACCATGTAGATCCACCTCAGGTCGTTTGATCCTTGACGCCCGCTGATCGATGAAGGTCATCATTCTTGGCAATGCCGGGGCCGGCAAGAGCACCCTGGCCAGGAAGCTGATCGCCAGGCAGCCGGCCGCCCGGTTATCGCTGGATGAGGTCGCGTTCCAGGGCGGAACCGAACGGCGTCCCCTTCACGAGAGTGTCGAGGACGTCAGGCGCTGGATCACCGAGCAGGACAGCTGGATCATCGAAGGCTGTTACGCAGACATCCTGGAGCCCGTCCTGGCCTGTGCCGATGAACTGATCTTTCTGAATCCCGGCATCGAGGCCTGCCTGGCCCACTGCCGCTCCAGGCCCTGGGAGCCCGAGAAATTCAGCTCCCGCCAGGAGCAGGATGCGAATCTCGACAACCTCCTGCAGTGGGTTGGCTCCTACGAAACCCGATCCGACGAATACGGACTCGCCAGGCACCGGGCCCTGTATGAATCCTTTGAGGGGAAGAAGCGGGAATTCTGCCATCCTGAAGCGTATGCATCCACCAGGTGCTCCGTCTTCATCGCCACCAGTCTCGACGGCTGTATCGCCCGCAGCGACGGCTCCATCGATTGGCTGGAGCGCGCCAACGCCGCCGTGCCCGCCGGTGAAGATTGCGGCTACGCCGACTTCATCCAGGCGGTCGATGCGATCGTCATGGGACGGGCCACCTTCGAGAAGGTCCTCAGCTTTCCCGAATGGCCCTATGGCAGCCTGCCGGTTTATGTGCTCAGCACCACCTTGCGAAGCCGTCCTGCCGGAGTGCCGCACTCGGTCCAGGTGCTTTCTGCCACGCCCCACGAGGTCGTGGACCGGGCCGCTGCAGCGGGCCACCACCATCTCTACATCGATGGCGGACGCACCATCCAGGGCTTCCTGAAAGCTGGGCTGATCACGGAGCTGACGATCACGCTCATCCCGCTGCTGCTGGGCTCAGGGATCAAGCTGTTTGGTGATCTGCCAGCCGACAAGAACCTGCGTCTGTTGTCATCCAGAGCCTTTCCGTTCGGTTTCGTTCAGTGTCACTATGCGATGTGCCAGGAGGCCTGGCCTTCAATGCCGACCTTCGAAGCACAGCCGCTGTGATGGTCCCTGAGGATCACTCGCGCATTCCGATCGAGCGATGGCGCCGTTGGCTGGGCGGCGTCCTGCTCGTACCGCTCCTGGCGACGTCGGGCGGGTTCGTCTTCCTCCTCTGCCATGCACTGGTACGCGGTGAAATCAGCATCGTCTCCAGGGGCTATCACGTGTCCAGCAGTTCCTACACGATCAGCGCGAATCCGACCGCGTTCTTCTTTTTCTTCGTGCTCAACGCTCTGCTGGCTGCTTTTCTACTTTTCGTCACCGTGGTGGTGGGTCGAAGGGTGGTCACGGGGACCAGGCCCAGGTGAGGGGAACTTGAGCGAATCGGGGGTGAAGCCCTTGAAAAGCTGGCTTCAGGCCTGCCGCTTTCTGCGACGCCTGGCATGGTATGAGTGCAGATGCAGTCCGATCGCGACCAGCGCCATGCCGGTGGCCACCAGCATGGCGCCGAAGAGGCTTCCCAGAACTCCGGAAACCGGTACTCCCGGTTTCAGCAGCGACCTGCTGGGGTCGCGGGGATCGTAGAAGATAGGTACAGGGCGACCTACGGGTAAGGACTCAGCCTCGCGTTGAGCAACCTCTTCGCTCTTGATGATTCCCACGTCGTCGAGGCTTTGGCGCGTGCCTGTGTACGTGCGACCCCACACGGTAAACGCGTAGTGCAGCCGCACGACATGGGTTCCTACAGCGCCCCGCCTTGAATCGATGATGATGGGCTTAGCCAGCGCCTCCGATTTCTTCACTTCCCCCACCACCGCAGGCCAGGACCGTGATTGCCATCCCTCGACGATCATCGGCACGTTGCGCACCAGTAAGAATCCCCCGCCCCCGAGAGTGGTGGCGAGGATCAAGCCAAGAACCAGGGCAATGAATGCAGCCTGCAGCACACGCATGATGGTGGGAGCCTAGCTGAACCACCCCCGCCTGGCCTGACTCTCCGTCCAGGTGACTGCTGAGAAGCAGATGGCGACCAGCCTATTTTCCCGGTCGTCGAGGATGGTTGGATTAGCGGTGTTCATCGTTGACCTTGAAGGTACCGCTGCAATCCAGGTTCAGTCCCATCCGACGCAATCACGCGAAGACATTGGATGACCCCATCGGTAGCCATCGATTAAGGTCGTGCGATGAACGACCAGGAGAAGCTGAACCAACCCAGGGCCATGGAGGGCCTGTGGCATGACACGGTGGCGTCAGGTTTTTCGATGGCTTCAGACCCATTGACCTGCTCGCTGTTGAGGACCCTGGCCGCTTCAAAGCCGTCCGGTCGCTTTCTGGAGCTGGGCTCGGGAACGGGTCTTTCGACGGCATGGATTCTTGATGGGATGGATCAGACGTCGTCTTTGACGACTGTGGACAATGACGCGTCCTTCCTGGGGATTCTCGACAAGCACCTTGGCTCGGATCCTCGGCTGGAGATCGTCTGCGCCGATGGCGATGCGTTCCTGCAGTCGCAGGGGGATGCCCAGTACGACTTCATCTTTGCGGACACATGGTCTGGCAAGTATCGGTTGCTTGACCAAACCCTACAGTTGCTCAGCAAGGGTGGCCTCTACATCATTGACGATATGCTTCCGCAGGCCAACTGGCCTGATGGCCATGCCTCCAAAGTCGACGACTTAATCCATCAGCTCGTCTCCGACACCAGATTCCACGTGACCAAGCTGTCATGGGCGAGTGGCATCATCGTTGCCACTCGGCTTTGAGGTTTCGTGCAGCATGGACCTCACCCAGTTGGGGGGATGGTGGAGCAGCCAACCCGGGTGATGGATGGATTCGCCTCGCGTCCCAGCTCCGAGGCCATGCTCGCCGGGTTGAGAGGGTGATCAGAGGGATGCCATCTTGGTGTCAGCCACACCTTTGGCACGATCGTTCTCCCAGCGCACCGCCAGGGCATAGAGGTGATCAAGGGTTCCTGAAAGCTCCTTGCCGCGTTCTGTCAGCGTGTAGGTCACCTGAGGTGGAATGGTGGGTTGGTGTTGTCGGTGGACGAGTTGGATCGACTCCAACAGCCGCAATCGCTCGGTCAGCACCTTTGTGGAGATGCCATCCACGCGTCGCCTCAGTTCTCCAAAGCGAAGGGCACCATTGGTGTCAAGAACCCAGAGGATATAGAGCGTCCATTGGCCGGAGATCTGTTTCAACAGGGTTTCCAACGGGCAACACTTGGGCTCAGTCATGGGGCGCACTGGTTTCCTTTTGGTAACTAGTTACTTTCTGGTTGCTACTTTACGCTGGCGAGTGACTGGCTTAGTGTCTGGCTGTTGAGCAACAGACTTGCTGAAGCCATGGGAATCATCTTGCATGTTGATTCCAGTCCACGGGGTGAACGCGCCAGGTCTCGCCTGTTGGCTCGGGACTTTATGAATGCCTGGCTGGACAGACATCCTGATGATGTTGTGACGTATCGGGACTTACGGATGACGCCGGTTCCCCATATCACCGAAGAGTGGATCGCCGCTGACTTCACACCCCCAGAAGCCATGACGTCTGAGATGGCTGGGCAGCTTGCCTTCTCCGATGATCTGGTCAATGAGTTTCTGGCAGCGGATCGTTGTGTCTTCAGTGTGCCCATGTATAACTTTGGAATGCCATCCAACTTCAAAGCCTACATTGACCAGGTCGTCCGTGTGGGACGCACCTTCACCCTTGATCAAGGCCAGTTCAGAGGATTGGCCCAGGGGAAGAAGGTCGTCTTCATCACGACTCGCGGTGTTGCTTACGGCCCAGGCTCGCCTTTTGAAGGGTGGGATTGCCTCGAGCCTGCGCTGCGGTACGCGTTCCAATTCATGGGGGTGACGGATCTTTCTTTCATCCACGCCGAAGGCCTGGACCTTGGTGACGATGCCGAGAGAAGGGGGTTGGAGGCCGCCCAATCCAGGCTGCAGGAATTCGTGGGTCGTTGGTAGCGCCACTCACTACCCCGATCCTGCGGACGGTTGAGCAGACTTGCTCCTGAAGGATCGGCAGAGGGTTCAAGCCAGGGGACGTCGAAATTCTCCCTCACAGGAGCGCCTATCGTTGATCGGACGGCCCCTGTTGTGCCTGGCACCCTGGATGATCACCTGTTACCTCCGCTACATCATCGATCCCTACAAGCTCAAGGAATTCGAGCATTACGGCAAGAGCTGGATTCCGCTCGTTGAGAAGTACGGAGGCCAGCATCACGGGTATTTCCTCCCGTCGGAGGGCGCCAGCAACGTCGCTCTGGCCCTGTTTTCCTTTCCAAGCCTGGCCAGCTACGAGACCTATCGCAGCAGCTCACTGGACGACCCGGAGTGTCAGGCGGCGTTCCGCTATGCGGAGGAGACCCGCTGCATCATCAGCTATGAGCGCAGCTTCTTTCGCCCCGTCTTCGGGCCCTGAGGCCGTCGGCGCCCCATCCGGATCGATAGTACGGTACGGTACCGTACATCCCGTTGGACACTCCCTTGTCCATGGCCGCGCCACCCCGTGACCGCCTTCTCTCGGCCGCCCGGGAGCTGTTCTTTCAGCATGGTTTCGCCAGGGTCTCCACCGATGCCCTGGCGCGTGCCGCCTCGGTTTCGAAGGCGACGCTCTACAAGCATTTCCCCAGCATGGAGGCCCTGCTGCGCGCCGTCGTCGAGACGGAGGTGGATGGCTTTGAGCAGGGGGTTCCCGTTGCGGTGGCGACGGAAGCCGCGTTCCACGCGGCGCTGGTGCAGTACGGCGCCAACCTGCTGGATTTTCTCAACCAGGCCGACATCATCCGGTTTGCCCAGCTGATGTTCGAGGAGGCCCGCGGCAGCACGGGGCTGGCGGCCGACTTCTACGACTCCGCCTACGGGCGCACCCAGAACGACCTGGCCCAGCTGATCCAGCAGGGCCTCGACCGTGGCTACCTGAGCTCCGCCCTCGGGGCCGCGGTGCTGGCCGAGCAACTCCTGGGTCTGTGGGAGGGCTTCGGCTTCGTTCGTGCCCTGCTCGGCCTGACGGCGCGACCCTTCCCCAATCCCCGGGCCTGGAGCCAGGCCTGTGTGCACACCTTTCTGGCCGGCCAGGGCTCCGGGCCGCTGCGGAGCGACGAACCCATCCACTCCTGAGCCGCCGTCAGAGCGCCATGGCCATCCACAAATTCCTTCCTCCCGCAAGCCTGGCGGACGCCCTCTCCGATCGCCGCCGGCTCTGGGTCCTCGGGGCCAGACTCAGGGCCTTCACCATCGCCGTGGCCCTGGCCACCCATACGGTGTTTCCCCTGCTGCGCTGGTGGCAGCAACGCCGGATCCGCCACGGTGAGCTGATCTGGCTGGAGGACATGCCCGGCCCGCCCCAGAGCCAGAGCTTCGACCATCTCGATTTCGTGGCCGCGGACCTGACGCCCAATCCCGGCCTGGTCCGCAAGCGGGCGCGGTTCATGAAGGTGGAGTATCCACCGACGACCTACCCCTTCGCCTATCGCCAGCCACCCATCTCCGGCAACACGATCAATGGCCTGGGGGAGGCTCAGGCGCGCCGGCCCGACCACGTGTTCTTCGGTGATTCCTACAGGCGTGCCTGGGGCAAGCTCGACTGGTACTTCCAGGTGATGGAGCCCACCGCGATCCACCGCCTGATCGTGCGGATGTTCTGGCAGGACCATGGCCGGGTGGGAACCGTGGCCCGCCGCACCACGGCGCCGGCGGATCCCCTGGAGGCCTCCGCCTGGATCAAGGCGATGGCGAAGCACTGCGGCGCGGGCCTGGTGGGCATCACCTGGCTGCGGCCGGAGTTCTGCTATCACGATTCCTCGCCCGAATTCCTCCATGCCATCGCGATTGCGGTGCCGATGGACCGGGAGGAGATGCTCCACACCCCGAGCGAACGCTCCAATCGGCAGATCATGGAGACGTACCTGGCCGTGAATCGGGTGGCGATCCTGCTGGCCCGCCATATCCGTTCCCTGGGCTATCCGGCCCAGGCGTCCACCAACCTGGCGCCGGGTTCGAGCACCGAGGTGCTGCATGTCCCCATCGCCATCGCGGCCGGCCTTGGCCAGCTGGGCAAGCACGGCTCGCTGATCACGCCCGAATTCGGCTCGAATGTTCGCCTGGCCACCGTGTTGACCGATCTGCCGCTGGCCGTGGATCAACCCAGGGATATCGGTGTCGACGACCTCTGCGCCCACTGCCGCATCTGCGAAACCAACTGTCCGCCCCATGCCCTCTTCCCCGAGAAGCAGCTGGTGCGCGGCGAGCGCCGTTGGTACGTGAACTTCGACAAGTGCGTTCCCTACTTCGCCGAAACCCGCGGCTGCGGCATCTGCATCGAGGTCTGCCCCTGGAGCACACCCGGCAAGGGTCAGGAGCTGATGCGCACCCTGCTCGAACGTCGGCAGGGGGCCGGGGGAGCCGCCCGGACCTGACGTGTGCCACGTTGGCCCGTGTTGTGGCGAGGTTGTGTGCACGAACCGCTCCTGACAGTGCGCCGAGCGACAGACGCCGACCTGCCGCTGCTGGCCCGTTACGGCTTCGCCCTCGCGCAGCTGCATGTCGGCTTTGATGGCGAACGCTTTGCCGCGCCGCCGGGTGGCGAGGGCGCCTATGCGGCGTTCTTCCAGGCGGAGCTCCAGCGTCCGGAGGTTGTGCTGCTGATCGCCGAGGCCGGTTCGCAACCGGTGGGCTATGCGTTCGTGCGGATGGAGCCGATGAGCCTGGTGGAGATCCGCCGCGCTGGAGCCTGGTTGCACGACATCTATGTGGATCCCGAGGCCAGGAGCGGCGGGATCGGCCGCCGGTTGCTCGAAGCGGCCAAGGAGGCGGCCCTCGCCCTGGGCTCCAGCAGCCTGATGCTCAGTGCGTCGTCGCAGAATGCCGCCGCCCGGCACCTGTTCGAACGCGCCGGACTGCGCCCCACCATGGTCGAGATGCGGATCGAACTGGGCGAGTGAAAGCAGCATCGCTGCCGACATCGGCGGTGACGACGGCACCGTCACCATGGCCGAACAGGTCGCTCGGCTGGCTTCTCGATGAACACCTACACCTTCCTTCGGGTTCCGGTGGCCTACACCGCCGGCCAGATCGATCCATCCCCATACGAACAGGCCATCCATGACCATGCCGCCCGGGGCTGGGATCTGGTTCAGATCTTCGTGGAGAATCCCGCCGCCACGGCCAGCGAGCACGTGCTGATCTTCCGGCGGCCGGCCTAGGCCCCGTTGAGCAGCGGCACCAGTTCCCGCACCGCATCGCCGGCCTTGAGCTCCAGCGCCACGCCTGACCCGCCGCAGTCCTCCGCTGCCAGCTGGTCGGCGCCCAGCCGCAGGCTGCGGCCCTCGGGGCCCTCCAGGGTCACGCCGATCACGCCGGCGTCGCCCGCCTGCAGATCCACCAGGGCGTCGTCCCGCTCCAGGAAGCGCAGGCCGATCTGGCCCATGGCGCCGCGCTGGCAGGGCCGCAGGCTCTCGATCTGGAGCCGCTTCACCTGGCCCCGGCGGCTGGCCAGCAGCACGTCGCCGCCCGCCGCCGCCCGCGCTGCCCCCACCACCCGTTCGCCGGGGAGCAGCCGCAGCAGCATCGGCCCCTGGGCGGTGCGGCCCATCACCGGCAGGTTGGTGTCGTTGATCGCCAGCCGCAGCATCCGTCCGGTGCTGGTGGCCACCACCAGATCCTCCCCCTCCCGGCAGGGCACCACCCGCTGCAGGGCCACCCCCTCCTTCAGCTTCAGCACGGTGGCGGGCCGGCCCGACAGCTCCAGGAAATCCTCGATCGGCAGCCGCTTGAAGCGTCCGTCGGTGCTCAGCAGCCCGATGCTTCCCGACGGCGGCTGCGGCAAGGGCAGCACCTGCACCACCGTCTCCCCCTGCAGGCTGTCGGGCAGGAAGCGCTCCAGCTTGCCGGGGTTCTGGCCGGCGAATTCCCAGCGCAGCAGGGCCACCTTGCCGCCGGCGCTGAAGGCCAGCAACGCCGGCTGCCCGGCCACCGGCAGGATCAGCCGCGCCGGCGGCGGCAGTTCGCCCAGCTCGGCCGCCTGATCCAGATGCAGCCGGCCCAGCATCTGGGGCGTCACGATCCGCACAGCCCCGTCGGTCTGGATCAGCAGCCGGCCGTCGCCGGCCAGGGCCTCGAAGGCCTGCTGCCGCTGCAGTTCGGTGTTGGGCCGCACCGCCGCCGCCCGCTGGGCCACCAGGGCGTCGCCCCCCTCCACCAGCCGGGTGCGCCGCGGGGTGGCATAGCGCTTCCTGAGCCCCTTCAGCTCGCTGACCATCGTGTCGAGCAAGGTGTCGCGGTCGTTGAGCAGGTGCCGCAGCCGGGTGCGCTCCTCTTCCAGATCGGCCGCCTCCTTGCGCAGCCCCTCCTGCTCCAGGCCCGTGAGCCGCCGCAGGGGCATGGCCAGCACCGCATCGGCCTGGCGTTCGCTCAGATCCAGGTGCACCTGCAGGCTGGCCCGGGCCGTGGCGGCATCCCGCGCCTCGCTGATCATCTCGATCACGCGCTTGAGGTCGTCGAGGGCCTTGATCAGCCCCTGCACCACCTCCAGCCGGTCTTCGCAGCGCTTGAGGGCGTGGTTGGTGCGGCGGATGATCGTCAGCTCCCGGTATTCCAGGAACTGCTGCAGCATCTGGCGCAGGTTCAGCTGCTGGGGCTGGCCGTTCACCAGCGTCAGCAGGATGGCGCCGAAATTGCTCTGCAGGGCCGTGCGCCGCTGCAGCTCCTCCAGCACCTTCTGGGGTTCGGCGTCGCGCCGCAGCTCGATCACCACCCGCATCCCCTCGCGGTCGCTCTCGTCGCGGATGTCGGCGATGCCGCCGATCTTGCCGTCGTTGACCTGCTCGGCCAGCTTCTCGATCCAGCCCGCCTTGCTCAGCTGGTATGGCAGTTCCGTCACCACCACGGCGCCGCGCCGGTGGCGCCCCTTGCCGGGCTGCACCTCCTCGATGTGGGCCACGCCCCGCATCGGGATGCTGCCCCGGCCGGTGGCGTAGGTGTCGCGCACACCGCTGCCGAGCAGCACCTCGCCGCCGGTGGGGAAATCCGGGCCCGGCACCATCGCCAGCAGCTTCTCCTCCGCCAGGTCGGGTTTGCGGATCAGGGCGATCAGGGCATCGACCACCTCGCCCAGGTTGTGGGGCGGGATGCTGGTGGCCATGCCCACGGCGATGCCGGTGCAGCCGTTGAGAAGCAGGAAGGGCAGCTGGGCCGGCAGCACCGTCGGCTCCTGCTGGGAGCCGTCGAAGTTGGAGGCGAAATCGACCGTGTCGCTGCCGATCTCATCGAGCATCGCCTCGTTGGCGATCGGCGCCAGCCGGGTTTCCGTGTACCGCATCGCGGCCGGCGGGTCGTCGTCCACCGAGCCGAAGTTGCCGTGGCCGTCCAGCAGCGGGTGGCGGCTGGCGAAGGTCTGCACCAGCCGCACGAGGGCGTCGTAGACCGCCTGGTCGCCGTGGGGGTGGTACTTGCCGAGCACGTCGCCCACCACACGGGCGCACTTGCGGTAGGGCCGGTCCGGGGTCAGCCCCAGCTCGTGCATCGCATAGAGGATGCGCCGCTGCACCGGCTTGAGCCCGTCGCGCACGTCCGGCAGGGCCCGCCCCACGATCACGCTCATCGCGTACTCGAGGTAGGAGCGCTGCATCTCCTGATGCAGGGCGATCGGTTGGACGCGCTCGTCCGGCATCCGGTCCTTTGGGGCAGCGGCTCAGGGCGCTCAGCCTACAGATGGCGCCCGGAGCCCCCCGGGCTCAGGACTCCTCGCTGCTGACCCCGTCCCCGTCGGTGGCATTGGCCAGGGCCCGCTCCACCGCCGCCTTCAGTTCCGGCAGGGCCAGCAGCTGGGCGGTCACCGCCCGCAGCTTGGGCCCCCAGAGCTGTTCCTTCTGGAACTTCTCCTTGACGTAGTTGGGCTCCTCCGCCAGGGCCGTCTCGGCCAGCTTCAGGGCCTGGGCCCGCTCCGCCGGCCCCCGCTCGAACAGGGCCGCCGCCAGGGCCAGGGAGGTTTCGGCGATGTCCGGCTTGATCTTCAGCACCCGCTGCCAGCGGCCGATGGCGTCGTTGACGCGGCCGCTCTCGTACAGCACCAGCCCCTGGTTGTTGATCGCCTCCCAGAAGTCCTTGCGCAGCCCCGACGCCCGCTCGAACGAGCCCAGGGCCTCCTGGGTGTTGCCCAGCAGGATCTGGGCGTTGCCGAGATCGAAGTAGGCACCGGCGTTCTTGCCGTCCAGCTCCAGCCCCCGCCTCAGCAGGCCGATGGCGTCCTGGGGCTTGCCGTCCCGCAGGGCCAGGGAGCCCTCGGCGAACCAGATGCCGGCGTTGTTGGGATCCAGCTCCTTGGCCCGGGCCAGGGCCACCTTGGCCTTCTCCATCTGGTTGCTGCGCAGCTCCGCCTCCGCCAGCAGCACCCAGCCGCGGGGGTCCTGCGGCAGCAGCCGCACCGTCAGTTCCGCCAGCCGGGCCGCATCCTCCGCCTGGCCAAGGCGCAGCAGCCGCGCCGCCGCCTGGGCGATGCCCAGCCCCGCCCCCTCCAGTTCCTTCTCCTGCGGCAGATACACGAACGGCACCAGCGCCCGTGCCGGCAGGGCGTAGCCCACCAGGGGGGTGGCCGTCAGCGGCATGGCCAGGCAGAGGGAGGAGAACAGTCGCCAGAACCGCCGGCCCACGGAATCACCCCGAATCTCACCAGCCTAGGGAGCCGTCCCCCGTTGTCCCCAACTGCCCGTCAGGGCCGCCCGGATGTTGCGCCGCCACATGGCCGGGCGGATCCGCCGCAGGGCCGAGGCCCGCAGCCGTTCGTCCCAGTCTTCGTCGCTCCAGCCCAGGGCCTCCGCGCCGCGCAGATCCAGCAGCCACGGGCGCGGCTGCACGTCGCTGTCGGTGGCGACGGGCAGGGGCCGCTGGTTCCAGGGGCAGACCTCCTGGCAGATGTCGCAGCCGGCCACCCAGCCCTCCAGCCGCCCGGCGATCGCCGCCGGCAGCGCCTCGTCGCGGTTCTCGATCGTGTGGTAGGCGATGCAGCGGCGGGCATCCACCACGAACGGCTCGTCGAGGGCGCCGGTGGGGCAGGCGTCGATGCAGGCCGTGCAGGCGCCGCACAGGGGCTCAGCCGGGCGGTCGGGGGGCAGATCGAGGCTGGTGAGCAGGTGGCCCAGCAGCATCCAGGAGCCCCGGCGGCGATGGATCAGGTTGCCGTTCTTGCCGATCCAGCCCAGGCCCGCCTCCTCCGCCCAGGCCTTGTCGAGCAGGGGGGCGCTGTCGACGCAGGCGCGCCAGGTGGTGCCCGGTGCGACCTGCTCCAGCCAGCGCCCCAGCTGCCGCAGGCGGCCGTCGATCACCCGGTGGTAATCGCGGCCCCAGCCGTAGCGGGCCACCCGCAGGCTGCCCGACGCGCGCTCCTGGGCCACGTGGTAGTTCCAGCCCACAGCAAGGATGCTGCGGACCCCCGGCAGAAGCGCCTCGATCCGGCGGCGGCGGGGATCCTCCATCCAGCCCATCCCCGCTTGGTTGCCCGCCGCCAGCCATCGCTCCAGGGCGGCCGTGCGCAGCGGCAGCCGCGGGCCTCCCGGCACCGCCGCCAGGCCCACCGGTGCGAAGCCGAGCCCCTCGGCCCTGGCCCGCAGTGCCGCCGCCACTGCGCTAAGGGACGAAGGCGTGCTCAAGGGCTGCCGGTAGAGTCCCACGAATCCGACCTCCATTGAGTGGCTGCCGTTTCCTCCTCCCGCTTCAGTCCCCTGCTGCGCTGGATGGGCATCACCCTGGTGGTGCTGCTCGTCCTGCAGCTGGTCGCCGTGCTCACCCTCTGGGACTGGCAGGAGGAGGCCTTCCGCCAGCTGGTGGTGGAGCGACTGATCGGCCAGGCCCCGATGGGTCTGATCGGGCTGCTGCTCATGTACCTCTCCTCCCGCCTGGAAGACCCGTCGGAGGAGCGCACCCCCGTCCTCTGGACCGTCTGCATCATCAGCGGTCTGCTGGCCGTGCTGCTGACCGCTTCGCTGCCGATCGCCTTCGGCGGTGACCAGCAGATGCAGCAGCAGGCCGACCAGCAGCTCGCCGCCAAGCGCGGTCAGCTGGAGATGGCCCGCCAGCAGAGCAAGGATCCCGCCCTGCTCCAGCAGCTGATCAAGCAGGCCGAATCCACCGGCCAGGTGCCCCCGGGCGCCACCGAGGAGCAGAAGACCCAGTCGGCCCGGGCTTTCGTCGATCGCCAGCTCGACCAGCTCGAGACCCAGTTCAAGCAGACCGAGCAGACCAGCAAGGTCACCCTGAGCCAGCGCCGCTACGGCGGATCCCTCGGCGCGGTGGTCCTGATCATCGCCTTCACGATCCTTTGCCTCGGCAGTGTCCTGTAAGACCCCCGTGGATCGTTACCGTTAGGGTTTCGCCCCTCCGGACCCCATCCATTGGTCCCATCCAGTAGTCCCAGTTCCGATCAGCCCCTGGGCAACAGGCTGCAGCAGGATCTCAAGAACGATCTGATCGCCGGTCTGCTGGTGGTCATTCCGCTGGCCACCACGATCTGGCTTGCCACCACGGTGAGCCGCTTCGTTCTGGCCTTCCTGACGTCGATCCCCAAGCAGTTCAACCCGTTCAACACCCTCAACCCCCTCCTCCAGGACCTGATCAACCTGGGGGTGGGACTGCTGGTGCCGCTCCTCGGCATCCTGTTGATCGGTCTGATGGCCCGCAACATCGTCGGCCGCTGGCTGCTGGAGTTCGGTGAGGGCACCCTGCTGCGCATCCCCCTGGCGGGCTCCGTCTACAAGACCCTCAAGCAGCTGCTGGAAACCTTCCTCCAGGGCAATTCCGCCCGCTTCCGGCGGGTGGTGCTGGTCGAATACCCCCGCGAGGGGCTCTATGCCGTCGGCTTCGTCACCGGGGTGCTGGGCACGGCCATCCAGGCCGATTTCGGCGAGACCATGCTCAGCGTCTTCATTCCCACCGCCCCCAACCCCACCACCGGTTGGTACGCGGTGGTGCCCGAGCGTCTGGTCAAGGACATCGAGCTGAGCGTCGAGGATGCCTTCCGCACGATCATCTCCGCCGGCATCGTCAGCCCCGACGAGCGGGAACCCACCTCCAACCGCAGCTTCGCCAGCCTGCTGGCCCAGCTGCGCGCCCCCCAACCCTCCTGATGCAGAGTCGCACCCTTGCCCGTGAACTGGCCCTGCTGATGCTGGGTCAGGTCAGCGACCGCGGCAGCGGCGCCGAAGCCCCCTCCGGCTCTTTTGATCTGCTGCTGCAGCAGGCCGTCACCAGCCTCAGCCAGCACGTGCGTGAGGCCCTCGACCGTTCCGCCGAGGATCTCCAGCAGGCCCAGCAGCGGCTGCTGGACAGCGAGCTGCAGGACCAGGGGGAGAAGCAGCTGCCCACGGTGCGGCGCCACCTGCAGGAGGGCCTCACCCACGCCGAGCACGCCCTCAACCGCCTCTCCGCCAGCCTGGAGTTGCCGCGTCTGCTGCTGCTGGCCGACCAGGAGGCGGTGCAGCGCGATGCCATCGGCCGCATCCGGGCGGTGCTGCGCGACCGCGAAGCCCTTGACGGCCGCATCGATGCGGTGATGGAGGGCTGGCGCCTCACCCGCCTGCCCCGGGTCGACCGGGACATCCTGCGGCTGGCGGTGGTGGATCTGGAGGATTTCGGCACCCCCGCCGCCGTGGCCTGCAATGAGGCGGTGGAGCTGGCCAACCGCTACAGCGACGAGCAGGGGCGACGCATGATCAACGGCGTGCTGCGGCGCTTCACCGCCGCCCGGGTCTGATCAGGAACGCGATGGTCTTCGATTGGTTCAAACGGGCCCTGGCCCAGCCCGCCCCGGCGCCCGCCGCCGCACCGACACCGGAGCCGGAGCCCGAGTCCCCGCAAGAGCCTGAGGGCGCGGTGGCCCCGGCCGTGCCCGAAGCCACGGCCCCGGTGGCCGTGCCTCCTTCCGAGGCCGCCCCGGCTGCCGCTGATTCCGCACCGGCTGCTGCTGCCGCCCCCGCCGGCCCGGGGGTCGACGAGGACGCCCTGGCCTGGGCCCGCCAGGCCTATGCCCGGCTGAAGGCCCAGCAGGAGGCCGCCAGCCAGGCCGCAGCGCCTCGGGCAGCCGAGGCATCACCCGCTCCTGAAGCCGCTCCCGAAGCCGCTCCCGAGCCGCCAGCGGCCACCCAACCCGAGCCCGAGCCCGAGCCCACACCCGCCGCCCCGCCCATGGCGACCGGCCTGTCCCTGCTGGAGCAGGCCGCCGCCCAGCGTCAGCAGCGCCTCCAGGAGATCACCGCCCCCGCCGAGCCCGCCCCGGCAGCAGCACCGGCCGCCGCCACACCGGCCGCCCCCGCGGCAGCGGACGCCGATCGGGCCGACCCCAGCCTCGGCGCCTTCGATGACACCTTCACCTGGTCGGCGGAGGTGCTGGCGGCCCAGGGACGCAGCGTTGAAGACGTCTCGCTGGAGGAGATCGACTGGCTGGGCCGGCTGCGGCGCGGCCTCGAGAAGACCCGCAAGGGGTTTGTCACCCAGCTGCTGGAGAACCTCGGGGACGATCCCCTCACCCCGGCGGTGCTCGACGACCTCGAGTCCACCCTGCTGCGCGCCGACGTGGGTGTGAAGGCCACCGACCAGGTGCTGGAAGCCCTGCGACGCCGCCTCAACGAGGAGGTGGTCGACCCGGCCGAAGGCCTCCGCTTCCTCAAGGAGCAGCTGCGCGGCCTGCTGGACGAGCCGATCCGCGCCGGCGGCACGGCCCTGCTGGCCCCCCAGCGCGATCGGCTCAACGTCTGGCTGCTCGTCGGCGTCAACGGGGTCGGCAAGACCACCACCCTCGGCAAGCTGGCCAACCTGGCGGTGCGCAGCGGCTACAGCTGCCTGATCGCCGCCGCCGACACCTTCCGGGCCGCCGCGGTGCAGCAGGTGAGCGTCTGGGGGGAGCGCAGCGGCGTGGCCGTGGTCGCCAATCCCAGTTCCAACGCCGATCCGGCGGCCGTCGTCTACGACGCCATCGGCGCCGCCCGCTCCAAGGGCACCGAACTGGTGCTGGTGGACACGGCCGGGCGGCTGCAGACCAAGCACAACCTGATGGAGGAACTGGGCAAGGTGCGGCGCACGATCACCAAGCTGGCGCCGGAGGCGGCGGTGGAATCGCTGCTGGTGCTCGATGCCAGCCAGGGCCAGAACGGCCTGCGCCAGGCCATGGCCTTCGCCAGTGCCGCCGGTCTCACCGGAGTGGTGCTCACCAAACTGGACGGCAGCGCCCGCGGCGGCGTCGCCCTGGCGGTGGCCTCCGAGGCGGGGCTGCCGATCCGCTTCATCGGTGCCGGCGAGGGCATCCGCGACCTGCGGCCCTTCAACAGCTTCGAGTTCGTCGAGGCCCTGCTCGCCTCCTGAGGCCCTGCCCGGCTCCTGAAGCCGCCTGCCGCTGCTACCTTGCGTGTCCTTTGCGGCCGCTCGGTGAGCAGCCTGCCGCCTCCGCAGCCCCATTCCACCCCCACCACGGCGTCCCGTCCCGGTCAGGGGCTGTCCGTCGCCGCCTCGCTGCGCCAGCTGCTCGACAGCCTCGGCCGTGAGCAGCGCCGCAACCTGGAGCTGCTGGCGTCCCTCTCCTTCGCCCTGCGCAGCTACACCAACCTCAAGCGCTTCCTCGAGCTGGTGCCCCTGGTGGCCGCGCGCCTGGTGGAGGCGGAGGGCAGCCTGCTCGTGGTGTTCCACGCCGATGGCCGCCTCTGGCGCGAGCAGCTCCAGGCCACCCCCGGCGAGCGCAGCGCCGAGGTGCTGCGCCAGCTGGCCGCCCTGCCCGATGGGCAGCTCCAGAACCAGGAGGGCGACGAGGCCGTCGCGGTGCTGCTCGACCCCCTGATCCAGCGCCTGCTCGGCGCCCACCAGGTGTTCGCCACCTCCGTGGTGGCCCGCAGCCGCCAGCGGGGCCGGCTCTACGTGTTCAGCGACCGGCGCGGCTACAGCTGGAGCGACGTGCGCCGCCGGCACCTGCAGCTGGTGGCCGACCTCACCGGTGTGGCCCTGGAGAACGAGGTGCTGCAGCAGGACCGGCGCCGCCATGAGCGGCTCGACCGCCAGCTGAGCATCGGCGCCGAGGTCCAGTCCCAGCTGCTGCCCGACCACTGCCCCGTGATCGACGGCGTCGAGCTGGCGGCCCTCTGCCGCCCCGCCTTCCAGGTGGGCGGCGACTACTACGACTTCATCCCCACCCAGCCCCAGCTCAGCGGCCACCGGCGCGAGCAGGCCCCCTGGGCGCTGGTGATGGGCGATGTGATGGGCAAGGGGGTGCCGGCCGGCCTGCTGATGACCCTGCTGCGGGGCATGCTGCGGGCCGAGGTGCTCAGCGGACTGCCGCCCGACCGCATCCTCCACGACCTCAACCAGCTGGCCCAGGAGGACCTGGCCCACTCGCACCGCTTCGTCACCCTCTTCTATTCCGACTACGACCCCCGCACCCGCCTGCTGCGCTACGCCAACGCGGCCCACAATCCGCCCCTGGTCTGGCGGCGCCAGTCGGGCCGGGTGGAGCGGCTCGACACCCCCGGCCTGCTGATCGGCCTGCAGAGCGAGGCCGAGTACGGCTGCGGCGAGCTGCAGCTGGAGCCCGGCGACGTGATCCTCTACTACACCGACGGTGTGACCGAAGCCAGCGGCTTCAGCGGCGAGCGCTTCGACGAGGAGCGGCTGCTGAAGGCCTTCCAGGGCGCCTGCCGGGCCGCCCACGAGGCCCAGGCGATCCTGGATCGGCTGTTCGATCGCCTTGACCGTTTCGTCGGCAGCGACCGCCGCCTCGAGGACGACGCCTCGATGGTGGTGCTGAAGGTGCGGGACGGGGTGGTGCTGCCCTCCCTGCCCCCCACCTGAGACGAATGGCAAGCTGAGGGGCTGAGCGGAATGCCCTGATGGTCGCCGACCCCTCCCCCACCACCTGGAGCGATCGCTTCGAGCAGGGCCTGCATCCGGCGATCGAGCGGTTCAACGCCTCGATCGGTTTCGACATCGCCCTGCTCCAGGAGGATCTCGACGGCTCCGTCGCCCACGCCCGCATGCTGGGCCGCTGCGGGGTGATCAGTGAGCCGGAGGCGGAGCGCCTGATCGAAGGGCTCGAAGCCATCCGGGCCGAGGCGGCCGCCGGGCAGTTCACGCCGGGTCTGGAGGCGGAGGACGTGCATTTCGCCGTGGAACGGCGCCTGATCGAGCTCCTCGGCCTCCTCGGCAAGAAGCTGCACACCGGCCGCAGCCGCAACGACCAGGTGGGCACCGACCTGCGCCTCTGGCTGCGGCGCCGGATCGATGCCATCGACGCCGCCCTGGTGCGCTTCGAGCGGGCCCTGCTGGCGAGGGCCGAGGCCCACCCCGACACCCTGATCCCCGGCTACACCCACCTGCAGCGGGCCCAGCCGGTCTGCCTGGCCCACCACCTGCTGGCCTACGTGGAGATGGCCGAGCGCGACCGCCAGCGCCTGGCCGACGTGCGCCGCCGCGTCAACATCTGCCCGCTCGGGGCGGCGGCCCTGGCGGGGACGCCGGTGCCGATCGACCGCCGCCAGACCGCCGCCGAGCTGGGCTTCGAGGCGATCTACGCCAACAGCCTCGATGCGGTGAGCGACCGGGACTTCGCCGTCGAGACGATGGCGGCCCTCTCCCTGGTGATGGCCCACCTCAGCCGCCTGGCGGAGGAGGTGATCCTCTGGGCCAGCGAGGAGTTCGGCTTCGTGGGGCTCACCGACCGCTGCGCCACCGGCAGCAGCCTGATGCCCCAGAAGAAGAATCCCGATGTGCCCGAACTGGTGCGCGGCAAGAGCGGCCGGGTCTTCGGCCATCTGATGGGGCTGCTGACGATGATCAAGGGCCTGCCCCTCGCCTACAACAAGGACTTCCAGGAGGACAAGGAAGCCCTCTTCGACGGCGTGCGCACCTGCCTCGACTGCCTGGAGGCGATGGCCGTGCTGTTCGAGGAGGGGCTCGACTTCCGCCCCGCCCGGCTGGAGGCCGCCGTGGCCGCCGATTACTCCAACGCCACCGATGTGGCCGACTATCTGGTGGCCCGGGGTGTGCCGTTCCGGGAGGCCTACCAGTTGGTCGGTGGGCTGGTGAAGACCTGCCTGCTGGAGCAGCGGCTGCTGGCGGATCTGCCCCTGGAGCGCTGGCAGCAGCTCCATCCCGCCTTCGAGGCGGACATCCACCAGGCGATTGCCCCGCGGCAGGTGGTGGCGGCCCGCCGCAGTGAGGGCGGCACGGGCTTCGAGCGGGTGGCCGAGCAGCTGGCCCTGGCGCGGGAACGCCTCGATCGCACCCCCTGAGCTCCCCGGGCGGGCGTTGGAATCGCGTGTCTACGTCTAATCTTGGGGGGTCTCGGGCGCCCGCGCGCCCCATCGGTTCCCCCTCATCGGTCAGTGAGTATTTTCGTCGGCAATCTTCCCTTCCGCGCCGAGCAGGAAGACGTGGCTGAACTGTTCGCGCCCTTCGGCGAAGTGGTCAACTGCTCCCTGCCCCTGGAGCGCGACACCGGCCGCAAGCGTGGCTTCGCCTTCATCGAGATGGCCGATGCCGACACCGAGACCAAGGCCATCGATGCCCTGCAGGGTGCTGAGCTGATGGGACGTCCCCTGCGCATCAACAAGGCGGAACCCCGCAGCGGCGGTGGTGGCGGCGGCGGCGGTCCTCGCCGCGGCGGTGGCGGCTACGGCGGTGGTGGCGGCTATGGCGGCGGCGGTGGTGGCTACGGCGGTGGCGGTGGATATGGCGGCGGTGGCGGCGGCTACGGCGCCGACCGCGGGTCCGGGGCCAAGGGCTGGGAGGACCGCAGCTACGGCGGCGCTGGAGCTGGTGGCGGCGGTGCCGCCCCCGATGCCTTCGAGGCGGGTCGCTCCCGCCGGCGCCGCAGCGGCGGTGGCGGTGGTGAGTACGGCGGCGGCGACTACGGCGGCGCCGAGGTCTGAACCGCCTTACAGGCCCCGTTCCTCCAGCTGGCGGGCGGCGGCCTCCAGCACGGCGGGGCCAGCGTCCGCCTGGCCGGCCTCCCGGGTCAGCCAGCCGCGCCAGTGGCGGGCCCCGCTGACCCCCTCCACCACCTGCACCAGGTGCCGGGCGATCGGCCACAGCCGGCCCCCCGAGGCGCACCAGCGCTCGGCGTGGGGCAGCACCCCCCGCACCACCGTCGAGGCCCGCGGCTCCCCGCCGCCGGCGTCCCCGAAGATCAGGCCGTCCACCCCCGCCCAGCGCAGCGGATGGGCGTAGGCGGCCCGGCCCACCATCACCCCGTCCACCAGGGCCAGCTGCTCCTGGCAGGGGCCCAGGTCCTCCAGGCCGCCGTTCAGTTCGATCGTCAGCCGCGGCCGCTCCCGCTTGAGGCGGTGCACCAGGTCCCAGCGCAGGGGCGGCACGGTGCGGTTCTGTTTCGGATCGAGGCCGTTCAGCCAGGCCTTGCGGGCGTGGACGGCGAAGCGGGCGGCACCGGCCGCCGCCAGGCTGTCGACGAAGGCCAGCAGTTCCTCGTAGGAGTCCCGTTCGTCGATGCCGATGCGGTGCTTCACCGTCACCGGCAGGGGCGAGGCCGCCGCCATCGCCGCCACGCAGCGGGCCACCCGCTCCGGCTCCGCCATCAGGCAGGCCCCGAAGCGGCCCTGCTGCACCTTTTCGCTGGGGCAGCCGACGTTGAGGTTGATCTCGTCGTAGCCCCAGTCGGCCCCCATCCGGGCGGCCTCCGCCAGCAGCTCCTGGTCGTCGCCGCCCAGCTGCAGGGCCAGGGGGTGTTCGGCCGGATCGAACCCCAGCAGCCGTTCCAGCCGCTGCTGCCGTTCCCCCATCCGGGAGGGGGAGCCGTCCTGGGCGATGTGGTGCAGCGCCCGGGCCACCACCATTTCGGAGTAGAGCAGGCAGTGCCGGCTGACCTGCCGCATCAGCACCCGGAAGTGCCGATCGGTGCAGTCCAGCATGGGCGCCACACTGAAGCGGTAGTTGTGCTCCATCGCCCCATGCTGCCCAGCCGTGCCTCCGTGGTGGTGGTGGGAGGCGGCCCGGCGGGCTTCATGGCCGCCATCGCCGCCGCCGAAGCGGCCGCTGGCCACCTGTCCGGGGGGGTGCTGCTGCTGGAGTCCACCCCCGAGCCCCTGCACAAGGTGCTGATCAGCGGCGGCGGCCGCTGCAACGTCACCCACGCCTGCTGGGATCCGCGGCTGCTGGTGGATCACTACCCCCGCGGCGGCAAGGCCCTGCGGGGCCCCTTCTCGCGCTTTGCCCCCGGCGACACGGTGGCCTGGTTCCAGGCCCATGGCCTGCAACTGGTGGAGGAGCCCGACGGACGGCTGTTCCCCCGCTCCAACCGTTCCTCCTCGGTGATCGACACCCTGCGCCGGGCGGCGACCGCCGCCGGGGTGGCGGTGCACACGGCCGAGGCGGGGCAGGCGGCGGAGGCCCTGCCCGGCGGCGGGTTCCGGCTGCGGCTGCGCTCAGGGGCCGAGCTGCTCGCCGATCGCCTCGTGCTGGCCACGGGCAGCCACCCCAGCGGCCACCGCATCGCCGCCTCCCTGGGCCATGGCCTGGTGGCGCCGGTGCCCTCCCTGTTCACCCTCACCCTGGCCGACCACCCCCTGCTGGCCCTGGCCGGGGTGGCGATGGACCCGGTGCAGCTGGAGCTGCTGCTGACGCCCCTGGCGGACGCCGCCACGGCCCCTAGCGCCCCCGGCAAGCCCCAGCGGCAGCGGGGGCCCGTGCTGATCACCCACTGGGGCCTCAGCGGCCCGGCCACCCTGCGGCTCACGGCCTTCGCCGCCCGGACCCTGCGGGAGCGCCGCTACCGGGCCGAGCTCCGGGTCGACTGGACCGGCGGCCGCAAGCCGGCGGAGCTGGAGGGCTGGTTCGCCGCGGCGCGGCGCGAGCAGGCCCGGCGTCAGCTCGGCAACTGGCGGCCCTGGCCCGACCTCAGCCGCCGCCTCTGGCTGCACCTGCTGGCCCTGGTCGGGGTCGACGCCAGCCTGCGCTGGGCCGATCTCCCCCGCCGCCATGAGCAGGCCCTGGTGACGGCCCTGCGGGACAGCCGCTACCGGGTCTCCGGCCGCGGCCCGTTCGGCGAGGAGTTCGTCACCGCCGGTGGTATCCCCCTGGCGGAGGTCAACCTGGCCACGATGGAGAGCCGCCTGCGACCGGGCCTGTTCCTGGTGGGGGAGCTGCTGGACGTGGACGGGGTGACCGGTGGCTTCAACTTCCAGCACTGCTGGAGTTCGGGCTGGCTGGCGGGCCAGGCCCTGGCGGCTCAGCGCACGTGCTCGTAGATCGAGAACATCGGCAGATACATGGCCAGCAGCACCGATCCCACGATGATGCCCACCAGCACGATCATCGCCGGCTCCAGCATGGAGGTCATGGCCTTCACCATCGTGCTGACCTCGTCTTCGTAGAAGTCGGCCACTTTGGAGAGCATGGCGTCCATTTCGCCGGTTTCCTCTCCGATGGCGAGCATGTTGACGCACATCTCGGGAAACACGTTCTTCAGCCGCAGGGCCGCGCTCAAAGGCATGCCCTCACTCACCTCATTCTTGGAGGAGATGATGGCATCGGAGATCACCGAATTGGTGGCTGTTTCCCTCACGATCTCCAGCGAAAGAAGAATCGGAACTCCCGCCTTGGAGAGGGAACTCAGGGTGCGGCAGAACTGGGCACTGGCGGATTTCTGCAGCAGTTCTCCGAACAGGGGCAGCTTCAGCAGCAGGCCGTCGATCTGGCGGCGGCCCATTGGTGTGTTGTAGGTGGAGACCACCCAGAAGGCGAAGCCGACCAGGCCCGCCAGCAGGATCAGGGCCTTCCAGGAGCGCAGGAACTCACTCAGGTTGAGCATCAACTGGGTGAACAGGGGCAATTCCGCCCCCAGCTGTTCGAAGACGCTCGAGAAGGTGGGGATCAGGAAGATCGTCATGCCCAGGAACACGGCGATGGCGATCACCAGCACCGTGACCGGATAGCTCATCGCCCCTTTGATCTGGTTCTGGAGCTTGGCGTTGTCCTCCAGCAGCTTGGCCAGGCGTTTGAGGGTGTCGTCCAGGACGCCACCGGCCTCACCCGCCTCCACCAGGGCGATGCTGAGGTTGTCGAACACCTTCGGCCAGCGGCGCATGGCGTTGCCCAGGCTGTCGCCCTGGTTGACGTCCTGGGTCATGCCGGCCAGGGCCAGGCGCATCTTGTTGGAGCGCTGCTGGACCCGCATCAGGTCGAGGCTGCGCAGGATCGGCACGCCCGCATCCACCAGGGCGGAGAGCTTGTTGGCGAACAGGGCCTTGTCCCGGATGGTCACAGGCCCCTCGAGCAGGTCGGACAGGCCGCTGAAGGAGGAGGACGTCTTCTTGACGGCCGCGGCCTGGGGGACCTTGGGGGTCTCCTTGCGCACCAGGGTGTTGGCCAGGATGCCGCGGCGGCGCAGCTCCCGGCGGGCGACGGAGGGGTTGTCGGCGTTCAGCGTCATCTCCCGGCGCTGGCCGGACTTGGTGGTGTAGGTGACGACGAAGGCGGTCATGGCATTCCTCAGCGATCGAGCAGTCGGACGAGCTCTTCAGGCTTGGTGGTCTTCAGCAGCGCCTCCTCACGGGTGACCCTGCCCTCCTCCACCAGGTTGGCGAGTGCCCGCTCGAGGGTCTGCATGCCCTGGCTGGCGCCGGTCTGGATCTGGGAATAGAGCTGGGAGCTCTTGCCTTCCCGGATCAGGTTGGCGATGGCGGGGGTGTTGATCATGATCTCCTGGGCCATCACCCGGCCGAAGGCCCCGTTGCCGGTGGGTTCGGCGCTCTTGCAGAGGGTCTGGGAGAAGACCGCCAGCAGACTGCCGCTCAGCTGCACCCGGATCTGGGTCTGCTGGCCGGCCGGGAACACATCCACCATCCGGTCGACGGTCTGGCCGGCGGAGCTGGTGTGCAGGGTGCCGAAGACGAGGTGGCCCGTCTCAGCGGCGGTGATCGCCAGCTGGATCGTCTCCAGGTCGCGCAGTTCCCCCACCAGGATCACATCGGGATCTTCCCGCAGGGCTGCCCGCAGGGCGTTGGAGAAGCTGCGGGTGTCTTCATTGAGTTCCCGCTGGTGAATGATCGACTTGTCGTTCCTGTAGGTGAACTCGATCGGATCCTCGATGGTGAGAATGTGCTCCGAACGGGTGGCGTTGATGTGCTCGATCAGCGCGGCCAGGGTGGTGGTCTTGCCGGAGCCCGTCGGTCCGGTGACCAGGACCAGACCCTTGGGCTTGCTGCTGATCTCCTCGACGATCGGGGGCAGGCCGAGTTTCTCGAGGCTGGGGATGGAGTTGCCGAGCGCCCGCAGGCAGGCCGCGTAGGTGCCCCGCTGGCGGTAGACGTTGATCCGGAACCGGGCCACGCCCTTGAGGCCGTAGGAGCAATCCAGTTCCCAGTTCTGCTCCAGGTTCTTGCGCTGGGCGTTGTTGAGCAGGGAGAAGATCAGACGGTTGCAGCTCTCCTCGGTGAGCTGGGTGTCCTGGATGATCGGCCGCAACTGGCCGCTGAAACGGCCGTAGGGGGGATTGCCCGCGGACAGGTGCAGGTCGCTGCCACCGGCCTTGACCAGTTCCTGCATCAGGTCTTCGATGAGGAGATCTATCCTGCTCAGCTCCGAACGCACAGACAGTAGGGACATTCCAACCATTCGTCCTCAAGGCCGGCCCCGCAGCTGCGGCAGGTGAGGGTGCTCAGGGCCCGGGCGCGCCGCTCCGATTCCAGGCCCGTGTCGGTGAGCAGCATGCGCTCCACCTCCTCCAGGGTGGTGAGGCCCTCCCGCACCAGATCGAGGCCGTAGCCGAGCAGGGTCTTCATGCCGCTCTCCAGGGCCAGGCGCCGCAGCTCCTCGGTCGTCGCCCGCTTGGCCACGGCGGCGGAGAGGGTCTCGTTCATGCGCAGGATTTCGTAGACCCCCACCCGGCCCTTGTAGCCCCGCCCCTGGCAGGCGCTGCAGCAGCCCTCCGAGCCGGGCAGGACCGTGTTGGCGCGGTAGAAGGAGATCTCGGTCTCGTCGGAGGCCACCAGGCCGAACCGGGCCAGCTCGCTGTGGTTGGGGTGGTAGGGGATCCGGCATTCGCTGCACAGGCGGCGCAGCAGGCGCTGGGACACCACCCCCAGCAGCGACGCGCTGACCAGGAAGGGCTCCATCCCCATCGCGTCGAGCCGGGCGAAGGCGCTGGCGGCGTCGTTGCAGTGCAGGGTGGTCAGCACCAGGTGGCCCGTCAGGGCCGCCTCGATGGCGGTGCGGGCCGTCTCCAGGTCGCGGGTCTCGCCCACCAGCAGCACGTCCAGGTCCTGCCGCATGAAGGCGCGCAGGGCGGAGCTGAAATCGAATCCCTTCTCGCGGTTCACCTGGGTCTGGGTGATGCCGGGGAGGGCGTATTCGATCGGATCCTCCACCGTGGAGATGTTGATCGTGGGGTCGTTGCGCTCCGAGAGCAGGGCGTACAGCGTGGTCGACTTGCCGGAGCCCGTCGGGCCGGTGACCAGGATCATGCCGAAGGGCTTGGAGCCGATGTCCCGCAGGGTGGACCTGGCTTCCTCGTCGGTGATCAGGGTGTCGAGGCCCAGCTGGGTGGCGCCGCTGTCGAGCAGTCGCAGCACCACCTTCTCGCCGTAGCGGCCTGGCAGGGTGCTGACCCGGAAGTCCATGGTGCGGCCGCGGAAGTTGCGGCGGATCCGGCCGTCCTGGGGCATCCGCCGTTCGGCAATGTCCAGGTCGGCCATGATCTTGAAGCGGGAGGTGACCGCGGGGATCAGGGTGCGGGGCAGCTTGTCGATGCTGCGCAGCACGCCGTCCTGGCGGAAGCGGACCAGCAGGCCGTCCTCCTGGGGCTCCACGTGGATGTCGCTGGCGCCGCTGGTGAGCGACTCGATCAGGATCCGGTCCACCAGGCTCATCACCGGTGAGACCCCCTCGCCCGAGCTGCTGGCTTCGAGGTCCTCGGTTTCCGGCGTGATCGGCCCCTGGGGGGTGGCGGCCTGACCCAGGTCAAGATCCCGGAAGAGGGAGGTGTGCTCCGCACCGGTGACCTGCGGGCGCTGGGTGAGACCTTCTGATGGCATCGACGGGAAGGATCGGGAGCGAAGCTTGGAAGCGAAGCCGGGTGTTGGAAGCGTGGCCGAGGTGCGGGCTTCCACCGCTTGTGGAGGGGGCTCCTGGGCATTCAACATAACGGCATCTGACATCCCTGCCAGAACGCATGACCGGCGACATCACTCCCCCCCATGAGGAACGGATCGATCCCCGGGAGGGCGCGGTCGACGCGGCCCGGGTGGAGGAGCTCCTCGAGACCCTGCCGGTGAACCCCGACGGCGGCACCGACCCCACGGGCTCCGCCCAGGCTTCCGGAGCTCCGGAGACCGCCGGCACCGCCCCGGACGCCACTCCGGACTCCGCTGCATCCGGCGCTGATCGCGTTGGCCAGCTGGAGGCCGAGCTGGCGGCCCTGCGCAGCGAGAACGAGTCGCTCAAGGGCCAGTACATGCGCATCGCCGCCGACTTCGACAACTTCCGCAAGCGCCAGACCCGGGACAAGGAGGATCAGCGCCTGCACATCACCTGCACCACCCTCACGGAGATCCTGCCGGTGGTCGACAACTTCGACCGGGCCCGGCAGCAGCTCAACCCCCAGAGCGAGGAGGCCCAGAGCCTGCATCGCAGTTATCAGAACCTCTATAAACAGCTGGTCGACGTGTTCAAGCAGCTCGGGGTGTCGCCGATGCGGGTGGAGGGGGAACCCTTCGATCCCTCGCTTCACGAGGCCGTGCTGCGGGAACCCAGTGAGGAGCATCCGGAGGACGTGGTGATCGAGGAGCTGCAGCGGGGCTACCACCTCGACGGCCGCGTCCTGCGGCATGCCCTGGTCAAGGTGTCGATGGGTCCCGGCCCGGCCGCATCGGCGCCTCCCAGCGAGGGGACGTCCGACTGATGGCCGATTACTACGACCTGCTCGGTGTCAGCCGGGACGTGGATGCCGACAGCCTCAAGAAGGCCTATCGGCGTCTGGCCCGCCAGTACCACCCGGACGTCAACAAGGATCCGGCCGCGGAGGAGCGCTTCAAGGAGATCGGCCGGGCCTACGAGGTGCTCAGCGATCCCCAGACCCGGGCCCGCTACGACCAGTTCGGTGAGGCCGGCCTGGGGGGCGGCGGCGGCATGCCCGACATGGGCGACATGGGCGGTTTCGCCGACCTCTTCGAGACCTTCTTCAGCGGTTTCGGCGGGGCCGGCGGTGGCGCCGCGGCCGGGGCGCGCCGTCGCGGTCCCCGCCAGGGCGACGACCTGCGCCTGGATCTCACCATCAGCTTCAGCGAGGCCGTCTTCGGCGCCGAGAAGGATGTCCAGATCCGCCACCTCGAGACCTGCACCACCTGCAGCGGTTCCGGGGCCAAGGCGGGCAGCGGCCCCACCACCTGTGGCACCTGCGGCGGCGCCGGCCAGGTGCGTCGGGCCACCCGCACCCCCTTCGGCAATTTCACCCAGGTGGCGCCCTGCCCCACCTGCGACGGCACCGGCCAGGTGATCGCCGATCCCTGCAACGCCTGCGGCGGCCAGGGCCTGCAGCAGGTGCGCAAGAAGCTGCGCATCAACATCCCCGCCGGCGTCGACACCGGCACCCGCCTGCGGGTCGGCCAGGAGGGCAACGCCGGCCAGCGGGGCGGGCCGGCTGGGGATCTCTACGTCTTCCTCACCGTCCAGTCCCACCCCCATCTGCGCCGCGACGGGGTGACGATCCATTCCGAGGTATCGCTCAACTACCTGCAGGCGATCCTGGGCGACACGATCGAGGTCGAGACCGTCGACGGCCACGAGCCGCTGGAGATTCCCCCCGGCACCCAGCCCGGGGCCGTCATCACCCTCCAGGGCAAGGGCGTGCCCCGGCTCGGGAATCCGGTGGCCCGTGGCAACCATCAGTTCACCATCAAGGTGCAGCTGCCCACCAAGCTCAACGGGGAGGAGCGGCAACTGCTCGAGCAGCTGGCCGGACACCACACCAGCAAGGGCCAGCGCCACCACCACAAGAGCGGCCTGTTCGGCGGCCTGTTCGGTTGAGCGCCATGGGCGGCTCGCCGGCGGCCCTTGATCTGCGGGGAACGCCCTGCCCGGTGAATTTCATCCGGGCCCGTCTGGCCCTGGAGCCCCTGCCGCCGGGGAGCTGGCTCCAGCTCGATCTGGACAGGGGGGAACCGGAGCAGATGGTGAGCGAGGGTCTGCGGAACGAGGGTCATGCGGTGCAGCGGGTCGACCCGTCGCCCTTCGCCCCCGGGGACGGGGTGCGGCTGCTGGTGCGACGGGATGGGGGCTGAGCCGCTGCCGGGTCGGGTGGTGGCCCTGCAGGCCAACTACTGCCTGGTGAGCCTCGATGGCCCCTGTGAGGCCGGCACCGACGGCTCCGAGCCCTGGAGAGACGGCTGCCTGCTCTGCACCCGCCGCACCCGCCTCGACAAGAGCGGCCTGCAGGTGTGCGTCGGCGACCGGGTGACGGTGGCGGCGGTCGACTGGCGGGCCCGGCGGGGGGCGGTGGTGGGTCTCGAACCCCGCCACAGCCTGCTGGAGCGGCCGGCGGTCGCCAACGTGAGCCGGGTGGTGGTGGTGGTGGCCGTGGCCGAACCCGGCCTCGACCCCCTGCAGCTGACCCGGTTCCTGATCACCGCCGAGGCCACGGGCCAGCCGGTGCAGGTGGTGCTCAGCAAGGCCGACCTGCTGCCGGCGGCCGAGGTGGGGGCCTGGTGCCGGCGGCTGGAGGGCTGGGGCTACGGCACCGTGGCGGTTTCGACCCGCAGCGGCGAGGGTCTGGAGGCGCTGCGGGGCCACCTGGCCGAGCCGGGCATCGCCGTGCTCTGCGGCCCCTCCGGGGTGGGCAAGAGCAGCCTGCTCAATGCCCTGGCCCCGGCCCTGGAGCTGCGCGTCGCCGCCGTCTCCGGGCGCCTGCGCCGGGGACGCCACACGACCCGGCATGTCGAATTGTTTTCCGTGGCGCCAGGGGCCCTGGTGGCCGATTCACCCGGCTTCAATACCCCCGCCCTGCCCGCCGACCCCCAGACCCTGGCGGCGGCCTTCCCGGAGTTGCTGGCCCGCCTCCGGGCCACCCCCTGCCGTTTCGCCAACTGCCGCCACCTGGGCGACCCCGGCTGTGCCGTGGGGGACGGCTGGGACCGCCAGGCGATCTACGGCCGCTGCCTCGAGGAAGTGGAGGCCGCCGCGGCCCGCTCCCGTGGCGGCCAGGGGCGCCAGGGGGAGCGGGGCCTGCGTCAGCGGGGCGACCGGCTCGAACCGCGGCTCGACCCCCAGCTGCGCCGCTCCTCCCGCAGCACCCGGCGTCAGGGGCTGGAGCAGGACCTGCCGGCGCTGGAGGGGGACCTCAGTTCCCCAGACCGGGAAGATTCAGATCCAGACCCCCGGTGAGGGTTTCCATGCGCTCGCGCATGGTGCCGGTGGAGACCTCGTAGGCCTTGCAGAGGGCCGCCAGCACGGCCGCCTCGACCGTCTCGACGGGTTCGGCGAGCAGCTCGGGGCTCAGCTCGACCCGCAGGGGCTGCTGATTGCCGGAGAGCCAGACGCTGGCGCGGCCCTCGGGGTCGCTGCCCTGCAGTTCCATCGCGTCGAGCTCCTCCTGGAGCTTCTGGGCGTCCTGCTGAATCTGCTGGGCCTTGCGGAAGGCCTCGGTCAGCTGTCCGAAATTGGGAAGTCCGAAGCCGGCCATGCCAGGGGGTCGTCGTATGGGGTCAGGCTAGAACCCCAGCCGTTGGACCTCCGGGTGCAGCCGCACCCCGCGGCTCTCCAGCACCCGCTGCTGCACCAGCCGGATCAGGGCGTCGATGTCGGCGGCGGTGGCGGCCCCGGTGTTGACGATGAAATTGGCGTGGATCGGGGACACCTGGGCATCGCCGATGGCGAGTCCCTTGAGGCCGAGGGATTCGATCAGCTGGCCGGCCTTGAGCGGTTCGGGATTGCGGAACACGCTGCCGCAGCTGGGTTGCTGGTAGGGCTGGGTGCTGGTGCGGCTCTGCAGGTTGGCGCTGGTGCGGGCGGTGACCACCGCCGGATCGTGGCCGGGCTCCAGTCGGAAGCGGGCCGAGAGCACCAGCAGCGGCTCCTCCTGCAGGCGGCTGTGGCGGTAGGCGAAGGCCAGATCGCTGGCGGCCAGTTCGAAGGGGGCGTCGGGCCGGCGGGGATCCAGCACCCGCACCGACACCAGCCACTCGGCGGTGCAGCCCCCCTGGGCGCCGGCGTTCATCACCACCGCCCCTCCCACCGTGCCGGGGATGCCCACGGCCCACTCCAGCCCCCGCAGGCCGCTGCGGGCCGCCTTGCGGGCCAGGGTGGGGATCGGTTCGCCCGCCTCGGCCTCCACCCAGCCCTCGCCCGTGTCCAGGCGGCTGCCCTGCAGCCGCCGGTTGCAGAGGGTGAGGCCGTCGAGGCCGCCGTCGGCGATCAGCAGATTGGAGCCCGCGCCGATGCAGCGGAAGGGGAGACCCGAGGCCGCCGCCCAGGCGGCATGGGCGATCAGCTCCCCCTGGTCGGCGGGTTCGGCGAACCAGGCGGCCGGCCCGCCCACCTTCCAGGTGGTGTAGTCCCGCAGGGCGACCGCGGCACGGGGCTGGCTGGGCGAGGCCGTCGCCATCCCCTCAGGCCACCAGCGGCGCGGTGGGGCGACCCCGTTCGTCGAGGGCCCCCAGGCGCTCCCAGAGGCTGTTGACGTCGCCGGCCCCCATCGCCAGCACCAGGTCGCCGGGGCCGGTACCGCTGGCCACCAGCTCCGCCAGCGCCTCCATGCTGGCCGCCACCGCCACCGGCAGGTCGGGAGCGAGGGCCCGGACCGCCTCGGCCAGGGCCGGGCTGGAGATCCCCGCCATCGGGGCTTCGCCGGCCGCGTACAGGGGCGCCAGCAGCACCGCGTCGGCCTGGGTCAGGGCGGCGGCGAAATCGTCCAGGAACTGGGCGGTGCGGGTGTAGCGATGGGGCTGGAACACCGCCACCAGCCGACGGGGCACCAGCGGCAGCGGGCTGCGGCCGCTTTCCACCATCAGGCGGGCCATGGCGATCGTGGCCGCCACTTCGCTGGGATGGTGGGCGTAGTCGTCGACGATCGCCCGGTCCTGCCAGAGCCCGCGGCAGTCGAAGCGGCGTCCGGGGGGGCGGAGCCCCGCCACCGCCCGGCGCAGGTCCTCGAAGGGCACGCCCTCGAGCCGGCAGGCCGCCATGGCGGCCACGGTGTTGCTGAGGTTGTGGCGGCCGGGCAGGGGCACCTCCAGGGTGCCGAGCGCCTCCCCGTGCTCGTACCAGGTGGCCAGGGTGCCGTCGCCCCGTTCCTCCAGGGGGATGGCGGCGAAGTCGACGCCTTCGCTGCTCCGGGTCGACCACCAGCTGGTGGCCTGGAAGTGCTCGCGCAGCACCGGGCAGTCGCGGTTGGCCAGCAGGGTCGCGCAGCCGCCGGCGAAGCGCTGCAGGGTGGCCACCAGGGCGGCCAGGTCCGGGTAGTGGTCGGTGTGGTCGAGCTCCACGTTGGTGAGCAGCCCCAGCCGGGGCCGGAACTTCACCAGGGAGCCGTCCGACTCGTCGGCCTCGGCCACCAGCAGCCGGCCCTGGCCATGGCGGCCGTTGCTGCCGAAGGCGGGCACGATGCCCCCGATCACGGCGGTGGGGTCCTCGCCGACGGCCTCGAGGAGGGTGGCGATCAGGGTGCTTGTGGTGGTCTTGCCGTGGCTGCCGGCCACCGCGATCGAGGGCTGGGCATTGATCAGGGCCGCCAGCACGTCGGAGCGGTGCACGATCGACAGCCCGCGCCGCCGGGCCTCGGCCAGCTCCTCGTTGGCGGCGGGCACCGCCGAGCTGATCACCACCAGGGGATCCGCCACCGTCCCGTCGAGGCCGGCGAGCACCGCGGTGATCGTGGCGGCGGTCTGCTCCTGGAACACCCGCACGCCGGCGCCTCCCAGCCGCTCCAGCACCGGACTGGGACGGGGGTCGGAGCCGCTCACCAGGAAGCCCCTCTCCGCCAGGATCCCAGCCAGGGCGGACATGCCGATCCCCCCGGCCCCGATGAAATGGAGCGGCTGACGGCGATCAAGCTTCGGGATCAAGGGGGACTCCAGGCCTCGCCGAAAATAACGGCAGATCGGCCCACCCCCCTCTGCGGGATACTGCGCTTTGCCGACCGTCTGATCCGGGGCCTGTGGCTGCGGGAAAGAGCGGGACCCCATTTCTGTATGATCGGCAGCCAAAATCCCCCCTTGCTAGCGGGTTCCACCGCTTTCTGCCATGACCTTGCGCGTTGCGATCAATGGATTTGGCCGAATCGGTCGGAACTTCATGCGCTGCTGGCTGAGCCGCGGTGAGAACACCGGCATCGAAGTGGTCGGCCTGAACGACACCTCCGATCCGAAGACCAACGCTCACCTGCTGCAGTACGACACGATGCTCGGCCACATCCGCAATGCGGTTGTGAGCCACACCGACGACACCATCGTCGTGAACGGCAAGCACATCAAGTGCTTCTCCGACCGCAACCCCCTCAACCTTCCCTGGAAGGAATGGGGCGTGGATCTGGTGATCGAGGCCACCGGTGTGTTCATTGACCAGAAGGGCGCCGGCAAGCACATCGAGGCCGGTGCCAGGAAGGTTTTGATCACCGCCCCGGGCAAGGGCGAGGGTGTGGGCACCTTCGTGGTGGGCGTCAACGCTGATCAATATCGCCACGAAGACTTCGACATCATCAGCAATGCCAGCTGCACCACCAATTGCATGGCGCCGCTGGTGAAGGTGCTCGACCAATCCCTCGGGATCGTGAAGGGCATGATGACCACCACCCACAGCTACACCGGTGACCAGCGCATCCTCGATGCCTCCCACCGCGACCTGCGCCGCGCCCGCGCCGCCGCCGTGAACATCGTGCCCACCAGCACCGGTGCCGCCACCGCCGTGGCTTTGGTGTACCCGCCGATGAAGGGCAAGCTCAACGGCATCGCCCTGCGCGTTCCCACCCCCAATGTCTCGGTGGTGGACATGGTGCTTGAGGTGAGCCGCGCCACCACCAAGGAGGAGGTGAACAGCATCTTCAAGGCCGCTTCCGAAAACGGCATGAAGGGCATCATCAAATACTGCGATCTGCCCCTGGTTTCCACCGACCACGCCGGCACCGATGAATCCACGATCGTGGATGCCGACCTCACCCTGGTGATGGACGGCACCATGGTGAAAGTGATCTCCTGGTACGACAACGAGTGGGGCTACAGCCAGCGCGTCGTCGATCTGGCCGAAGTGGTGGCCCGCAACTGGAAGTGACCCGGCTGCCCGTCCTCAGCTGAGCCCGATGGCTGAATCCCTCAGCCGAAATGTCGGAAGGTGGCGGTCGGGGGGGCGATAGGCCCTCCCCCCTCCGCCCAACCCAGGGGCCCGCAGGCCTGCGGCTCCACCAGCCGGCCGATCTGGCGTGACCCCGCGAGTCGCTCCAGCAGGGCCTTTGCCCAGGCCGGCTCCAGGGCCAGCACCAGCTCGAAGTCCTCCCCGCCCCAGAGGCACCAGTCCTCCGCCTGGGCCCGGCCGGCAAGCTCCGCCGCCAGGGGCAGATCGCTCCGGGATAACAGGGCCGTGCAGCCGCTGGCCACCGCCAGGCAGGAGGCCGCGGCCGCCAGGCCGTCACTGCTGTCGCAGCCGGCCACCCGCCAGTCCAGGGCCGCAGGACGGCAGGCGCCCAGGGCCGCCACCGCATCGAACCGGGGCACGGGCCTGCGGTGGGCACGGATCGCCCGCTCCCGGCTGGCCGGCGACAGGGCCGGCAGCACCTCGCCCTGCAGCAGGGCCAGGCCCAGGCGACTGAGCCCGTGGGCGCCGGTGCTGACCAGCGCATCGCCCGGCCTGCCGTCCCCGCGGCGGATCGCACCGCCCCCCGGCGGCAGCCGGCCCAGGGCGGTGACGGCCAGCAGGCGCTGGCGACCGCCGCTGCAGTCGCCCCCGAGCAGCACGCCCCCGTGGGCCCCCAGCAGTTCCGCCATGCCGCCGTAGGCCCCCTCCACCCAGGCCCAGGGGGTGTAACCCGGGGCCACCAGGGCCACGGTGATGCCCACGGCGCCGAGGCAGCCCATGGCCGCCAGATCGGAGAGGTTGGCCGCCGCCGCCCGCCAGCCCACGTCGCCGGCGCCCATCGTCGCCTCGCTGAAGTGGACGTCCTCCACCAGCACATCGGTGTTCAGCACCAGGGGCGGATCGCCCGCCGGCGGGCCCCCCAGCAGGGCCGGTCCGAGCAGGGCGGCGTCATCGTCGAACTGCCCCCGGGGGGCGAAGGCGCCGAGGCGCCGGATCAGCTCCGTTTCCCCCAGCTGCGCCAGGGTGGGCCCCTCAGGCATGGGGGCGCAGGTTGTCGGCCCCCTCGACCACCGACGCCCGGACGATGCCGTCATCGGCGGTGAGCTCCTCGAGCACGTCGAAGCCGTCCACCACATAGCCGAAGGCGGCGTAGCGCCCGTCGATCAGGTTGAGGCCCGCCGGGGTGAGCTCAGGTTCGAACAGGAACAGGAAGAACTGGGAGGAGCCGTCCCCCAGGGCCTCATCGGAGTGGGCCCATCCCAGGGTGCCCTTGCTGGCGAAGGGCAGCACCGGTTCGGCCTTGAACATCCCCAGATCCTCGAAGGTCTGGTTGTAGAAGGGGGCCTCCTGGCCGGGCACCATGATCTCCAGGGGCACCTGGCGCTCCTGCTTGCTGACCGGATCCACAAAGCCCGTCGCCGGGCCAACGGGATCGCCGGTCTGCAGCACGTAGAAGTCCTCGGCGCGGTTGAAGGGCAGGCCGTCGTAGAAGCCCCGCTGCACCAGGTCCACGAAGGCGCCGGCGGTGAGGGGGGCGTTGTAGCCGTCCACCACGGCGGTCAGGTCACCCTTGGTGGTGGTCAGCCGCACGGTGGCCCGGCCCAGCAGTCGGGGCAGGGCGTCGAACTCGGCGGGAATCGTGAACGGGAAGGGCCCCACCAGCAGGGCTTCGGCGCGGCCGATGTCGGCCAGGGCCTCCCGGCGGGCCGCCAGGAACCGGTCCCGGTCCTGGGCCTCGCCGGCGGCCGCCAGATCCTGCAGGCGCACATCCGTGTCGGCCAGCAGGGCTTCGGCGGTGGGCCGGTCGGCGGGATCGAAGCTGGCCAGGATCCGCTCCCGGCTGCCGCCGAGCTGGGACTCGGCCCGGCGCACGGAGCCGGTCAGGCTGCTCCAGCGTTTGGCCCGCAGGTCGTCGCTGGTGTCCTCGAGGCGGTGCTGCAGCGCCTGCAGGTCGCGCTGCTCGATCGGCAGGGCGTTGCGCAGCAGGGCGGTGGGGTCGCTGACGGCGTTGCCCTGGGGCAGGTAGGCCCAGGCGGCGGGGACCGCCAGCAGCAGGGTCAGCACGAAGGTCAGGGCGGCCCCCAGCCGGGCGGCCAGCGTGGTGGTGAACCCGATGCGCCTGCGTCGCCGGTCCATGCTTCCCCTGTGACTGCCTGGACTTTGGCACAACCGGCCCGGGCCTCCGCCGCCGCCGTCCGCGGGTGGGCCTGTAGCCAGACGTACAATCCCCCGATCCGATCCGCCGGAATGATCTCCAGCAACGACTTTCGTACCGGCACAACGATTGAGCTGGATGGCCAGGTCTGGCGCGTCGTCGAATTCCTTCACGTCAAGCCCGGCAAGGGCTCGGCCTTCGTCCGCACCAAGCTCAAGGGCGTCCAGAGCGGCAACGTGGTCGAGAAGACCTTCCGCGCCGGGGAAACCATGCCCCAGGCCCAGCTGGAGAAGTCGACCCTCCAGCACACCTACATGGAAGGTGATGACTACGTCTTCATGGACATGGCCTCCTACGAGGAGACCCGCCTGACCGCCAAGCAGATCGGTGACGGCCGCAAGTACCTCAAGGAAGGCATGGAGGTGAGCGTCGTCTCCTGGAACGGCAAGCCCCTGGAGGTGGAGCTGCCCAATTCGGTGGTGCTCGAGGTCACCCAGACCGACCCCGGCGTCAAGGGTGACACCGCCACCGGCGGCACCAAGCCGGCCATCGTCGAGACCGGCGCCCAGGTGATGGTGCCCCTGTTCATCACGATCGGCGAGAAGATCAAGGTCGACACCCGCACCGACAGCTATCTGGGCCGGGAGTCCTGATCGCCATGCAGCTCGATCACGACCAACTGCGCCAGCTGCTGGCCCTGCTCGGGGACAGCGACATCCAGGAACTCAAGCTCGAAGGCGACGACTTCCGGCTGGAGGTGCGCCGCAACCTGCCGGCCCCCGCGCCGGCGACGGTCACCATGGTGCAGGCTCCGGCCGGAGCACCGCCGCCGCCCCCTGCCCCCGCGGCCCCGGTCGGCGCCGCCCCCGGCCCTTCAGCACCCCCGCCCCCGGCCGCCTCGGTGCGCAGTGACCTGCAGGCTGTCACGGCGCCGATGGTGGGCACGTTCTACCGCTCGTCGGCCCCGGGTGAGGCCCCCTTCGTGGAGGTGGGCAGCCGCATCAGCGCCGGCCAGCCCGTCTGCATCCTCGAGGCGATGAAGCTGATGAACGAGCTGGAGTGCGAGTTCAGCGGCGAGGTGGTGGAAATCCTGGTGGAGAACGGCACGCCGGTGGAATTCGGCCAGGTGCTGATGCGCATCAAGGCGGGCTGAGCGCCACCGTCGCCGGGGGCTGACCCAGCTCCCAGGCGGTGTGGATCGCCGCCGCCATGCTGTCGGCCCTGGCGATGCCCCGGCCGGCGATCGCGAAGGCGGTGCCGTGGTCGGGGGAGGTGCGCAGGAAAGGCAGGCCCAGGGTGGTGTTGACGGCGGCATCGAACGCCAGCAGCTTCACCGGGATCAGCCCCTGGTCGTGGTACAGCGCCAGGTAGCCGTCGGCTCCTTCGGCCTGGCCCCTCCAGGCGGCCGCCGCCTCCAGCCAGCAGGTGTCCGGCGGCACCGGCCCCTCCAGCCGCACCTCCGGATGCTGGTCCTGCCAGCGCTCGAGGGTGGGAATCAGCCAGTCCTGCTCCTCCCGCCCCAGGTGGCCCCCCTCCCCCGCATGGGGGTTCAGGCCCGCCACCACCAGCCGGGGGCGGCTGCGGAAGCGGCGGCAGAAGGCCAGCAGGGCCTCCAGCCGTTGGTGCACCAGCTCGGGGCCGAGCCGGGCGCTCACCTCGGCCAGGGGGATGTGGGTGGTGGCCAGCAGCGTGTTGAGTCGCCAGCCGCCGGGGGCCACGGCGGTGAACAGCATCCCGGCGTCGGCGGCGCCGGTGAGTTCCGCCAGCCGCTCCGTCTGGCCGGGGTAGGCATGGCCCGCTGCCTGCCAGCTGGCCTTGGCGATCGGGGCCGTCACCAGGGCCCGGCCGCCGCCGGCGCCCACCAGCGCCACGGCCTCGGTCAGCCAGGCGAAGCTGGCGGCACCGGCGGCGGGGCTGCTGACCCCCGGGACCACCGGCTGCTGCAGGGGGATGTCCACCAGGGGGAACGCATCGGGGTCGGCCAGGGGCGCGTCGCTGCAGACCAGCAGCTGGCGGTGGCATTCCCGCAGCCAGCGGCCGCAGCCCACCAGCACCACCTCCTGGCCGGCGGGCCGTGGCCGGGCAAGGGCCTTGAGGGTCACCTCGGCGCCGATGCCGGCGGGATCCCCCAGGGCGATGACGAGGCGATCCGCAGTAGTTTTCATGCCATCGGGCGCTGTCGGGGTCGGTTCATGGTCCGCTTGCTGGTGCTGGGTGTGCTGCTGCTGGGAGGGGGGCTCGCCTTCCGCAATGAGTGGGTCGTGGTCGACTGGGAAAAGATGGGCAAGGACACGGGGCTGTCCTCCCTGATCGATCCATCGATCTTCGGCGCTCAGAAGAAGTCGCCGCTGCAGGACGACAGGCCCTCCCGGTAGGTGGGGTAGAGCAGGCGGTAGCCGAGGTCGTCCCTGAGCCTCCGGCTGCTGGCCCGACGATTCTCGCTCCAGAAGCTGCGGGCCATGGGACCCATGGCCGCGGCCACGTCCTCGTAGCGCTGCACCTCCGGCAGCGGGCAGCCCAGCAGATGGGCGGCCAGGCCCAGGATCTCGCTCGAGGGGCAGGGGAAGGTGTCCGCCAGGATCAGGGTGTCGGGCCTGGCGTCGGGTGACAGGGCGATGCAGTGCAGCACCGCACCGACGATGTCGTCGACGTGCACCCGCGAGAACACCTGGCCGGGCTTGTGGATGAGCCGGGCCGTGCCGTTGCGCAGGCTCACCATCGGGTTACGGCCGGGGCCGTAGATGGCGGGCAGCCGCAACAGCTGCACCGGCAGGCCGCTGCGGCGCCAGGCCTGTTCGCATGCCAGCCGGGCCTGGCTGCGCTCCAGCAGGGGCCGGGTCGGGCTGGTCTCGTCCACCCAGGCGCCGCCGGTGTCGCCGTAGACCCCGGTGGTGGAGAGGTAGCCCACCCAGGCCGGTGCCAGCTGACGCAGTCGGGTCTCGAGGGACTCCAGCACCGGATCGCGGCCGCCGGCATCGGGCGGGATCGTCACCAGCACGTGGCTGACCCCGGCCAGCTCGGCCTGGCTGGGTAGGGCCCCCTGGTCGGGATCGAAGTGCAGCCAGCCCCGGGCGTCACCCGACGGGGCTGGCTGGCGATGGGTGAGCAGCACCGGCACGCCGGCCGCCTCCAGCGCCCGGGCGACGCGGCGGCCGCTGTAGCCGCCGCCGAGCACCAGCATCCGGTCGATGGCGGCGGCGGCGGCGGGCAGGGCCGGGTGGTCGATCCCGATGGCGTCGGCCTCCGGGTTGACAGAATCCTCCGCCATCAGTACATCTGTATCACTGTCCGTTTCCCCATCCCGTGACCACCTCGTCGTTCGGTGCCAGTCTCCCTGTCGGCCTCGCGCCATCCCGCCCCCTCGCCCGGCCGCTTGCCGGCCGCGGCCATCGGGCCCCGGCGCGCCGACACCGGGCCGTCGCTCCGCTGCTGCTGGCCGTGGGTCTGGTGCTGGGGGCCGTGGTGCTGGCGCCCGAGCAGCCCCTCGATCAGGAGGCCATCTGCCACCGCCACAACGGTGTGGAGGCCTGCCGCGTCTGGTGAGTCACCTCCGCTTCGGCGGCCGTGGCCGTCTCCGGTTCGGCGGGGGCCACCCACTGGAGCAGCCGCAGCGCCAGGCGCAGATCGCCATCGGTCCAGGCCCGCAGGGCCATCGCCCGGCGCGGGTCGTAGAAGGGCTGGCTCCGGTACCAGACGAAGGCATCGCTGTCCCCCTTGCGGCCGTTGCAGCCCAGGCAGGCCGGCACACAGTTCTCGGTGATGCTCTGGCCGCCGCGGCTGAGTGGATGCACGTGGTCGATGGATTCCGACGCCTCGCCGCAGTAGAGGCAGCGGCGGCCGGTCATCCGGTGCAGCGACTGTCGCCATCGACGCGCTCGCAGCTTGGGGCAGAGATCTTCGAGAAAGACTCCATCCCTGGCCTGCATCAGCGCGCCTCGGTTGGCGGAAGTTTGCCCTCAGCGTCCCGGGTGTCAATGTGTTCTTGATTGCTTTTTGCCGCATTGGCCACCCCCCTGGTGCAGATGCGCCTGGGCGCCTCGGGTCTGATCGAGGTGGTCAGTCCCTTCGACGCGGTCACCCAGGCGCAGCTGCGGGCCATTTGCCCCCGGGGCCAGTGGCTCAGCCGCCGCGGCTGCTGGCAGTTTCCCCTCGAGGCGGCCGCGGCGCTGCAGCAGCAGTGCGCCGGGCGCTTTCCGCTCACCCCGGAGCTGGCCCGCTGGTTCGGCTGGCTGGGGCAGCCCCTGCCGCCCCTGCCCCCCCACCGGGCCCTGGTGGCGGCGGCTGCCGCCGACGAAGAACTCCCTGACGGCCGCCGGCTGTTCCGCCACCAGCGGCTCGCGGTGCGCTGGCTGCTGGCCCGCCGCGGCGCCGTGCTGGCCGATGCCATGGGCCTCGGCAAGACCCTCAGTGCCCTGGTGGCCGGCCGCGCCCTGGTGCGCCTGGCCGACTGCCGGCTGGTGGTGGTGGCCCCGGCGGGGCTGCACCACCACTGGCGCCAGGAGGCGGCGGCCCTGGGCCTGCGCCTGGAGCTGCACAGCTGGGCCCGGCTGCCGGCCGAACTCCCGGCCGCCGGCACGGTGTTGATCGCCGACGAGGCCCATTTCGCCCAGACGCTCCAGGCCGCCCGCACCCAGGCGTTCCTGCGCCTGGCCCGCCATCCACGCCTGCGGGCGATCTGGCTGCTCACGGGCACGCCGATGAAGAACGGTCGGCCGGTCCAGCTCTTTCCCCTGCTGGCCGCCATCGGCCATCCCCTGGCGGCCGACCAGCGCCACTTCGAGGAGCGCTACTGCCAGGGGCACTGGCGGGAGCAGGGAGGCCGGCGGATCTGGCAGGCCAGCGGCGCCAGCCAGCTGGAGGAGCTGCAGCGGCTGGTGCGGCCCCTGGTGCTCCATCGCCGCAAGGGCCAGTGCCTGGACCTGCCTCCGAAGCGGCGGCTCGAGCGGCCCGTCAGCCTCGACCCCGCCGGCGCCGAGGCCTTCGAGCGGGCCCTGCAGGAGCGGATCGACGACTACCGCCGCCGGGCCATGGCCGGCGAGGTGCGCCGCGACGCCGAAGCCCTGGCCGTGTTCACGGCCCTGCGCCAGATCGCCTCGAGCCACAAGCTCGATGCCACCGTCGCGCTGGTGTCCGAGCTGGTGGCTGGCGGCGAAGCGGTGGTGGTGTTCACGGCCTTCGTGGCCACCGCCCTGGCGCTGCACGGGCAGCTCGGTCGGCCGGAGGATGGGGGGCCCCTGGTGGGCGCCGTGCCGCCGCCGCGCCGGCAGAAGCTGGTGGATGCCTTTCAGTCGGGCCGATCCCCTGTGCTGATCGCCACGTATGGCACCGGCGGCCTCGGCTTCACCCTGCACCGGGCCCGGCATGTGGTGCTGGTGGAGCGGCCCTGGACCCCGGGCGACGCCGAGCAGGCGGAGGACCGCTGCCACCGGATCGGCATGGGGGCCGCGCTCACCAGCCACTGGCTGCAGCTGGGTGTCGCCGACCGGCTGGTGGACGACCTGATCGCCAGCAAGGCCGAGCGGATCTCCCTGCTGCTGCAGGGCCAGGACAGCCTGCGTCGCCAGCGGGCCCTGCCGGCGCTGGTGCGCCAGTGGCTCGAGAGCGGCTGAGCGGCTGCTGGCCCCTCAGCCCTCAGGACGGGTGGGGGCGCCGTCGGCACAGCTGCTCCGCCGCACCTCCAGGTCCTGGCGCAGGATCGGATCGAGCTTTTCCTTCGGTACGGCGGCGGCCAGCACCGTGGCCCGGGCGATGTCCCGGCAGGCCGCCGTGGTGTTGCCGGCCAGGGTGTGCAGCAGGAAGCGCTCGTTGAGCGGCCCCGGGTCCTTCGGGAAGGCCGCCACCACCCTATCGCACTGGCGCAGGGCGCCGGGGAGGTCCTCCAGCTTCACGGTTCGCAGGCAGTCCTCCCGGGTGATCGGCCGCTGGGGGAGGGGCTCCTCGGCGCAGCCGCCCAGCAGCACGATCAGCAGCAGGCCCACCGGACCGATGGACGGATGCAGGCGGGCCCGCTCAGTTGTAACGCTCACTCCGGGTCATGCCGCTGCCACCAGCCTTACCACCGCCCACGACCGAGATGGAGGTGGGGCCGGGTTCCGGGCTGGCCGCGGTGCTGCCGGAGGTGCGCGGCGCAAACAGTTCGCCCAGGAAGCGGCCGCAATCGGGGAAGGTGCCGGGGTTCTGAACCACGGCCTCGGTGATCATCACGGCGGCGTGTTCGGGGGAGGTCTTGAACAGACCGGCGCTCTGGCGCTTGATCAGGGCGTAGGCGGCGTTCCAGCTGACTTCGTGGACGTTGCCGTTGTTGCGCATGAAGCAGTACACCTGGGCCCCCTTGCCCCCGGGGCCCTCGATGTCATTGCCGGCCCGGGCGCTCTGGGCGGTGCCGGCGCCGGCCAGCAGGACGGCCGCCGCCGCCAGGACGATCGGGCCCAGTCGGTGAGAGAGAGAGTGGCGTGTGGCCATCGGACCGCAAGGGAAGAACGAGGTGGCCCAACGTATCGACCCCTGCGGCGCTGTCCAGGGTGGTCAGCCGCCCGGTGGGGTGGCGGTCGCCGGCAACACCAGCCGCACCACCAGCGGCAGGATCACCAGCACCGTGATCAGGCGCACGGCGTGCAGGGTGGCCACGGCCGCCCCGACGCCGAACTCCGCACCGACCAGGCTCATGCCGCTGATGCCCCCCGGGGCCGCCCCCAGCAGGGCCACCACCGGATCGACGCCCATCAGCCGGCTGCATCCGAGTCCCACCACCAGGCCGGTGAGCACCAGGGTGACCGTGATCAGCAGGGCGGGTCGCCACAGCTGGCGCAGTTCCAGCAGGGCCGTGCCGGTGAGGCCCGTGCCGATCACCGTGCCGATGCCGATCTCCAGCAGGGTGCGGGTGCCGACCGGCCACTGGGCCACCTCCAGCCGCCCCGTCACGCTGACCAGGGCGGCCCCCAGCAGGGCCCCGGCCAGGGGGGCCGCCGGGATGCCGGTGCGGAGGGCCAGCAGGCCGCCGGCGAGCCCGGCCAGCGCGTACATCAGCAGATGCCAGGCATGGTTCATCCGACGTGAGCCCGATCAACAGGGCCCACTCTGGGAGATCAGGGCCACAGGTGCTTGAGGGGGTGCCCCGGGTGTGTTGTCATGCGGCACAGCCCAGTCGCTTTCCCGCCATGGCCCCCGCCTCGGTGTCGTTCCGCATCAGCCGCAATGCCGAAGATCTCGCCGAAACCATCCATGCCCTCTCCCAACGGCTGGTGACCCTGGAGCAGCGCCTGGCGGCGGTGGAGCTGCAGGCCTCCAACCAGGACAGGCCGGACCCCCAGGAACTGGCCAGCCTCGACAACGTCGAGCGGCTGCTGCAGGACTGCCGTCATCTGCTGGAGATCGGCTCCGCATCCGAGGCGCCCGCAGCATCCGGGGCGCCCGCAGCATCAGAGGCGCCCACCGCGTTCGACAGCCAGGAGGACGTCGGCTATCCCAATGCGGCCTGAGGACGCGCTCCTCTGGCCAAGGGTGTCAAAATAAAAAGAAAGCGGGTCATGGCCTTCCCCACTTCCCCTTACCAGTCATCCTCCGGCGCTCTTCACGGGCAGGGTGCCGCCCCTCGCGTCTCCAGCCCGGCTCCCCACTGCAAGCTCCGCACCCATTCGCAGGTGGAGGGCGACCACCAGCTCGAGAAGCTCGAGTTCGCCCTCGCCGTTGCCCTCACCCGGGGCGACCTGCAGCGTTCTGACCAGCTGCGTTCCCAGATCGCCGCCCTGGGCGGCAACCAGGAGGAGCCGGGCACCTGAGCCGGCACGAACGAACCGATGCAGTGAACGGCAGATCATCTCTTTTCCCCCTGTCTTCCGCCCATGCGGGACAGGCTGTTATGTTCTGCCGTAAGATGTAAACAGAAAAGGGGGCGTTGGAGGCCAATCGCCCTTTTTACATGTTTTCGATGCTGCGAACTCCTCGCCGGTCATGATTGTTGCCAGTCCACCTGCCCCCGTCACCTTGACGCTGGAGACCCCTTCACGTCCGAGGTCCAGCGTGTCACCCCTGTCCGATCCGGGGGCGCGTCAGCGTCTTCTGCAGCAGGCGGCGTCACTCAATGAGCAGGCGCGGGTGGCGGCCAGTGAAGGGGATATCGACGCGTCGGCCCGGGCCATTCTTCAGGCCCTCGACTGCGAGCGGCGGGCCGGCGGCCTTGGCTTGCAGGTGCTGCAGTTGATCAAGCCCCGCTCCTGATCCCTGCCACACCATCGTGGCCGGTTGGCCTTCAGGAACTTGTCCATCCTTTCGGCCCAACTCCCGGGTTCAAGAATCGATTCTTGCCCCGGGCTGTTGGAGGCACTCCCTATTCAGCGTTGTGAGACGTCAGGCCTGAGGCGTAACGTCTGAGACTTGTTGATCAAGCGGGTGACCGGATTCGAACCGGCGACGTTCAGCTTGGGAAGCTGACATTCTACCACTGAATTACACCCGCGTGCATTCACGCGCAGACTCACAGTAGCAAGGCTCCGGGCGCCAACCGGGTGCCCGGAGCCAGGGTGAAGCCTTGTCAGGGCTTGGCGGGGGCCGCTGCCGCCGGCTCCTCGCACTGCACAGCCGCAGAGAGCGCCCTGCGGGCGGCGATCACCGCCATGGCCTTGGGCTTGAGCTCGTTGGCGGCCTGCTCGAGGGTCTGGTCCTTGTTGGCGGAGGCCTTGGCCACCTCGCCCCGGAAGCCTTCGAGCAGCTTGCGGAAGGCTTCCACCCTCAGCTTCTGCAGCTGGTTCTCCGAGGTCTGCAGGGCGGCGATCGATTGTTCCAGCTTCTGCTGGGCGGCCCGCGCCTCGCCCACGGTGGAGGTGGGTGTCAGGGCGGCCACCTGCTCCAGGGCCTGGTTCACCGTGGCCAGCTCGGTGCAGATCCTGGCCTCGGTCTTCTTGGTCTGCTGGCTGAGGTCGGTGCGCTGGCAGCCGGAGGCCGCCAGGCCCAGGCAGAGGACGGCAGCCAGGGGAAGGCGTCGCATGGCAGCAAGGGTCATGGCGTCAAAAACCGTTCACCATGAACCTAATCACGGCCCCTGGGGCTGGCCACGCCGTCGTTCAGGCGGCCAGCGCCGCCGCCGCCGCCGCCACGCCGGCGCCGATCGGCGCCTTGGCCAGACCCAGGTCCTGCAGGGTGGCCTCGATGGCCGCCACGGCCGTGAGCACGTCGCGGTCGCAGACGAAGCCCAGGTGGCCGATGCGGAACACCTTGCCCTTGAGGTGGTCCTGGCCGCCGGCCAGCAGGATGTCGAACCGTTCCTTCACCTGCTTGCGCAGGGCCTCGGCATCGATGCCCTCCGGCGCCACCGCCGTGATCGCCGGGCTGCCGTGGCCCTCGGCCGCGTAGAGCGGCAGGCCGATCGCCTTCATCGCCGCCTGGGTGGCCTGGCGATGGCGGTCGTGGCGGGCGAAGATCGCCTCCAGACCCTCCTTCTGCATCATCCCCAGGGCCGCCTCGAGGGCGAAGTAGAGGTTGATCGCCGGGGTGAAGGGGTTGCTGTCGTCGTCGGCGGCTTTGCGGTACTTGCCCAGATCCAGATAGAACTTCGGCAGATCGGAGCGTTCGTAGGCCGTCCAGGCCCGCTCGCTCATGGCCACGAAGCTCAGACCCGGCGGCATCATGTAGCCCTTCTGGGAGCCGGAGCCCACCACGTCCACGCCCCAGGCATCCATGGGCACGTCACAGGCCCCGAGGCTGGTGACGCAGTCGGCGATGGTGAGAGCGGTGCCGTGGGCCTTCACATGGCCGGCGATGGCCTGCAGGTCGTTGATCACCCCGGTGGAGGTTTCCGAGTGGGTGAGGATCACGCCCCGGATCTCCTTGGCGGTGTCGGCCTCGAGGGCGGCGCGGAAGGCCTCCGGATCGAGGGGCTGGCCCCACTCCGCCTTGATCACCTCCACGTTCAGCCCATAGGCCTTCGCCACCTTCACCCAGCGTTCGCCGAACTTGCCGTTGTCGCCGCAGAGCACCTTGTCGCCGCGGCTGAGGGTGTTGACGATCGCGGCCTCCATCGCTGCGGTGCCGCTGCCGGTGATCACCAGCACGTGGCCCTTGGTCTGGTGCAGCCACTGCAGCTGCTCGGTGGTGCGGCGCACGATCTTCTGGAAATCGCCGCTGCGGTGGCCGATCGGATGGCGGGCCATGGCCTGCAGGACGGTCTCCGGCACCGGGGTGGGGCCGGGGATCATCAGAGTGAGCTTGTCCTGCATGAGCTGTGGGGAGGGAAGGGGCGCGGGCCTGGCGAAGGCAAGGCGATCGACCACCATAAAAAACAGCGTTCCCGCCGGCCATCGATTCCCTGCGCCCCCCCTCCGCGCCCCCGCGGGGCTTCACCCTGCCGGTATGGCTGGCGGCCGCTGCCCGCGCCGCCCTCGGGGCCCTGCAGGGGGAACCGTTCAGCGCCTCGGTGGCCCTGGAACTGCTCCAGCCGCCGGGGGTGGTGCCGGTGCCGGTGCGGGCCGCCGCGGGCCTGGGGGAGGGGCTGGCCCTGGGGGAGAGCTGCTGTGATCCGGGCGAGGGGCTCGACCTCACCCGCGGGTTGGTGGTCTGGGTGCTGGCCCGCTGGCTGCCCGGCGACGGGCCCTGGCTGCAGCTGGAGCCCGGCGAGGGGGTGGGGGTCCACGCCGCGACCGGGGAGGCCTGCCTCTCCGGCTATGCCCGACGCCTGCTGGAGGCCAACCTGCGGCCCCTGGTGCCCGCCGGTCGCCGCCTGGGGCTCACCCTGGTGCTGCCCGACGGCCGCCGCCTGGCGGGGCGTACCAGCAATGCCGCCTTCGGGGTGGTGGACGGGCTGGCCCTGATCGGTACCCAGGCCGAGGTCCAGGCCGGCGCCGACCCGGACCAGCTGGCCCGCACCCTGGCGGCCCTGGCCGAGCGCATGGCGGCGCCGGGGGCCGGCGGCGATCTGGTGCTGGTGATCGGCGAGAACGGCCTCGATCTGGCCCCCCAGCTGGGCCTGCCGCCGCAGCTGCTGCTGAAGGCGGGCAACTGGCTCGGCCCGGTGCTGGTGGCGGCCGCCGAAGCAGGGGTGGAACGGCTGCTGCTGTTCGGCTACCAGGGCAAGCTGATCAAGCTGGCCGGCGGCATCTTCCACACCCACCACCACCTGGCCGACGGCCGCACCGAGGTGCTCACCGCCCTGGCCGCCCTGGAGGGGGCCGACGGCGCCACCCTGGCAGCGCTCTACGGGGCCGCCACGGTGGAGGCCGCCCTGGCCGCTCTGGAGCAGGCCGATCCGGAGCTGGCCGGACGCCTGCGGGCGCGCATCGCTGACGCCATTGAAGGCCGCTGCCGGTCCTACCTGGCCAGCCATGGCGCCCCGCCGGCCGCCGTGGGGGCGGCCCTGTTCGACCGCCAGCGCCGGCTGCGGGTCTGCGGGCCGGTGGGGGCGGCGCTGATGGAACGCTTCAGGGGCGCGACCTAGGGTGCTGGCACCGAATACCGGGCCCTGGCCTGGCCGCCTTCGAGCCGATGTCCGAAACGCCGCAGACCGCACCACCGGGTTCGGATCGGGACCATGCCAGCGGTTCCCGCCGACCTCCGGCCATCGTCATCCTGGATTTCGGCTCCCAGTACTCGGAGCTGATCGCCCGCCGGGTGCGGGAGACGGAGGTGTTCTCCCTGGTGATGGGCTACACCACCACCGCTGCGGAACTGAAGGCCCTCAACCCGAAGGGGATCATCCTCAGCGGCGGCCCCAGCTCCGTCTACGAGGAGGGCGCCCCCTCCTGCGACCCCGGCCTCTGGGACCTGGGCATCCCGGTGCTGGGGGTCTGCTACGGCATGCAGCTGATGGTGCAGCAGCTGGGCGGATCGGTGGTGGCCGCCGGCCGGGCCGAGTACGGCAAGGCGCCGCTGCATGTCGACGACCCGGTGGATCTGCTCACCAACGTCGAGGAGGGCTCGACGATGTGGATGAGCCACGGCGATTCGGTGGAGTCGCTGCCCGAGGGCTTCGTGCGCCTCGCCCACACCGACAACACCCCCGAGGCAGCGGTGGCCGACCATGCCCGCCGTCTCTACGGGGTGCAGTTCCATCCCGAGGTGGTGCATTCGACCTGCGGCATGGTGATGATCCGCAATTTCGTTTATCACATCTGCGGTTGTATCCCCGACTGGACCACGGCCGCCTTCATCGACGAGGCCATCGGCGAGGTGCGTGCCCAGGTGGGCGAGAAGCGGGTGCTGCTGGCCCTCTCGGGCGGTGTCGATTCCTCCACCCTGGCCTTCCTGCTGCACCAGGCGATCGGGGATCGCCTCACCTGCATGTTCATCGACCAGGGCTTCATGCGCAAAGGCGAGCCGGAGTTCCTGATGGATTTCTTCGATCGCCAGTTCCACATCAACGTGGAATACATCAATGCCCGTGAGCGCTTCATCTCCAAGCTCGCCGGTATCACCGACCCGGAGGAGAAGCGCAAGATCATCGGCACCGAGTTCATCCGGGTGTTCGAGGAGGAGAGCCGCCGCCTCGGCCCCTTCGACTACCTCGCCCAGGGCACCCTCTACCCCGATGTGATCGAGAGCGCCGGCACCAACGTCGACCCCAAGACGGGGGAACGGGTGGCGGTGAAGATCAAGAGCCACCACAACGTGGGCGGCCTGCCCAAGGACCTGCAGTTCAAGCTGGTGGAGCCGCTGCGGCGCCTGTTCAAGGATGAGGTGCGCAAGGTGGGCCGCAGCCTCGGCCTGCCCCAGGAGATCGTGGGGCGCCATCCCTTCCCCGGCCCAGGCCTGGCGATCCGCATCCTGGGGGAGGTCACCGACGACAAGCTCGACATCCTCCGGGACGCCGACCTGATCGTGCGGGAGGAGGTGCGTGATGCCGGCCTCTACAATGAGATCTGGCAGGCCTTCGCCGTGCTGCTGCCCGTGCGCAGCGTCGGCGTGATGGGCGACAAGCGCACCTACGCCTACCCGATCGTGCTGCGCTGCGTCTCCTCCGAGGACGGCATGACCGCCGACTGGTCGCGGCTGCCCTACGACCTGCTGGAGCTGATCTCCAACCGCATCGTCAACGAGGTGCGGGGGGTGAACCGGGTGGTGCTTGACATCACCAGCAAGCCCCCCGGCACGATCGAGTGGGAGTGACAGCCGGTTGACGGCTGTCCTTCATGGCTTCAATGGCAACGATGAAAGCGAGTCACCATGCTTTTCTCTCATCAAGGTGAGACATGCCTGTTTATCCATATTCCGAAGACGGGTGGCAATACCATTCAGTCGGCCATCATCGACGCTGGCCTCAGCTGCGATGAGATGGTCAGCGGCGGCTTTCGCGATGGCGTTGATCGATTTGAGATTCGTGGATCTCTGACGCACCGAAAGCATCAGTCGCTGTCGACTTACTTGCTGATCAAGCCCTCTTTGAATGAGCTTAAGATTTACTCCTGCGTGCGAAAGCCCTTCGAGCGCCTTGTCTCTTTTTACTATTCGCCGCACCGCAACATGGTTCTTGACGAGAGAACAGGAGCCTACGTCTTCCGCCAGAGTCCTGAATTTGTAGAAGCGGACTTTATGGCCCTTATCCAGAGCACCATGCCTGCCTTCCAGTATCTGCTGCCTCGTGACATGCGCTTCACGATCAAGGCGATCAAGCGCTTTCCGGACTTGCTTCCACTACTCAAAAGCAGGGTGAAGTCTCGCTACCTGAGCGGTGTGGAGCGCCTCCGGCTGAACGTCTTGCAGACGGAGTCCCTGTCTCTTCAGTTTTCTCAGACTTTTGGGTTTGGATTGCCTGCAGCTTCCAGGAATGTCAGCCCCTTCCGTGAGGAAGCCAGGCGAGTCCTCGGCAGTCGGGAGCTGAGGCGTTTCGTTGAGGAGGAATCACTGCATGGTCTGGACCTGGCGTTGTTCTATCCCTGATGCTTATCTCCTCTTGCCCCCAGAGCTGCTGGTGAGCCCATCCCAGCCGCGAGAAGGCAGGTATGGCGCCGCACTGATCTGAGGCGGCGAGGGAGAGTCCCTCCCCTTCTCAGCGACCGAGCCCTGTCCAGATGTCTCCGGCCACACGTTCTGCTGATCGCTCTGGACCCGGAGGCCGTCCCGATCCCCAGGCTGGCCCCAGCGGGCCAACTTCGATAACCTCGGCACCCGGCCGTTTGCTCCGTGCCTCCCGTCTCCCCCGCCGTCGCTGGCAGCCCTGCCGGGGCTGAGCACGACCCCCAGCTGCACCGCCGCCTGCAGCAGGACAGCATCCTGCTGGCCGGCAAGACCGTCTTTCTCAACCCCTTCCTCTACTGGCGTCGTTTCGATGCCAACACCGACCGCTGGCTGCGGGAACCGGGCCAGCTGCCGGAGGAGCAGATCCGCAGCAACCGTCTGCGCTTCTATCCCGAGGTCGACTGGGACGGCCTCGATCCGGCCGACCTGGCGATCAAGGAAGGGGCGGTGGAGATGTTCCTCAAGAGCCTGGAGCTGATCAGCACCTTCAACCCCGACCTCAGCGCCGGCCACCTGCTGGAGGTGGAGCGCAAGATGGCCGTCACCAAGAAGAAGGCCTTCGAGCGCTGGGTGGCCCGGGCCCTCGACCGCCGCGGCAAGGAAAGCCTGAGGGAGCGGCGCCGCTTCGACCGCGATCGCTGGCTGCGGGGCTGGCTGGAGTGGCTCTCCCTCGACGGCACCCGCCAGGCCCTGCTGCCCTTCAGCGTCCTGCTGGTGCTGGCTGTCGGCGGCGGCTGGTGGCTGGGCAGCACCCGCTTCTGCGGCCAGGTGATCGTCGATCCCGGGGTGCAGCGACCCGCACCCTGAGCCGGGCCGTTCCGCACGTCAGACTGGAAAGCCCGGTCCGGGTTCCGACGTCATGGCTGCCGATCCCCTCGATTCCCTGCGCCTGGCCCTGATGCAGGACGTGCTGCCGGTGGGACTGGCGGTGGTGGAGCGGGTCCGCAAGGGCGGGCCGGCCGAGGTGCTGGCCGCCTTCGACGGCACCAGTGCCGATCCTCTGGGCCAGCTGCGCGAGGAAGGGGAGCCCGCGGCCAGCCAGGTGAGGGAGAACCTCGATCGCTTCCAGCCCGGCCTGGGCAACCCCGTGATGAAGGTGGAGGTGCGCGACGTGGGCGCCGAGGAGGGTCCCGCCGGGCCGGGCCCCGGGGCCACCCCTCCCGCCTGGGACGCCGCCCCGCCGCCCAGTCCGGCGGATCCGGCCGAGCTGCTGGCGGCCCTGGAGCGCATCGAGGCGCGGCTGGCCCTGCTCCAGAGCCGATTCGGCTGATGGTGCGCGCTGCCGGCGGCGGGCTCGGGGCCTCCTCCACCCGCCACACAGGGACCGGCCACCAGGCGGCCCTCCTGCTCACCTTCATGCTGCTGATCCTGGCGGCGATCCTCGGGCGCCTCGCCTGGCTCCAGCTGCTGCACGGGGCCGAGAACCGGGCGATGGCCGACGAGAACCGCATCCGCCTGCTGCCGCGCAACCCCGTGCGGGGCCGCCTGCTGGATCGCAAGGGGCGGGTGCTGGCCACCAACCGGCTCACCTACAACCTCTATCTCCAGCCCCTCCAGGTCGATGACCGCGGCTGGCCCGGGCTGCGTGACCGGCTCGCCGGCCTGCTGGGGATCCCCGCCGACCGGCTGGATGCCCAGCGCCGCAGCGGCGCCAATGCCCAGGGCTTCCGGATTCCCCTGGCCCTCTCGCTGACGCCGGTGCAGGTGCTGCGCTTCCGGGAGCAGGCCGGATCCCTGCAGGGGGCGGAGGTGTCCGAGGACGTGCTGCGCGCCTATCCCGACGGCAGCCTCGGGGCCCACGTGATGGGCTACACGAGCAGCATCACCGAGGAGGAGTACGCCGCCCTCCGCGACCACGGCTACCGCATCAGTGATCGCATCGGCCGCAGCGGGCTCGAGAAGGTCTACGAAACCCACCTGCGCGGTGAGTGGGGCGGCCAGCAGCTGGAGGTGAATGCCGAAGGCCAGGTGCAGCGGGTGCTGGGGGACAAGCCCGCCAAGGCCGGCAAGGATCTGCGCCTCACCCTCGATCTCGACCTGCAGCGGGCGGCGGAGAAGGCCCTCGACGGGGTGCGCAAGGGGGCGATCGTGGCGATGGATCCCCGCACCGGCGCCGTGCGGGCGATGGCCAGCCGGCCCAACTTCGATCCCAACATCTTCTCCGACGGCCCCACCACCGCCCAGTGGAACAGCCTCAACCGGCCGGAGGCGCCGATGCTGAACCGGGCCTTCCAGGGGTTCCCGCCGGCCAGCACCTTCAAGGTCATCACCACCATCGCCGGCATCGAGTCCGGCAAGCTCAACGAGAACTCCACCGTGCCGACGGTGGGCTCCTTCTGCTACTACGGCCAGTGCTACGCCGACCACGGCTCCTTCGGCAGCATCGGCTTCCCCTTCGCCCTCGGGGTGAGCAGCAACAGCTTCTTCTACAAGGTGGGGCTGATGGTCGGCCCCGATGAGATGTTCAAAGCCGCCCGGCGCATGGGTTTCGGCCGCCGCACCGGCAGCGAGCTGTCCGCCGAGGAATCCCCTGGGCTGCTGGGGGACCCGGCCTGGAAGAAGGAGGTGCTGGGTGAACCCTGGACCCCGGTCGACACGATCACCTCCTCGATCGGCCAGGGGGCGGTGACGGTGACGCCGATCCAGATGGCCCGCCTCTATGCCGCCGTCGCCAACGGCGGCTGGCTGGTGACGCCCCACCTGGTGGAGCGCGACTACCCGCGCCAATGGATCGGACTGAAGCCGGCCACCCTGCGGGTGCTGCATGCCGGTCTGCGCCAGGCGGTCACCAGCGGCACGGCCACCATCCTCAACGACCCCAGCCTGCCGCCCGTGGCCGGCAAGACCGGCACCGCCGAGGATCCACCCCGTCCCGACCACGCCTGGTTCGGCGGCTACGCCCCGGCCACCGGCACCCCCACCCTGGTGATCGTCGCCTTCGGTGAGAACTCCGGCGGTTATGGCGGCACGGTGGCCGCACCGATGGTGAAGGCCCTGATGACCGTGTGGTTCCGGGGCGTCAAGCCGCCGGCGGCGGTCCGGCCGGGCTGAGGTCCCTCAGGCGGCCTGGGGGAAACGGCCCTGCTGGAGCACCTGGCGGTAGTAGCCCTGCAGCTGGGCGGTGGCCCCGGCCCAGCCCCAGCGCTCGGCCTCCTCGCGGGCGGCCAGGCGCAGCTGGCGGCGGGCCGCCGGATCCCCCAGCAGCCGTTGGACGGCCGTGGTCAGGCTGGCGGGCTGGTCGGGGTCATAGAGGCAGCCGTTGACGCCGTCGCTGACGATGTCGGGAATGCCGCCCCGGTTGGCCCCCACCACCGGGCAGCCTGCGGCCATCGCCTCCAGCAGCACCAGGCCGAGGGTTTCGGTGCTGGAGGGGAACAGGAAGGCGTCGCCGCTGGCATAGGCCGAGGCCAGCTCCTGGCCGGCCAGGTAGCCCACGAAGGTGGTGGCGGTGCCGTCGAAATGGCGCTCCAGCTGCTGGCGGTGGGGACCGTCCCCCACCAGGGCGAGCCGGGCCTGGGGCATGGCTTCGAGCACGGGCCGGATCCGCTCGATCTGCTTCTCCGCCGAGAGTCGGCCGATGTAGAGGAGCAGGTGGCCGGTGTCGTCGTGGCCGCCGTGGAGCCGCTCGCGCATGGCGCCGGAGGCCAGTTCGGGGCGGAACAGGTCGGTGTCCACGCCCCGCTGCCAGAGGGCCGTGTGCTGGATGCCCCGGGCCGCCAGCTCCTCGACCATGGCGGTGGAGGTGCAGAGGTTGAGCTGGGCCTGGTTGTGGGCGGCCTTGAGCAGTTCCCACAGCAGGGGCTCGAGCATCCCCATGCCGTAGTGCTCCAGGTACTTGGGCAGATGGGTGTGGTAGCTGGCCACCAGGGGCAGGCCGCGGCTCTTGGCCAGCCAGATGCCCCCCAGGCCCAGCACGGCCGGATTGACCACGTGAACCAGATCGGGGCCGAAGCGGTCGAGGGCTTCCGAGACCGCCGGCCGCGGCAGGGCCAGCTTCAGCTCGGGATAGAGGGGCAGCGGCATGGCCGGCACCCCCACCACCCGGGCCCCCATGTAGCCGTCGGGAGCGCCTTCGGGGCAGAAGATCAGCACCTCATCGCCGGCCAGCACCAGCTGCTGCACCGTCTTGGTGAGCCGCGTGACGATGCCGTCGACCTTCGGCAGGAAGGTTTCGGTGAAAAAGGCGATCTTCACGGGGGGGAGATCAGGCGAAGGCCTTGATCGCTTCGGCCTGGCGCTGGGTCCAGGCGGAGAGGCAGGGGATCTTGGAGCGGTCGCAACGGTCGGCCCAGCGGCGGGCCACGTCCACCACTTCGGCCAGCAGGCCGTCATCAAGGGTGGTGGGCTTGAGGCCCAGCTCGATGAAGCAGCGGTTGTCGACGATCAGATCGTTCTCGATCGCCTCCTTGCGGGGGTTGGGCAGGTAGTTGATCTCAGAGTCGGTCAGGGCCGCCACCTTGCGGGCCAGTTCACCCACCTGGTGGCTCTCGGTCATCTGGTTGAAGATCTTCACCTTCTCGCCGGGCTCGGGGGGGTGCTCCAGGGCCAGCTGGACGCAGCGCACCGAATCGCGGATATGGATGAAGGCCCGGGTCTGGCCGCCGGTGCCGTGGACGGTGAGCGGGTAGCCGATCGCCGCCTGCATCAGGAAGCGGTTGAGCACGGTGCCGTAGTCGCCGTCGTAGTCGAAGCGGTTGGTGAGGCGGGGGTCCCGCTGGGTGAGGTCGGTGTTGGTGCCCCAGACGATGCCCTGGTGCAGGTCGGTGACCCGGATCGCGTCGTTCTTGTTGTAGTAGAAGAACAGCAGCTGATCCAGCGTCTTGGTCATGTGGTAGACGCTGCCGGGATCCGTGGGGTGCAGGATCTTCTCGGTGAAGCAGGTGCCATCCGGCTGGGGCACTTCCACCGTCAGGTAGCCCTCCGGGATCGTGGCGCCCCGGTGGGAGCCGTAGCCGTAGACGCCCATCGTGCCCAGGTGCACGATGTGGACGTCAAGGCCGCTGTCGACGATGGCCGCCAGCAGGTTGTGGGTGCCGTTGACGTTGTTGTCGACGGTGTAGCGCTTGGTGGCGCTGCTCTTCATCGAGTAGGGGGCGGCCCGCTGCTCGGCGAAATGGACGATCGCCTCAGGGCGCTCGCTGCGCAGCAGATCCAGCAGCCGGTCGTACTCCCGGGCGATGTCCAGGTGCACGAAGGTCATGGCCCGGCCACCCACCTGTTCCCAGGCCCGCAGCCGGTCGTGGATCGTGGCGATGGGCGTCAGTGACTCGACGCCCAGGTCGATGTCGATCTTGCGCCGACTCAGGTTGTCGACGATGACGACGTCGTGTCCGGCTTCCGCCAGGTTCACGGCACAGGGCCAACCACAGAAGCCGTCGCCGCCGAGAACGAGAACCTTCACCCCAGACTCCTGAACGAGCAGTTGCTCAGACGGGCAAGCTACTACAGGCCTCAGAGGCCCCCACCGGCCTCAGCTGATGCCGGCCGCCACCGCCACCATGACGGCCACCAGCACCAGACCGCCGATCAGCAGCATCCGGTTGGCGCCGCTGGTCTCGCCCTCCTCCTGGAGCACCATGCGGGGCTCTTTGGCGAAGGCGTTCAGTTTGCCGCCGTCTTCTTCAGTGACCTGCATGGAGGGGGAGTCGGTGTGCGGCAAACCCTATGGAGGGCCGCCGGGATCGGATTGATCGTCAATGGTTCGTCACACGGCCTTCCAGCGGGGAACTGGCCCGGGCCTCGGCCCGCTGCGGCAGCCGGCCCGCCAGCAGGGCGGTGCGACCGGCCTCGGTGGCCAGGGCCATCGCCCGTGCCATCGCCGGCGGATCGCCCGCCAGGGCGATGGCGCTGTTGATCAGCAGGGCATCGGCGCCCATCTCCATGGCCTGGGCGGCCTCGCTGGGCACCCCCAGGCCCGCATCCACCACCACAGGCACGCGGGCGTTCTCGATGATCAGGGCGATGTTGGCGGCGTTGCGGATGCCCTGGCCCGAGCCGATCGGCGATCCCAGCGGCATCACCGTGGCGCAGCCGGCCTCCTCCAGCCGCTTGGCCAGCAGGGGATCGGCGTTGATGTAGGGCAGCACGGCGAAGCCTTCCTTCACCAGCTGCTCGGCAGCCTCGAGGGTGCCGAAGGGATCCGGCAGCAGGTGGCGGGAGTCGGGGATCACCTCCAGCTTCACGAAGTTGTTGTCCTCCTGGCCCGCCAGGCGCGCCAGCTCCCGGCCCAGCCGGGCGACCCGCACCGCCTCCTCGGCGGTGGCGCAGCCGGCCGTGTTGGGCAGCATCCAGATGCGGCCCCAGTCGATCGCTTCCATCAGGCCGCCATGGCCCGGGGCGCCGCTCTGCACCCGCCGCACCGCCACGGTGACGATCTCGCAGCCGCTGGCCTCCAGGCTGGCCTGCATGGCCTCCAGGCTCGGGTACTTGCCGGTGCCGGTCATCAGGCGGCTGCGGAAGCGACGGCCGGCGATCACCAGATCGTCGCGGGAGGTCAGGGGGGCGATGGCGGTCACGGTCGGGGGCCTGCGGCGCACGGGCGCATCCCGATTAGTCTGCCTTCTGCCCCCGAGACCCACGCCATGCCGGTGCCCCTGGCCGCCGTGCCCCTGCTGCTCGCCGCCAGCCCGGTGCTTGCCGCCAGCCCCCTGCCGGCCGATGGGTTCGTGCCCTTCACCGCCCCAGAGATCCAGGCCATCAACCAGGACGGCGGCACCAACGGTGAGGTGGAGACCTTCGATCCGATCGCCCGGGCCCGGCTGATCGCCGAGCAGATGCCCCGTCGCTGGAACGGCCGCTACCAGTCCTTCAGCGGCGGGCCCGCCGTGCCCGTGCAGCTGCGGATCGACGGGGCCACCCCGATCGGCCAGATGGTGGACCTGCGCGGTGCGATGGCCATCGGCGGGGTTGAATCTCCGGTGCAGGGCAACCTCAATGCCAAGTCCGACCAGCTCGACCTGCTGGTGCTGGGGGATCCCCTCGGCGGCGCCCTGGAGCCCGGAGGCGCCTTTCAGAGCGTGCAGGGCCTGTCCCTGAGCGGCTGGCGGGCGCCCCGGCTCACCACCCCCGGCGGGCGCCTGCAGCTGGTCCCGGAACGCACCGCCCAGGCCCCCGCCGCCGGAGCGCCCGCCCCGGTGCGCGGCCTCTGGTGAGCCCGGCCGGGCTGGGTCTCAGGAGGCCTTGCCGTTCTCGCCCGCCGGGCGGCCGCTGCGCCGCTCCAGGATCGAGAGCCGCTTGAGGGCCGTCTTGTTGTTGGACTCCAGCTGCAGCACCTTCTCGTAAAGGCTGCGGGCCTCGTCGGCTTTCGACTGCTTCTCGAGGGCGAAGGCGAGGTTGTTGAGGGCCACCGGATACTCGGCCTTGGCCCGCAGGGCGGCCCGGTAGTGGCGCACGGCGGCGCTGTAGTTGTTCTGGGCCGCCAGGGTGAAGCCGAGGGCGTTCTCCATCAGGGCCCGAGCCTCGGCCGGGGCGTTCTCCGCGTCGGCCAGCTTCAGAGCTTGCTTGAGGTTGACTTGGGCCTCGGCGTACAGCCGTTTGCGCAGCTGCACCGAGGCCAGCTCATAGAGGGTGGAGGCGTCCCTGGTGCCGCCAGCGGCCTTGTCGATGCCGCCGAGGCGGGCCAGGGCGAGTTCATCGCGCCGCACCCGCAGAATCTGGCGGCCGACAACGATGGCGGCCACGCCCAGCAGGGCGATCAGGCCGAGCAGGTAGGCCTGGGGCAGCAGATCGGTCATCGTGTCCGGCCGGACGGTCGGTGCTGGGGGGACGGCGTCAGTGGCCTGCCGCGGTGGCCACGGCGGTGAAGCTGGCGGGATCGGCGACGGCCAGCTGGGCCAGCATCTTGCGGTTCAGGCGCACGTCGGCCCGCTTGAGGCCGCCGATCAGTTTGCTGTAGCTGAGGCCGTTCATGCGGGCGGCGGCGTTGATCCGGGCGATCCAGAGGCGGCGGAAGTCACGCTTGCGCCGGCGACGGTCGCGGTAGGCATTGCAGAGGGCCTTCATGACCCGCTGGTTGGCGGTGCGGAACAGGCTGCCGTTGCTCCCCTGGAAGCCGCGGGCGAGACGAAGGATCTTGTTGCGGCGTTTGCGGGCGACGTTGCCCCTCTTGACGCGGGCCATGGGAGGTGAGCGGTGGGTGGGTGAGAAAAGACAGGGAAGCGGGAACCCCGGAGGGAGCCCGGCCGGACTCAGCCGGCGTAGGGCAGCATCCGGGCGACGTTGTCGTGGTCGCGGTCATCGACCACCGCCATCGTCCCCAGATAGCGCTTGCGCTTGGGGCTCTTGTGATCGAGCAGGTGGTTGAGGAAGGCACGCCGGCGCATGAACTTGCCGGTGCCGGTGGCCTTGAACCGCTTCGCGGCCGCTTTGCGGGTCTTGAGCTTCGGCATCTCGGTAGGCGCAGGCACAAACAAGCACACTACGACGCGGGTGAACCCTCCTCCAACCCCCCGCCCCCTCGATGGCCCTGCGTCCCCGCGTCCTGCCCCGGCTGCTGCTGGCCGCGGCGCTGCTGTTCCCGGTCGGCTGCCGGGCCGAGCAGGGGCCGCCGGCCCTGTCGCCACCTCCCCCTCCGGACGCCCCGTACCCTGGGCAGACCAGCCTGATGCACTGGCCGGTGGCCCGTCCCGAGCCGGTCACGGCGGCCCGTCCGGTACTGGCGGTGGCCCTGGCCGCCCGCCTGGGTCCGGCGCCCGGGGAGGCATCCGCGGCCCCGCCCCTGCGCCTGCGCGGCAACGGCGGCCTGCTCACCCTGATCGACGCCAGCGGCCAGCGCTTCCAGGCTCCCTCCCTGGCGCTGCACTGGCGTCGGGAGCTGCTGCCCGGGCCCGTGACGCTGCGGCGCCGGGTGCTGGGTCCGTTCGCCAGTTTCGAGAGCGCCGAGCAGGCGGCCGGGCTCTGGCGTTCCATGGGGGTGGCGGCCGTGATCGCCCGGCCCCGTGACTGGGAGGTGTGGGCCCCCGCCGGTGCCCCCGATCCCGCCGGACTGCCCGAGGGGCTGCGGCTGGGGAGCTACGAGCGGACGGTCAGCGAGCGGGTCGGCCTGGAACTGCGCCGGGCCCAGGGGGCGGTGCCCCTGGCCGGGCCGATCCGGATCGAGGCCCCCGGCGGCCTGCTCTGGGACCGGGGGGTCTACGCCGGCCCCTTCCAGCTGCTGAGCGACGCCCACGGCGGCTGGAGCCTGGTGGAGCAGGTCCCCCTGGAGCGCTACCTGGAGGGGGTGGTGCCCCATGAGATCGGAGCCGGGGTGCCGGCGGCGGCCCTGGAGGCCCAGGCCGTGCTGGCCCGCACCTGGGCGGTGCGCAACCAGCACCGCTTCGTGGCGGATGGCTACCACCTCTGCGCCGACACCCAGTGCCAGGTGTACAGCGACCCACGCGACGCCGGCGCTGCCGTGCGCCAGGCCATCGCCGCCACCCGGCTGGCCGTGCTGGTGGGTGCCGATGGACCGATCCACGCCATCTACCACGCCAGCAACGGCGGCATCAGCGCCGCCTACCAGGAGGCCTGGAACGGGCCGCCGGTCCCCTACCTGAACTCCTTCCCCGACGGCCCCGCCCCCTTCCAGGCCCGCTTCCCCGTGCCCCTGGCGGCCGCCGCCCTGCCGACCCTGCTGCGCGACGGCCAGGCGGCCTGGGGGGCCGACCATCCCGTGTTCCGCTGGCAGCGGCGGCTCACGGCTGCCCAGATCGCCGCGGCCCTCGGGCCGGAGCGGGGCGTGGGACGGCCCACCGCCCTGAAGGTGCTGGCCCGGGGTCCCAGCGGAAGGGTGCTGGCCCTGGAGGTGCAGGGAACAGCGGGCCGCACGGTGCTGCGGCTGGATGCGATCCGCCGCACCCTGCGCACCCTGCCCAGCACCCTGTTCACCCTGCGGCCGGAGGGTGAGGGGTCCTGGCAGCTGACCGGTGGGGGCTTCGGCCACGGGGCCGGTCTCTCCCAGCAGGGGGCGATCGACCTGGCCGGTCGCGGCTGGAGTGCGCGCCGGATCCTGGCGCACTACTACCCGGGCACCTCCCTCCAGCCCCTGGGGGCCGGCGGCGATTCCCCCTAGAGTCACCGCCTGGATGAGGTTCACCATGGCTGCCGGCGGCAGTGTCAGCAGCGGTCCCAGCGGCAGTGGCAGCGATCAACGCCGTGCCAAGGCGGCCCTGTTCCTCGCCTGCTGCGGCCTGGTGGGAATCGCCCCCCACTGGCTGCCCCCGGGCCGCAGCCTGGTGCCGGCCCTCACCCTGGCGACCCTGCTCGGGGGCTACAGCCTTCGGACCGTTCTGCTGCAGGCCTTCCGCCGCAGCCCCGGCGATGCGCCCGCGGCGGCGGCCCCGGCGGCGAGCGAGGTGGGCACCTGCCCGGCCGTTGATGTGGTGGTCGCCGCCCGTGACGAGCAGGCGGTGATCGCCCGGCTGGTGGAGCGCATCGCCGCCGTGCGCTGGCCCGAGGGCCAGCTGGCCCTGTGGGTGGTCGATGATGGCAGCGACGACCGCACGCCCGAGCTGCTGGCCGAGCTCCAGGGGCGCCATCCCTTCCTGCGGGTGCTGCGCCGACCCCGGGATGCGGGCGGCGGCAAGTCGGGGGCCCTGAATCTGGTGTTGCAGCAACTGGATGGCCGCTGGATGCTCGTGCTCGACGCCGATGCCGATCTGCAGCCGGATGTGCTGGAGCGCCTCGTTCCCTGGGCGGAGGCCGGCGGCTGGGCGGCGGTGCAGCTGCGCAAGGCGGTGGCCAATGCCGGGACCAACCTGCTCACCACCGCCCAGGCGATGGAGATGGCCTTCGACGCCATGATCCAGGAGGGGCGTCTGGCCAACGGCGGCGTGGCCGAACTGCGGGGCAACGGCCAGCTGCTGTCACGGGACGCGCTCCTGAAGGTCGGGGGCTTCAACGAGGACACGGTGACGGACGATCTCGACCTGAGCTTCCGTCTTCTGCTCGAAGGCCTGCCGATCGGCGTGCTCTGGGATCCGCCGGTGCAGGAGGAGGCGGTGCTGACCCTGCCGGCCCTCTGGCGCCAGCGCCAGCGCTGGGCCGAGGGGGGCCTGCAGCGCTTCTTCGATTACGGCCCGGGCCTGGTCTCCAACCGGCTGGGGTTCAGCCAGAAGCTCGATCTCACCTGCTTCTTCCTGCTGCAGTACGTGCTGCCGGTGGTGGCGAGCGCCGACCTGATCGGCACCCTGCTCACCCGCACGGCCCCCACCATGTGGCCGTTCTCGATCGTGGCCCTGGCCCTTTCGGGCATGGCGATCGCCACCGGCTGCCGCCGGCCGTCGGAGGGCCCGCCCCTGCCGGCGATGAACCCCTTCAGCGCCGGCCTGGGCATCGTCTACCTGGTCCACTGGTTCCTGGTGATCCCCTGGGTGACCCTGAAGATGGCCCTGCTGCCCAAGAAGCTGGTCTGGGTCAAGACGCTTCATCTGGGTGAAACGTTTGAAGCCCATGATCCGGAGTCCGAGGCAGAAAGCGCCGACGAGGAGCCCGGATTTGCTGCGGAAACAGGTCGGGTGTGAATCGTCACCACGACGCCCTCTCTGATGGGGTGGCGTTCCAGATGCTCTGCGCCCTGGACCTGACGTCCTGAATGCTTTCAGAGTGGGATGTCATCAGGGCATCCCGTCAGTCCCGATGGTGACGATGATCGAGCTGATGATCCAATCTGGATGGGGTCGGGCAGTTAGATTATGGTACGATTTAGAAAATCGGTATTTCCCATTTAGCTGGTCATGCCATTATTCCGTGAACCAGGAATCACGTTCATCCATATTCCCAAAACCGCTGGCACATCGATTGAGTTGGCTCTTGGCCTCGACCTGAATCCTGCCATTGAGAATCCAGGCGTCTGCTTTGGCAGGCTCGCCTCTCCCGACCTGATGAAGCTGGAGTTGAGCTCCCAGTTCCTCCAGCATCTTCGCTTGGGTGAAGTTGAGAAGTTGCATCCTGATTTTGTTCGAGATAGCTGGGTTTTCACCGTGGTCCGCGATCCGTGGGCGCGCCTGGTTTCATCCTTCCGGCGCAAGGATCGGGCAATGGCTGATTTTGCGAAGTGGTACTACGGGCTTGACCTGCATGTCCTCGATTTCGAGCAGTATGTGGAGCTCGCGGCCTCTCATGATCTGCTGCATCTCAGGCCCCAGTCAAGCTTTCTGGAAGGCTCTGCGACGGTGAACGTCTTCTATTTTGAGCACCTTTCTGATCTCATGCAGGTGCTCTCCCAGCGCCTGGGCAGGGCCCTGGTCCTGCCGAAGGCCAACGGCCCTGACTCCCCATTGAAGCGGCTTTCCTCGCGCCAGGAGCGCAGGCTCAGGCAGAGGGTCGCCGAGATCTATGCGGAGGATTATCAACGGTTCTACCCGGGCCACATACCCATGGAACCCGATTCCATGGCGTCCGCCCTGGCCCAAAGCTTTGGTTCCCGGCTTGGCCGGGTATTCGGGCCCTCATGATGGGCAAGCGCCACCACTGATCGCTCGCAGACAGCTCGCAGACGGCCCGCAGATGGCCAGCAGCTTCGCTGAACCCTTCGGCAGGCAGGCCGCCACCCCATTGTTGGCCATCGCCTGACGCATCAACTCTGGACGAATCAAGATCCTCCCGGTCATCCGACGATTCGTGGCGACCAGCCGGCAGAGATGGGCTTTCCTGCGTTGCGTTTGGTCAGGGTCCTGTTGTCTCTCCGGGAGAGGATTCCATTCGAGAAGGATCCTTTACTCCGGATCTCCGATGATTCCACTGATCACTTCACCGTTGAAGAATTCAGCCAGCCGGCTGGCCTGCGTATCGATGGCAGCGGTGCTGGTGGCGGGTGCTGCCGCCCTGGTTTCGCGGGCCTCCTCCCTGACGGCCGGCGCTGCCACTGGCGACGGGGTCGCCACTGGCCCGTCCGCGGCGATCGTGCCGTTGGCCAGGGGTGTCTGGCTGGCGGCAGGGGCAGGGGCAGGGGCAGGGGCAGGGGCGGGGGCTGGTCGGGCCGGTGGAGGCTGGCCCGTCGTCGGCCGGGGCCCCATGCTGTCTCCCCCCGCCTCAAGGGAGACCTGGCGCGGGCTGCCCAGGGCACTGGCCACCGCTTTCTCCAGCAGGGGCAGGCGGCTCTGAACCATGGCCATCCAGGTGCCGGCCACCCGCACCACCGCCCGCCGCTCATCCAGCCGTAGCAGCTGGGCCTGCTGGGAGAGCAGCATCCGGGTGGAGGGGAGCTCCAGCCCGGCCAGGACCTGCTGCCACAGCTCGGCCAGATCCTCGCTGGCGGGCGCCGCACTCGCCGGGGCGGTGGCCGGATCCGCCGAGGTCGTTACCGGGGTCGTGGCCGGGGTCGGTGCCAGCTGGGTGGGCGGTGGGGATGGCGCAGCGGCCCCCGCGGGCTCCGGGCTGCGGGCGATCCGCTGGCCTTCGGCGCCGGGCGGGTGCGGCACCGCCGGGGCGACGGCGGGCGCGGCGGCCACGGCGGCGGGTGCGGCGGCCACGGTGGCCGGTTCGGCGAGCAGGCCCAGCAGCAGCACCTCCAGCCACAGCCGCGGCTGCACGCTGTGGCGCAGCTGCTGTTCGCTGCCCTTGAGCTGGGACTGCCACCGCAGCAGGCGGGCCTTGCCGATCCGGCGCGCCACCTCCGGCAGCCGCGGCCGCAGCTCGGGTGTCACGCTCGTGAGCTCCAGCCGGTCGGGCGCCACCCCCGCCAGCAGCAGATCCCGCAGCAGGCTGACCAGCCCCTGCAGCACGGCGGCCGGTTCCCGCCCCCGGTCCAGCAGTTCGCGGCAGCCCTCCACCACCTGCAGAGGATCCGCCGCCGCCATGGCTTCGGCCAGCTGCAGCAACTCCACTTCCGGCACCGCCCCCAGCAGGTCCCACACCGCGTCGGCGGCGATCGGGGCCGGCAGCAGGCTGAGCTGGTCGAGCAGGCTCTCCGCGTCCCGCAGACCCCCCTGGGAGCGCTGGGCCACCAGGTGCAGGGCCTCCGGGGTGATGCCGATGGACTCCTCGGCGGCGATCCACTGCAGATGCCCCACCAGGGCCTCCAGGGGGATGCGGCGGAAATCGAAGCGCTGGCAGCGGCTCAGGATGGTGGGCAGCACCCGCTGGGGGTCGGTGGTGGCCAGCACGAACACCACCCGCGGCGGCGGTTCCTCCAGGGTCTTGAGCAGGGCGTTGAAGGCGGCGGTGGAGAGCATGTGGCACTCGTCCACCACGTAGACCTTCCAGCGGGCCTGGACCGGGGCGAAGCGGGACCGTTCGATCAGCTCCCGGATGTTGTCGACGCCGGTGTTGGAGGCGGCGTCGATCTCGATCACATCGAGGGCGTTGCCGGCGGCGATGTCGAGGCACAGCTGGCAGCGGCCGCAGGGCTCCGGGGTCGGTCCCGGGCTGGTCAGGCAATTGAGCGAACGGGCCAGGATCCGGGCGCTGGAGGTCTTGCCCGTGCCCCGGGGGCCGCTGAACAGGTAGGCCGGGGCGATGCGGTTCTGGAGCAGGGCCTGGCTGAGGGTGTCGGCCACGGCCTTCTGGCCCACCAGCTGGTCGAAGCGCTGGGGCCGGTACTTGTGATGAAGGGGCTCGTAGGCCTGGACCATGCACCCTGCCCTGACCGGATAGGGAGCCTAAGGCGGGCCGCCTTCGGTCGGATCGGGACCCGCCGGCTCCAGCAGCCGCTGCAGCCTGTCCTCCATCTCCTCCACCGCGGCCAGCTGGTCGGCCAGGTTCTGCCCCGCCAGGCGCAGCCGCTCGAAGGGGTCGCTGCCCGAGGTGATAGGGCCATCCCCTTCGCCCCAGCGCCGTTCGGCCCGGGCCAGCTCCTCCTCCAGGCGCTCCTGAAGGCGCAGGCGCAGGCCATCGAGCTGCTCCAGGCTGCGCCGGGCGAGTTCCCGGCCCCGGGCCAGCTGCTCGGGGTCGAGGCCGCTGGCCAGGGTCTCGGCGAGGGACTGGCCCTGGCGCAGCAGCACCCGGGCTCCGGTGAGCAGGGCCGCCGGCACGAACTGGCCCAGGGCCAGGGCGCCGAGGCTGCCGGTGTGGAGCCAATCCTCCACCTGGGCGCTGCGATGCCGGCCGGTCTTGCACCAGTGGGCGAAATGCTCGCAGTTGTTGAACAGCAGGTTGTAACGCTGCTCCCCGATGCGGCCCATGGCCCGCCGCAGGGTGACCCCCACCGGCGAGCAGGCGCCCACCGGGTAGCTCACGGCGCTGATGGGCTCCCCGCGGCTGAAGTCCTGCAGGGGGCTACGCAGGATTTCCCGGCCCTCCAGGTAGTGGGCCACGGTGCCGTCCCCCAGATCGATGCCGTGGTGCAGGAACAGGCCGTGCTGGCGGGGGGCCTGCAGGTGATCAGCGGCGGCCAAGGAGCGGAGTGGAACAGGGGGAATCCGCTCAGCATCGCGTCACCGTCGTGGCCGGGGATTCCCTCCGGGGTGGGGATAGCCGCTCACCGGGGCGCGCCGCTGCCCCTGCCGGTTCCCCGGACGCGCTTGAGGAGGTGGAGCACGGTGGCCCGCCGCTGCCCGGAGAGCCAGAGCCGCTCCACCGTCCGGTAGCCGCCGTAGCGGTGGCCGCGCCAGTCGAGCAGGCGGGCCAGGCCCCGGCCGGAGTTCGGCCATGGCCTCGAAAAGCGGATCGCCCGCCGCACGTTCGCCGTCAGCTGCTCCGTGCTCAGGTGCTTCGCCTGCTCCACCAGCTGGGCGAAGGAATGCTCCTTCGAGCTCCCCGCCGACCAGAAGTGCCAGACCACGGCCTCCGGGGAGAGCTCCCAGGCCGGCAGGACCATGGTGTTGAAGGCGTTCGGCAGTGTGGCACTGGTCACCAGGCCGCGCTGCAGGGTGGTGTTGAAGGAGGGTTGATCTTTCAGCAGCTCCCCGGTCCGCACGCCCTCGTGCCAGAGCCGATGCCATTCAGCAAAGAAGGCATGGACGGCGGGGGTGTCCTTCCAGCAGAAGACGCCGCTGTTGAAGTACCGCGTCAGGTCCAGCGGCCAGCCCAGCTCCAGGGCCTGGATGACATGGGGGAGGGTCCGGAGAAGCTCGCTCATGTCCGAGCTGTTGTAGTCAGGAACGGCCGCGAAGTCCCAGTCGCCGTGGGGAAGGGCGGCGAGGGAGCTGCGAACGAGAATGTCGGCGTCGAGGTGGATGCCGTCCCCAGGGAGGAAGCGGGGCAGCTGGGTCTTCATCCAGCGATGGCGATAGATCAGCGATCCCTCAGGCGCCTCCACTACCACGACGCTGTCGCAGAGTCCCGGCAGACGATGGCCGCTCTCCTGGAGCCACCGTGCGCTCTCGCTGTCACAGAGCAGGCGGACCGGGAGGGAGGGATTGGTGAGCTTCAGCGACAGGATCGAGACCAGTGCCATGTCGGCATAGACCTCGGATCCCTCGCGCACCGTGACGAGGTAGACCGCCTGATTGGACACAGCTGCGTGTCAGGCCGTGGCCTGTTCCCCCCGGTGGCCGTCGAGGTCGGCGGCGGCACTGATCGGCAGCACCTTGGCCTTGCTGCGCTGCTCAACCAGCTCCCGGGTGATGGTGAAGGTCTGGACGTCGCGGCGGGAGGGCAGGTCGTACATGACGTCGAGCATCAGCTCCTCGACGATGCCCCGCAGGGCCCGGGCGCCGGTCTTGCGGCGATGGGCCTCGGCGGCGATGGCCTCGACGGCCCCCGGTTCGAACTCGAGCCGCACGTTGTCCATGCTCAGCAGCGTCTGGAACTGCTTCACAAGGGCGTCACGCGGTTCGGTGAGGATCGCCTCCAGGGCGCTGGTGTCGAGGGGTTCGAGCACCGCGCTCACCGGCAGCCGGCCGATGAACTCGGGAATCAGGCCGTAGCGCACCAGATCCTCCGGTTCGAGGTGACGCATCACCTCGCTGGATTGCTTGTCCTTGCCGGAGCGCACCCGGCTGCGGCCATCGGCCGGCAGGAAGCCGATCGCGTTGCGGCCCATCCGTTTCTGGACCAGGTCCTCCAGTCCCACGAAGGCCCCGCCGCAGATGAACAGCACCTGGCTGGTGTCGATCTGGATGCAGTCCTGGTAAGGGTGCTTGCGGCCGCCCTGGGGGGGCACGTTGGCCACGGTGCCCTCCAGCATCTTGAGCAGGGCCTGCTGCACACCCTCACCGGAGACGTCGCGGGTGATCGATGGGTTCTCGCTCTTGCGGGCGATCTTGTCGATCTCGTCGATGTAGATGATGCCCCGCTGGGCCTGTTCGACGTCCAGATCCGCCTTCTGGAGGAGGCGCAGCAGGATGTTCTCCACGTCCTCGCCCACGTAGCCCGCCTCGGTGAGGGTGGTGGCGTCGGCGACCGCGAACGGCACATCGAGCATCTCGGCCAGGGACTGGGCCAGGAGGGTCTTGCCGCAGCCGGTGGGGCCGATCAGCAGGATGTTCGACTTGTGCAGGCGGGTGGCTGTCTGATCCGTCTCGCCCTTGCCGTCCCCCTGCCAGGCCAGCCGCTTGTAGTGGTTGTAGACGGCCACGGCCAGCACCTTCTTGGCCTCCTCCTGGCCCACCACCTGCTGGTCGAGGAAGCTCTTGATCTCCTGGGGCCTGGGGATGGTGGCCAGGGTGGGGGCGGGCCGGGCCGATTTCTTTGCCGGGGTCTTGCGGCCCCCGTCGGCCATGGGCCGGCCCGGGGGGCCATGGCCGTGGTGCTCGACCAGTTCCTCGTCGAGGATCTCGTTGCAGAGATCGATGCACTCGTCGCAGATGTAGACGCCAGGCCCGGCGATCAGCTTGCGCACCTGTTCCTGGGACTTGCCGCAGAAGGAGCACTTCAGATGGGCGTCGAACTTGGCCATCGGCAAGGAGGCGGCGGGAGCGGCGGTGGTCGCCCTGGGTATGGCGGCAGGATGGACCTGCTTCCAGGATCGACCCCAGCCGTCGATTTGTCAGTCGTTCCTGAAGTTCTAGGGGACGACAGGGGCTGGGGCGTCATCGACCACCCGGTCGATGAGTCCGTATTCAACCGCCTCTGCTGGGGAAAGGAAGTAGTCCCTGTCCGTATCTTCAGCGATCTTGTCCAGCGGCTGGCCGGTGTGCTCGGCCATCAGTCCGTTGAGGGTGTCCTTCAGGAAGAGGATCTCCCGGGCCTGGATCTCGATGTCCACCGCCTGGCCCTGGGCGCCCCCGAGGGGCTGGTGGATCATGATCCGGGCATTGGGGAGGGCCATCCGCTTGCCGGGTGCCCCACCGGTGAGCAGGAAGGCCCCCATGCTGGCGGCCAGCCCGTAGCAGATGGTGACCACGTCCGGCGCCACCTGCTGCATGGTGTCGTAGATGGCCAGGCCGGAGGTCACCGAGCCGCCCGGGGAGTTGATGTAGATCTGAATGTCCTTCTCGGGATCCTCGGCTTCGAGGAACAGCAGCTGGGCCACCAGGGAATCGGCCACCTGGTCGTCGATCCCGGTGCCGAGAAAGATGATCCGTTCCCGCAGCAGCCGGGAATAGATGTCGAAGGCCCGGTCGCCGCGGCCCGACTGCTCCACCACGGTGGGCAGCACCCCAGGGGCGGCGGTGGGGCCCGGAGCGACCATCCCGTTCCAGGGCATCGGCCCCTGCCACCGGTTGGTCACCGGATGGGGGAGGGTCCCCGACGGGCCCGCCAGGGCGGCGGGCAGCCAGTCGGGGATCAGGGGCGGTCGGGCGTCGATCACGCGGTTTCGCTGGCGGACGGGGGGAGTGGCCTCAATCTATGGCTGGGCGTCGTCCTCCCGGGCCTTGGCGCCGGCGGCTCCCTTCTTCGCCTTGGCGGCCTTGGCGGGTTTGGGCGACGCTTCGCCGCTGGCCTCAGGTCCGTCCTCCGACGGGGCCTCCTCCGCGGCCGGGGCCTTGTCGGTGATCGTGCTGTTGGCCTCGAGCCACTCCAGCAGCTTCTCCTTCAGCAGGTCCTCGGCCACCGCCAGCCGCAGCCGCTCCGGGTCGATGGCGGCACTGTCGCTGAGGCCCTTGCGGATCTCGGCCAGCCTGGCCTCCAGGTCGGCGGCGGGCACCTCGATCGTCTCGGCCGCGGCCAGGGCCTTGAGCGCCAGGCTGCGCCGCAGCCGCTGCTCGGCCTCGGGCCGGGAGGTGTCCATGAGGCTGCGCACCAGATCGGGGGTGAACAGCTTCTTGACGTCCATGCCCTGCTGGGAGATCTGCCCGGCGGTCTGCTCGATCAGGTTGCGCACCTCCTGCTGGATCAGGGTCTCGGGCAGCTCCACCTCCAGCTCCTCCACCAGGACCGCCAGCAGGGCCTCGTGGCGGTTGGCGCGATGGCGGCGCTCGGCGTCGTCCCGCAGGCGCGTCTCCAGGTCGGCGCGGAGTTCGGCGAGGGTCGGCTTGTCGCTGGCCTGCTGGGCGAAGGCGTCGTCGAGGGCGGGCAGCTCCCGGGTCTTCAGTTCCAGCAGGGTGATGGCGAACAGGGCCTCCCGGCCCGCCGCCTGCTCCTGGGGGTAGCTGTCGGGGAAGCGGCAGGAGACGTCGCGGCTGTCCCCGACGGCCATGCCGATGATGCCGGCCACGAAGCCTGGGATCATGCGGCCCTCCTCCAGCTCCACTTCCATCCCTTCGCTGCTGCCGCCCTCGATGGCCTCGCCGGTGTCGACGAAGGTGCCGCGGAAGGCGATCTGGGCCACGTCACCCTCGGCGGCGGGCCGGTCCTCCACCGGCACCAGGGTGGCCAGCTGGCGGCGCGACTGCTCGATCAGTTCGTCCACCCGGGCCGGGTCGAAGGGCACGGGCTCCGCCTCGGCCTTGAAGCCCTTGGTGCTGCGCAGGGTGGGGGTGGGCTCCACGTCCATCTCCAGGGTGATGGTGAGCTCCTCCCCGGGCGTGAAGCGCTCCAGAACGCGCTCGAAGGCTTCGCTGAGTTCGGGCCGGCCGATGGCCTCGATGGCCTCCTGCTGCATCGCCTCCCGCACGACCGCATCGACCAGGTCCTCGAGGGCGGTGGCGCGGATCCGCAGCGGTCCGATCTGCTGCAGCAGCACCGGCCGGGGCACCCGTCCCTTGCGGAAGCCGGGCAGCTTGACGCTGCGGCTCAGCTTCTCGAGGGCGGTCTCGTAGCTCTTCTGGCTGCGCCCCGCAGGCACGGCGACCTCCACCGCCAGACGGCTTCCGGGGCGCGGGGAGGTGGTCACCCGGAGGTTGGCTTCGGTGCTGGCGGCAGGACTCATGAAACGGGGCTCGCTTCGGGCAGCCCCCCATCCTAGAAACTGGCCGTTCCGGGCCTCCGCCACGTATTGTGCGATCGACGCATCGGCGCGCCCATATCTCCAACTGAAGAGTTCGATCCGGCCATCAGGCCGGAGGCCTTGTCTCAGGTTCCCGTCCCCGGGCCCTCCCGCCCCATCCGTTTCCCGATCCCCTCCCAGGGTTTCCTTCCGGGCCCCGTCTCCAGTCAGCAGGCCCTCTCCCGCCACCCGTCCCGTTTCCCCCCGTTGACCGTCTCAGCGACCCTCCCCTCCCCTCCGCGCCACCTGCCCTCGAGGCCGTTGCGCATCGCCATCCTTGGCGCCACCGGAGCCGTGGGCCAGGAGCTTCTGGTCCTGCTGCAGGAGCGGGGTTTTCCGGTGGCGGAGCTGCTGCCGCTGGCTTCGCCGCGCTCGGCGGGCCAGGACCTGGACTGGCGGGGCGAGCGCCTGCGGGTGCAGCCGGTCGGTGCCGACGCCTTCGAGGGCATCGACCTGGTGCTGGCCTCCGCTGGCGGTTCGGTGTCCCGGCAGTGGGCGCCGGTGGCCGTGGCCGCCGGCGCGGTGGTGATCGACAACTCCAGTGCCTTCCGGATGGATCCGACCGTGCCCCTGGTGGTGCCCGAGGTGAATCCCCAGGCCGCCTTCGCCCACGGCGGGATCATCGCCAATCCCAACTGCACCACCATCCTGTTGACCCTGGCCCTGGCCCCCCTGGCGGCCCGGCGGCCGATCCGCCGGGTGGTGGTCAGCACCTACCAGTCGGCCAGCGGTGCCGGCGCCCGGGCCATGGAGGAACTGCGCGACCTGAGCCGCACCGTGCTGGAGGGGGGCGAGCCGGTGAGCACGGTGCTGCCCCATTCGCTGGCCTTCAACCTCTTCCTGCACAACTCGCCCCTGCAACCCAGCGGCTACTGCGAGGAGGAGCTCAAGATGCTCCACGAGACCCGCAAGATCATGGGTCTCCCCGATCTGCGCCTGACGGCCACCTGCGTGCGGGTGCCGGTCCTGCGGGCCCATTCCGAGGCCGTCAACATCGAGTTTGAGGAGCCCTTCCCCGTGGCGGAGGCCCGTGAGCTGCTGGCGGTCGCCCCCGGGGTCGAGCTGATCGAGAACTTCGAGACCAACCGCTTCCCCATGCCCACCGATGTCACCGGCCGCGATCCGGTGGCCGTGGGCCGCATCCGCCAGGACCTCAGCGATCCCTGTGCCCTGGAGTTGTGGCTCTGCGGTGACCAGATCCGCAAGGGAGCCGCCCTCAATGCCATCCAGATCGCCGAACTGCTGCGGGACCCCGCCGCGGCCGATGCCGCCGCCGGAGGTGCCGCTTGACCACGGCCACCCTGCAGGCGCCCAGCACGGCTCCCTCCCCCGAGGCCCCCTTCGGGCGGGTGCTCACCGCCATGGTGACCCCCTTCCAGCCGGACGGGGCCGTCGATCTGGAGCTGGCGGCCCGGCTGGCGGACCATCTGGTCCGCCACGGCTCCGATGGCCTGGTGCTGTGCGGCACCACCGGCGAGTCCCCCACCCTCACCTGGCAGGAGCAGCATGAGCTCTTCGCCGCCGTGAAGGGGGCGGTGGGGAGTCGCGCCACCCTGCTGGCCGGCAGCGGCAGCAACTGCACCGCGGAGGCGGTGGAAGCCACCGGCGAGGCTGCCGCCCTGGGCGCCGACGGCGCCCTGGTGGTGGTGCCCTACTACAACAAGCCCCCCCAGGAGGGACTGGAAGCCCATTTCCGCGCCGTGGCCCAGGCCGCCCCGGAGCTGCCCCTGATGCTTTACAACATCCCCGGCCGCACCGGCTGCAGCCTGGCCCCGGACACCACGGCCCGCCTGCTCGACGAGGCCAACGTGGTGGGCTTCAAGGCCGCCAGCGGCACCACCGAGGAGGTCAGCCGGCTGCGGGAGCTCTGCGGCGATCGCCTGGCGATCTACAGCGGCGACGACGCCCTCACCCTGCCGATGCTGGCGGTGGGTGCGGTGGGCGTGGTCAGCGTGGCCAGCCACCTGGTGGGTCCCCGGATCCGGGCCATGGTCCAGGCCTTCCTGAGCGGCGACGTCGCCGCCGCCCTCGACGAGCACCAGCAGCTGCTGCCCCTGTGCCGGGCGCTCTTCTGCACCACCAACCCCATCCCCGTCAAAGCCGCCCTGGAGATCTGCGGCTGGCCGGTGGGTGCCCCCCGACTTCCCCTGCTTTCCGCCGATACCGCCGTGCGACAGCGCCTTTCCTCGATCCTGGCTGCCCTGCGTCCCACCTGACGCCAAGGCTGATGTCCAGAGTCATCTCCGCTTCCCGTTCCTTTCCATCGCCACCCCCGAGTCCCTAACTACATGTCCAGTCAGAACGTCAATCCCATCGTCCGCTCCGGCAACGGCGCCAAAGCCAAGCACCAGGGCCTGCGCGTCATCCCCCTGGGCGGCCTGCACGAGATCGGCAAGAACACCTGCGTCTTCGAATACGGCGATGAGCTGATGCTCGTCGATGCCGGTCTCGCCTTCCCCAGCGATGGCATGCATGGCGTCAACGTGGTGATGCCCGACACCAGCTACCTGCGCGAGAACCAGAAGCGCATCCGCGGCATGGTGGTCACCCACGGCCACGAAGATCACATCGGCGGCATCCCGCACCACCTCAAGAACTTCAACATCCCCATCATCTACGGCCCCCGGCTGGCCATGTCGATGCTGCAGGGGAAGATGGAGGAGGCGGGCGTCACCGACCGCACCACCATCCAGACGGTCGGCCCACGGGATGTGGTGCATGTGGGTCAGCACTTCAAGGTGGAGTTCATCCGCAACACCCACTCGATGGCCGACAGCTTCACGCTGGCCATCACCACCCCCGCCGGCGTCGTCATCTTCACCGGTGACTTCAAGTTCGACCACACCCCCGTCGATGGCGAGGCCTTCGACCTGCAGCGCCTGGCCCATTACGGCGAGCAGGGGGTGCTCTGCCTGTTCAGCGATTCCACCAACGCCGAGATCCCCGGTTTCACGCCGCCGGAGCGGGCCGTGTTCCCGAACCTGGATCGCCACATCAGCCAGGCCGAAGGCCGGGTGATCATCACCACCTTCGCCAGCTCGATTCATCGTGTGTCGATGATCCTGGAACTGGCGATGAAGAACGGCCGCAAGGTGGGGCTGCTGGGCCGCTCGATGCTCAACGTGATCGCCAAGGCCCGGGAGCTCGGCTACATGCGCGCCCCCGATGATCTGTTCGTTCCCATCAAGCAGATCCGTGACCTGCCCGACCGCGAAACCCTGCTGCTGATGACCGGCAGCCAGGGCGAACCGCTGGCGGCCCTCAGCCGCATCTCCCGCGGTGAGCATCCCCAGGTGCAGGTGAAGTCCAGTGACACGATCATCTTCTCGGCCAGCCCGATCCCCGGTAACACCATCTCGGTGGTGAACACCATCGACCGACTGATGATGATGGGGGCCAAGGTTGTGTATGGCAAGGGCGAGGGCATCCACGTCTCCGGCCACGGCTGCCAGGAGGACCACAAGCTGATGCTGGCGCTGGCCAAGCCGAAATTCTTCGTGCCCGTGCATGGCGAGCACCGCATGCTCGTCTGCCATTCCAAGACGGCCCAGTCGATGGGGATCCCGGCCGATCACATCCTGATCATCGACAACGGCGACGTGGTCGAACTCACCCCTGACTCCATCAACAAGGGTGAGCCGGTGAAGGCCGGCATCGAGCTGCTCGACGCCTCCCGCAACGGCATCGTCGATGCCCGGGTGCTCAAGGAGCGCCAGCAGCTGGCCGAGGACGGTGTCATCACCCTGCTGGCGGTGATCACCACCGACGGTGTGATGGCGGCGCCGCCGCGGGTGAACCTGCGCGGTGTGGTCACGGCCGCCGATGCCCGCAAGCTCTCGGTCTGGGCCGAGCGGGAGATCACCTGGGTGCTGGAGAACCGCTGGAACCAGCTGGCCCGCAACACCGGTGGCAAGGCCCCCGATGTCGACTGGGTGGGCGTGCAGCGGGAAGTGGAGGTGGGCCTGCAGCGCCGCCTGCGCCGCGAGCTGCAGGTGGACCCGCTGATCATCTGCCTGGTGCAGCCCGCCCCCGCCGGCACCCCGGCCTACAAGGGTCGGGCCGATGCCGAGCCAGACACCCGGCCGGCGCCCCGCGGCGGCCGCAGGGATGGGGGTGGGCGCCAGCCCGCCGCCGTGCCCCAGCGCCAGCTGGTGACCGCCGCCGCCCCGGCGGCCGCCACGGCCACGGCCACCGTCGCAGCGCCGGCCCCCGTGGCGGCGGCCAGCAAGGCCCCCGTTGAAGAGCCGGAACCCACCGGCCGCGTCCGTCGCCGCCGCTCGGCCGCGGCGGCGGGCTGATCGCCCGGGGGCAGGCTCAGCGGACCCTGACCAGCATCAGGCCGCTGAGCAGCTCCTCGTCCTCCTTGTTCATCGGCGCAGCCGTGGCTGGGCTGGACTCCTGCCAGCTCAGTTCCACGTCGTCGGCCAGGGTCGGGTCCGCCTGGTGCAGCTCGATCAGCTCGGGCTCCTCCACCACCTCCGGGATCAGCGAGGGCTCGCTCCAGGGGGCCGCCGGCGTCGCGGCCGTCGCCGCATCCGGGCCCTCCTCGGCGGGTGCCGACTCCAGATCGGCGGCCGGGGACGCGGCTGCCGCTGCCGCGGTTGCGGCCCCCGTCTTGGTCAGCCAGGGGGCCGCCGGGCCGGTGACCGCCTGAGCGGTTGCCGCCGGGGCTGTGGCCCCCTCGGCGAGGAAACCGGGGGAGGGCGCGGCGCTGCCAGCCGCCGCTGGCCCCGTGGTCGGGGCGGCGGCGGCCTCCTCGATGGCGCACTGTTTGAGACCCTGCTCGGCGATCCTGGTGAGGGCGGCCTCGCTGTTCTGCTCGGCCACGGTTCCGTAGTACCCGGCGGCGGTGGCCTTGTCCCCGTAGCCGTAGAGCTGGGTGTGGCCCAGCAGCAGCTGCAGCCGCAGCTTCAGCCCGGTGAGCTGGGGGTTGTCCGATTGCTGCAGTTCCTGCAGCAGCTCCCCCCCATCGCCCACCACCGTGCCCCACTTCTCCCTGGAGTAGGCCTGCTCGATCACCGCATAGCGCTGGGCGGCGTCGTTGGCGCTGGTCTCAGCCATGGAGCGGGTCGGGTGGGCGGACCCACAGTGTGCTGTGATCCCAGTGCAGTTGCCATCCTTCGGCCAGATCCAGCCGGCCCGGATTCCGCCCGCGGGCCAGCCGGTCCACCAGGGTTTCGAGGCCTCTGGCTCCCGGATCCCGCCCCAGGTGCCGCCGCAGCCAGTGGTGCAGCAGCCGTCGCTGGCTGGCCGGGGCCAGGCTGGCCAGGCGTCGGCGCGCCAACCGAGCGGGGTCCTCTCCCTGCTGCAGTCCCGCCAGGGCCAGGTCCAGCAGTTCCGTCTCGGCCGCGAACTGCGCCTCCAGGCGCTCCGCCTGGGCGCTGATCCGCCGACTGGCCCCGGGATGGAGGGCCTCCAGCACCGGCATGACGTCGGCGCGCAGCCGGTTGCGGGCGAAGCGCAGATCCGCGTTGCTGCTGTCCGGCCAGACGGGCAGGCCCCGCTCCCGGCAGAGGCGGCCGGTGTCGCCGCGGTCGAAGATCAGCAGCGGTCGGGCCAGCTGCAGGTGGCCGGCGGCCGGGTCCAGGGGCCGGCTGGCCCCCAGGCTGGCCAGGCCCCGCAGGTGGCTGCCGCGGGCGAGGTTGAGCAGCACGGTCTCGGCCCGGTCGCTGGCGGTGTGGCCCGTCACCACATGGGTGCAGTTCCCCTGGAGGGCCGCCGCGGCCAGGCAGCCGTAGCGCCAGTCCCGGGCCGCGGCCTCGCTGCCGGGCACCGGATCGGCCCGGTCGAGCCTCAGGTCCAGTCCCTGGCTCCGGGCCCACCGGGTCAGTTCCCCGGCCTGCTGGGCCGCGTCGGGGCGCCAGCCGTGATCGCCGTGCCACAGCTGCAGCCGCCAGCCGTGCAGGGGCTGGAGGTCCAGCAGGAGGGTGGTGAGGGCCATGGAGTCCTGCCCGCCGGACACGGCCAGCAGCAGCGACCCCCCCGCCGGCAGCAGGGCGGGCTGGCGCAGCAGGTGCCGGTGTAGGCGCGCCTGGTCGCTTCCCCAGGGCCGCCGGCCCTGGCAGGGGTCGGGTGGGAGAATCACGGCATGCGTCCTTCCGTCCGCCGATGACCCGCCTCTCCAGCCTGCCCACCGCCCTGCAGCAGGCGATCCGTCAGGGGCGGGCGCTGAAGGTCATCGCCGGCCTCGACAACTTCGACGCGGCCCGGGTGCAGCGGGTGGTCCGGGCCGCCGCCGCCGGCGGCGCCGACCTGGTGGATCTGGCCTGCGACCCCACCCTCGTCCGCCTGGCCGTGGCGCTGGCACCGGGTCTGCCGGTCTGCGTCTCGGCCGTGGATCCCGCCCTGTTCCCGCCCGCCGTCGAGGCCGGTGCCGCCATGGTGGAGATCGGCAACTACGACAGCTTCTATCCCCAGGGGCGGATCTTCGGTGCCGACGAAGTGCTCGCGCTCACCCGTCGCACCCGGGCGCTGCTGCCGGAGACCGTGCTCTCGGTCACCGTGCCCCACACCCTGCCCCTCGACGAGCAGGAGCGGCTGGCGGTGGAGCTGGTGGCCGCCGGCGCCGATCTGATCCAGACGGAGGGCGGGACCAGCGCCCGTCCCCTCAGCGCCGGTGCCCTGGGCCTGATCGAGAAGGCCGCCCCGACCCTGGCGGCCGCCCATGCCATCAGCCGGGCGGTGGATGTGCCGGTGCTGTGTGCCTCCGGCCTTTCCGCTGTCACGGTGCCCATGGCCCTGGCCGCTGGTGCCGCCGGTGTGGGCGTGGGCTCCGCCGTCAACCGCCTCGACGATGAGCTCGCCATGGTGGCGGTGGTGCGTGCCCTGCGGGAGGCCCTGCCCGTGGCGTCGATGGTTCAAAGCGAACAGCCTCAGTAAGGTGAAAGGGTTGCGGCATCGCTCCCCATGGGCTCCCTCACCTGGCTCCTTCAATGGCCGATCCGGGCCCTCATTCTGCTGCTGGTGGCGCGACTGCCCGTGGGGGTGGAGCTGGCGAGCTTTTCCGCCGCCCTGCTGTCGGCCATTGTCATCGCCCTGCTGGGCACCCTGCTGATCCTCCCCCTGAAGCTCCTGCTGGGGCCGGTCTGGTTCGTCTCCTCCCTGGGAGGCCTGATCAGCCCGGTGTCGTTCCTGTTCAACTGGCTGATCACGATCATCCTGTTCAGCCTGGCCGCCTGGCTGATCAAGGGGTTCCGGCTCCATAACGGCCTGATCAGCGCCATCCTCGGGGCCCTGGCCTACAGCGTGCTGAGCAGCGTGGTGCTGGGCTGGATGGGCCTGGATGTGCCCCTGACCCGGGCGATGGCGGCGGCCTCCGGGGTGGGCTGACCGGTTTTCCTGCCGGGCCGTTCCCCGTTCGTGACCGCCAGAATGGTCCGATGCCATTCCAGCTTCACGCGCCCTACGAACCCAAGGGCGACCAACCCGCCGCCATCGAGGCGATGGTGAAGGGCGTCGACGGTGGCGAACGCTTCCAGACCCTCCTCGGCGCCACCGGCACCGGCAAGACCTTCTCCATCGCCAACGTGATCGCCCGCACCGGGCGCCCCACCCTGGTGCTGGCCCACAACAAGACCCTGGCGGCCCAGCTCTGCAACGAGCTGCGGGAGTTCTTCCCCAACAATGCCGTCGAATACTTCATCTCCTACTACGACTACTACCAGCCCGAGGCCTACGTTCCCGTCTCGGACACCTACATCGCCAAGACCGCCTCGATCAACGAGGAGATCGACATGCTGCGGCACTCGGCCACCCGGTCGCTGTTCGAGCGGCGGGATGTGATCGTGGTGGCCTCGATCAGCTGCATCTACGGCCTCGGCATCCCCTCGGAATACCTCAAGGCCGCCGTCAAGTTCGAGGTGGGCGACAAGCTGGATCTGCGCGGCTCCCTGCGGGATCTGGTCAACAACCAGTACTCCCGCAACGACATCGAGATCAGCCGCGGCCGCTTCCGGGTGCGGGGCGACGTGCTGGAGATCGGCCCTGCCTACGAGGACCGGCTGGTGCGAATTGAGCTGTTCGGCGATGAGGTGGAGGCGATCCGTTACGTCGATCCCACCACCGGCGAGATCCTCCAGAGCCTGGAGACGATCAACATCTACCCGGCCAAGCACTTCGTGACCCCCAAGGAGCGGCTGCAGGGGGCGATCCAGGCGATCCGGGCCGAACTGCGCGAACGGCTCGAGCTGCTCAACGGCCAGGGGCGTCTGCTGGAGGCCCAGCGCCTCGAGCAGCGCACCACCTACGACCTGGAGATGCTGGAGCAGGTGGGTTACTGCAACGGGGTGGAGAACTACGCCCGGCATCTGGCGGGCCGGGAGGCCGGTACGCCGCCCGAATGCCTGATCGACTACTTCCCCGACGACTGGCTGCTGGTGGTGGATGAGAGCCACGTCACCTGCTCCCAGCTCCAGGCCATGTACAACGGCGACCAGAGCCGCAAGCAGGTGCTGATCGAGCACGGCTTCCGGCTGCCCAGCGCCGCCGACAACCGGCCCCTCAAGGGGGACGAGTTCTGGGAAAAAGCCCGCCAGACCATCTTCGTCTCGGCCACCCCCGGGGCCTGGGAGCTGGCCCAGAGCAAGGGCCAGGTGGTGGAGCAGGTGATCCGCCCCACCGGCGTTCTCGATCCGATCGTGGAGGTGCGCCCCTCGGAGGGTCAGGTGGACGACCTGCTCGGCGAGATCCGGGTGCGGGCCGATCGGCAGGAGCGGGTGCTGGTCACCACCCTCACCAAGCGCATGGCCGAGGACCTCACCGACTACCTGGCCGAGAACGGGGTGCGGGTGCGCTACCTGCACTCGGAGATCCATTCGATCGAGCGGATCGAGATCATCCAGGACCTGCGTAACGGCGCCTACGACGTGCTCGTGGGCGTCAACCTGCTGCGGGAGGGCCTCGACCTGCCCGAGGTGTCCCTGGTGGCGATCCTCGATGCCGACAAGGAGGGCTTCCTGCGGGCGGAGCGCTCCCTGATCCAGACCATCGGCCGGGCGGCGCGCCACATCGATGGGGTGGCGCTGCTCTACGCCGACAACCTCACCGATTCGATGGCCAAGGCGATTTCCGAGACCGAGCGGCGGCGGGTCATCCAGCACGCCTACAACGAACGCCACGGCATCACCCCCACCCCCGCCGGCAAGCGGGCGGGCAATGCGATCCTCTCCTTCCTGGAGCTCTCCCGCCGGCTCACCGACGACCAGCTGGAGGTGGCGGCCGAGCAGGCCGAGCAGAACGAGGTGCCCCTCGACGCCCTGCCCGAGCTGATCACCCAGCTGGAGGAGAAGATGAAGGCGGCGGCCAAGGGCCTGGAGTTCGAGGAGGCTGCCAACCTGAGGGACCGGATCAAGAACCTGCGCCACAAGCTGGTGGGCCGGCCGGCGGCCTAGGGCACCCGCCGCCTCCGCGGCCTAGAGCGCCCGCCGATCCAGGGCTTCGGCCAGGCGGTTGGCGGCGGCCGCCAGTTCGGCCTGGGGATCGGGCCCGGCATCGGCGGCCTTGATCTCCTCCTGGCGTTTCATCGCCTCGATGGCCCGCACGATCAGGAACACCACGAAGGCGATCACCAGGAAGTTGATCAGGGCCACGATCACCGTGCCGGCGGGCCAGGCACTGATCGAATCCACCTGCGCCGCCTTCAGGGCCGGCTCCAGCAGGTTGGTCATCACCAGGCTGACGATGGCATCCACCACCTTGCCGAAGGCACCACCGATGACGACGGCCACCGCAAGATCGACCACATTGCCCTTGTTGATGAACGCCTTGAAGTCGCTCAGAAAGGACGTGGCGGCGCGCCGGGCCATGGGATTCTTGCGTGAATGTCGTCCTTCCTACCTCACGGCTGGAGGTCCCCGTCGGCGTCCTGCGGACCATTGGTTCGCTGATGGAAGCCGATCAGGGCGGCGGCGGAGATCGGAGGGGACAGGAGGAAGCCCTGGGCGGCCTGGACCCCCGCCTGCATCAGCACCTGGAGTTGCTGGTCCGTCTCGACCCCTTCGGCGATGACCATCAGCCGGGACGAGCGGATCAGGGCGGTGAGTCCGTCCAGCCACTCAGGATTGGGCGTCTCCGGGGTGATCATGGCCAGCATCTCGCGATCCACCTTGATGATGTCGAAGGGGCAACGGCCGAGGATGGCGAGATTGGCGCCCCGCAGCAGGCTGACGTCATCGAGCGCCATCTTGATGCCGAGTTGCTGGGCCTGGAACATGCCCGCCAGGCCCAAGGCATCGGGAAGCCCCCGCTCGGTGACCTCCAGAATCAGCTGGGGAATCATGTCGGCCAGGCCGGATTTCATCGCGGCGTAATAGACCCCGCCCCGTCCGGTGATCTCCGGTGGAACGTTGAGACTGAGATGCACGTCGGCATGGCGCCGTAACCAGTCCTTGAGTTCCGCCGCCGCAGTCTCGATCACCCAGTAGGTGAGCACACCCGCGGCGGGGGTGGACTCCAGGGACGGGATGAACTCTCCGGGCATCACCAGAGAGCCATCGGCCCGCCGCCAGCGGATCAGGGCTTCGGCTCCGATGCAGCGGAGATCCGGGAGGGACAGGATCGGCAGATACTCGAGAAAAAACTCACCCTTCGCCAGGCCCTCCGCGATCTCCTCGGGTCGGATCATGAGAATCTCCGTCCCATGGGAAAGGTGATGGTTCGAAAGAGATTGAACCCTAATCCAGACATCAGGGCGCTCCGATGGGTTCCAGGCGCAGCAGCTGGCCATCGCCGGCCCCGTCGGTGAGCACATAAAGGAATCCATCCGGTCCCTGGCGCACGTCCCGCACCCGGGCGCCGATCGGAATCTCCTGCTGGGGTGTCACCGATCCCTCCGGATCCAGGCGCAGCCGATGCACCTGCCGCGACACCAGTCCGCCGGCGAAGAGATCACCGCGCCAGCCCGGATAGCGATCGCCGTCGTAGACCGCCAGGCCGGAGGGGGCGATGGCGGGCGTCCAGACGAGAATCGGATCCCGCAGGCCCGGGGCGCTGGTGGCCGGTGCGATCGGCGGGCCGAAGTACTCGCGGCTGTGGGTCACCCGCGGCCAGCCGTAGTTCACGCCGGCCTCGATCCGGTTGAGCTCGTCGCCATCGCGGGCGCCATGTTCGCTCGCCCAGACCCGGCCCGTTCGCTGATCGAGGGCCAGCCCCTGGATGTTGCGGTGCCCGAGGCTCCAGAGTCCCGGCAGGGCACCAGGCTTGGCGGCGAAGGGGGTGCCCCTGGCGGCGGTGCCGTCCGCGTTCAGGCGCAGCACCTTGCCCAGGGCGCTGCCCGGGTTCTGGGCCTGGGTGCGGATCGGCTGCCCCTCCAGTTCGATCGGAGGATTGCCCCCGTCCCCGATGGCCAGCAGCAGGGTGCCATCCGGGAGCCAGAGCAGGCGGGAGCCGAAGTGCTGGGCGCCGCTCTTGCGCTGCGGCACCGCGTACAGCACCTGCACATCGCTGAGGGCGCGGCCGTCGAAGCGGGCCCGGGCCAGCCGGGTGTGGTTGGCCTCGGCGCTGCCGGCCGCATAGGTGAGATAGATCCAGCGGTTGGTGGCGAAGTCGGGATGGACGGCCACGTCCAGCAGGCCCCCCTGGCCGGCGGCCAGCACCTCCGGCACGCCGCGGATCGGCTCGGCCTGCAGCACGCCGCCCCGTACCAGGCGCAGCCGGCCCGGCCGCTCCGTGATCAGCAGGTCGCCGCCCGGCAGCCAGGCCACGGCCCAGGGGTGCTCGAGGCCGCCCACCACCGGCACACTGCGCACCGGGGCGGAGACGGCTGCGGGCTGGCAGCTGGCCAGGGCCGGCAGCAGCAGGACCCCGGCCAGACCGTTCAGGAGTGGTGGACGGCGACGGGCCATGGCTGGGGGGACAGCTCCAGAAGCACCAGATCGCGCAGGTCGTGGAGCAGGGAGAGCTCGGCGCCGCTGAGCTGACGCGGGCGGGTGTCGATCAGGCACAGCGTGCCCAGGCAGGTGCCGTCCTCGAGGATTAGGGGCGAGCCGGCGTAGAAGCGGATCCGGGGTTCCCCCAGCACCAGGGGATTCTCGGCGAAGCGCTCGTCGAGCCAGGTGTCCGCCACCAGCAGGTCCGAGCGCTGGAGGATCGCATGGGCGCAGAAGGCCAGATCGCGGGAGGTCTGGCAGGTGGCCAGGCCATGGCAGGACTTGAACCACTGCCGCTCGGCATCGATCAGGCTGATCAGGGCGATCGGCACATCGAAGGCGGCCGCGGCGATCCGGGTCAGCCGGTCGAAGCGCTCCTCCCGCTCCGTGTCCAGCAGGTCCAGCTCCGCCAGCCGCCGCAGGCGCCGCTCCTCGTCCTGCGGCGGCCGGGCCCGCTCCCAGCGGCAGGGGGTGCGCAGGCTCCAGGCCCGCAGCCGGGCCCGCAGGAAGCTCTCGGAGACGGGCAGCACCAGCCACTCGCTGACCAGGGGATCGTCGTAGCGGGCCTGCTCCTCCACGGCCGCCAGCATCACGACCGGGGTCTCGGCCAGCCCCGTCGCCGCGGACTCCCGCAGCCGGCGGACCAGCCCGGGGCCATCGCGGACGGGGAGTGCCTGCTCCAGCAGCAGCAGGGACGCCCCGTCGCGCTCGAGACGCTGCTCCAGATCGGCTTCGCCGCCGGCCACATGGAAGGGCAGACCTTCGAGCCGCAGGGCGGTGGTGAGGGCCGCCTCCAGATCCCTGTCCGTCACCCAGACCAGGGCCGGGGGGCCGCCGGGATCGCCACTGAGGGCCCCGGGTCCGGGCGCCTCCCCCGTTTCGGCCCCAGCTTCGGCCGGCTGAGCGCCGGCTGCGGTCTCCGGGGTGCGGGGGGTGGTGCGCAGCACCAGGCCCTCCGAGGCCGCCAGCACCTCGAGGGGCGCGCCCCGCTCGGCCAGATCGGCGCGCACACCGGCCAGGATCAGGTCGATGGTCGCGTCGTTGCGCAGCGGGTCGTGGTGGGTGAGCACCAGCCGGGCCACCCCGGCCTCCTCGCAGATGCGCACGGCGTACTCCACCGAGCTGTGGCCCCAGCCGAGCTTGGCCGGGAACTCCAGGGCCGTGTACTGGGCGTCGTGGATCACCAGGTCGGCCCCCTCGATGAACTCGGCGTAATGCAGGTCCTGGCCGGAGAGGGGACCGATGCCGCTGGCCAGTTCGGGCGCGTGGGGTTCGTGGTCGCAGCAGTAGATGACCGTGGCCCCGTCCGCCTGGAGCCGGTAGGCCAGGGTGAGGGCGGGATGGTTGAGCAGGTGGGTCGTGATCGTCACGTCCCCGATCCGGAAGGTGCCCTCGTGCAGGTCGTGGTAGCGGATCGTGGCGGCGAACTGCTCGAGGGTGACGGGGAAGTAGGCGTGCTGCATCTGGCCGGAGAGCACGCTGCGCAGGCTTCCCGAGAGGCCGCTGGGTCCGAAGACGTCCCAGCTGTGGCCAGGGGCGAAGAAGGGGGCGAAGAAGGGGAAGCCCTGGATGTGGTCCCAGTGGGTGTGGCTGATCAGCAGCGAGCCTTCGATGCCGTCGGGCCGCTCCTGCATCAGGGCCTGCCCCAGGCCGTGGGCGCCGGTGCCGCAGTCGATCACCAGCAGGGTGCCGGCATCGGAGCGGACCTCGACGCAGGAGGTGTTGCCGCCGAAGCGGAAGGTGTCCGGGCCGGGCTTGGCGATCGAACCGCGGGTTCCCCAGAACCGAACCAACATGCCCCGACCCTGGCGCGGCCCCAAGCCTAGGGAGCTTCTGTCCCCTGGGCCGCATGCCGAGTCGCGCCACCAAGGCCGAAGGCCTGGTGCACCGCCTGCAGGGCGCGCACCCCATCGGCCTCCGCCACCACGCAGCTGGTGCGGATCTCGCTGGTGGCGATCAGGGAGATGTTGATGCCCGCATCGGCCAGGGAACGGAACATCCGCGCCGCCGTGCCGGCGGTGCAGGCCATCCCGGCTCCCACGGCGCTGACCCTGGCGATGGCCGGGCCTTCTTCGAAGCAGGCGCCGTCCCACTGGCGCAGGATCGGGGCCAGGGCCCGCTCGGCCCCCGGCCGGTCGTCGCGCCGCAGGGTGAAGCTCATGTCCCGCCGCCGGTCCTCCGGCCCGCCGTGGGTGCGCTCCGACTGCACGATGGCGTCGAGGCTGATGCCCGCATCGGCCAGGGCCCGGCAGATGGCCGCGGCCGCCCCCGGCCGGTCGGGCACCCGCCCCACCGACACCTGCACCTGGTCGCGGTCGAGGGCCACGCCCCGCACCGCCGGATCCCCCAGGTGGCAGGGGGGCGGATCGTGGCGGAGCTGCTGGTCGGCGAGCTCGAAGGCCTCGCCGGCGGCCCGCAGGGCCCGGGCGCCCAGCTGGCCATCCACCACGCAGCTCACCTTCACCTCGCTGGTGGCGATCAGGCGCAGGTTGATGCCGAGGCGGGCCATGGTGTCGAACAGGCGGGCCGCCACGCCCGGGCGGCCCAGGATGCCGGCCCCGGCGATGCTGAGCTTGGCCATGCCCGCCTCGGCCGAAAGCTGGGCCCCATCGGCCCCCATGGCCGCCAGCACCTCCTGGCACACCTGGCGGGCGCGCTCCATCTCCGACGCCGCCAGGGTGAAGGCGATGTCGTTGCTGGCGCCCTCGTGGATCGCCTGGACGATCAGGTCCACGTTCAGACCGGCGCCGCCGAGGGCCTCGAACAGGGTGGCGGCCACCCCCGGCCGGTCGGGCACGTGGGAGAGGGCCAGCACGGCCTGGTCGGCCTCGAGCTCCGCCCCGTCCACGGGCCGGCCCAGCTCCAGCCCCTCACTGCCGATCGGGCGGGCCGGACCGCTGGTCAGCCGGGTGCCGGGGGCCTGGCTCCAGCTGGAGCGCACCGTCAGGGGCACCCCGTAGTTGCGGGCGATCTCCACGGCCCTGGGGTGGAGCACCGCAGCACCAAGGCTCGCCAGTTCCAGCATCTCGTCGCAGCTGACGCTCTCCATCAGCTGGGCGTCACTCACCTTGCGGGGGTCGGTCGTCAGCACCCCGGGCACGTCGGTGTAGATCTCGCAGCCGTCGGCGCCCAGGGCGGCCGCCAGCGCCACCGCGGAGGTGTCGGAGCCGCCGCGGCCCAGGGTGGTGATCTCCGGGGTGCCGGCGTGGCCGCTGCTGGTGCCCTGGAAGCCGGCCACCACCACCACATGGCCGTCCTCCAGCAGGCGGCGCAGCCGTTCGGTGCGCACCTCCAGGATCCGGGCCCGGCCATGGGCCGATTCGGTGATGATCCCGGCCTGGGTGCCGGTCATCGAGACGGCGGGCACGCCTTCGGCATGGAGGGCCATCGACAGCAGGGCGATCGACACCTGCTCGCCCGTGGCCAGCAGCATGTCCATCTCCCGGCGGGGGGGATCGCTGCAGAGGCTGGCGGCCATGCCGGTCAGCTGGTCGGTGGTGTGACCCATGGCCGACACGACCACCACCAGCTCGTGGCCCTCCTCGCGGCTGGCGGCGATGCGGCGGGCGACCGCCCGGATCCGCTCGGTGTCCGCCACCGAGGTCCCTCCGAACTTCTGAATCAACAGGGCCATTCCCGCGTTGCCGGCGCATCCGGCCCGATTATCGACGCGGGGCGCTCCCGGGCTGGGCCAGGGCGGCCAGCAGGAAACCATCCCGGAAGGCGTCGCCGGGGTCGGCGCCGCGCTTGAGGGCGGCCTCCACGTCGAGCAGGCGGCGCAGCAGGGCCAGGAGCTGGTCGGGGCTGCGGCCGCGGATCTGCTTGCGCATCACGTAGATCCGTTTGGGATTGCCGATCCCTGCGGCCTTGGCGATCACGGCCACGTCCTGCTCGCCGCTGCGCTCCAGCAGGCACACCCACAGCCAGCCCCGGATCTGACTGGCCAGGGCCGCCACGATGCGCAGGGCGGGCTCGCCCACCTCCAGCAGGGCCTCCACCAGGGCGATCGCCTCGGCCGGGTGCTGGGCCAGCAGGGCGTCGCCCACGGCCAGGCTGCTGGTGACCTGGCCGCCGATCAGGGCGGCCACCGCCTCGGCGGTGATCGGCCCACCACGGCCGCTGCCACCGCCGCCGGCGTGGAGCGCCAGCTTCTCCAGCTCGCTGGCGAGCCGCATCCCGTCGCTGCCGATCGCCTCGGCCAGGGCCTCGGCCGCCGCCGGCGCCAGGGTCAGGCCCCGGGCCCGGGCGGCGCTCTCCACCCGTTCGATCTGACCCGCCCCGTCCCAGACCGGCGGCAGGGTGAAGGACTGCTCCTCGGCCAGGGTCCGCAGGCGCTTGGTGGTGCGCAGCCGGGCGTCGGGCTTGCCGTCGCTGACCAGGAACAGGTGGCAGTCGTCCGGGATCAGCGCGACCGAGGCCTCCAGCTGGGCCGCCAGCTCCGCCGGGCAGGCCTGGCAGAAGGGACTGCGCTGCAGCACCACCACCCGGGCCCCGGCACCGAAGGGGGAGGTGCGGGCCTCCTCGAGGGCCCGGGCCGCCTGGACGGCATCGGCCCCATCCAGCCGGCTGAGGTTGATCGAAGCCCAGGCGGGATCCACCAGGGCCTCGATCCGGTCCGCCAGGGCCCGTTGGCGGGCGGCCTCGTCGTCGCCCCAGTAAAGGTGGATCGGCATCAGGGCAGGGGCGGCCCCGCCGGCAGGGGCAGGGAGGCGAGCAGGCGGGGGTCCCGGCTGATCATCGCCGTGGCCCCGCCATGCAGGGCCGAGGCCAGCTCCAGGGCGCCATCGGGCCCCAGGGCCGGCCCGGTGCCGGGCCGCTGCAGGCGTGCCGCCGCCAGGGCGACCTGGGGCGTGAGGCTCACCAGGGTCCAGGCCGCAGGATCGCTGAACACGGCTTCGTAGCGGGCCGCCAGGGTCTCGTCCCCCCGGAGCAGCGGCCCCGCCACCAGCGTCCTCAGGGTGGCCATGCTCAGGACCCCGCGCCAGTGACCGGCGGCGATCGCGGCGATCAGGGGCTCGTGCCGGCGGCCGCTGGCGTCCCCGCGCAGCCAGGGAATCAGCACCGTGGCGTCGATGGCCACGGCCGAACCGAGGGTCAGGTGGGCGGCGCTGTCCAGGGGCTGGACCGGCCAAGGTTGGCTCGGCGGGAGCGGGTCCGGCCAGCAGTCGCGGCCGCTGCCCTTGAGGGCGATCAGGACCTGCCGCTGGGGACGGTGGCGACGCCAGAGCGGCACCAGGGCCGCCACCGGGGGCCGTGGCGCGAGATCAGGGTCTCCTCGCCCCCGTGGGCACGATCAAGCAGCTCGGGGAAACGCTTCCTGGCCTCCAGGACGCCGAGGGTGTCCATGGTGTTGGCGGCCGAATTCGAGTTCTGTACACAATGTACAGGTTTTGATTTGGCTCGGCAGAGGCCCCCGCCCACCGGGAGTACGGCCAGGGCGCATCTCGTAGCCTCGCCGCTTACCGTCCCGGTGCCCCCATGCCGCGCCAGGCGAGCAAAAGCTTCGAGGCCTCCCTCGACCATCCGATCTTCCGGGAGAGTGTGCGCCGCATCCGCGCCTGGCTGGGGCCCACCGGCCTGGAGGGGGTGGAGCAGGAGGTGCTCGAGCGCCTGGTCCACAGCAGCGGCGACCTGGCCCTGGCGCCGGATCTGCGTATTGGGCCGGGGGCCTGCGCCGCCGGCCTCAACGCCCTGGCGGCCGGCGCGCCGATCCTCACCGACACGGCGATGGCCGCGGCGGCCGTGGCGCCCATGGCCCGGCGCACCTTCGCCAATCCGGTCCTTTCGGTGCTGGCCTGGGCCCCCGCCGTCGCCCCCGCCGGCGGCACCCGGGCGGCGGCGGGCATGGAGCGGGCCCTGCTGGAGCACCCGGGCGCGGTGGTGCTGGTGGGCAGCGCCCCCACGGCCCTGGAGCGGCTGCTGGAGCTGGTGGAGGCCGGAACCATCGCCGCCCCGGCCCTGGTGATCGGCATGCCGGTGGGGTTCGTGGGGGTGGCCGAGAGCAAGCGCCATCTCGCCGCCAGTGCCCTCCCCCAGATCCGCCTGGAGGGCAGCAAGGGCGGCGCCGGACTGGTGGGCGCCGCCGCCAATGCCCTGCTGCGGCGGGCCTGGCTGGATCAGGCCGCTCTGGGTCCCCCCTGAAGTCCCACCGCCACATGGCTGTTGGCCTCGATGCGGCCCAGCACCTGGCGGGCCCGCAGCACCACTGAGGCGGGCACGCCCGCCAGCCGGGCCGCCTCGATGCCGTAGCTGCGGCTGGCGCCCCCCCGGCAGACGCGGTGCAGGAACACCAGGTCGTTGCCGGTCTCCTCCACCAGCACCTGGGCGTTGCCGACGTTGGGCAGCAGCTCGGCGAGCTCGTTGAGCTCGTGGTAGTGGGTGGCGAAGATCGTGCGGGCGCCGATGCCCTCGGCCAGGTGTTCCGCCACGGCCCAGGCGATCGAGAGGCCGTCGAAGGTGGCCGTGCCCCGGCCGATCTCGTCGAGCAGCACCAGGGAGCGGGGGCTGGCGTGGTGAAGGATGTTGGCGGTCTCGGCCATCTCCACCATGAAGGTGGACTGGCCGCTGGCCAGGTCGTCCACCGCCCCCACCCGGGTGAAGATGCGGTCGGCGATGCCGAGGCGGGCGGAGCGGGCCGGGATCCAGCTGCCGATCTGGGCCATCAGCTGCAGCAGGCCGCTCTGGCGCAGGTAGCAGCTCTTGCCGCTGGCATTGGGCCCGGTGAGCACGATCAGGTCCGGCGCCGGTGCTCCGTCGGCCTCCGGAGACCCCAGCTGCAGGTCGTTGGCGGTGAAGGACGCATCGACCAGCAGCTGCTCCACCACCGGATGGCGCCCCGCCTCGATCACCAGCTCGCGGCCCTCGCTGAGTTCGGGCCGGCAGTAGCCGCCGGTGGCCGCCACCTCCGCCAGGGAGGCCAGGGCATCGAGTTCCGCCACCCGCCGGGCGGCTGCCCGCACGGGCCCGGCCGCCTCCCCCACCCGGCGGCGCAGGTCGCAGAAGAGGTCGTACTCCCGCTGGCAGGCCCGGGCCCGCAGCTGCAGGATCCGGCCTTCGCGGCCCTTGAGATCCGGGGTGACGAAGCGTTCCTCGTTGGCCAGGGTCTGGCGGCGGATCCAGTGGTCCGGAACGGCGGCGGCCCGGGCGCGGCTCACGGCCAGGAAGTAGCCGAAGGTGCGGTGGTACTGCAGGCGCAGGTTGGGGTTGCCGCTGGCCCGCCGTTCGATCGCCTCCTGCCGGGAGAGCCAGGCCTCTTGGTCGTCGAGCTGGTTGCGCAGGCCGTCGAGCACCGGATCGACCCCGTCATGGAGCAGCCCGCCTTCACTCAGCGACAGGGGCGGGGTGTCGACCAGGTGGTGGCGCACCTCCTCTGCCAGGGCGGCGAGCTCGGGCCAGGGACCCTTGAGGGCCGCCAGGGGGCCGCTGCGGCAGGGGGCCACCAGGGCCGCCAGGCGCGGCAGCCGCTCGAGGCCATCGGCCAGGGACACCAGGTCGCGGGCGGAGGCGCTGCCGGCGCCGGCCCGCCCCGTCAGGCGCTCCAGATCCCCCATGGGCCGCAGCAGCCGGCGCAGCCCCAGCCGCAGGGGCCGCTGCTCCACCAGCTCACTCACCGCCTCCTGCCGCTCCAGGATCGCGGCGCGATCCACCAGGGGGGCCTCGATCCAGCGGCGCAGGCAGCGGCCGCCCATGGCGGTGGCGGTGCGGTCGAGGGCCCAGAGGAGGGAGCCCTGCAGGGCGCCGCCCAGCTGGGTGCGGGTGAGCTCCAGATTGCGGCGGGTCTGGGCGTCGAGCACCAGCTGGTCGCCGGCGTGCCAGAGCCGCGGCATCTCCAGCGGGATGGCCGCGGCGCTTTCCGCCGCCGCCGCCTGGGTGGTGTCCAGGTAGGCCAGCAGGCCCCCGGCGGCCCGCAGCGCCAGGGGCGCCTCCCCCAGCCCCAGGCCATCGAGGCTGGCCAGGCGGAAGCGGCGGCGCAGCAGGGCGGCGGCTTCGGTGGCGTCGAAGGGGGTGCGTGCCAGGGGGGTGAGCCGCAGACCTTCGGGGCACCAGGCGGGCGCCTCCGCCGGGCCGGGCCACACCACCTCGGCGGGCTCCAGCTGCAGCAGCTCCTGGTGCAGGCTGCCGCTGCCCGTGCGCTCGGTCACCCGGAACTCGCCGGTGCTGACGTCGGCGACGGCCAGGCCCCAGCGGCCGGCGTGGCTGCCGTCCCCGTCGAGGACCACGGCGCAGAGCCAGTTGTTGCGGCGGGCCGCCAGCATGCCCTCCTCCAGCACCGTGCCGGGGGTGAGCACCCGGGTGATGCCGCGGCGCAGCAGGGCCCCCTTGGCGGGGGTGGCCTCCAGCTGGTCGCAGAGGGCCACGCTGAGGCCGCGGCGCACCAGGTCGGCGCAGTAGCGCTCGGCGGCGTGGTGGGGGATGCCCGCCATCGGCACCCGGCCCAGGGCCTTGCCGGCGTCCTTGCCGGTGAGGGTGAGCTCGAGCAGACGCGAGAGCAGGATCGCGTCCTCGAAGAAGAACTCGTAGAAGTCGCCGAGGCGGTAGAGCAGCACCCGGTCCGGATGGGCCGTCTTCAGCTCCACGTAGTGCCGCAGCACCGGCGTGAGCGCCTCCGGGTCCACCAGGGAATGGTGGTGCCAGCGGGGCAGGTCGCCATCGGGCTCCTGGGCGCCGCTGGCGTCGCCACCGCCCGGGTCACCGGCCTGCTCGCCGTCGCCCTCGGTGCCGGTGGCCGTGGCCGCTGGCCGCTGCCGTCGGGGGCGGGGCCGGGCGCTGGCGTCGGCCAGCAGGGCCTGGTCGTCCGGGGCGTCCCCATCCGACTCCGACGCTGAAGCCGACTCCGGCGCCAGCACGGTGGGCTCGGGCGTGCCCCCGAACAGGTCCCCCTGCAGGGCCGGATCGTCCGCGAGCGTGAGCTGCTGCTGGACTTCCCTGGCCATGGGTCCGCCGTCAGGAGCGTCCCGATCGTAAGGGGATCGGGTCGGGGGGCTGGCCTGGGTGGCCCTGGTGCTGCTCAACTGGGGCATGAGCTTCTTCGTGGTCTGACCCCTTGACGGTTTTCGAAGGTCGCTTCACCGATGTCGCCGGTCTGCGGATCGGCCTGGTGATCGCCCGCTTCAACGATCTGGTGACCGGCAAGCTGCTCAGCGGCTGCCTCGATTCCCTCTCCCGCCACGGCATCGACGTCAGCCCCGAGAGCACCCAGCTCGACGTGGCCTGGGTGCCGGGCAGCTTCGAGATTCCCCTGGTGGCCCAGCGGCTGGCCGCCAGCGGCCGCTACCAGGTGGTCATCACCCTGGGGGCGGTGATCCGGGGCGACACCCCCCACTTCGACGTGGTGGTGGCCGAGGTGAGCAAGGGGGTGGCCGCCGTGGCCCGCGACACCGGCGTGCCGGTGATCTTCGGGGTGCTCACCACCGACACCCTGCAGCAGGCCCTCGAGCGGGCCGGCATCAAGAGCAACCTGGGCTGGAGCTACGGCCTCCAGGCCCTGGAGATGGGCAGCCTGATGGCCGCACTGCCGCAGCCGACGCCATGAACCGTAAGGGACTGATCCTGGCGGGGGGCAGCGGCACGCGCCTGGCCCCCCTCACCACCGCCGTCAGCAAGCAGCTGGTGCCGGTGTACGACAAGCCGATGATCTACTACCCGCTCAGCACCCTGATGCTGGCGGGCATCCGCGAGGTGCTGGTGATCACCACCCCCACCGACCAGCCGGCCTTCGAGCGGTTGCTGGGGGACGGATCCGGCTGGGGCATGGAGATCCGCTATGCGGTGCAGCCCAGCCCCGATGGGCTGGCCCAGGCGTTCCTGATCGGCGCCGAGTTCCTCGACGGCGCACCGGCGGCCCTGGTGCTCGGGGACAACCTCTTCCACGGCCACGACCTGATCCCCCAGCTGCAGGGGGCCAACGGCGAGCGGCCCGGGGCCACGGTGTTCGCCTATCCGGTGAGCGATCCGGAGCGCTACGGGGTGGTGGAGTTCAGCGGCGACGGCCGGGTGCTGAGCATCGAGGAGAAGCCGCCCCAGCCGCGCAGCCGCTATGCGGTCACGGGCCTGTACTTCTACGACCACACGGTGGTGGAGCGGGCCCGCCAGGTGCGTCCCTCGCCGCGGGGCGAGCTGGAGATCACCGACCTCAACCAGCTCTATCTCGATGAGGGCCTGCTGCGGGTGGAGCTGATGGGCCGCGGCATGGCCTGGCTGGACACCGGCACACCCGACTCCCTGCACGAGGCCGCCAGCTACATCCGCACCCTCGAGAAGCGCCAGGGCCTCAAGGTGGGCTGCCCGGAGGAGGTGGCCTGGCGCCTTGGCTGGATCGACCACAGCCAGCTGGAGCGGCTGGCCCTGCCCCTGAAGAAATCCGGCTACGGCGACTACCTGCTGCGCCTGCTGCAGGAGGCCGCCAGCGACCACCAGGCCCTGGAGCCCCAACGATGAACGTTCAGTTCCTGGCCATCGACGGCCCCCTGCTGCTCACCCCGGCGGTCTACGCCGATGAGCGCGGCTGGTTCAGCGAGAGCTGGAACCGGCGCCGCTTCGCCGAGGCCCTCGGCAAGGAGGACGCCGACGCCCCTGAGTTCGTGCAGGACAACCACTCCCGTTCCGGGCAGGGGGTGCTGCGGGGCCTGCATTTCCAGCGGGCGCCCCACCCCCAGGGCAAGCTCGTGCGCTGCACCGTCGGGGAGGTCTTCGATGTGGCCGTCGACCTGCGCCGGAACTCCCCCACCCTGGGCCAGTGGGTGGGCGAGCGGCTCAGCGCCGAGAACCAGCACCAGCTCTGGGTGCCGGTGGGCTTCGCCCATGGCTTCCTGACCCTGAGCCCGGTGGCCGAGGTGCAGTACAAGACCGCCGGCTACTGGAGCCGGGAGTGCGAGCGCTCCCTGGCCTGGAACGACCCGGCCATCGGCATCGACTGGCCCCTGGGGGAGCTGCCGGCGCCCCACCAGCCCCTGCTGGCCCCCAAGGACGCCGCCGCCCCCGGTCTGGGGGCCCTGGCCGCCGCCGGGGATCTGTTCGCGCCCGACAACGTGTGAAGGATGGCTCCGGCGGCGGGCAGGGCCCCGCGCTGCATGGCAGGATCCCCAACGCTGCCTGATCCGGCCCCGAGCCTTCCTGCCCCATGCAGATCCTCAATACCCTCACCGTTCTGGCCCTGGTGGTGATGTCCTTCGCCCTGATCGTGGCGGTGCCGGTGCTCTACGCGAGCACCGAGGACAGCGGCCGCTCCAACCGCCTGATTCTGATCGGCGGCGCCGCCTGGGTGGCCCTGGTGCTGGTCAACTGGGGCATGAGCCTGCTGGTGGTCTGAGGTCGACAGGGTGACGGCGTGACAGCCTCCCCTGATCACCCAGTCCCGCCATATGAGCGTCACTCGCATTCAGCCCAGGCGCCGCTTTTCATTCTTTGAGTGGAAGGAGATCGTCGAGTATCGCGATCTCCTGTATTACCTCTCGCTTCGTGACATCAAGCTGCGTTACAAGCAGACGAGTCTCGGAGTTGTCTGGGTCATCCTGCAGCCGCTGGTGCCGGCGATCATCTTTGCCGTGCTGTTCGGCAACTTCGCCCGATTGCCCAGCAATGGTCAGCCCTATCTGCTGATGGTGTTCACGGGCCTGATTCCTTGGAGTCTGTTCAGCAACACGATCGGCAGGGCCGGTGGCAGCCTCGTGGGCAATGCGGGACTGCTGTCGAAGATCTATTTTCCCCGTCTGATCATCCCCCTGGCCTCGATGGGGTCGGTGGCTGTGGATGGCCTGGTCAGCCTCGGGGTCCTGGTGGTTCTGCTGGCCCTTTTCGGCATCGGCCTGGGCTGGCATCTGTTGGCCGCCCCTTTCTTTCTGCTGGCTGCGTTCCTGATGGGACTGGGGCTCACCCTGATTGTGGCCTCCTTGAATGTCTACCATCGGGACTTCGGCTATGCCGTGCCATTCGCTCTGCAGGCCTGGAATTATCTGACACCGATTGTCTATTCTTCATCATTAATCCCGGAGAAATGGCTTTTTCTCTATTCCCTGAATCCCACCGTGGGACTGATTGAGGGTTTCCGCTGGTCGGTACTGGGCGGTGTGCCGATCACAGTCACCATGATGGCGAGTATGCTGGCCGGGCTTGTCGCCTCGTTGGTGATTGGCATGGCAGTTTTCCTGCGCATTGAGAGGGGCTTCGCCGATATCGTATGACTTCGACTTCAGATATTGCCGTCACGGTTCGCTCCCTGGGCAAGTCCTACAAGATTGATCATCTGGGCGTGGTGGAGCCCCCAGTCGAGGCCGCCGATGGCGGCTCCTGGCGACGTTGGCCCTGGCAGGGCAAGGGGCAACGCCAGCGGATGAGCAGTGAGACCTTCTGGGCCTTGCGGGATGTGGATTTCGACGTTCCCCGGGGCAAGGTCTTTGGAGTGATCGGGAGGAACGGGGCTGGCAAGAGCACCCTGCTGAAGATCCTGTCCCGGATCACGGAGCCCACCACAGGCATGGCCGAGATTCGCGGCCGGGTGGGCTCCCTGCTGGAAGTGGGTACCGGTTTTCACCCCGAGCTCAGCGGCCGCGAGAACATCTATCTCAATGGCACGCTGCTGGGCATGCGGCGACGGCAAATTGACCGGGTCTTCGATGAGATCGTTGATTTCGCCGAGGTGCATCGCTTCATTGATACCCCGGTAAAGCGCTATTCCAGTGGCATGTATGTGCGTCTGGCCTTTGCCGTCGCCGCCCACCTGGAGCCAGACATCCTGATCATCGATGAAGTGCTGGCCGTGGGTGATCTTCAGTTTCAGAAGAAGTGCCTCGGCAAGATGAAGGATGTCACCGGGCAGGGTCGAACGGTTCTCTTTGTCAGCCACAGCCTCAGCACGGTCAACAGTCTCTGCGATTCGTGCATGTTGCTGGAGAATGGCAGGGTCACCCAGATTGGCCCCACGGAGTCCGTCACTGCCTCCTATTTCGCCAGCAGCGAGGAGACGGCAAGTTCTGTACTGGATCTCACGGCTGATCCACTTGGAGACGCTTGTTGTCGCATGCTTGGAGCCAGGCTGGTGGATCGGACCGGGAACGAACTCAGCTTTGTCTATATCGATCGCGAGTTTGGTCTGGAAATGACGTACGAACTTCTTGAGCCATCGACCGCACCTGTCATTCCCAACATTCACTTCTTTATCGGGGGGCAATGTGCGTTCGTAACGAGTCCTCGCCAGCCGTCGCCTCAAGCCCCTGGAACACACCGGGTGACTGTATGGCTGCCAGAGCGATTTCTCAATGAAGGTACATATTCAGTGAATTTTGCGGCGACAACAGCCATGCCTCTCTGTATCCATTTTCACATTCAGGATAAGTTCTGCTTTCAGGTGATCGAAGACTTGCATGATGAGTCTCGGCATGGCGCTGTCAATCTCGTGCCAGGGGCCGTCAGGCCGCAGCTGAACTGGAGCATGCGTTGATGGCTCCTGTCTGGCATCCGGGCAGATGTCATGGGAGAATGGAGTTCTGACGTGGATCGGATTTCGATGCGTTCGCTGGCTGCCAGGATCAGGAGGAAGTTGGGTCGTATCGCCGCAGCGTCGGCCAGTCGTCCTCCGACCTCCAGGAGACAGGCCATCGAGCGGGTCCAGAAAAGTCCAGGCCGCTTGGTGCCCTGGCTTGATCTCATCGGGATTGTCAAGGCTGACTTTCCCGACAGCCTCCGCGAACAGGTTCTGTCCCATGATCTGACACGTCGTGGCGTGATTCTCTGCTTCCAGGAGGAGCTTCAGAATCGAATGGCTGCTGATCTTCTGCAGGCTTCCAGACGGCTTGATCAGGAGGATGCAGCTTCCGTCTGCGGTGATTTGGCACTTGAGATGATTCGTCTCAAAACCATTGCCCAGTGTCGTGACGCCCATGCAGAAGGCAACTATTACCGGGACGCTGAGCCTTACATCCAGAAGCAGTGGGAGGGGGTAATCTGGCCCATCATCAAGGATCTTGACTTCACTGACGTTCTTGAGCTTGCTCCGGGCCATGGCCGGAATACAGAGCATTTACGTAGGCTGGCTGGATCGATCACGCTCATTGATGTGAATCCCAATTGCATCGAGGCCTGCAGGGAGCGGTTCGGTGAGCAGCGTGACGGCTGCAAATTCCGCTACTTCGTTACCGATGGTGATTCCCTCTCAATGGTCGATTCGAGTTCCCAGTCGCTTGTCTATACCTTTGATTCCATGGTTCATTTCGATTCGTCCGTGGTGCGGGCCTATGTCCATGAGATTGCGCGCGTCCTGCGGCCCGGTGGCAGTGCGTTCCTGCACCACTCCAACTACGGGACGGTGGCTCCTAACAGCGACTGGGCCCACAATCCCGGCAACCGCAGCGACATGACCGCCGAGCGGATGCGAGGGTTTGCAGAGGAGGCCTGTCTGGACGTGGCGTTTCAGCGCCTCAGTGGCATCGCCGATGGCTGGGGTCTGGAGGATCTCGACGCCTTCACCGTGCTGCATCGTCCCGCTCTCGCCTGAGATGGCCGAGACCAGCCACCGCACCACGGCCCTCGAGGGTGTGGTGGAGATCACCCGCCGGCCGCATGGCGATCACCGTGGCCGCTTCCTGAATGTCTTCCGGCGAGAGGACTGGAGCCAGCTCTGGGGAGGGGATCGGCCGATCGAGCAGGTCAATCTCAGCCACAACCCAAGCCCCGGAACGCTTCGAGGCCTGCATCTCCAACGGGGGGCGCCTCCGGAGCTCCGATTGGTCACCTGCGTGGTGGGGCGTGTCTGGGACGTGGCCGTTGACCTGCGGCCGGGCTCCGCCACGCGTGGCCACTGGGTGGCGGTGGACCTCAGCGCCGAAGCCGGGAACTCACTGCTGATCCCTACGGGCTGTGCCCATGGGTTTCAGGTGCTGGAGCCTGACAGCACCTTGCTTTACCTTCACGGAGCTCCTTATCGCCCTTCGGAGGAGACCGGTGTGCGATGGGACGATCCCCAACTCGGCATTGACTGGCCGATGCAGCCCAGGGACTTGAGTGAGCGTGACCGGTCGCTGCCCCTGCTGGAGAGCCTGCCGTGACCCACCACTGCCGACACTGCGGGACTCCACTGGAGCATGAAGTCATTGACCTCGGCCATCAGCCGCCCAGCAATGCCTACCTGTGCGAGGCGAAGCTGAGTCTGCCGGAAGTCACCTTTCCCCTGCGCGTGTATGTGTGCTCGAACTGCTGGCTCGTGCAGCTGCCCATGCATGCACCAGCCGATGAGTTGTTCACCGCGGATTATGCCTACTTCTCCAGCACTTCGATCACCTGGTGTCAGCATGCTGAGCGGTTCGTCAAGGCGGCCGTCGATCGACTTTCGCTCGGTCCAGGCAGTCTGGTTGTGGAGGTGGCCAGCAACGATGGCTATCTGCTCCAGTACGTGAAGGCGCAAGGGATTCCGTGCCTCGGCATCGAGCCAACCCGCGCTACGGCGGAGGCTGCGAGAAGCAAAGGTATCGACACGCTCGAGAGATTCTTTGGAGGAGATTTTGCGGCCGAGCTTGTTTCCCAGGGTTTCAGGGCCGATCTGTTGGTGGCCAACAACGTGCTGGCTCATGTCCCAGATATCAATGACTTCCTGGCGGCAATCTCCCGTGTTCTCAAGCCATCTGGTGTGGCCTCTGTGGAGTTTCCCCACTTGTTGCGATTGCTTGACGGCAACCAGTTCGACACGATCTATCACGAGCACTACAGCTACCTGAGCCTTACGACTCTGCAGCGAATGGCGGAGGATGCCGGGCTGATGGTGCTCGACGCCGAGCAGATCACCACCCACGGCGGAAGCCTGAGGGTATGGCTTGCCCGTAGCGGAGATCCTGCGGCTGCTGCCCAGACGCCGCGGGAACGGCAGGCTGTGGAGGGGGTCCTTGCGGAGGAGTCCACGGCCGGGCTCACGTCCCTGGAGGCTTACGACCGCTGCCAGAAGCGCGCCTTGGAAGCCAAGTTTGCGCTGATGGAGTATCTGCTGGCTGCCCGCCGGTCCGGGAAGCGGGTGCTTGCCTATGGTGCCGCGGCCAAGGGAAATACCCTGCTGAATTTCGCCGGGATCCGCAGCGACCTGCTGGAAGCGGTGGCCGATCTGGCCCCCAGCAAGATTGGAAAATGGCTGCCAGGAAGCCACATTCCCATCATTGATGTTGATGATCTTCTGGAGCGGCAGCCTGATGAGCTCCTTGTGCTTCCATGGAACCTGGCGGGCGAAGTGAAGGCCCAGCTCAGAGGCAGGATCGACGTCCCCGTGAAGGTGGCGATCCCCATCCTCTCGGCCATCTGATTCATGGACGACTTCTCCCCCCCCAGGATTCCCTACACAAGGCCGTCAATCACGGAGCTGGAGGTGGCCTACGCCACGGATGCTGCCCGCAATGGTTGGGGTGAGCATTGCTACGCCTATATCTTCCGTTTTGAGGAGGCTTTTCGTCAGCACCTCGGCGTCGGCCATGCCCTTGCTACGAGCAGCTGTACGGGAGCGCTGCACATGGGCTTGCACGCCCTTGGGATCGGCCCTGGAGACGAAGTCATCATGGCGGACACCAACTGGGTGGCCACGGCCGCGCCCATCGTCCATCTGGGGGCCCAGCCGGTCTTCGTCGACATTCTTGCCGATACCTGGTGCCTTGACCCAGATCAGGTGGAAGCGGGGATTACGGCAAGAACCAAGGCGATTGTGGCGGTTCACCTGTACGGCAACCTCTGCGCCATGGATCGGCTTCTGGAGATCGGTGAGCGCTATGGCATCCCTGTGATCGAAGATGCCGCAGAAGCGATTGGCTCCCAGTGGCATGGCAGGCGGGCAGGAAGCCTGGGCCGTTTCGGTGTTTTTTCCTTTCATGGCACCAAGACACTGACCACCGGGGAAGGTGGCATGTTCGTCACCAACGACAGCCAGCTCTACGAACAGGTGCTCACCTTGTCCAACCATGGCCGTGCCAAAGGTGAAACCAGGCAGTTCTGGCCTGAGCGGGTGGGATTCAAGTACAAGATGAGCAACATCCAGGCTGCCATAGGTTGTGCGCAACTAGAGCGAATTGATGAACTCATCAATGAGAAGCGTCAGACGTTCTCCCGCTACCACAAGCTCTTTTCATCTCTCCCTGTCAAGATGAACCCGGAGCCGTCCCACGTGGTCAATGGTTACTGGATGCCGACCATGGTGGTGGATCCTTCGGTGGCCTTTGACCGGGATCAACTGCTGAAGCAGTTTCAGGAGCATGGAATTGATGGTCGTGTCTTTTTCTGGCCTCTAAGTTCCACGTCTGTTCCTGGGCGAAAGGCCTCTTCTCAGCCTTTTCTTTCCGAGACAATCCATATGAGAAGTATTAATCTGCCTAGTTACTCTGGTTTTTCCCAGCAGGACGCAGAGCGTATTCATCAACTCGTGCAACAGCACCTGACGGGATAGGGGTATCCGCCACTCGCCTGTTCTGCATTTTTGTTCTCCTTATCATCGATCCTGACCCCATGACGACTGATGACCGACAGCAGTTTGAGCAGTCCAGAGAGCAAAACTGCCTGGCTTTAGGACAGGATCATGAGGCGTTCTCCCATTCGCTTGCGCTGATCACCGAACTTGATCGTTACGACTACTCCTATCTCTGGACGTGGATGGGTGTCCCGATCATCCAGATGCCAGCCGATGTCCTCGCCACACAGGAAGTGATCTGGAACAGCAAGCCCGACATCATTATCGAGACCGGAGTCGCCAGGGGTGGATCGGTCCTGTTCATGGCCTCGATCCTGGAAATTCTTGGGAATGGCAGGGTCATCGGAGTGGATATCGACATTCGACCGCACAATCGCGAGGCGATTCAGAGCCATCCACTGGCCCACAGGGTGGATCTGATTGAGGGTGGATCGGTTGACATCCCAACCCTTGAGCAGGTGCGTCGTCTGATCCCTGAAGGGGCACGAGTGATGGTGGTGCTTGACAGCGATCACAGCCGCCAGCATGTTCTTGAGGAGTGCCGCGCCTATGGACCGTTGGTGACCAAGGGATGCTATCTGGTGGTTGCCGACACCTTGGTGGGCCATGTGGAGGAGGACCAGGCGCCGAAGAAGCGCTCCAAGATCTGGTACAAGGGAGACGAACCTCTGTCGGCCTTGCGGGACTACCTGCAGGAGCAGGATCGCTTCGAGCCGGATCCGGTCCTGAATGGAAAGCTCGTCCTTTCCTCATCCCCCGGTGGCTACCTGCGCTGCCGATCATGACCCTTCAATTGCGTCGGTATATCCCCCACGCCGATGAAGAGGTCCTCAGGGAGCTGCGCACGGACATCCCCTTGCAGCATCGACTTCTGGCCCATCCTGACCCTGAGGCGACGGTCGATGTCCAGGCCTGGGTCAGCCGAAGAGAAACCATGGGCTGGTTTCGGGTGATCGAGCTGGATGGCCGTAGCACCGCGGGCTTTGTGCAATTGACGGACCGCCATGGTCTGGATCGGTACGCCTGGGTGGGCATTGCCCTGCATCCCCGTTGGCAAGGATCCGGTTGGGGCCGCCGCGCCATGGTGGCCTTGGCGGAAGAGGCGAGAGTCCATCTTGGTCTTCGCAAGCTGATGCTGCAGGTGAGGTCGGATAATCAGATCGCCTTACACCTTTACGCCTCGATTGGGTATCGGATGGTTGGCCATCTCAAGCAGCATTATTTTGATGGGAACCACTACCATGATGTCACGATGATGGAGACACTTCTGGAGACCGTATGACTACGGTTGTCATCAGTCAGCCCATGTACTACCCCTGGGTCGGCTTCATGGCCCAGATGGCTTTTGCGGATGTTCTGATCTGGCTGGATGATGCTCAGTTCTCCAAGGGCTCGTTTACGAATCGAGTGCAGGTCAGACATGGTCAGACGACCAAGTGGATGACCATCCCTTTGGTGCGCGGCGCATCGTTTCCACGGATCATGGATCTGGGGCTGCCGGGGGAGGAGTTGTTTCTGGCCCATCGCGCCCTGCTGTCACAGAGCTTGAGGGTCCGACCCTATCGGCAGCAGGCCCTCAAGCTCTTCGATGAGACGATGGTCCCCGGGTCCGTGGTTGGTCGGCTGATTGCCAGCGCTGAGATTCCCGGCGAGCGCTGGGGAATTTTGCCAGCCAGGAGGATGAGATCCTCAGCCATGGGTGTGGAGGGCACCTCCTGGAACCGTGTGCTCAGCTTGGTGCAGGCGGTTGGAGGAACGCGTTACGTAACGGGTCATGGAGCCGCTGCTTACCTTTGCCATGAGGCTTTTGAGGCTGCGTCCATTGGGGTGGAGTATATGGTTTATGATCCAGTTCCGTGGGATCAAGGTGATGCCTTCTTTACACCTTACGTTGCCAATCTCGACCTCTACTCTTCGGTTGATCCCTCGGTTGCCTTGCAGCATCTTCGCCCAGCCACTGTCGGTTGGAGAGAGCATCTAAGGAGATTGGAATGTCGTTAGTCACCGACCTGGAGAGAGATGCTTTTCGGGATAGCGGAATTCTGCTCCTCAAGGGCTTCTACGATCAATCAACCCAAGTCGCCCCGATTCTTGAAGGAATCAGAGTCATCATAGAACTCTTATGTATCAAGTACCAGGTTGAAGCCCCCACCCAGACTGCTGATCTCGCCATGACCGAGGGGTTCATGGCCCTGATCCGGCGTGATCGTGCCTACGGCGGAGAAGTGTATGACGCGGTCAAGCAGATCCCGGAGTTCATGCAGCTTGTCAGCGACATGCGGAATTCATGCTTGTTTCGTGAACTTCGCTCAGGATCCATACCCGGACTGGCTGCTGGCGGCTATGGCATTCGCATCGATTGTCCAGGTGAGTCCACATTCCGTGCTCCTTGGCATCAGGAGTTTCCTGCCCAGTTGCGCAGTCTTGATGGCATTGTCTATTGGACACCCCTTGTCTCGATCCGACCATCGCTGGGCCCGGTAGAGGTCTGTATCGGATCCCATCGTGAAGGCATCGTTCCTGTCCATACAGCGTCGGACTCTGCTCAGCAGGGGGCCTACGCCCTTCGCCTTGTCGGTGAGGAGGATCGGCTGGCAAAGTACCAGCGTCAATCTCCGCTTACGGAACCCGGAGATCTGCTGCTGATGGACTTTCTCACACTGCATCAGTCCGGCGAGAATGTCGATGCCTATCCTCGATGGTCGATCCAATTCCGTTACTTCAACTTTGCGAATCCATTAGGAGTGAAGATCAGCTGGAAGGGCTCGTTTGCGGGTGGCCAAGACTTCCGTGCTATTCTTGATCAAGCAGAAGTCGCGATCTGAAAGCAATATGATGACCCAGTGTCGTATTTGTGGCGCAACTCTCTCGCCCCCTGACTACTCTGCCGCTGCGCCAGCGATTACTTCGATCTCCACCCATCTCGCGATTCCCACCCAGACCTATATCTGTCGAATCTGTGGTCATGGACAATCTCCAGACTTGCCAAAGATTCAAGAGTTCTATGACACGCAGTATCGTATTTCGTTGCAATCGGATCAACACGACCAACTCTATGAGGTCCGTGACGGCCAGCCTGTTTTTCGAACACATCGCCAAGCCGAGATGCTGGCGGCCATTGGTCTGCCCCTGAACGCACGGGTACTCGACTTTGGTGCCGCAAAGGGAACAACTCTGCGGACCTTCCTGGAGTCAAGGCCTGATCTGCGTCCATCCATCTTTGATGTCAGTCATGATTATGTTGGCTTCTGGCAGGGCTGGGTCCCCGCTTCCGAACAGGCGATCCATTGTCTTCCTACTGACTGGCAAGCTCGCTTTGACCTCGTCACGGCCCATTTTGTTCTTGAGCATGTTGTCGATCCCATCGAAACACTGAAGCGTCTTGCCGAATTGCTGGCTCCTGGCGGCAAGGTGTTTTTCACAGTTCCAGATCCTCTGAGTAACACCGGCGACTTTCTGGTGGTGGATCATGTCAACCATTTCACGGCCTCGAGTCTGATCAAGACATGCGAGCTTGCCGGTCTTGTCGCGCACACGCTCTCCAGTGATCTGTTCCGTGGTGCCTACGTTGTGATTGCGGAGCGGGCGGCGGTTTCTGACTCGTCCAGTGGTGGCATCAAGACTGATGTAGGCTCAGTCATCATTCAAGCCCTTGATGCACTGGCTTTCTGGTCCAAGGCCTTGGGTTCTCTTGACGCTGATCAGGAAGTTGCGGGGCATGTACCGACAGCGATTTACGGCGCTGGCTTTTACGGCGCATTGATCACCTCTCGGCTTCATCAGAGGCCTCTCTGCTTTCTGGATCGAAATAGGTATCTCCAAGGCCAGGACTATCTCGGCGTTCCGGTCCTTGCACCTGAGGACTGTCCTGATTCAATTCGTAGGATTTATCCTGGGCTGAATCCGCTTCATGCTAGAGATATCCTCGTGGATGCCGATATCTGGATGCCTCTAGGCGCAACCATCTGCTATTTGGCAGAAGCAGAACTCAGTCCTACGTCCTCCCATGATCAAGGCGTGTAATCGCTAACACAGCATCGACGGCTAATGCATTCTTAGACATTTCGACCAACCGAGATCCTGAGGGTTTGCACTCGCTGCAATTGGGATCTTTCTCCATCATGTGTATTAGTGCGTGGGCTGGATTCCAGCTCAAATCCCGTATGCATGTATTCCATTCCCGGTCCAGGCGATGACCATTCGCCAATGGTGTCCCTATTGTCTATCTGCGATTACCGAGACGCACACCAGTCGACTGCTGCACGGCATTCTTGTCCCCGTTATCCCTAGCTCTGCACTAGGAATCTGTGGCGCTTGCCTGCCTTTTGGTTTGCTATCCCTCTCCTCCGGTTGGTCTTCAGTGCGACCTCGGTTACGACTTTTTCAGATTCTCACTTCATCCCTGGCTTTATCACGAGAAGAATAGGCTGTCTGAACAATATCAAACTGGGTTCTGTTCGGATTTTGCTTCCTTTACATGCCTATCCTTTATCAGGCGCCTGCGCCCTTCCATCGGCAGCAGATCCTCTCCGCTTCAGTGATAGTGTCGTGGTGAGCGTTTACAGGAGCATTGATACTTCGCTTTGGGCCTTGCTCATTAACTTCTCTACGCCATTGTTGTGTCCTGCCAATGCATGCTGCATGCCGAGCGGCCTCCCCTTCCTGTTTCACGCCACGATATTCAAATGGTTGTTCCCCACTATTCATGGACAGGATAAAGATGCTGCTGGTAGTACCTTAGCCGTTTCGTTCTTCTCGCACACCTCTGAGATAGATGCCTTTGAATGTCTTCATTCGCGTGAGATCCTGGTCGCCTATGTCTCATCAGAATTCTAAGCTCTCTCGATTTCATGCCTTTGATATGATGTGGGATCATTGGCATGTGAGGGCGAACGACTCTTGACAATCTGCATTGGCATACCCACTCGAAATAGGCCGATCCTGTTGAGACGTGCGCTGGCCTCCATAGCAAGTCAGACGTGTTTGCCAGATGAGGTGCTTATCGGGGATAACTCTGACGGTCTGGAGTCCCGAGAAATCTATCTTGAGTGGCGAAGCCGCATACCGTGTATGCGCTATATAAAGCGAGAGAAGGTCTTGGGCCCTACACATAACTTCCTCAGCTTAGTGGCTGAGTCTTCGGCTGATCACTTTCTGTGGCTTGCAGATGATGATGTACTTGATCCAAGCCTGATTGCCAGAAGTCAAGAATGCCTTTGCACTTTCCCGGGCCTGGACTATCTCGGGTGGGGTTTCGTTGTCCACAACTATGTTACAGAGGTTGCCGAGGTCCCCCACGCATTCCCGAAAGTTCAGTTCAGCAGTTCATGCTATGAGAATGTATGTCGATATCTGGAGGTTCCGATCTCTTCCTACTTTTATGGAATGTATAGGCGTGATCTCCTGCTGAGATCCAGTCTCAGTAGGTGGAATGAGCTTAACCTCTCCTTTGACTGGATGGACGTTGCATTTATAATGTCTAACTTGTTGAATTATAGATCGCATTTCCTGCCTGAGTGCCTGGCGACTTACGGTATTGATGAGTTGGTACGCCCCGTCAAGGGTGCAGCTGGATCGACGGCTAGGCACTACGACCCTATGCCGTGGCTTATGCAAGGCATTGTGCTAATCTTATGCGCCTCACGGCTTTCGATCTTCCAAAGGATCAAGCTCTTGCCTAAGTTCTTGTATGCTTGGCGCAATACGACGTCGTTTGCAATCAATCATTCCTGAGTATCGCCAGAAACCTCTCCAGAAAGTTTCCACTCCTACTGCTTCTGCGCCTTATACTCGAGAAAGCTATTCCCAGTGCGGTGAAGACCTGATCATTGACTTTGTTGCCCGTCAGTGTGGCATCGAGATTCAGAGCTATTTCGACGTTGGCGCCAATCATCCCTTCCATTACAGCAACACCCATCTCTTTTACGCGAGAGGTGCGGCTGGCATCTGTGTTGAGCCCATCCCTTTTTTAGCCCAGGAGTTTGCCGCGGCACGCCCTCGCGACAAGGTGCTGACGAATGTCATTTCGTCGGGACGGGATCCGCTGACCTTCTATGTGCTCGAGCCCTCGACTCTCAGCACCTTTGATCCCGATGCTTTGAGTCGCGCATTGAAGACTCCTGGGGCTTCGGTGGTTGACAAGATACGGGTGGAGCCGACAAGCCTTGATCAGCTGTTTGAGGCGAACGGTGTGCCTGAACTCCTTTGCATCGATGTCGAGGGAGGTGATCTTGATGTGTTGTCCAGCTGGGACATTGCCCGCTTTCGTCCTCCCCTCCTATGTGTGGAAGACCTGGAGTACAGCACAGTTCGTACTACCAGACGACCTTTGGGTGTGACAGACTATCTGTGCCAGCACGGCTACATGTTGTTTGCCAATACATTCATTAATAGCGTCCTCGTCGACGCCGCGACCTGGGTTGATCCATGACAACCCCCAGCTCTCTGAAGCATGTTTTATCTCCCGTTGTCCAGCTCAAGCGGTGTCTTGACCGTCAGTTTTATGCTTGCAATCAATTCAGGAAAGAATCCCAGACTTCTTTCCGGCAGTGGATCTCAGTTTCCCGTCGTCTCCAGGATCCCTATCTGATTGTCGGCACGACGAATTCCATTAACCGTGACCAGTGGGTCCAATCGGTTCTTGCTGATGTTCCACCGATGTCGCGATTACTGGACGCCGGCTCTGGCGAGCAGAAGTATCGAAGATTCTGCTCGCATCTTCAATACGTCTCACAGGACAATGCGGCCTATGACGGCAAGGGCGATGGCCAGGGGGGTCATGTTGAAAGCTGGACTTATGGTTCCACGGATTATGTCTGCGATATCGTGGAAATTCCGGCACCTAATGATTCTTTTGATGTCGTGTTATGTACTGAGGTCCTGGAACACCTGCCCGACCCTGTAGCTGCCATCACGGAGCTTGCTCGTATCTTGCGGCCTGGTGGGCTGCTTCTCTTGACGGCTCCATTCTGCAGCTTTACGCACTTTTCGCCCTATTTCTTTTCAACTGGCTTCTCACGTAACTGGTATTCCAGGCATCTGGAGGATCTTGGTTTTCGCTGCGTTGAGATGACACCGAATGGAAACTACTTTGAGTATCTTGCCCAGGAAATAAGGCGGCTGCCACAGATGGCCAAGGCCTACTCCCTTGTGCAGGAATCGTGGCGTATCCGCTTGGCGATGCTCGCCATTCTGAGATTCCTGCAGATGTGTTCATCTCTTGATCGAGGATCTTGTGATTACAGCTGTTATGGCTGGCATGTCAAGGCGACCAAAGACCTCGCGTCTGCGGATCATGGGGGTTAGATGACTTCTCCTCCTCCTCGTGTTTCCGTCGTCTTGCCCGTTTTCAACGGTCTTCCTTACCTGCATGCTGCCATCTCCAGCATCCTTTCTCAGTCGTTTACCGACTTTGAGCTAATCGTTATTGACGATGGGTCTGTTGATGGGTCGGCTTCTGTCCTCGAGGAGTTTGATGATCAGCGCATCCGCTTTCTCCGGCAAGCCAATCAGGGACTTGCCCGCACCCTGAACCACGGTATTTCCCTGGCCCGTGGCACCTACGTGGCCCGACAGGATCAAGATGATCTCTCCCATCCAGATCGTCTGGCCTTGCAGGTCGCACACATGGATGCTCATCAGGACTGTGTCTTGGTCGGTTCATGGGCCCAGATCATGGAGGTGGATCGTCTCGTGGAACGGTTTCACCGCCATCCTGTTGACGAGCCAAACCTGCGCTATCAGTTGTTGTTCAACAATCCGTTTGTCCATAGCTCTGTTCTCCTGCGACGTTCCGCGCTTCAGCAGGTCGGCGGCTACACGATGGACCCAGCCCGGCAGCCCCCGGAAGACTACGAGTTGTGGTCACGCCTTTCTCGGATCGGTTCCGTGGCTAACGTTGGACAGGTTCTGCTCGTCTACCGGGAGATTCCCGGCAGCATGTCTCGAGTCGGACCGTCACCATTCCGCAGTCGCCTGATCACGATCTGCGCGGAGAACATCGCTGCTGCTGCAGGCTTGCCCAATGATGATTCCTCTGTGAAGGCCATCGCTGCGCTCACCCATGGCGACGCGTCTTCTTTGCAGCCCCCCCTCGACTTCGGACGCATGCAGATGGTTCTGCTCCTGGCCATCCAGAACCTGGCCACCGGTGCAGCACAAGAGCCTCTCCGCCAGGACGCCGTTGCCCGCGTCCAGGCCATGAAAGGGGCCTGGATGGTTCGTGCGTCTCCCGCTTATGAACTTCTGCATACCGCGGGACCCTTCCGGGCTCTCGCCAAGCGCCTCTGGCGCCTGGCGCAACGGCTCAGGGGGCCCCAATGAAGACGATCGTCATCGGCGGTGCCGGGTTCATCGGTTCCCTGGTCAGCCAGGCTCTGATCGCCTCCGGCCGTGAGGTGACCGTCGTGGGACGGCGTCCCCCCGGCGCCCACACGGCCGCGTTGCCGTGTGCCTATCGCTGCGCTGATCTCGGCAACCGGGCCCAGATGCGGGAGATCCTTGAGCCTGGCTGCGAAGTGATCGACCTGGCCTATGCCACCGTCCCCAAAACCAGTTACGGCGACCCCGTCTTCGATCTGCTCGCCAATTTGCCCGGCAGCGTCGGCTTGCTGGAGGAGGCGATGGCGGTAGGGGTCCGCCGCCTGCTGCTCGTTTCGTCCGGGGGCACGGTCTACGGCCCCCCTGCCACCCTGCCGATTCCGGAATCCCACCCGACGGCCCCCATCAGCCCCTACGGCATCACCAAGCTGACCATCGATCACTACGCCCTGATGTTCCATCACACCCGTGATCTACCGGTGGTGGTGGTGCGCCCGGCCAACGCCTACGGCGTCCAGCAGCGTTCCAGGACCGGCCAGGGCTTCCTCGCCGCCGCCATCGACGCCATCCTTACGCGACGCGAGATCGAGATCTACGGCGATGCCGGAACCATCCGTGACTACATTCACGTCAGTGATGTGGCCAGCGGCATTCTTGCGGCTCTGGACTTCGGGGAAGATGGTGAAATCTATAACCTGGGCACCGGCATCGGCGCCAGCAATCTCGATGTGATCGCCCTGCTGCGCCCGTTGGCCGAGGCGGCCGGACACACCATCCAGGTGCGCCATCTGCCCTCACGCCGATTCGATGTGGAGGCCAATGTGCTCGATGCCCGGAAGCTTTGCTCCGCCTGCGGATGGCGTCCGGATGTATCTCTCCGGCGCGGTCTCTCAGAGATGTGGGATCATGCCCTGATGGCGTCCTCCTCCACCTGAGGACTCCCCCTGCCCGCCCGATTCACAACCATGGGACTCCTTACTCGGCTGCTGGATCTGCGTGGGTCCTCCGCCGAACGTTCGACATCCCTGGATCCCTTCCTCAGCACCGCCAATCCCTCCCGCAATCCTGCCTGTGGGGAGTTTGAGGTGGACGGCTGGGTCACCTCCGCGTTCGTGGCCCGCACCCTGGTTCCCGTCGTCGGCGTCCATCCCTTCCCCCTCCAGGAACTGATGCTGATGACGGCGACGGTGTGTCGCTTCCAGCCCTCCCTGATCTTCGAATGGGGCACCAACATCGGCAAATCGGCGCGGATCTTCCATGAAATCGCCCAGTATTTCCATATCCCCACCACCATCCATTCCTGCGACCTCCCCGACGACGTCGACCACGTGGAACACCCCCACGCCCAGCGGGGCGCCATGGTGCGGGGCCTGGAGGGTGTCCAGCTGCATCAGGGCGACGGTCTGACCACCTCCCTCGGGCTGTGGGAGCGGGCGGGGCGTCCCCCTTCTCCCCTCTTCTTCCTCGATGGGGACCACAGCCACGCCAGCGTCAGGCGGGAGATCGACGGGATCCTGGCGGCCGTCCCCGACCCGGTGCTGCTGCTGCACGACACCTTCCTCCAGTCCCCCCAGTCCGGCTACAACGTCGGGCCCCGCCAGGCCGTCGAGGAGTCCCTGGCCGCTTACCCCGGCCGCTTCCAGGCGGTGCATTCCGGGCTCAGCCTGCCGGGCATGACCCTGCTTTACTCCACCGCCCCGGCTGCGGCGTAGGTTCGCCCCAGCCCCGCCGGCCCATGAAGATCCTCCATACGGTCGAGTCCTATCTGCCGGCCCGCCATGGCATGTCGGAGGTGGTGCGGCAGATCTCCGAGCGGCTGGTGGCTCGGGGCCACGACGTCACCGTGGCCACCCGTTCCGACCCGGCCCGCACCGGCGACAGCATCGAGGGGGTGAAGGTCAGGGGCTTCGATGTGCAGGGGAAGAGTGCGGTGGGGGTCTGGGGGGATGTCTCCGGCTACCAGCGTTACCTGCTCGGCTCCGATGCCGACGTGATCGTCAATTTCGCGGCGCAGCAGTGGGCCACCGATCTGATGCTGCCGCTGCTGCCCCAGCTGAAGGCCCGCAAGGTGTTTGTTCCCACGGGGTTCTCCGCCCTGGGTGATCCCACCTTCGCCGCCTACTTCGCCGCCATGGGCGAATGGATGCGCAGCTATGACACCTGCGTCTTTCTTTCGGACTCCTACCGCGACATCGATTTCGCCCGCCGGGAGGGTGTCGATCGCATCGCCATCATTCCCAACGGGGCGGCGGCCGAGGAGTTCGTCCGTCCCCGGGATCCCGGCCTGCGGGCCCGGCTCGGGATCCCCGAAGACGATGTCCTGATCCTGCATGTCTCCGGCTACCTGTCGGTGGCCAAGGGGCAGGCCGAGGCCCTCGAGATCTTCTCCCGCTCCCAGCTGCGCCAGTCCACCCTGCTGCTGGTCAGCCCGGATTTCTCCCAGTCCCTGGCCCGCTCCCTGACGCCGCGGCAGCTGGCCCGGGGCCTCTACCACCTGCTGCGGGGCAAGGGGCTGCGGGCCCTGGCCTTCCCCACCCAGCTGCAGGTGATGAAGCGCCTCAACCGGCGCCGCAATGCGGCGGCCGGCCGCCAGGTCCTCGGCCATGCCCTTTCCCGCGAGGACACGGTGAGCGCCTTCCTCGAGGCCGACCTGCTGCTGTTCCCCTCCTGGATCGAGTGCTCCCCCCTGGTGCTGTTCGAAGCCGCCGCCTCCCACACGCCGTTCCTGGTCACGCCGGTGGGTAATGCGGCCGAGATCATCGCCTGGACCGGGGGAGGCGAGCTGCTGCCCGGTGAGCGCAGTGACGACCGGGAAGGCAGCGTGCGGGCCGATGTGGCCGCCGGAACCCAGCGGCTGGAGGCGCTGGTGGCCGACGCCCCCGGCCGCCGCCGGATGGCCGAGTCAGCCCACCGGGCCTGGCAGGCCCACTTCACCTGGGAGCGCATCGCCGACCAGTACGAACGGCTTTACCGCTCCCTTCTGGATGGCGAGGCGATCCACGACCAGTTCCCGGCTCCCCCCCAGCTCTGATGCGCCTCCTCACCCTGATCTTCTCCAAGGATCGGCCGCTGCAGCTGCAGGCGACCCTGGCCTCCTTCGCCCTGCATTGCCGGGAGGCGGCGCAGACGCCGATCACGGTGCTCTACCGGGCCAGCTCCGAGCCGTTCTCCCGGGGGTACGCCCAGCTGCGGGAGGAGTTCCAGGGCCGGCTCCTGATCGACTGGGTGGAGGAGCGCTCCTTTCGCCACGATCTGCTGGCCTGCCTGCGGCAACCACCGGCTGCGTCCCGCTGGCGCCGGATCCTGGATCGGCTGCGGCTGCGCTCCTGGCGTCCGCGCTGTGACCAGCTGCTGTTTCTCGTCGATGACAACATCTTCGTGCGGCCCTTTTCGCTGGGATCGATCGTGGAGGCCCTGGAGCAGCAGCCCTCCGTCATCGGCTTCTCCCTGCGCGTCGGCCGCAACACCACGCGCTGCTATTCGATGAACTGTGCCCAGCCGCTGCCGGATTTCCAGCCGGTGGCTTCGGGTCTGCGCTTTCGCTGGGTGGGCCAGACCGGCGACTTCGGCTACCCGGTCGAGGTGTCCAGTTCCGTCTACCGCCTCGCCGATCTGATCGGCCTGCTGCGGACGCTCCCCTACACCAACCCCAACCGCCTGGAACAGGTGCTCTCCTCCTCCAGTTCCCTCTTCGCCCTGGGCAAGCCTGACCTGCTCTGCTTCGAGCAGTCGGTGGCCTTCTGCGCACCCATCAACAAGGTGCAGACGATTCTCGACAACCGGGCCGGCGCCTCCGATGACTACTCCAGCGAGGCCCTGCTCGAACGTTTCCTCGCGGGGCAGCGGGTGGATGTGGCGGCCCTGAAGGATTTCGTTCCCCGGGCCGCCCACGAGGAGATCGAGCTTCCCCTGCAGTCCGCTTCGGCGCTGTGACCGCGCCCATCGCGACCCTGCTCTGCATGAAGGGGGACACCCCGGCTGCCCTGGCCCTGCGGGCCATCCGCAGCACGGCCGCCAGCCTGGCCCCCGGCGATCTCCTCTACCTGCGGGTGGATGGGGGGACCCTCAACGATCCAGAGCTGTTCCGTGCCGCCGCCGCCCCGGCCCGGCTGGTGCTTCGGGAAGTGGCAGAGGGACGGGGGCTGGCCCACGGCCTCAACCAGCTGCTGGAGGAGGTGCTGCGCGATTCCGGCATTGCTCTGATCGCGCGGATGGATGCCGACGACGAATCCCTTCCCGGAAGGATGGAGCGCCAGCGCCGGTTCCTGGCGGAGCACCCGGAGGTCGACATCCTTGGCACGGCCTGCCATGAGGTCGATGAGCACGGCGCCGATCTGCAGCTCAAGCGCATGCCCCTCAGCCATCGGGTGATTGTGGCCACCCTGCCGCGCAGCAATCCCCTGAACCACCCCACGGTGATGCTGCGGCGCCGTGTCTTTGAATCCGGCCTGCGGTACCGGGAGGATGTGAAACGCACCGAGGACTATCACCTCTGGATCTCGGCTGCGGGATCGGGTTTCGTGTTCGCCAACCTGGCGGAACCGCTGCTGAACTTCCAGCGGGATTCCGGGTTCTTCGGGCGCCGTGGTGGCTGGCGGCAGGCCTGGGCCGACCTGCATGTGCGGATCAGGGCGATGCGGGAGCTGCGGTTGTTATCAGCGCCCAACCTGCTGTGGGCCTTGGCGGCCTTCGGACTGCGCCTCCTGCCGGCGGCCCTGCAGAAATGGCTCTACCTCCGGCTGCGGTAACCGTGCCGGTTCTGCTGTCGCCAGGCCCAGCCATCACGGCAGATGTCCTCCAGATTGCGGGTGGTGGACCAGCCCAGCAGCTGCTGCGCCGCGGTTGAATCGGCCACACTCTCCGCCACATCACCGGGCCTGCGGGGCGCGAATTCGTAGGCCACCGGAGCGCCGTTGATCCGCTCGAAGGCCTCGATCATTTCGAGCACGGAGTGTCCCTGACCGCTGCCGAGATTCAGGGTGAGGATCTGTTCGTCCGTCGTCAGGAGCAGATCCAGGGCCTGCCTGTGGCCCTCAGCCAGATCCATCACATGGATGAAGTCACGGATGCCGGTGCCATCGGGTGTGGGCCAGTCGGAGCCGAAGATCTGCACGTGGGACCGGAGTCCCATGGCCACCTGGGTGATCAGGGGGAACAGGTTGGAGGGCACCCCGTTGGGGTCTTCGCCGATGCGTCCGCTGGGGTGCGCTCCCACGGGGTTGAAGTAGCGCAACCTGGCCATCCGCCAACCCGGTTCGCTGGCGGCCGTGTCGGCCAGCATCCGCTCCACCGCCGCCTTGGTCTGTCCGTAGGGATTCGCCGGCTGGACACAGGCGCTCTCAGGGATCGGCAGCTCCTGCGGGCAGCCGTAGAGCGCGGCGGTGCTGCTGAAAACGATCGTCCGGCAGCCGTGGCGCCGCATCGCCTCGAGCAGGCAGCGGGTGCCTTCGACGTTCACGTGCCAGTAGCTCAGCGGCTCCTGGATCGAGTCACCCACGGCCTTGAGGCCGGCGAAATGCAGCACGGCCGCCACGTCCCCGCCGCCGCTGGCGCGGAACGCCCCATCGAGGGCCTCCGGGCTTCGGATGTCACCGTTGATGAAGCGCAGCCGGCGATCACCCGTGGCGGTTTCCCAGGCCTGATGCACGCCGTCCTGATCAACAGCGTGCCGGCAGGGGCTGAGCTGGCAGAGTTCCGCCACCCGGTGGAGCGCTTCGACGCTGCTGTTATGCAGGTTGTCGATGACAACCACGTCGTGGCCGGCACCGATCATCACCAGACAGGTGTGACTGCCAATGAAGCCAGCCCCTCCAGTGATCAGTACAGTCGCCAAGGACCATGACCAAGGGTTGGTGATCCTACGCGGTTAGGGGCCGTCCATCCCGTGAGACTCAAGGAAGAGCCTTGAACCGGGCCATGGAGCCCCGGGGGTGCACATCCGGCTGGGCGCCCCTGGCTCTGGCGAGCAGGCGAATCGTCTTGATCAGAATCAGTGTGTCGAGCATCAGACTGGCATTGCGCAGGTAATAGAGGTCGTAGCTGAGTTTCATCCTGCTGTCCTCGATGCTGGCGCCATAGGGATAGCAAACCTGCGCCCATCCGCTGAGTCCGGGACGCACCCAGTGGCGCACGCGATAGTGCTGGATCTGTTGCTCCAGCGTGTCTTCGATCTCGGGCCGCTCCGGCCTCGGGCCGATCAGGCTCATTTCACCCTTCAGCACGGCAATCAGCTGGGGAAGTTCATCGATGCGCAGCCGTCTCAGCAGCTTTCCCACCCGCGTGACGCGGGGGTCGTCGCGGCTGGCCCAGCGGGCACCCCGTGCCTCCGCTTCCTCGCACATGGTCCTCAGCTTCCAGACCTCGATGGCCTCCCCGTAGAGACCTGTCCTGACCTGGCGGTAGAGGATCCCCCCGCCGCCCTCGAGACGGATCGCCAGGGCGGAGACCAGCAGCACCGGCGCCGTGATGATCAGCAGCAGGCTGGCGACGACCACGTCCCCCATGCGTTTGAGCCGCCATCCCCAGCGGTTGGGCTGCAGTTCGAAGCCGTCGGCCTGCAGCAGCCAGCGGCTCGAGAACAGCTCCGGTGGGACCCGCTGGAGGTGGTGCTCGGCCCAGATGACGAGGCTGCAGACACTGGCGCCCCGTTCGCGCCGCGCCAGCAGTTTCTGCAGCAGGACATCGCTCAGTTCGGCCGCCTCGCTCACGGCGATGCCGTCCACCGTCAGCAGGATGGTCTCGAACGCCGGCTCCAGGGCACGGCAGTCGTAGTAGTGGAGATCCAGCTGGGTGTGGCCGCCGTCCCGTTCGAGCTCGCGCCGCACCACCGTCAGTTCCGCCGTCTCCCCCACCAGCAGCCAGGCCTGGCGGCGGCTCAGCAGCCGGGTGACGACCAGCTGCGCCGTTCCCGAGGCCAGCGTGACCGCCGCCAGCAGGGGGAGGATGAAGTTCCGGAACGTCCGCGGATCCTCCACCTTCAGGCCCCAGTTGAGACCCACGACGACGACGGCGAGCGCCAGCAGGGCGACCACGGCGGTCGCGCCCAGCCGTCGCCGCTGGGAATCCCGCTGGCCCTGGTCAGGCTTGGAGTAGCGCCCCAGCAGGTAGGACGTTCCCACCCAGAGCAGGGTCAGGCCCACGATCGAGCCGGTGATGCCGGCCCAGCGGTCGAACCGCTGCAGGAACAGGCTGTTGTAGGTCCCCAGCAGCAGCAGGGTGTCGAACAGGGCCAGCCCCAGCAGCAGCCGTCGCTGTCTCAGCCAGGGAGTCCGCCACCACATGCCTTGCCGCCACCGCCACCGCCCGACTTTATGGGCGCTGTCGCCGCCCTTCCCCGGCCGCCGGATCCGCGCCCGGCGTCCCCATTTGACCGAGGGGCCCCCCATGGGGCATGCTTCGATCCGGCCAAGGGGCCGAACTGCGGATGTAGCTCAGTGGTAGAGCATCTCCTTGCCAAGGAGAGGGTCGAGAGTTCGAATCTCTTCATCCGCTTGTCTGTTTCAGCATCAGCCGCTGGCTGTCCACCCGGCTGAAGCCCAGCTTCTCGTAGAAGCCCTCGCCTGTGGTGGTCATCAGGTAGACCCGCTCGGCCGCCGCCACCTCCGGGCTGGCCAGCAGCGTCTCGACGATCCGCCGGCCGACCCCCCGGCCCTGCTGGTCCTCGGCCACCACCACGTCCCACAACACGGCGCGGAACACCCCGTCACTGGTGGCACGGCCGAAGCCCACCAGGGTTCCCGCCTGCCAGGCGCTCACCACCACCTGGCTGCCGCCGAGCATCCGCCCCAGCTGGGCGGGCCGGCGGCCGGTGGCCCAGAAGCTGTGGCCATCGAGCAGGGTGCGGAGGGCCGCCAACCGCCAGCGCAGGCGCAGCCGCAGCCGGCCGTGGCGGACCAGCCGGATCGGGGCGAGGGAGGGGGCCTCGGGCCTGGGGGGGGCGCTGCTCAACGGACCGGGGTGGGGCGCATCAGCTGCGAATCCTGCTCGGTGGGCTCCCCAGGTGCGGATCCCCGGCGAAGGAGACGCCGAGAACCCTTGCAGCAGCACGATTCTTCGCTCTCGGCCACGGTTTTGCGATGGTAGGGTAAGAAACTACGGACAGGCCAACTCCATGCTCAAGCTGCTGCTGGGTGATCCCAATGCCCGCAAGCTGAAGCGTTACCAGCCGTTGGTGTCCGACATCAATCTGCTGGAGGAGGAGATCGAGCCCCTCAGCGACGAGGAGCTGAGGGGCCTGACGGCCGAGTTCCGCCAGAAGCTGGAGAAGCCCGAGACGGCGGCCCGCCGCAAGGCCCTGCTCGATGAGCTGCTGCCCCAGGCCTTCGCCGTGGTGCGGGAGGCCGGCAAGCGGGTGCTGGGCATGCGCCACTTCGACGTGCAGCTGATCGGCGGCATGGTGCTGCACAACGGCCAGATCGCCGAGATGAAGACCGGCGAGGGCAAGACCCTGGTGGCCACCCTGCCGGCCTACCTCAACGCCCTCACCGGCCGCGGGGTCCACGTGGTCACGGTCAACGACTACCTGGCGCGCCGCGACGCCGAGTGGATGGGCCAGATCCACCGCTTCCTGGGCCTGAGCGTCGGCCTGATCCAGCAGGACATGAGCCCGCCGGAGCGGCGCCGCAACTACGCCTGCGACATCACCTACGCCACCAACTCCGAGCTGGGCTTCGACTACCTGCGCGACAACATGGCGAGTGACATCGCCGAGGTGGTGCAGCGTGAGTTCCAGTACTGCATCATCGACGAGGTGGATTCGATCCTGGTCGACGAGGCCCGCACCCCCCTGATCATCTCCGGCCAGATCGAGCGGCCCCAGGAGAAGTACATGCAGGCGGCCCGGATCGCCGTGGAGCTGGAGCGCGCCGCCGAGATGGGCAAGGACGGCATCGATCCCGAGGGCGACTACGAGGTCGATGAGAAGCAGCGCAACGTCACCCTCACCGACGAGGGCTACCAGAAGGCCGAACAGCTGCTCGGCGTCCAGGACCTCTTCAACCCCCAGGACCCCTGGGCCCACTTCATCAACAACGCCCTCAAGGCCAAGGAACTGTTCGTCAAGGACGTCAACTACATCGTTCGTGACTCCGACGCGGTGATCGTCGACGAGTTCACCGGCCGGGTGATGCCGGGGCGCCGCTGGAGCGACGGCCTGCACCAGGCGATCGAGGCCAAGGAGTCCCTGCCGATCCAGCCCGAGACCCAGACCCTGGCCAGCATCACCTACCAGAACTTCTTCCTGCTCTACCCCCGCCTCGCCGGCATGACCGGCACCGCCAAGACCGAGGAAGTGGAGTTCGAGAAGACCTACAAGCTGGAAGTGGCCGTGGTGCCCACCAACCGGGTCCGCTCCCGCGCCGACTGGCCCGATCAGGTCTACAAGACCGAAACGGCCAAGTGGCAGGCCGTGGCCGCCGAGACCGCCCAGGTGCACAAGAGCGGCCGTCCGGTGCTGGTGGGCACCACCAGTGTCGAGAAGTCGGAGCTGCTCTCCACCCTGCTGCAGGAGCAGGACATCCCCCATAACCTCCTCAACGCCAAGCCGGAGAACGTGGAGCGGGAGGCCGAGATCGTGGCCCAGGCGGGCCGGGCCGGTGCCGTCACCATCGCCACCAACATGGCCGGCCGCGGCACCGACATCATCCTGGGGGGCAACAGCGATTACATGGCCCGCCTCAAGCTGCGGGAAGTGCTGCTGCCGAGGCTGGTGCGCCCCGAGGAGGGCCATCGTCCCCCTGTGCCCCTGCAGCGCTCCACCGAGGCGCCGGCCGGCTTCGGCGGCGCCGTGGCCCCCAGCTCCAGGCCGGCCAGTGAGGCCCGGGCCATCGGCAACCTCTATCCCTGCAGCCTCTCCGAAGACACGGAGAAGGCCCTCTCCGGCTTCTCCCGCGAGCTGGTGACCGCCTGGGGCGACCGCACCCTGACCGTGCTCGAGCTTGAGGATCGCATCGCCCAGGCGGCCGAGAAGGCCCCCACGGACGATCCCCAGATCCAGCGGCTGCGGGAACTGATCGCCCAGGTCCGGGGCGAGTACGACGTGGTGGTGAAACAGGAGGAGGCCCAGGTCCGCACCGCCGGTGGCCTGCACGTGATCGGCACGGAACGCCACGAATCGCGCCGCGTCGACAACCAGCTGCGCGGCCGGGCCGGTCGCCAGGGCGACCCCGGCAGCACCCGCTTCTTCCTCTCCCTGGAGGACAACCTGCTGCGCATCTTCGGCGGCGACCGGGTGGCGGGGCTGATGAACGCCTTCCGGGTCGAGGAGGACATGCCGATCGAATCGGGCATGCTGACGCGCTCCCTGGAGGGGGCCCAGAAGAAGGTGGAGACGTACTACTACGACATGCGCAAGCAGGTGTTCGAGTACGACGAGGTGATGAACAACCAGCGCAAGGCGGTGTACACCGAACGGCGACGGGTGCTGGAGGGAAGGGAGCTCAAGCAGCAGGTGATCGGCTACGGCGAGCGCACCATCGACGACATCGTCGAGGCCTACGTGAACCCGGATCTGCCGCCCGAGGAGTGGGATCTCACCCGCCTGGTGGAGAAGGTCAAGGAGTTCATCTACCTGCTGGCGGATCTGTCCCCCGACCAGGTGAGCGGCCTGTCGATGGAGGAGCTCAAGGCCTTCCTGCAGGAGCAGATGCGCAATGCCTACGACATCAAGGAGGGGCAGATCGAGCAGATGCGGCCGGGCCTGATGCGGGAGGCGGAGCGCTTCTTCATCCTTCAGCAGATCGACACCCTCTGGCGCGAGCACCTGCAGGCCATGGAGGCCCTGCGGGAATCGGTGGGCCTGCGGGGCTACGGCCAGAAGGATCCCCTGATCGAATACAAGAACGAGGGCTACGACATGTTCCTGGAGATGATGACCCAGATGCGCCGCAACGTGATCTATTCGATGTTCATGTTCCAGCCCCAGGTGCCGCAGGCCGTCACGGCCTGAAGGTCAGCAAGGGTAGAATTTCTATCTCTTCTACCCTGGCGGCGCCATGGGCATGAACATCAAGGATCCTGAGGTGCATGCCATGGCACGCGAGTTGGCTGCCCGCCGGTCCACCACCGTGACCAATGCGGTGCGACAAGCCCTCAGCGCCGAGCTTGAGCGTAGCCAGCACGGAGAGGAAGAGATGGCCAGTGCGGTCGCGGCTCGGCATGCCCGGCTTCAGGAACTTTTGCAGCGATTTCGCCTGATTCAGTGGCCGGAGGGCGTGACCAGCAAGGAGTTGCAGGACGAGCTCTATGACGATCAGGGGTTGCCGGTGTGATGGTGGTGGACACCTCTGCTTTGATGCGAACCAGCTGCGCTGGGCCTTGCATGGTTGGCAGTACTACGGCAAGGGTCGCCACCGGGCAGGCCTGAACTTCGGGGATTGCTTCAGCTATGGGCTGGCCATGGCTCTGGATCGGCCTCTGTTGTTCAAGGGCGACGACTTCTCCCAAACCGACGTCAAAGTGGCCGTGTTCTGAAGGCGCTCCGCAGCTTCAGTTTTGGATCTCTGGGTTGTCACCCAGGAACTCCAGGATCTCCCGGTCGCGCAGGTTCTGGGCCGTGCCGCTGCAGGGCTCCTTCAGGGGCCGGCCGGCGGCCACCTCCTGCAGGCAGGCCTGCAACCGGTTGACGTCGTTCTCCAGGCTGTCGATCCGCTCCATCAGGTTGCGGATCACCGAGGCCTCCGCATCCGGCAGGGCGGAGTGGGCCAGGGGATCGATGCGGGCACCGGCCTGGTGGATCACCCGGCCGGGGATGCCCACCACGGTGCTGTCGGCCCCCACGTTGCGCAGCAGCACCGAGCCGGCGCCGATGCGGGTGTTGGTGCCCACGGTGATCGCCCCGAGCACCTTGGCGCCCGCCCCCACCACCACGTTGTCCATCAGGGTGGGGTGGCGCTTGCCGTGCTCCTTGCCCGTGCCCCCGAGGGTCACGCCCTGGTACAGGAGGCAGTTGTCGCCGATGACGCTGGTCTCGCCGATGACCACGCCCATGCCGTGGTCGATGAAGACGCCCCGGCCGATCCGGGCCCCCGGGTGGATCTCCACGCCGGTGAACAGTCGGCCCAGCTGGCTCATCAGCCGGGGGATCAGGGGCAGTCCCATCCGCCAGAGGCGGTGGCTGACGCGGTGTAGCTCCAGGGCGTGGAAGCCCGGGTAGCAAAGGAGGATCTCCAGGGTGCCCCGGGCGGCCGGATCCCTCTGCCGGATGATGGCCAGGTCGGCCCGGAGTGCATCGAGCATGGATTCCCGCCGTCAGGCCGCCAGGAGGCCGATCTCCTTGCGCAGTTGGTCAATGGTGGCGCTGCCAAGGTAGCTCTGCGCACAGTGCACCATGGGCAGGCGCATCAGCTGGGCGCGGTTCTGGCGCAGGGTCTGCTCCACCAGGGGCAGGCTGGGCTTGTCGCAGATCACGTGGCTGGAGGCCCGCAGCAGGGCCAGGAGGCGGCTGCTGGTGTCGGGATTGGCCGTCATCACCAGCAGTTCGTTGCCCCGCATGCTGTGCAGGATCACCTCGGCGGCCCGCAGGATCCCGGGGCTGATGCTCACCAGGCCCACGCAGCTACCGGGGCGCAGCTCCTTGAGCATGCCCAGCTCGTGGCCGAAGTCGTTGAGGTCGACCGGCACGGCCCGCACACCGTGCACCTTGGCGATCTGCTCCACCTCCTGCAGGAAGTAGCGGCTGGTGACCACCGTGCCCTTGCTGGAGGTCTCCAGCACCGACTCCAGCTCCTCGATCGGCACCACCTCGACGGGCACCTCCAGGCTGGGCTTGAGTTCCTCGGCGATCAGGATCGAGGCGCCGATGTCTTCGCGGGAGGTGCTCACCAGCACCCGGGCGCCGCAGCGCAGCCGCCAGTCGATCTCGCGGGTGAGCAGCTCCCGGGCCTGCTGCAGGGTGCAGCCGGCGTTTAGCAGGCCGTCGACGCTCTGGCGCACCTCCCGGTCGATGTCCGGCAGGGCCTTGCTGCGCAGGCCCGGCGGCGGCTTGATCTCGCGCGGGTTCTGCTGGTCGCGCACATAGATCCCGGAGCCGGCCATGGCCTCCACCACGCCGTCGGTCTCGAGCTGGCGGTAGACCTTGCTGATCGTGTTGCGGTGCAGGCCGGTCTGCATGGCCAGCTGGCGCGTACTCGGCAGCCGGTGGCCCGGTGGGTAGTGCCGGGCGGCGATGGCGAAGCAGATCTGGTTGTACAGCTGGGTCGACGCCGGGATGTCGCTCTCCTGCTGAATATGGAATCGCACGCCGGTGTGGCCAAGGTGTCCTTGGCCGCCACCCTACGGAGCTTTGGGGCCCGTGACAATTCCCTCGTTGGCATACGACCATGTGCCGGTTGCCCTGTGCCGGTTTGTCCCCCTCCGATTGCGTCGCCTCCTGGCAGTCGATCGACCCCCGCCGCCCGGACCAGGTGCCGCTGCGCTGCTGGTGGGCCCGGCCCGCCGACGGGCCTCCCCGCGCCGGTGTGCTGGTGCTGCCGGAGGTGTTCGGCCTCAACGGCTGGATCCGGGGCGTGACGGAGCGACTGGCGGCGGCGGGCTACGCGGCGCTGGCGGTGCCCCTGTTCGCCCGCACCGCCCCCGATCTGGAGCTGGGCTACGGCCCCGATGAGCTGGCCCTCGGGCGCAGCCACAAGGAGCGCACCCGCACCGACCAGCTGCTCGCCGATGTGGGCCTGGCCGCCGCGTGGCTGCAGCAGCAGCTGCCCCCCGCGGCCGCCGCCGGAGGCCTGGGGTGCGTGGGCTTCTGCTTCGGCGGCCACGTCGCCCTGCTCGCGGCCAGCCTGCCGGCGGTGGCCGCCACGGTGGATTTCTACGGGGCCGGCGTGGCCGCGGGCCGTCCTGGGGGTGGCCCGCCCAGCCTCGAGCTGGTGCCGACGATCGGGGGCACCCTGCTGTGCATCTGCGGCCGGGCGGATCCCCTGATCCCGGCCGCCGAGGTGGCGGCGATCGAAACGGCCCTGGCCGCGGCGAACGCCGCCCGGGCTGCGGTCAATGCCTCCACGGGGCTCCACCGGCTGGTGCTGCTGGAGGGGGGCCACGGTTTCATGTGCGCGGCCCGCTCCGACCACCACCCCGCTTCGGCGGCGGCCGGTTGGTCGCTGCTGCTGGACGCGTTTGAGAGCCAGCTGGGGCCCGACAGGCACCGGGCGGGAGGCTGAAAACGTGCTCCGCCAGGAGAGCGAGGGGGGCTCAGCCGGAGCGCCTCAGCTGGCCGCCGTAGCTGGCGTCTTGCCGGCCGCCTGCTTGCGCGGGCTCAGGAACATGATCATGTTGCGGCCCTCGCGCTTGGGGGGCTGCTGGATCTCGGCGTTCTCCTCGAGGTCCTTGGCCATGCGGTAGAGCAGCTGCTCGGCCAGGGCCGTGTGCTGGATCTCCCGGCCCCGGAAGATCACCGTGCACTTCACCTTGTCGCCGGACTTGAGGAAGCGGACCGCCTGACCGATGCGCACCTGATAGTCGTGCGAATCGATCTTGTAGCGCATCTTCACCTCCTTGACTTCGGTCTGGTGCGATTTCTTCTTGGCCTCCTTGGCCTTTTTCTCCTGCTCGAACTTGTATTTGCCGTAATCCATGATCCGGCAGACCGGCGGATCGGCCTTCTCGCTCACCAGGACCAGATCCAGCTCCCGGTCGCGGGCGACATCGAGGGCCGCCTCTCGGGTGATGACTCCCAGTTGACTGCCGTCCGCATCCACCACACGAAGGTTGGGGTAGCTGATGCGGTCGTTGATGTTGGGCAGCTCCCGCACGGGAGCACGGCGATCAAAACGGGGACGGGGAGGCATTCACAGGGGCGGTTAGACCTTCACCATAAACCGCCCGTGGCCGCCCCCAGGGCACGCTGAAGCACATCCGCCTCCGAAGCCGGGGCCGCGGCGGCGTCCGTCAGCCAGAGGGGACGGTGCTGGCGCCGGAACCAGGTGCGCTGGCGCTTGGCGTACTGCCGGGTGCGCCGCTCCGTCAGGGCGACGGCGGCGTCGGGCTCCAGTTCACCCCGCAGCAGCCGGGCGGCCTCGCCGTAGCCGATCGTTTCCAGCAGGGGGCAGTCGGCCCCGAAGCGCTCGATCAGCTGCGCCGTCTCCTCCACCAGGCCGTCGGCGAACAGGGCGGCGGTGCGGCGCCGGATGCGCTGGGGCAGGTCGGCCGGATCCAGGCCCAGCTCCAGCACCCGCCAGGGGGGAGGGGAGAGGCCCTGCTGGGCCGACAGGGGCCTGCCGGTGGCGTAGAGCACCTCCAGGGCCCGGCTGGTGCGGAACGCATCCGCCGCGGCGATGCGACCGGCCGCCACCGGATCCGCATGGCGCAGCACCTGGTGGCAGAACGGCTGGCCCAGGGCGGCGAACTGGGCCCTCAGGGCCGGCTGGGGTGGCACCGCCGGCGGCCGCAGGCCGGCCAGCAGGGCCTTCAGGTAAAGCCCGCTGCCCCCCACCAGCAGGGCCACGCCGCGGCGGCGATGCTCCGCTTCGATGGCGGCGGTGGCCAGGGCCGTGAACTCCTGCAGGGTGAGGGGCCGGTCGGGGTCGCTCAGATCCAGCAGCTCGTGCCGCACCCGGGCCCGCTGCTCGGCGCTGGGCTTGGCCGTGCCCACGTCCATGTGGCGGTACATCTGGCGGGAATCCACCGACAGCACGGCCAGGTCGAGGGCTTCGGCCAGCTCGATCGCAAGGGCGGTCTTGCCGCTGGCGGTCGGGCCCAGCAGGGCGATCACCAGGGGGAGATCGGCGCCGGGGAGGGACACCACGGGGGTCGGGAGCGGCGGCCGCAGGCCGGACGCGACAGGGGAATCGGGCCATCCTGCCGGAGGGGGACGCAGGCGGTGATTGCACCCCCGATCCAAATCGGTTCTCAGAGGCGTCTCTGGGGCTCTACGGGACGGCGGTGGTAGATTGACCTTTGCGCAGCGTCCTTTCGGAGCCGCTTCGCCCCATTGCCGCCCCACCGCCCCTGGGATTCGCCGCCCTTGTCAGCCCCCTGGGGAAACCTTTTCTGAATGAGCGACGCCATCAAAGTCGAAGCGGCCTACGGCGCCGAACAGATTCAGGTGCTGGAAGGCCTGGAGCCGGTGCGCAAAAGGCCCGGCATGTACATCGGCACCACCGGGCCCCGGGGTCTCCACCATCTCGTCTATGAGGTCGTCGACAACTCGGTCGACGAAGCCCTGGCGGGCCACTGCGACGAGATCCTGGTCACCCTGCACGGAGATGGCTCCGCCAGCGTCACCGACAACGGCCGCGGCATCCCCACCGACATCCATCCCCGCACCGGCCGCAGCGCCCTCGAGACGGTGCTGACCGTGCTCCACGCCGGCGGCAAGTTCGGCAGCGGCGGTTACAAGGTCTCCGGCGGCCTGCACGGCGTCGGCATCTCGGTGGTCAACGCCCTCAGCGAGTGGGTGGAGGTGACCGTCCACCGCCAGGGCCAGGTCCACCGCCAGCGCTTCGAGCGGGGCCTGCCGATCGGCACCCTCGCCTCCGAGGACGCCGCCGACGCCCACACCGGCACGTCGGTGCGCTTCCGGCCCGACATCGAGATCTTCAGCGGCGGGATCGAGTTCGATTACCACACCCTCTCCGCCCGGCTGCGGGAGCTCGCCTATCTCAACGGTGGTGTCCGCATCGTCTTCCGCGACGAGCGCAGCGCCGCCGCCGGCGCCGATGGTGCGGCCCACGAGGAGATCTACCACTACGAAGGTGGCATCAGGGAGTACGTCGCGTATATGAATGCGGAGAAGGATCCGCTGCATCCCGAGATCATCTACGTCAACGCCACCAAGGACGGCGTCCAGGTGGAGGCGGCGCTGCAGTGGTGCGTCGATGCCTACTCCGACAGCATCCTGGGCTTCGCCAACAACATCCGCACCGTCGACGGCGGCACCCACATCGAGGGCCTCAAGACGGTGCTCACCCGCACCCTGAACACGTTCGCCAAGAAGCGGGGCAAGCGCAAGGACGCCGACACCAACCTGGCCGGGGAGAACATCCGCGAGGGCCTCACGGCCGTGCTGTCGGTCAAGGTGCCGGATCCGGAGTTCGAGGGCCAGACCAAGACCAAGCTGGGCAACACCGAGGTGCGCGGCATTGTCGACACCACGGTGGGTGAGGCGCTCGGCGAATACCTGGAATTCAACCCCCAGGTGATCGACCTGATCCTGGAGAAGGCGATCCAGGCCTTCAATGCCGCCGAGGCCGCCCGCCGCGCCCGGGAGCTGGTCAGGCGCAAGTCGGTGCTGGAAAGCTCCACCCTGCCCGGCAAGCTGGCCGACTGCAGCTCCCGCGACCCCAGCGAATCGGAGATCTACATCGTTGAGGGGGACTCGGCCGGTGGCTCCGCCAAGCAGGGCCGCGACCGCCGCTTCCAGGCGATCCTGCCCCTGCGGGGCAAGATCCTCAACATCGAGAAGACCGACGACGCCAAGATCTACAAGAACACCGAGATTCAGGCCCTGATAACGGCCCTCGGACTGGGCATCAAGGGCGAGGACTTCGAGGAGAAGAATCTCCGCTATCACCGCATCGTCATCATGACGGACGCGGACGTCGATGGCGCCCACATCCGCACCCTGCTGCTCACCTTCTTCTACCGCTACCAGAAGGCACTGGTGGAAGGAGGTTACATCTACATCGCCTGCCCGCCGCTCTACAAGGTGGAGCGCGGTAAGAACCACAACTACTGCTACAACGAAAACGAGCTCAAGAAGGTGCTGGAAGGCTTCGGCGAGAAGGCCAACTACAACATCCAGCGCTTCAAGGGTCTGGGCGAGATGATGCCCAAGCAGCTCTGGGAAACCACCATGGACCCGGAGACCCGCATGATGAAGCGCGTCGAGATCGAGGATGCCCTCGAGGCCGACCGCATCTTCACCATCCTGATGGGCGACAAGGTTGCCCCCCGCAGGGAGTTCATCGAGACCCACAGCGCCGAGCTGGATTTCGCCCAGCTCGACATCTGATGCGGCCGCGCCCTGCGATGCCTCTGCCGGCCTGGCGCTGGGCCGCCCTTCTGGGCTTCGCCCTGATGGCCCCCGCCGCCCTGCCCGCTGGCGGCGGTGAGCGACGGCTCCCGGAGGTGCGGCGACGAGAGCGCCAGGCCGAGCCCCTGATCAGCAGCGGCAGCCTCGGTCTCCACTGCGCCCCCCGCTGCCAGGCACCGGTGCTGGTGCGCCTGGAGACCGGCGCTCCACTGCGGGTGCTGCGGGAATGGCTGGAGCCCGGCGGCCGCCGCTGGCTGCGGGTGGAGACCTCCACCGCCGACGGCCGGGCCAGCCGGGGCTGGCTGCCCGGCTGATTCAGGCCGCCAGTGCCTTCTCGATCGCGGCGGTCAGTTCGGCCCCGTCCGGTTCCACCGCACTCTTGAAGCGGGCCACCACGGTGCCGTCCTTGCCGATCAGGAACTTCTCGAAGTTCCAGGCCACGTCGCCGGCGGGTTCGGCCTGGGTGAGGGTGTCGTAGGGGGCGGTCTTGGAGCCGGTGGCGTGCACCTTGTCGAACAGCTCGAAGCCGACGCCGTAGGTGGTGGAGCAGAACTGCTGGATCTCGTCGAGGGTCCCAGGCTCTTGGGCGCCGAAGTCGTTGCAGGGGAAGCCGAGCACGGCCAAGCCCTGGGGGCCGAAGCGGTCCTGGATGGCCTGCAGGCCGGCGTACTGGCGGGTGAAGCCGCAGCGGCTGGCCACGTTGACGATCAGCAGGACCCGGCCGGCCCACTCGCCGAGCCGGCGCTCCTGGCCGGCGGCGGTGCGCACCACCACGTCGCTCACGTTGACGGCCATGGGTTCCTGGAGAGGGGAGAACGCCGCGGACCCTAGCGGCTCAGCCCATACACTCGTACCCACCGGCATCTGAGGAGCGATGGCTGAGGCCTCCGCCGTCGCCGAGGTGGTGGCCCGCCAGCTGGAGGGTCTGCTGCAGGCGGGCAACTACGACGGCGCCAAACTGCTGCTGCAGCCCGTGCAGCCGGTGGATTCCGCCGAGGCGATCGGCACCCTGCCGCGCACGCTCCAGGCCCTCGCCTTCCGGCTGCTGCCCAAGAACGAGGCCATCGAGGTCTACGAGTACCTCGACGGATCGGTGCAGCAGAGCCTGCTGGAGCGGCTGCGCTCCGGCGAGGTGCTGGAGCTGGTGGAGGAGATGTCCCCGGACGACCGGGTGCGACTGTTCGATGAACTGCCGGCCAAGGTGGTCCGGCGGCTGCTGGCGGAACTGAGCCCGGCGGAGCGGCGGGTCACCGCCCAGATGCTCGGCTACGAGGCCGAGACCGCCGGTCGCCTGATGACGACCGAGTTCATCGACCTCAAGGAATTCCACAGCGCCCAGCAGGCCCTCGACATCGTGCGTCGCCGGGCCCGGGACACCGAGACGATCTACAGCCTCTACGTGACCGATGCCTCCCGGCACCTCAGCGGCATGCTGTCCCTGCGGGATCTGGTGACGGCCGATCCGGAGGACCGGCTCGGGGACGTGATGACCCGGGAAGTCATGAGCGTCAGCACCGACACCGACCAGGAGGAGGTGGCCCGGGTGATCCAGCGCTACGACTTCCTGGCCGTGCCGGTGGTGGACCGGGAGCAGCGGCTGGTGGGCATCGTCACCGTCGACGACGTCATCGACGTCATCCAGCAGGAGGCCACCCGCGACCTCTATGCGGCCGGCGCCGTGCAGGCCGGTGACGAGGACGACTACTTCCGCAGCAACCTGTTCACCGTGGCGCGGCGCCGGGTGGTGTGGCTGCTGGTGCTGCTGGTGGCCAACACCGGCACCTCGGCCGTGATCGCCTCCGAGCAGCATGTGCTCAAGCAGGTGGTGCTCCTGGCGGCCTTCATCCCGCTGCTGATCGGCACCGGCGGCAACGTCGGCGCCCAGAGCTCCACCGTGGTCATCCGGGGTCTCAGCACCCAGCGGCTGCAGTCCCTGGGCCCCTGGCGCACGATCGGCCGGGAGCTGGTCGCCGGGGCGCTGCTGGGCGGGCTGCTGGCGGTGGTGGTGGTGCCCTGGGCCTGGACCATGGGGGGCAGTCCGCTGGTGGCCGCCTCGGCGGGCATCAGCCTGGTGGCCATCACCACCCTGGCCGCCACCGCCGGAGCGGCCCTGCCCCTGCTGTTCGACCGCCTGGGGCTGGATCCGGCCCTGATGTCGGCCCCGTTCATCACCACGGCCACCGACGTGGCCGGCGTGTTCATCTACCTCAGGACCGCCCAGCTGCTGCTGCCCCGGCTCGGCACCGGCTGATGCGGGCCCGTCCGGACCGCGTTTCTGGGCCCTCCCGTTTCTGAGAGGAGTTCACACTTCGTGATGTTACGCTTTACAGACAGTTATGGATCGGATCCATGGTCGTCGCCCTCGCCTACGCCCAACCCTCGACGTCCGACACGGTCCAGATCGCCGAGACGATCCAGGTTTCCGACACGGTCCAGGCCGTGGTCCGCGCCTCCTCCGGCCGCTCGATGCCGCCGGTGGACGGCGACCTAGTCCGTTCCTACCTGAGGGACATCGGCCGGGTGCCGCTGCTCAGCCATGAGCAGGAGATCACCCTGGGCCGCCAGGTGCAGGAGCTGATGGCCCTCGAGGAGATGCGCGAGGAGCTGAAGATGCGCTCCGGCGGCAGCGAGCCCAGCCAGCAGGAGCTGGCGGCGGCGGCGGGCCTGCGGCCGGAGGTGCTGCGCAAGCGCCTGCACGCCGGCCGCCGCGCCAAGGAGCGGATGGTGGCCGCCAACCTGCGTCTGGTGGTGAGCGTCGCCAAGAAGTACACCAAGCGGAACATGGAACTCCTGGACCTGATCCAGGAGGGCACCATCGGCCTGGTGCGGGGTGTCGAGAAGTTCGATCCCAC
>NZ_JACJTY010000007.1:0-234131 GCF_014698945.1 Synechococcus sp. FACHB-909 | reverse complement strand
GGCCATGACTACCTGAGCGGCAGCGATGGCGATGACCAGCTCGATGGCGGCAGCGGTAATGACCTGTTGCATGGCGGCGCGGGTCGTGACTGGCTGGTGTCGGGGAGCGGCAACGACAGCCTGAACGGTGGGATCGGCGATGACGTGTATGTGATCAGCCAGGGAGGAGAGCGAAAGGAGATCAGTGACGTGGATTACGCGAGCGGCAACCGTGATGTGGTCCAGTATCAGAACCTGCGTTCCCAGGACATCACATCGACCGAGCGTCACGGGAGCCACCTGATTCTCCGTGACTCTAGAGGTGGCCAGTTGAAGGTGGAGAACTACTTTGTCTCAGAAGTCCATCGTATTGAGGCCTTCCAATTCACCAACGGTGTTGTCTGGGGGGATGGCCATCTTCGCGACCGCGTCGTGGTCAGTGGTGCCACGGTAGGGAATGACACGCTTGGTGGCTTCAATGACATGGCCAACCGCATCAATGGGTTGGACGGCCATGATCTTCTTTACGGGGGTGTCCTGAACGATGCTCTGACAGGAGGGAATGGCAATGACACTCTGCATGGGGGAGACGGCGATGACATCCTTGATGGTGGCGCTGGTCATGATGCGCTCCATGGTGGGAGAGGGCGGGACCGCCTTATCTCCGGTACGGGGAATGACACCCTTGTCGGTGGCGAGGGAGATGACACCTATGCCATTGTCAGAAGTGGTGCCATCAAGACCATCACGGACTATGAACCCAATGTGACGAGCAAGGATGCGGTGACCTTCTCCAATCTGCGATCCACTGATCTCGTGTCGACTCGACGGCAGGGGGGCAACCTTGAAATGAGGTTTTCTACTAGGGATCTGTTGGTGGTTTCGAATTACTTCGTCTCCAAGGATTATGGAGTAGAGACTTTTCGGTTCTCCAACGGTGTCACCTTCGGTGAAGCGGACGTCCTTGCACTTATCCCCCCGGTTTAGCGCTCTTCGCCGCATCCCCATCATTCGGCCTCGGCCGCCACACCGCCACCCCGATCACATCCGGCACCCGCCCCGCATAAGCCGCGAGATTCTCACTGCGGATCACCCCCGCCCCCTCCGCCGCGTGGATGGCATCCACCACCCCGTCGCGCTTCTCCAGGAAGCCCACGTGGGTCACATCCAGCCCCGGCACCTTCGTCACCAGCCCGAAGATGTCGCCGCTGCGCAGCGACGGCAGCACCCCCGGTAGCGCCGCCAGGGGGATGTAGGCCTGGTTCAGCACCAGATCCTTCTCCAGCTCCGTGATGCACTGTTTGTTGCGGGCCAGCTGCATCGGCTTGTAGCTCTTGATGTGGTTGCTCATGAAGTTGAGCGCCACGTTGCGGCTGCTGGCCCCCGGCAGGAACGGGGTGAGGTTCACCACGTAGCCGTTGCGCTCGGCCGCCTCGGCCCAGCGGCTGAAGTAGTGCTGCCGCCGGCAGTAGTCCACCTCGCCATTCACGTAGCGCAGCCGCCGCACGTGCTGGGTGAAGCGCTCCACCCCTTCGTCCTGGGTGTCCACCTTGCGGCTGTTGCTCAGCGCCAGCAGCTGCTCCACGAACAGGAAGCAGTCGAAGTTGCTGAGATCCAGCACCAGCTGCTCCTTCGGGCCGCCATCGAGGGAGAACCCCTTGAAGGGGTAGTCCAGGAACCGGCGCGCCAGTTGCACCAGCGCCTGGTTCATCGGCGCCCAGGCGGTGGCGTCGATCGCCTCCATCGCCAGCACCCGCGTTTCCCCCACGAATTTCGGTGTCGGATCCCCCAGGGCCACGCCCCCCGGCAGGGGCGGCAACGCCGCCGCCACGCGCGGGCTGGCGGGGGTGGCGTGGCGCAGCAGCAGGTTGGCCGCCGCAAAGCTGGCTCCGGCCGTCATCAGCACCGCCAACACCAGCAGGAGAGTGGGTTTGCGCATCCAGCCGCCACCGCCGCGGCGACCCTACAGCCGCCCTCAGGCGGCGCTGCTCGCCAGCCACTCCCCCAGCCCCACCGCCGGCTGCTGCGGGCTGCTGGTGATCTCGATGATGCGGCCGATCGCGGCCGGGTTCTCCACCGCATCCAGGCACACCCGCGCCACCAGCCGCCGCGGAATGCTGTCGCTCTCCTGTTGGTCGGGCCCGCTGAAACGGATCCCCTCGGCCTCGATCCCCTCCTCTGTTTCCTTCAGCCCTCCGGGGCGCACCACCGTCCAATCCAGGCCGCTGGCGGCCAGCCAGCGCTCCCCCACCCCCTTCCACACCAGGATCAGCCCGAACAGGTTGAGCGGATGCAGCCAGCGGCCGCTGCACAGGGAGCTCACCAGCACCACCCGCTTCACACCGGCCGCCTTGCAGGCATCGATCTGGGGCCGCATCGCCAGGGCATCCACCTTCAGCGGCCCGGCCAGATCCACCGACGGCCGCGCCCCGGTGGCGATCACCAGGGCGTCGCAGCCCTCCAGCGCCGCCGCCAGGGCCTCCGCATCACCCAGCTCCAGCCGCACAACTTCCGCGCCGGCGAGCCCAGGCGGCACCTCCGATGCGGGCCTCAGGATCGCCTTCACCCGCCAGCCCCGGCCCAGGGCCTCTTCCACCACCCGCCAGCCCGTCTTGCCTGAAGCTCCGGTCACGGCGAGGCAGGTCATGGGCGGTCTGGGTCCAGAGCATTGACCTCCATTCTCGTGGCCCACAGGTTTGGATGGCGACAGCCAGCACGGGGCCGTCTGGGTAGGGTGGAGAAATGGCCGAAATGGTTCTCGAAGTCAGCCACCTCAGCGTGCGGCGCGAGGGTGTCACGGCGGTCGATGACGTCAGCTTCCAGCTGCTGGCCGAATCCGACACGGCCCTGGTCGGCCCCAACGGCGCCGGCAAGAGCACCCTGGTGCAGGCCATCCTCGGCATCCTGCCCCGCCAGGCCGGCCAGGTGCGCTTCCTGGGCTGCAGCCTCGGCAGCCACGGCCAGCTGCCCCGCGAGCTGCGGGCCCGGCTCGCCTACCTGCCCCAGACCCTGATCCCCCGCGGCCGCTTCCCGCTCACCGTGGCCGAGTTCGTCGGCCTGGGCTGGGATCCGCCGGGACTGGCCCTGCCCTGGCTGGGCCGCGAGGCCCGCCGCAGCGCCGTCCGCGAGGCCCTGCGCAAGACCCTCTGCGCCGACCTGGCCGACCGGCTGCTCTCGGAGCTCTCCGGCGGCCAGCTCAAGCGGGTGCTGCTGGCCTCCTGCGTGGTGCGCCCCCGCCGCCTGCTGGTGCTCGACGAGGCCCAGGCCGGCCTCGATGCCCGCGCCGCCGAGCAGTTCCACACCCTCCTCTACCAGTTGCGCCGCAGCGAGGGCTGGACGATCCTCCAGGTCTCCCACGATCTGGAGATGGTGCGCCGCACCTGCGACGGCGTGCTCTGCCTCAACCGCAGCCTCCGCTGCCACGGCACCCCCGACCACGCCCTAAGCCCGTCCCGGCTCGAGCAGATCTACGGCCTCGGTTTCGTGCCTTACCACCACCGGCACCCTGCTCAGCGGCCAGCGCCCCCCGAAGACGCCCCGCCGGGCTGAGCGGGCACCGCTGCCGCCGGCAGGGGCCGGCCGAAGTCGGTGGGCTGCTGATAGAGCCAGCGCAGGGTGGCCCGATCCCTTGGGCTCAGCGCCAGCACCGGCCAGGGCCCAGGCACGGCCGCCATCGCGTCGGCCGGGTCATCGCTGTGGCCCCACAGGCCGAAGGCATGGCCCAGCTCATGCAGGGCGGTGGCTTCGGTGGCCTCGGGCCGCTGAGCCGGGCTGATCAGCACCCGCACCTGGGGCTCCAGGATCCAGCCCGTGCCCCGATCCACCGCCAGCACCGCCAGCTCGGCCCGCCCATGGCTGGCCCGTGAGCGGCCGGAGGCCTCCCGGCGCAGGGGCGGCCGGCGCCGCAGGATCCGCACCTGGGCCGCCGCCGGATCCGCCACCCGGGTGATCGCCAGCTCCTGACCCCAGCTCCCCAGGGCCCGCTCCACCGCGCCGAGCCAGCGCTCGTCCCACATCTGGGATGGCCCTTCGCTGGCCGCCGGCTCCACCCAGACGCACCAGTGATCAAGCCGGGCCCAGCCGAAGGGGGTTGGCCGCAGCCACTGCCGGTAGTCCGTTGCGCTGGGCGGGGCTGGAGGGGATTGGCCAGGCGTGGGGGGTGGCATCGCGGCAGCCACCGGGGTGTCCCCCACCGGCCGGCTGGCTCGGCTGGGGGCACAGCTGGAGCCGGCCGCCGAAGGGGGCCCTGCCAGCGCCGGCAGCAGCAGGCCCGGCAGTGCACCGCCCAGCACCAGCCCGAGGGGCCAGCGCCGGACCATCAGCCCGCCAGTCCGACGCCGCGGGCCATCAGGGCGGCCATCAGGGGAATGGCGGCGAAGCCCGCCAGCTCGATGTTGAGCACCCAGCGCAGGCGCTTGGCCAGGGCCTCGCTGACTTTGGGCAGCTCCCCTTTGCGCAGGGGGATGGCCCAGAGGATGTAGGTGATGGTGGGGTAGAGGGAGAGGGCGCCCACCGCCAGGTAGGTGCCCACCTTCCACCAGAACAGGGGGTTCTCGGTGTAGAAGCTGGAGCCCTGGCCGAAATAGAGCACCCGCAGGATGCCGCTGAGCAGCACCCCCAGGGCGGCCAGGCCGTAGGTCACGTCCGTGATCACCATCAGGATCGCGTCCTTGCGGTCAGGGTCGGGCCGGATCAGGCGCCGCTCCAGCACCAGGGCCCCGAAGCAGACCATGAAGCTCAGGTAGTGGACGTAGGCCACTCCGGCGCTGGAGAGCACCTCGGAGGGGATGGAGAGAAGCCCGGCCATCGGCTGGTGTCAGGTGATCGACCCGGACGGTAGCGGCTGGCTCCCGGGCGCCGGGAACCCGGGACGGCACTGGAAGGAGCAAATCAGCACAAATTATGGAAACAACTGGCGATTTCAGGGTCCGTATGTGGAAGCCGCAACGGAACACTGAAGGCTTTCTGTTCGTTTCAGGAACATCCGGAAACAACCCTAGGTTCGACACAGCGATTCAGATGCTCTATGGCGAGTTCCCTCAGTGCCTTTCTCGGCGAGATTGGCCGCCATCAGCTGCTCACCCCTGAGCAGGAGCTCACGCTCGGGCGGAAAGTGCAGGCGATGGTGAGCCTCAACGAGCGTTGCTCCCAGGCCGGCGGCAGCGGCCCTGCCTGCGATTTCAATGATCTCGAGAGGCGCACGCTGCGCACCGGGGAGCGCGCAAAACAGCAAATGGTGACAGCCAATCTGCGGCTCGTCGTCAACCTCGCCAAGCGTTATCAAGGCAAGGGTCTGGATCTGCTTGACCTGATCCAGGAAGGAACCATCGGTCTGACACGCGCGGTCGAGAAGTTCGACCCCACCCGCGGTCACCGATTCAGCACTTATGCCTACTGGTGGATTCGTCAGGGTCTGAACCGGGCCCTCTCCACCCAGAGCCGCACGATCCGGATTCCGGTCAACGTCAACGAGAAGCTCACCCGCCTGCGGGCCGCCAAGGCGCGCCACCTCCAGTCCCACGGCTCCTCCCCCAACGCCGCCGAGCTGGCCACCGCCATGGGGCTGCCCGTGGCCGAGGTGGAGGATCTGCTGGGCTGTGAGCTGCGCAGCGTCACCGTGAGCCTGCAGGGGGCCGTGCGCTCCAAGGCCGATCCCTCCGAGCTGGTCGACGTGCTGCCCAGCAACGAGCCGGCGCCGATGGAGCGGGCTGAGCAGGCCGAGCGCACCGAATCGGTCTGGACGCTCCTGGAGAAGTCCAACCTCACCCCCAAGGAACGCACGGTGGTGATGCTGCGCTTCGGGCTCGACGGCAGCCACGAGTGGCGCACCCTGGCCGAGGTGGCGCGGCAGCTGGAGTGCAGCCGCGAGTACTGCCGCCAGGTGGTGCAGCGGGCCCTGCGCAAGCTCCGCAAGACCGGCATCGAGAGCGGCCTGGTGGAGGAGTGAAGGGAGGGGGATCCGTCCCTCGTCCTTCCGCCGCCAGCGCCCACAGAATGGCCTGACGCCCTTCCTGTGGCGTGTTCCTCTCTCCGAGCAGATCGCCATGGCTGGTGCCCCTTCGGCCACTGCCTTTGCTGACCAGGTCGCCTCTGACCAGGCCACCTCTTCCCAGACCGGCGCCGGCCAGGATCCCGTCGACGCCGAGGTGCTCGAAAGTTCGGTCGTCGATGAGGCCCTGCTGGTGCGGCTGCTGCGCCGGGCCGGCCGCACCATCGCCCGCCCCGCCTTCGAATGCCTGGAGCTGCTGCTCGATGGCGGCACGCCGCCCCAGGTGCGGCTGACGGTCCTGGCGGCCCTCACCTACCTGCTGCTGCCCCTCGATGTGATCCCCGACTTCATCCCGGCGGCCGGCTTCAGCGACGACATGGTGGCCCTCACCGCCCTGCTGGGGCTCTGCAGCACCCATCGCACCCCGGCGATCCGCACCCGGGCCCAGAGCCGGCTCGACCGCTGGTTTCCCCTCTCCCGCCGGCAGGGGTAGGGTCCGGCGATGCCCGCCTCCGCCCCCACCCTCAGCCCGGAGCAGCTCGACGAGCTCCAGAGCCTGCTCAAGGACTGGTTGCGCCTCAGCGGCCGCACCCAGTCCGACCTGCGCCGGGCCCTGCGGGCCGGTTCGATCCGCATGCCCGTGCTGATCGCCGAGCTCCACCTGATCTGGAGCCGCCAGGGTGCCACCGGGCTGGCGGAACGGCTCTGCGCCATCGAGGCCGGCTGGCTCTGCGAGGAACCCGGCGGCGAAGCGGATCCGGCTGCAGACGATGGCCTGCTCGAGGATTCGATGGGACAGCTGGACCTGCTGCTGCAGGAAATCCGGGCGGACGGCGGGACCTGAACGGCCGGCCGATCCGCCCTGGCGGGCCAGGCGACCAGCCCCCAGAGTGGGGTCTGAACGATTCCGCGGCCCCTGCCGACGCCCACCGCCATGAACGCCTCCGCCGTCCTGCACCGCGCCCTCCCCTGGTCCCTGCGGACCGCCACAGCCCTCGTGGCCGGCCTGAGCTTCACCGCTGCGGCCCAGGCCCAGGTGGAGTCCTTCATGCTCAAGCGGGGTGGCAATGTGGGCCCGGAAACCCAGATCAAGCCCACCAACTGCGTCACCGGAGCGGATGGCTCCGTCACCTGTGACACGGTGATCGAGAACCCCCCCAGCGACACCCCGGCCCAGCCGAACTTCCAGCCCTTCAAGAACTGATGCCACGTCTGCAGCGGATTTTCCAGGACAAGCCTTTTCTGCACCTGATCGACCAGGGCGAGCGCCTGGTGGCCAAGCTCCTGGCCGTCATGCTGTTCCTGGTGCTGGTGGTGGCCGCCCTCAAGTTCTCCGTCCAGCTGGCCTTCCAGCTGGTCAACCCCGCCGTGCGCTGGGAGGGAGAGGGCCTCATTGCCGTGCTGGGAGATCTGCTCAACCTGCTGATCGCCATCGAGGTGCTGCAGAACATCACCTCCTATCTGCGCCGCCACGTGGTGCAGATCGAGCTGGTGCTGCTCACGGCGATCACCGCCGTGGCCCGGAAGGTGATCGTGCTGCCCCCCTATGCCGAGAACAAACCCTTGCTGGTGGTGGGTCTGGGGGTGGCTGTGCTGTGTCTGGCGGCGGCCTTCTGGATGGTGCGCCAGGTCAACGAGCGGGAGGCCAAGGAGCAGGAGGCTGAGGCCAGAAGAGGGCAAGCCAGATCGTTCCAGGCGGCGGGTCACTCGCCAGCAGCCGGTGGCGACGGCCCGCACTGATCAGCAGGGCCTCACCGCAGGCGAGGGCGCGGGGTTCGGCCTCATCGGCGAACTGCAATGTGGCACTCCCCTGCAGCAGCAGCACCCATTCATGCTCCGCCTGGTCGTACCAGAAGCCCTCGGGGCTGCTGGCCCGGCAGGAGTGGATCCGCTCCAGCCGCAGCTGCGGGGTCTCCAGCAGCACGGTGGTGATCTCCTCGCCGTCGGCGGGGCAGGGGCTCCGCACCAGGGAGGCCCCGCCATCCCCCGCGTCGGCCGCGGCCCCCTCCCCCGGAGCCGTCTCCCCCCAGCGGCGGCCAATCTCGAAGCCCCGGGAGCGGGCCAGGGCCACCACCTGATGGTGGTCACCGCAGTCGCGCAGGGCCTGGCGCAGGCCGGGGTCGGCCTCGCTCAGGGCCACGAAGGCATTGAGCTGGCGCACCTTCTCCAGGAACTGCTGCAGCTGGGCTTCGGCCATGGGGGCAGGCGGGCTGGCGTCAGAGCAGATCCTTGCCCATCCGCCAGCGCAGGAAGGCGACGCCGCCGAGCGTCACCGTCTCCTCGTCGTCCACCACCCAGCCACGCCGCTCCAGCAGCGGCCGCGACAGCTGGCTGGCCTCGGTGCGCAGGCGAGCCACCCCCCGGGAGCGGGCGTGCTGTTCCAGGGCCTCCAACAGGGCGCTGGCCCGGCCCTGGCGACTGGAGCGGCCCCGGCAGTAGAGCAGGGAGAGCCGGTCGGCGGGATCGAGAAGGGCAAACGCCTCGATGATCGTGTCGTCGTGGTGGGCGGTGCTCACCAACCCATGGCCGCGTAGCAATGACGACCGGAAGTCATCATTGCGACCGGCCTGTTGCGACCAGGCCTCGATCTGCGACGGGCTGTAGAGGTTCCCGGCCTGGCTGATGACCGCTTCGTGATACACGGCGATCAGCTGCTGGCAATCATCGGGCCGGAGAGGACGGATCGGCAGCATCGAGGCGGTGGTTGTGCATTGATTGTGGCGGCTATCGGCGGAAGGCTGATCGCGCTGGTGTATGTTTTACCTCTAACCTCTCACCTGCCTCCACTTACATACCATGCTGACTGGATCGGAATTACTGGCCAAGGTCAAGGAGCTCGGCGATGTCGGCAAGTCCGAGATCGTGCGGGCCTGTGGCTATGTTTCCACCAAGAAGGATGGCGCCGAGCGCCTGAACTTCACCGCCTTCTACGAGGCCCTGCTCGAGGCCAAAGGGGTCGAGTTCGGTGCGGCCGGCAAGGTGGGTAAGGGCGGGCGCAAGCTCAGCTATGTGGCCACGGTGCAGGGCAACGGCAATCTGCTGATCGGCAAGGCCTACACCGCCATGCTGGATCTCAAGCCCGGCGATGAGTTCGAGATCAAGCTGGGCCGCAAGCAGATCCGCCTGATCCCCGCCGGCAGCGCCGACGACGAGGATTGATTTCCTGGCGTCGCCTGGTGTCATTCCTGGTGGCTCTGTTGCTGCTGCTGGGCCTGATCGTGCCGCCGGCAGCCCTCGGCTTCCCCGGCGCCGCCCTGGCCCTGGCAGCCGCGCCGCCCGAGCCCGTCGCCCTTGAGAACGCCCTTGAGGCTGATGTCACCGACGGCAGTGTTCTCAGGCTGAGCGTTCTCGACGCCGGCAGCTCCCTGTTCGGGGCCCACTGCGCCGGCTGCCACCTCCAGGGGGGCAACATCATCCGCCGCGGCAAGACGCTGAAAATGGCGGCCCTGGAGCGCAACGGCATCACCTCTCCGGAGGCCATTGCCGCCATCGCCGCCGGCGGTGTGGGGCAGATGGGCGGCTATGCCCAGTCCCTGGGCGAGGGCGGGCCGGAGGCGGTGGCGGCCTGGGTGTGGCAGCAGGCCCTCGACGGCTGGCCCCGCGCCTGAGCCGTCGTCGGCTCAGAAGGCCTGGATCCAGGGGTGGATCTCCACGGCGGTCCAGATGCCCTGCCGCCAGTAGATGTCCCCCTTGACGAGGCCTTCCACCGTCTCCTGATTGTCAGCCTCGTAGAGGCCGAACACGAAGCGGGTGTCGGCCGTGGGGCCCAGGGTGACCAGCACGCCCTCCTCCTTCTGGTGTTTCAGTCCGGCCAGGTGCTCCTCCCGGAAGGGGACGCGGCGCTCGAGAACGTCGGCGCAGTAGGTGCCCCAGAGGACGAATTTCATGGGCGAACGGCGGCGGCCGCCGGGTCGGGGTGAACGCCCCTCAGCCTTTCATCCCATGCGCCCCTCGGCCTTCTTCTGAAACACCAGCAGCCGGTTGTTGGCCGGCATCGGTTCATCGGCCTGCAGATGCAGTCCCTGGTCGGCGGCCTCGCGCTGGATCGCCTCGGCGTCGCGCACTCCCATGGCCGGATCCAGCTGGCGCAGGTGGGCGTCAAAGGCTTCGTTGCTGGCGGCGGTGTGGCGTTCGCCGTAGCGGAAGGGCCCGTAGATCAGCAGCAGTCCGTCAGAGGCCAGCACCCTGGCGCCGCCCGCCAGCAGGTGGGGCACCGCCGTCGCCGGCATGATGTGCAGCGTGTTGGCCGTGAACACGGCCTCGAAGGGGCCCGCGGGCCAGCGGGGCTGGGTCACATCCAACACCAGCGGAGCCGCCACCTGCGCCCCCGGGGCCAGTCCGTTCATGCCCTCCAGGCTGATGCGTGCGGCCAGGCCCCCCAGGGCCTCCCGGCGCTCGCTCGGCTGCCAGCGGACCCCCGGCAGATGGCGGGCCATGTGGATGGCGTGCTGGCCACTGCCCGAGCCCACCTCCAGCACCCGGCCGCCGGGGGCCAGCCAGCGGCGCAGCAGCGTCAGGATCGGCTCCTGGTTGCGCAGGCAGGCGGGTGAGAACGGCAGGGCATCGACGTCCATCGGCCCATCATGGGGGCAGCTGACCCATGGCCATGCCTGTTCCTTCCCTGCTCGCCGTCCTGCTGCTGGCGCTCGCCCTGGGCGCTTGCGCCCCTGCCCTCTGAGGCTGGCTCAGAGCGGCTGGTCGAGGGCTGTGCGCAGCTCGGCGGCGAAGGCGCCGGCATCGGCGGCCACATCGGCGCCGCTCTGGTGGGCCGCGGCCATGCGCCGGACCAGGGCGCTGCCCACGATGGCGCCGTCGGCGCCCCAGCGGCGCACCTGGAGGGCCTGCTCGCCGGTGGCGATGCCGAAGCCCACGGCCACCGGTGTGGGGCCCAGTTCCCGCAGCCGCCCCACCAGCGGACCCACCCGGTCCTCCAGGCTGGTGCGCACCCCCGTCACCCCGGTGACGCTCACCAGGTAGGTGAAGCCGCGGCTGGCGGCATGGATGCGGGCCATGCGCTCGGCCGGGGTGTTGGGCGCCACCAGCAGCACCAGATCCAGGCCATGGCCGGCGGCGATGGCGGAGAGCTTCTGGCCCTCCTCCAGCGGCAGATCGGGCACCACCAGGCCGGCGGCACCGGCGGCGGCCGCCTCGCGGCAGAAGCTGTCCATGCCGCGGTTGAGCAGGGGGTTGCTGTAGGTGAACAGCACCACCGGAACGCTGAGCCGGCCCCGCAGGGAGGCCAGCATCTCCAGCACCCGGCCGGGCGTGGTGCCTGACGCCAGGGCCCGGCTGGCGGCGGCCTGGATCACCGGGCCGTCGGCCAGTGGATCGCTGTAGGGGATGCCCAGCTCGATCAGGTCGGCACCGGCGGCCTGCAGGGCCAGCAGGCTGGCGGCGGTGACCGAGAGATCGGGATCGCCCGCCATCAGGAACGGCATCAGGGCGCAACGCCCAGAGGCCCGCAGGGCGGAGAAACGTTCCTGGATCAGGGTGGGGGCGGTGCTGGGGCCGGCGGTGGCGGCGACGCTCATCGGGCCGGAGGGCGGGACGGTGCTCCTGAGCCTATGGGGTCGTCCGTGGGCACCCCGAGGGGCTCACATCTCGGCATCGGCCTGCAGCTGCCCCACCTCGGCCAGCAGCTTCGCCTGCTCCTCGGGGCTGAGGGCCTCGAACTTGCGCTGCAGCTCCTCGTCGGTGACGGCGTCGTAGGCGGCCCGGTAGCGGCGCCGCTGCTCCATGTAGGTCATCTTGCCGCCCACCACCCGCAGCAGGTAGCTGGCGGTCCAGCCGAGCACCACCAGCATCAACAGCGCCGAGGCGGCGATGCCGGGGGAGAAGCCCTCCAGGCCGCTGGAGCGGAACACCCAGTAGCCACCACCCCCGATGGCGAAGACCACCAGGCCCAGCAGGATCGCCTGTGCGCGGGTCACGGATCAGGCCTCGCCCTGGCCCGCCATGCGCAGGTTGAGGAAGGGGGCGAACAGGATCAGCCCCGGGAAGAACAGGAACACCATCCCGTAGATGGCGGTGCGCTCGATCTTGCCCATCACATACCAGCGCTTGTGCATCCACCAGTAGAGCGCCAGGGGCACCACCAGCAGGTAGGCGCCGGCCAGGGCCAGGTAGGCGCCGATCACCAGCAGGGTGTCGAGCGGCAGGCTGCTCAGGGGTCCGCTCAGGGCCACCGGGGATGTCGCGAAGTGGGGCGAATCTAGGATCTCCCCGCGGGGGCATGGCGAAATTGGTAGACGCAGCGGACTTAAAATCCGCAGGCCGCAAGGCTGTGGGGGTTCAAGTCCCCCTGCCCCCATGCCGTTCATTCCTCTCCTGCTGGAGCTGGTGGGACGGCAGCTCCTCCACGCCGTCGTGGTGCCTGAGTCCCGCGCCCCCCTGGTGCGGCTGCCCCAGCCCCCGGCGGGGCGCTACACGGTGCTGGTGGCGGACTGGGGCCACCACACCGCGATCGTGGTGCAGCAGCCACCCGGCTGGCGGCTCGGGCCCCCCGGGGCGGAAGCGGCCCCGTTCCTGGAGGTGGCCTGGGGCGATCGGCGCTACTTCCACGGGGGAGAGCGCAGTCCCCAGGCCGTGGTCGCCGCCCTGTTCCTGCCCACCGACTCGGTGCTCTTCCTGGCGGGCCACCCCGATCCACCGCGTCTGGCGGGCACGGTCGCCGTGCGGGAGCGGCAGGTGGACGCCCCCACCCTGGGGGCCCTGCTGAGCGCCCTGGAGCGCTCCGCCAGGCGCGACCGCGACGGCGAGCGCCTGCCTCCCCTGCCGCCCCGTCCCGGCCAGCGGGGCCGGTTCTTCCCCGCCCATGCCGCCTATCTCTGGAGCCGCAACTGCAACTGGTGGACCGTGCAGCGGCTGCGGGAGGCGGGACTGGCCAGCGAGCCGACCGGGGTGGTGGTCGCGGCCCAGGTGCCAGGACGTCTGCGGGGCTTTCAGCCCGTCGCCACCCGGGACAAAAGTTCATCTCCGACTGTGTCTGTGGCTCTCCACACGCACCGGATCGCCGGGCTTTCCCCGTGAGCGCACCCGGCCTAGACCGGAGACATCGTGGGATCCCGAAGTTGGTACATGTCGCACCCCTGCTGGCCGCCACCTGCCTGGCGGGTTTCGCCCTGCTGCAGCTGCTGTTCAGCCTTGCGTCTTGATGAGGGGCCTGGGCGGCCTCTGACGTGGGCCCGCGGGCGGGGTTGACGATGGAATCAGCCCTGTCTTCCGGTGCCGGCCGTTTCGGCATCGTGCTGTTCCCCGGGGTGGAGGAACTCGATGCCGTCGGCCCCTGGGAGATGGCCACGATCTGGGCGCGCCAGCCCGGTGGCCCCAGCCAGTGCCTGCTGATCGGCCAGGAGGAGGCCCCGATCACCTGTGCCAAGGGGATGCGGCTGCTGCCCCACGCCAGCTTCGCCACGGCCCCACCGCTGGATGTGCTGCTGGTGCCGGGGGGCCAGGGCACCCGCACCGAGGTGGCCAACCCCGAGCTGATCGCCTTCATCCGGCGCCAGGCGGCCGGCTGCCGGGCGGTGCTTTCGGTCTGCACCGGCTCCTTCCTGCTGCACGCCGCCGGCCTGCTCAGCGGCCGGCGGGCCACCACCCACTGGGCCTCCCTCGATCGCCTGCGGGCCCTCGGCGACGTGGAGGTGGTGGAGGAACGCTTCATCCGAGACGGGGCGATCTGGACGGCGGCGGGCATCTCCTCCGGCATCGATCTCATGCTGCATTTCATTGCGGAAACTGCCGGGGAAGATGTGGCGGCAACAGTGCAATTGGAGTCGGAATACTTCCCTGCTACGAGAACTTATGGCGATGCCGCCAGCCGTGGGAAGGGATCGTCCTATTTCAGATCATCTTGTTCGGCATCATGAAGCGATGGGATGGGTGTTTCCACTTATCTCGCTGACGATTCCGATCCATTAGGGTCAGGGAAAGAGAAGAGGAAATCCCATGTCCACCTGCGAATTCACCAGCAAATCCACCTACGAATCCACCTGTGAAAGGCCTTGCACCGAGGCCGCTGTTCAGCCCCATGCCAACGCCACCGAAGCCCTCCATCTGGTGAAGGAACTGGCGCGTCGTGATCCGAAGTTTGCCGCCGCCCTGAGTGCAGCCGATTCGCCGCAGAAAGCCGCTGATCTGGCGCAGTGTCACGGCATCGACGTCAGCGCGGCGGCGCTCTGGCGCCAACGCGGCACCCTGGCCCACGGTGGTGTGCCCACCTGGCGCGGTTAACCCGATCCGGGGCCCTTCAACTCGATGCTGTTCCCTTCCGGATCCTCCAGGTAGAGGGCCGGCCCCACACCTTTGGCCCCGTAGGTGTGATGCAGGGGGCCGGCATCGATGCCCTGGCGGCGCAGATGGGCCCGCAGGGCGCCCTCGTCGAAGGGTTCGATCCGCAGGCAGAAGTGATCCAGGTTGTGGCCGTCCCGCCCCGGTGCCGCCCCTCCCCGGCGACCCAGCTCGCCGCTGACCGCCGCCAGATCGATGAGGGCGTTGCCAGCCCTCAGGTGGATCATTCCCAGGGCTTCATTGCGTCGCGCCACAGCGCAGCCCAGCACCTCGGTGTAGAAGCGCTCCATCCGCTCCAGATCCCTGCAGCGCAGCACCACATGGTCGATCCCTGCGATCTCCATGGCCGTCGCCTCCGTTCGCTCGCCTCCCAGTGTCGCCGGCCGTTGCAAGGCCATGCCGCGCCGGTCCCGCTCAGAGCACGGGCTGCCAGCTGATGCTGCGGCCATCGGCAATGTCGGTCTGCTCGTTGAAGGGCACCACCTGGTTGCGGCCGGTCTGTTTGGCCCGGTACATGGCGTGGTCGGCCCTGGAGATGATCTCGTCGGGGTTTTCGCCCGGCCGGACCAGGGTCACCCCGATGCTGAGGGTGATCGACAGGCTGCCGGCACTGGTGACGATCGGCTCGGCCACGGCCCGGCGCAGCTTCTCGGCAATCGTGACCGCATCACCCATCCCCCGTACCCCCTGCAGCACCACCACCATCTCGTCGCCGCCGATGCGGGCGGCCATGTCGCCGCTGCGCAGGCTCGTGCGGATCCGGGAGGCCACCGTCCGGAGCAGTTCGTCGCCGGGCACGTGGCCGAAGGTGTCATTGATCTCCTTGAAGTTGTCGAGATCGCAGAACAGCACGGCGGTGGCGTCCCCCTTGCGCAGCACCCGGCCGGCGATGGCGGTGATGCGCTCGAGGGCCTCATGGCGGTTCACCAGGCCGGTCAGTTCATCGGTGCAGGCCCGGCGGGCCAGTTCCCGTTCGGCGGCCACCTCCTGGTCCACCGTGCGGAACGAGCCGACGATGCCGTCGAGCCGGCCCAGGGCATCCCGGTGGGGGCTGGCATGCAGTTCCACCCAGCGGTGGCTGCGGTCGTGGGCGAGGGCCTGCAGCCGTCGCACCACCGTGCGACCCTCTGCCAGGGTCTGGAGGTCCTGCTCCAGGACCGGATGGTCGTCGGGGGGGATGAAGCGGCTGAGCGGATGGCCGATCCACTCCTCCGGCTGCCAGCCCAGCATGCAGGTGAGCGAGGGGGAGATCCAGCTGACCCGGCCCTCCTTGATCAGCAGCACCACGTCGCTGGAGTTCTCGGCCAGCAGCCGGTAGCGCTGCTCCGAGGTGGCCAGGGCCGCTTCCGCCTGCACCATCTCGGTCACGTCATTGAACTGGGCGATCACGAAGGCCAGGCTGCCGTCGGGACGGCGGGAGCAGGACACGCTGCAGTCCACCCAGAGGGGGGCGCGCTCCCCCTGGAGGATCCGCTTGCGCAGCCGGTAGCAACGGCGCCGGCCGTCCAGCAGCTCCGCCATCAGGGGGGCTTCGCTGGCCCGGTCCTCCGGCGGTGAGAGGGAGGGCCAGGTGAGCCCCTCCAGGTCGGTCGGGTCGCGATCGAGCAGCCCGCCACCGGCGGGGTTGATGGAAAGCACATGGCCCTCACCGTCAAGCAGGGCGATGCCGGTGGAGGTGTTCTCCATGGTGAGCCGCAGCCGTTCCTCGGAGGCGGCCAGGGCGGCCTTGGTGCGCTCCTCCGCCAGGCGGGCGTCCACTTCGCCCTGGATGTCACGCCAGCTGCCCACCAGGCCCGTCACCTCGCCATCGGGACCGGGCACCGGCCGCAGGGCCATGGAGATCCAGCGGCCGTCGCCGTCGGCGGCACGGAAGCGCAGATCGCAGCCGCTGTTCTCCCCCTGGAGGACCCGGCCGATGGCCTGCTCCAGGCGGCCGCGGTCCGGCTCCAGCACAAACTCGGCGATGGTCCGATCCCTGAGGTCGCGGGCGTCGTGACCCAGCAGCTGACCCACCGAGGGGGAGACCCAGGAGATCCGCCCCTGCCGGTCGCTGCTGAGAACGACATCAGGGGCGTTTTCGGCCAGCAGCTGGTAGTGATCCTTCAGCTCCCGGTTGCTGCGCTCCTTCGCCTGCAGTTCCCGGGCCAGGTGCATCGCGACCCAGGCCATGCCGATCAGGCCGGCCAGCCGCAGCAGCAGCTTCAAGGTGGTGGCCTGGGGGGCGTGGAGCGACCAGATGACGGTCAGGACGATCGCCAGGCTCGTGAACCAGCCCACCTGGCGGGGCGTGGCGAAGGAGGCGGCCAGGACCACGGGGATCCAGTAATAGGGGAACAGCGTGATTCCCAGGCGCCTCGACAGGAGCAGATCCACGAGGAACAGGCCGATCAAGGCAACAGCCAGGACGACCAATCGTGATCGATAGCGACGTTGGAAAGAAACCAAATCGTGGTGACTGACGAAGGAAACTGACCATCTCGGAGCCGCCGATGCCACCGACTGTCGGTGGCGGATGGGTTCAGCGGCTCAGGCCTTCCGTCTGGGTCTCGGCGCTGTTCTGGTGCCCCTTGAGATGCTTCTCACAGGCCAGGGTCGCTGATGCGAACAGCAGCGCCATGCTGAGCATCGCCGCCTGAAGCTGGGCCTGTCGCAGGAGAGGAGTCATCGGCCGGCGTCCGCATCAAGAATGATTATAGGTATGGCTCCCCATTCGCGTCCGCAGGCCTTCTGCCCAAGGCCGTGCTGACCATCGGCCCGGCGGTGGCTAGCAAGAGGGCGTGGGAGATCGATGGCATGACCAGCTCCACCGCCGCAGCAGCAACAGCCGGCGCCGCCAGCGGCGATCCGCGCATCGCCCAGGTGGTGCGTCGCCACGGGGCCCGCGCCGATGCCCTGATCGAGGTGCTGCACCAGGTGCAGGAGCTCCACGGCTATCTCTCGCCGAACTCCCTGCGGGAGGTGGCCGTCGCCATGCGGCTGCCGCTGAGCCGCGTCCACGGCGTGGCGAGCTTTTACCACCTCTTCCGGCTGGAGCCCCCCACCGCCCACCGTTGCGCCATCTGCCTCGGCACCGCCTGCTATGTGAAAGGGGGGGGACAGGTGGCGGCGCGCATCGAGCAGCGGCTGGGGGTGCGCCTCGATGATCCGGTGGGGGATGGCGTCTGGGCCCTGCAGCACGTCAGCTGCCTGGGGGCCTGCGGCCAGGCGCCGGTGCTGGTGGTGGACGGCGAGCTGGTGACCCGGCTCCCGGTGGACCAGCCCGAGGAACTGGAGGCCCGGCTGGAGGCCGCCGGCCTGCCTCAGCGCACCACCACCTGATTGGCCCCCAGATCCCGGGACTGGTTCAGGGCCAGCTCCACCCGCGACAGCATGGCCTGGCCGCTGGCATCGCTGGCCGCCAGCAGACTCACCCCCGCATTCATCGCCAGCCCGGTGGCGGGTCCCTTCCCCGCCGGCATGGCCGTCTCGGTCACGACCCTGCGGATCTGTTCCGCCGTGGTGCGGGCCGATTCGAGCGGCTGATCCCAGAGCAGCAGCAGGAATTCGCTCCCGCCGATCCGGAACAGTTCGTCGTTGGCGTGCAGCAGTTGCTTCACGCTGGCGATCAGCCGCTGCAGGACCTCATCCCCCTTCTGCCGGCCGAGCACGGTGTTGATCGGCCGCAGGCCCTGCACCGCGAAGGCCAGGCAGGACAGGGGCACGGCGCAGTCGGAGGCCCGTTGGGTCAGCAGTTGCAGGCTGCGTTCCAGCTCGGACCGATTTCTGGCCCCGGTGAGCAGATCGGTGCTTGAGAGACGCCGCAGTTGCTCGCTGCTCTGCCGGAACCGTTCGCTCATGGCGGCGAGATCCTGGCTCAGGCGGGCTTCCCTGCGCAGGTGTTCGTGGAGACGGCCCACCAGTCCCTGGACTTCGGCGATGACGCTGCCATCACCGGAGCCCCCGTCAGGCTCGGGGCCTCCGGTGAGGTCGGGAACGTCGTCGCTGACCTCCGGCACCGAGGCACGCAGCAGCCGCATCTGGCCCTCCACCAGGCTGGCCATCAGCTCGCTGAGCAGGACCCCCAGCAGCATCAGCCCCAGCGATGCGGTGAGCAGGGTGGTGCTCTGGGCCTGAAGCTTCAGCACCACTGGTCGAGCGGGCTGCACCACCTGCACCCGATGGCGGCCGGAGATCACGGTCGTGCTCCAGTACCCCTGGATCCACACCTTGAGGGCGGGGCGTTGACCCCTTGGCACCAGAATCTGAAGCCCATCCGGCTGGATCAACTCCTGTGGCGCCGGCAGGAAGTTGTTCTCCAGCCGCAGGAACAACCCAGGATTGGAGCTGGTCCGGTGGCCCTCCCTGTCGATGAGCAGGAAGGCCGTCGCGCCGGGGCTGGCCGGCAGTCCCCGGGTGGGCTCGGCGAGCTGGCGGGGATCGATCCGGGCCGCGGCCTCGGCGACGGTCTGAAGGTTGTCCAGCACCGCCTCCTGGGCAGCCCCCTGCAGCAGGTTGCCCGAGAGGAAGGTGAGGGCCAGCGACGGCAACGTGAAGGCCGCCAGCACCACGGAGAACACCAGGCCCCGCAGCGGTAGCAGTCCCTGGCCCCTGCGGTTGCGCCACACCTGCAGCAGCACGAACAGGAGGAAGGCCATGACCGTGTTGGCCAGGCCGTTGACCGCCTGCTTTGCGGCCGTCACGGCCACGTTCGCCGGATCGATCTGCAGCACGACGCCATAGAAGAAGAACACCATCGGTGTCCCCACCAGGAGCCAGAAACTGATCTCGGCCAGGATGATCCGGCCCTTGAGGTCGTTCTCCGGAGGGCCGTTGAAGCGATTGACGAACACCGCCTGCCACAGGGCCTCGGCGCTGAAGATGACGATGGCCCAGGGATGGCCCCAGAGCTTCCAGGTGTAGAGGCTGGCCACAACGGCGATCGCCACGCTCCACCAGCCCCGGCGCCAGAGAAGGATGAGGGTGGGAACGATCGATCCGAGCAGGATCTGGATGCCGAAGAACAGCGGCAGCGCGCTCACATTGCCGAGCACCGCCAGGCCGGCCAGCAGGGCCAGGAGCAGTCCCTGGCGCAGCGTCATGGTGGGGCGGGGGGCTCTCATGGCAGGGGGACCGCCGCCGGCTCGCCGCCCGCCACCGGGCCGAGCCTTGTTCCCCTGCGGAGCAGGTCCTCGAACCCCTCGGCGGACAGGGGACGGCTGAACAGATAGCCCTGGAAGGCGGGGCAGCCAGAGCGGACCAGGAACTCCAGTTCCTCGGGGCGCTCCACACCCTCGGCCAGGATCTTCACCCCCAGGTCCTCGGCCATGGCCAGGGTGGCGCGCACGATCGACTGGGAGGTGGGGTTGCGATCGACCTCATCAACGAAGGAACGGTCGATCTTGAGCTTGCGGATCGGAAAGTTGTGGATGGTGCTCAGGGAGGAGAAACCGGTGCCGAAATCGTCGATCGCCAGTTCCACACCCATCGCAAATAACCGTAGGAGTTGCTCCCGGGTCCCAAGAGCCGGCATCAGGCAGCTCTCTGTGATTTCCAGCTCCAGCCGTGTCACGTCCAGCCCCGAGTGGCTCAGGCACGCCTGCACCATGTCCGGCACGGTCTGGCGGGAATCCTGAAACTGTCGGCTCGAAAGGTTCACCGCCAGCCGTCCAGGTTCGAATCCACTTTGCACCCACAGCTGCCACTGGCGGCAGGCCTCCTGCAGCACCCATTCGCCGATCCTGTGGATCAGGTCGCTGGCTTCGGCGATGGGGAGGAACTCCAGTGGTGATACGGAACCGAACTTGGGACTGCGCCAGCGCAGCAGGGCCTCGGCCCCCAGCAGCGTCCCCTGGCCGTCCACCTGGGGCTGGTAGAGCAGCTCCAGCTGGCCCCCTTCCACCGCCCGCTGCAGATGGGCTTCGATCGCCAGACGGTGGCGGCTGCGGACCGTCATCTCGGCCGCGTACCGCTGCACGGCCTGCGGCCCCTGGCGTCGGGCCTGGGCGAGGGCCGTGGAGGCGAACAGGAGGAGGTTTTCCGGCTCTCTCGAGTCCTGGGGGAAGCAGCTGATGCCCGCCCAGGCCGACAGGGTGAGCTCCAGCATTCCCCCCGGGGCCTTTGGATCGGTGAGAGCCGCCATCAGGGTGCGGGCCGTCTCCAGGGCCGTGGGGCCGGTCGCCTCCAGGGCCTGCACGATCAGGAACTCGCCCCTGCCGACCTGGGCCATGACGGCGGCGGGCCCCACGAAGCCTCCCAGCCGATCGACGGCGAGCTGCACCAGCTGATCGCCCTTGGCCTGGCCGAAGCTTTCCTCGATGCGCTTGATGCCGTCCAGTTCGATCCAGATCACCACCAGGGGCTGGGCCTGCTGGCACAGCTGACCCAGCCGGAGCTCGGCCATCTGCAGGTTGGGCAGGCGGGTCAGGGGGTCGTGGAAGCCGAGATACTCCAGCTGCCGATCCTTCTCCCGCAGCACGGTCTGGTCGGTCAGGGCGGCGATGTAGTGGCTGGGGGCCCCGGAGCCGTCCCGCACCACCCCCATCCGCATCCAGACGGGATAGACCTCACCGCTGCGGCGTTGGTTCCAGATCTCCCCTTCCCAGCGGTCGTTGGCGAGCAGTTGCTCCCACAGGGCGGTATAGAACCCCTCCGACTGGTAGCTGGAGCTCATGATGCGGGGATTGCGCCCCACCAGCTCCTCCTCCGGGTAGCCGGTGATGGCGACGTAGGCCTCGTTGCAGGCGAGGATCGCCCCGTCCCGGTCGGTGACCACGATCCCCTCCTGGATCAGGGAGCAGGCCTGGCGGTGGAGGCGGAGCCACTGGAGGCTGTCCTCCAGCTGGCTCCGCAGCTCCCCCAGGCTGCGGCCCTCCTGTTCAGCCAGTCGGCGCCGCCGCTGCAGCTCCCCGGTCAGCAGGGCGGCCAGCAGGCTGGTCGTCAGACCCAGCAGCAGCACCGCCACCCAGCTGGGCAGCCAGTCAGCGGTGCCATGCTGGGGGACCTGCACCAGCAGCAGCCACCGCTGGCCTCCGGTGTCGATCCTGCGGGAGAGGGCATGGGTCAGGACGGCCGCCTCGGGGAGGTTGCGGGAGTCGTAGAGGAGATGGGCGGGGTCGGCGCGATCGCCGACGTACAGCTGCAGATCCACGGGCTCGTCCAGCCGGACCAACGGATGGTTGAGGGCCGCCCGCACGACATCCCGCAGCGGCAGGGTGGCGAAGGCCCAGCGCTTCGCCGCTGGCGACCCTGCGGCTGCCGTGCCGGGGTGGCTGCCGAAGGGCAGGATCTGCACCAGGAAGGCCGGCTCCCCCGGCCGGGGGCGGCCGGGGAGCAGCCACCCCTCCGGCGGTGAGGACTCCCGGCCGGGTTCCTTGCCGGAGCCCTGCACCCACGACCAGAGATCCGCCCCCAGCAGGGCGCGGCTGCCGGGATCCATCGGCGCGACCAGCCGGATCGGCGCCTGCCCGGAGGCGGCCGTTGCGAAGCCCAGGGTGCTGATGCCCTCCAGGCTGCGGCCATCGCTCTCGAGGGACCCGACGAAGCGCTGCAGCTCCCCTAGGGTGACCTCCTGGGACGCCATCTGAAGGCCGACCAGACCCCGCAGCACCGATTCGGTGTTGTCCAGCTTCCTGTGCAGGGCGGCAACGACGAGATCGGCGGCGGGCTGCTCCCGGTTGCGGTGCTCCGTGATCGTCTGATGGACGCTGCTCCAGGTCAGCAGGGCGGTGCCCAGGACTCCGAGGGCCAGCACGGCAGCCACCAGGGAGCTCGACTCCCGGGGGTGTTGCTCAGCTGGCGGCGGAGAAGGCGGCAGCGTGGGAGTCGGCGACGGGGCCGGACGGGGAGGGAACCGTTCACTCTGATCACCCATAATACTTTTTTCACATTTCTGGCCCACCCATGGGGGCTGTCGCTGGCTTCGCCAATCCCCCGGGGTGGCGCCGGAAGGGCTGGCGGCAACGGAATGGTGCGCTGGTGGCTCTGGCGGCCCTGGTGCTGTCGCTGCTGATCGGCTGCCCAGGCCAGCCTCCCCGGTTCGTGCTGGCGATGAATCCCTGGCCGGGCTACGCCTACTTCGCCCTGGCCCAGGCCCGGCAGCACTACGACCCCCGCAGACTCACGCTGGACCTGCGCAACTTCGCCGACAACGACCGGGCGGTGCAGGCCTACGTCGCGGGCGCGGCCCAGGCGATCGCCACCACGGCGATCGATGTGGTCACCATCTGCGGGTTGGCACCGGAGCGCTGTCCGGTGATCGTCTACGTGATCGACGAATCCCGCGGTGGCGACCAGGTGCTGGCCCTCAAGACCGTGAAGGATCTCAAAGGCCTGGCCGGCCGGCCGATCGCCCTCGACCGCAGCAGCCTCTCCCGCTACCTGCTGGCCCGCGCCTTCGAGTCCCAGGATCTGCCCCCTCCGCTGCCGTCCCAGCTCCGGTTCCTGCCCGCCTCCGCGTGGGAGGCGTCCCTGCGGCAGGGAACGGTGGCGGCGGTGGTCAGCTACCCACCCCGCAGCGAGCTTCTGCTGCGCGCCCTGCCCCTGGACACGCTGTTCACCAGCCGGCAGCTCCCCAACGAGATCCTCGATGTGCTCGCCGTCGAACCCGAGTTTCTGCGCCTTCACCCCGATGCCGTCCTGGCCCTCGTCCAGGGCTGGCAGGCGGTGCGGGCGGAGGAGAGGCAACGTCCCGCCGCCATCCGCCATGAGGTGGCCGACTACCTCGGCCTCGATCCCGGCGCCGCCGACGCGGTTCTGGGGGGGGTCCGCTATCCCGGGCCCCAGGAGCAGTACGAGCTGCTCGACCCGATACAGAACAACCTGCCCCCGCTGCTGGAACAGATCCGCCAGGTGCTCTACGCCAATGGCGTCATCCCGGCCAACACCCCCCTGCCCGCCACGGAAGACTCCATTGCCCGGGGCCTCGTCAAGGGCCGCTGAACGGCGCCCCGGCCATTTCCTGGCTAGCAGAAGGAAAGGCGCCCCCGGTTCACCATGCCTTCCCCTGTGCAGGTGCGCTGCTGCGATGCCAGTGGCTGCCGTTCCGCCGGCAGCCAGGCCCTGCGCACCGCCCTGGAGGGCGCCCGTGACGCCGCCGGCCTCGATCCCTCCCAGCTGACGATCAAGCCGGTGGGCTGCCTGCGCCAGTGCGGCAGCGGCCCGCTCGTGGCCTGCGACCGGCCCGGTCGCACCCAGCTCTTCGGGGGGCTGGCGCCGGAGCAGGCCGGGGCCCTGATCGCCGAAACCCTCGCCAACCCCGCCGATGACCTGGCGGACCATCGGATCGATCTGGAGGGTCCCTTCTTCGCCCTGCAGCGGCCCGTGGTGCTGGAGGGCTGCGGGCAGGTGAATCCCGAGTCCATCGACGACGCGATCGCCTTCGGCACCTACGCCCAGCTGCAGCGCATCCTGCAGGAGCTCAGCCCCGAGCAGGTGCGCGACGAGGTGCGCCGCAGCGGCCTGCGCGGCCGTGGCGGTGCCGGCTATCCGACGGGCCTGAAGTGGGACACGGTGGCCCTCCAGCCCCCCGGCCCCCGCTACTTGGTCTGCAACGCCGACGAAGGCGACCCGGGCGCCTTCATGGACCGCAGCGTGCTGGAGAGCGATCCGCATCGGCTGATCGAGGGGATGGCGCTCGCCGCCTACGCCGTCGGCGCCGAGCGCGGCTTCGTTTACGTGCGGGCGGAATACCCCCTGGCGATCGAGCGGCTGCGGCTGGCCCTGCAGCAGGCCCGCAGCCGACACCTGCTCGGCAACCACATCCACGGCACCAGCTTCAACCTGCGGCTGGAGGTGCGGGTGGGGGCCGGCGCCTACGTCTGCGGCGAAGAGACGGCCCTGCTGCTCTCGATCCAGGGTCAGCGGGGCATGCCCCAGCCCCGGCCGCCCTTCCCGGCCCAGTCGGGCCTCTGGGGGGCGCCCACCCTGATCAACAACGTCGAGACCTTCACCGCCGTGCCGGCGATCCTGCGGGAAGGCGGCGACTGGTACGCCGCCATGGGCACCGAGCACAGCAAGGGCACCAAGGTGTTCGCCCTCTCCGGGGCGGTGGTCAACACCGGCCTGGTGGAGGTGCCGATGGGCACCCCCCTGCGCACCGTCGTGGAGGTGATCGGCGGCGGCGTTCCCGATGGCTCACCGATCAAGGCGGTGCAGACCGGGGGACCTTCGGGGGGCTGCATCCCGGCGGAACGGCTCGACACCCCCGTCGACTACGAAAGCCTGCTGGAGCTGGGTTCGATGATGGGCTCGGGCGGCATGGTGGTGATGGGGCAGAGCACCTCCATGCCCGAGGTGGCGCGCCACTTCATGGGCTTCAGCGTCAACGAGAGCTGCGGCAAGTGCGTCCCCTGCCGCGCCGGCACCGTGCAGCTGGCCCAGCTGCTCGATCGCTTCGTGGAGCGCCGGGCCACCGCCGAGGACATGGAGCGCCTCGATGCCCTCTGCCAGATGGTGAAGGTCACCAGCCTCTGCGGCCTGGGCCAGGCGGCCCCCAATCCGGTGCTCAGCACCCTGCGCTGGTTCCGCCACGAATACGAGGCCGCCTGCCGGGAACCTTCGGACTGCGTCGCCACCGGGAGGGTCCGCTGATGGCCGTCGTCACCCTCAACGTCAATGGCCAGGACGTGGCGGTGCCGGCCGGCGCCAGCCTGCTGGAGGCCACCCGGGCCGCCGCGGCCGATGTCCCCACCCTCTGCCACCTCGACGGCCTCAGCCCCGTCTCCTCCTGCCGGCTGTGCCTGGTGGAGGTGGAGGGGTCCACCAAGCTGCTGCCCGCCTGCAGCACCGCCGCCGCCGAGGGGATGGTGGTGCACACCCACACCCCTCGGCTCAGGGAGTACCGCCGCATGACGGTGGAGCTGTTCTTCGCCGAGGGCAACCACGTCTGCGCCGTCTGCGTGGCCAACACCCACTGCGAGCTGCAGGACATGGCCGTGACCGTGGGCATGGACCACTCCCGCTTCCCCTACCAGTACCCCCAGCGGTCGGTGGATGCCTCCCACCCCCAGTTCACCCTCGACCACAACCGCTGCATCCTCTGCACCCGCTGCGTGCGGGTGTGCGACGAGATCGAGGGGGCCCACGTCTGGGACATCGGCAGCCGCGGCGGCCATTGCCACATCGTCGCCGGCCTCGATGAGCCCTGGGGCCAGGTGCAGGCCTGCACCTCCTGCGGCAAGTGCGTCGAGGTGTGTCCCACCGGTGCCCTGTTCCGCAACACCGACACCACCGCCGAGAAACAGCCCGACGCCAGCCTGCCCGCCCTGCTGCGCAGCGCCCGCGACCAGCACCGCTGGCACAACCAGTGATCCCCCACCCCATGACCCCCTCCCCGCCCGCCGCCAAGCTCCGCCTCGCCACCGTCTGGCTGGCGGGCTGCTCCGGCTGCCACATGTCCTTCCTGGATCTCGACGAGTTCCTCTTCGACCTGGCCGAGAAGGTGGATGTGGTCTTCTCTCCCGTCGGCACCGACGTCAAGATCTACCCCGAGAACGTCGACATCGCCCTGGTGGAGGGGGCGGTGGCCAACGTCGACAACCTCGAGCTGGCCCTGCAGGTGCGCGAACGCACGGCCCTGGTGATCTCCTTCGGCGACTGCGCCGTGACGGCCAATGTGCCCGGGCTGCGCAACCTGCTCGATGGCGGCCACGACGGCGCCAAGGCGGTGCTGGAGCGGGGCTATCTGGAGCTGGCCGATGCCACCGGCCAGCTGCCCTTTGCCCCCGGCATCGTTCCGGAACTGCTGCCGAAGGTGCTGCCCCTGCATGAGGTGATCCCGGTGGACCTCTACCTGCCGGGCTGCCCCCCCTCCGCCGAGCGCATCCGTGAGGCGATCACCCCGCTGCTGGCCGGCGAGCGGCCCGTGATGGAGGGGCCCGCCATGCTGCGCTTCGGATGAGGACCTCGCCATGACCCGCACCGTCATCATCGATCCGGTGACCCGCATCGAGGGCCACGCCAAGATCACCCTCCACCTCGATGAGGCCGGCCACCTCACCGACACCCGCTTCCACGTGGTGGAGTACCGGGGCTTCGAGAAGTTCTGCGAGGGCCGCCCCTTCACCGAGATGGCGGGCATCACGGCCCGCATCTGCGGCATCTGCCCGGTGAGTCACCTGCTGGCGGCCGCCAAGACCGGCGACAAGCTGCTGGCCCTTTCGATCCCCCCGGCGGCCGACAAGCTGCGGCGGCTGCTCAACCTGGCCCAGCTGACCCAGTCCCACGCCCTCTCCTTCTTCCACCTCAGCAGCCCCGATTTCCTGCTGGGCTGGGAGAGCGATCCGGCCAGGCGCAATGTCTTCGGCCTGATGGCCGCCGACCCCGATCTGGCCCGCGCCGGCATCCGCCTGCGCCAGTTCGGCCAGCAGATCCTGGAGCTTCTGGGAGGCCGCAAGATCCACTCCGCCTGGGCCGTGCCCGGGGGTGTGCGCTCCCCCCTGAGCCAGGAGGCCAGGGACTGGATCCTGGAGCGCCTGCCGGAAGCCCGCGCCACCGTGACCCTGGCGCTGGAGCTCTACAAGACGCTGCTCGATGGCCCCCTGCAGAAGGAGCAGCGGGTCTTCGGCGACTTCCCCAGCCTGTTCATGGGCCTGGTGACCCCCAACGGGCTCTGGGAGCACATCGAGGGGCGCATCCGCTTCCGGGACGCCACCGGGGCGATCGTGGCCGACCAGCTCAGCGAGGACGACTACGCCGAGTTCCTCGGCGAGGCGGTGGAACCCTGGAGCTACCTCAAGTTCCCCTACTACAAACCCCTCGGCTATCCGGACGGCATCTACCGGGTGGGCCCCCTGGCCCGGCTCAACGTCTGCGACAGCGTCGGCACCCCCTGGGCCGACCGGGAGCTGGCGGAGCTGCGCCAGCGCAGCGGCCAGCCCGCCACCTCGAGCTTCGCCTACCACCACGCCCGGCTGGTGGAGATCGTGGCCTGCCTGGAGGCGATTGAGATCCTGGTGGCCGACCCCGAGCTGATGCACGGCCGCATCCGGTTGCGGGCCTCCCTCAACCGCAATGAGGCGGTGGGCGTCAGCGAGGCGCCCCGGGGCACCCTCTTCCACCACTACAAGGTGGATGACGACGGCCTGCTCACCAGCGTCAACCTGATCATCGCCACCGGCCAGAACAACCTGGCGATGAACCGAACGGTGCACCAGATCGCCCGGGAGTACATCCCCGATCCGGTCCCCGCCGGCGCCGAGATCCCCGAGGCGATGCTCAACCGGGTGGAGGCGGGCATCCGCTGCTTCGACCCCTGCCTCTCCTGCTCCACCCACGCCGCCGGCCAGATGCCGCTGCGCCTGCAGTTGCTGGCCGCCGACGGCAGGGTGCTGGCCGAGCGCCTGCGGGGATGAGCGGCGCCGGCGTCGGCACCGGAGGCGCGCTGCTGATCGGCATCGGCAACCCCCTGCGCGGCGATGACGGGGTGGGCTGGCACCTGGTGGAGGGCCTGGGTCTGCAGCGCCACCAGCTCACCCCCGAACTGGCTGAAGCCGTGGCCGCGGCCGAGCGGCTGCTGATCGTCGATGCCTGGCTGGCGCCCCCGCGCAGCCGCTGCCTGTTGCGGCCCCTGCAGGCCAGCGACGGCTGGGAGCGGGACACGCACCGGGTGGCGCCCGCCCGGCTGCTGGCCCTGGCCGAGCAGCTGTTCGGCGGCTGCGTGCCGGCCCATGAGCTGCTCGTGCCGGCCTTCGATTTCTCCTGGGGCGAGCGCTTCTCGCCCCAGATGCGGCGCCAGCTGCCCCAGGCGCGCCGGCTGCTGCGGGCCTGGTTGCAGGAGGCGGTGGCGCCCCATGCATGAGTTGAGCCTCATGGACGCCGTGCGGCAGCAGGCCCTGGAGCAGGCCGCCCTGCACGGGGCCGGCCGCATCACCGCCATCACCCTGCGGGTGGGCAGCCTGGCGGGGGTGGAGATCGAGGCCCTGCGGCTGGCCCACACGGTGGTGATGGCGGGCACCATCGCCGCCGGCTCCCGGCTGGTGATCGAGGCGGTGAGCGCCGAATGCCTCTGTGCCGCCTGCGAGCAGCCCTTCGCGGCGCGCGATGGCTGCTGCGAGTGCCCCCGCTGCGGCCGCATCAGCCGGGAGATGCTGCGGGGCCGGGAACTGCAGCTGGCCTCCCTGGACCTCGACTGATCCGCCAGGCTTGATGGGGGGAGTTGGGGCCGTTGCTGGGGCCGAACGTCCCGAGGCTGGCGGTGATCCCTATCAGGGCCAGAATAAGTTCTGCCTATTTTATGTACAACGCCGATCGGCACTGGATTCAGGTGCGAAACGTAAACTTGTGCAAGTTTTCTTTTTTTCGCCACTCTGTGCCAGGACTGATGCTGTCCATGGCCTGCAAATTCGTCCATGGCGCGGGTTTATTTGTAAATGAGTGAGAGGAGCGCAACCCCCCATGACTTATTCCACGAAGAATTCCATGAAGAATTTCACGAAGAATTTCACGAGGACATGTCTCCGCGGGGTGGGAATCGCCGCAACCGGTGGTCTCCTGCTTGGCGGTCCCGCCATGGCGGAGCTCAGGCCTGCTGGCGAGCGCACCGAGCCCGTGACGAATCCCGTGACTTCGGAATCGTCTGCCAGTCTTCCCGGGCTTGTGGAAGCCGGGCCCAGTGATCCTGCGGCCACGGCGGTTCCGGCCCTGGAATCCGCACCTTCGGTGGCAGCCCCCAGCGCAAGCCTGGATTCCCAGGTTGCTCCGGACGCCACCCTCATCGCCCAGACCTACCCCCAGCCGGTGGTGAAGGAGGTCTATTCCGCCAAGGGGTGGTACCTCACCATCGGTGCCGGCGCCCAGACCCCCAGCGACCAGACGGTCAACAGCACGGGCACGCTCGTTTCACCCTTCTTCACGCCGCTGCTGTTCAACTTCGGCAACAACAACTCCACCAAACTTGACCTCGGCGGCGGCTTCTCCGGTGATGTGGGCGTCGGTTACGACTTCGGCGCCCTCCGCGCCGAGCTCACCTATGGCTACAGCCGGGCCAGCCTCAACGCCGTTGGTGCCGCCAATCCGATCGGCTTCGGTGCCTTCGGTATCGTGCCCTTCACCAACAACGTCTCCGGCATCATCAACAAGAATGATGTGCTGGCCAGCCTCTACTACGACATCGAGACCAACAGCCGCTGGACGCCCTACATCGGCGGTGGCATCGGGTACACCAACCTGAGCACCCCGAGTTTCAGCCTCAACGGCTTCCCCACCAACAGCGTCAACAAGGGGCTGTTCGGCTGGCAGGCCAAGGTCGGTGTCAGCTACGCCATGAGCTACAACTCCGATGTCTACCTTGAGGGCGTCTATCAAGGCGCTGGCGGGTATTCCTCCGAGAACCTGACCTTCGACGCTTTCAACAGCTTCGGCGGCAAGATCGGCTTCCGTTACCGCTTCGGTGCCCGCCCAGTGGCGGCCGCGCCCGCTCCCACCCCGGAGCCGGAACCCGTCATGCAGCCCGCACCGGCTCCAGCGCCGGTCTTCCAGCCCGAACCGGCCCCCGCGCCGATCCGCGGCCTCTGGTGATCACGGCGGCTCTCAGGGCCCCGGCCCCGTCGGAACTCCGTGCCTAGCCTTCGGGCGTGGCCGGGCCCCGGCGGGGCTTTTCCGTGCCGCTCTCCTGTCTGGGGTCGATCCTGCGATGTGTGTCGACTGCAACTGCGGCCAACCGGTCGCCCCCGCCATTGAGGCCCCGCGGCACCTGGAGCTGGGCCAGCGCCTGCTGGTCCACAACGATGCCCAGGCGGCGGCCAACCGGGAGCATTTCGCCGCCGCCGGCGTCCGGGTGATCAACCTGCTCTCCTCGCCGGGCTCCGGCAAGACCGCCCTGCTGGAGCGGCTGGCCCTGGCGCTGGCGCCGTCGTCTCCGGCGGTGCGCCATCCAATGGCGGTGATCGTGGGGGACCTGGCCACCGACAACGATGCCCGTCGCCTGCGGGCCGCCGGGGTGCCGGCCCTGCAGATCACCACCGGCCAGGCCTGCCACCTGGAGGCGGCGATGGTGCACCGGGCCCTGCATGAGCTCGACCACCTTGGTCACCCCCTGGCGGGCCTGGAGCTGCTGGTGATCGAGAACGTGGGCAACCTGGTCTGCCCGGCCGCCTTCGACCTGGGCGAAAGCCAGCGGGTCGTGCTGCTGTCGGTCACTGAAGGGGAGGACAAACCCCTGAAGTACCCGGCCATGTTCCACTCCGCCGATGTGGTGGTGATCAGCAAGGGAGATCTGGCCGGGGCCTGCGGCTTCGATGCCCCCCAGGCCCGCCGCAACGTGGCCCGGGTGGCCCCCCAGGCCCGGATCGTGGAGCTTTCCGCCCGCACCGGTGAGGGCATCGCCGCCCTGCTGGCGGCGCTCGGCCTGGAGCGGGTGGCCGTCGCCGGGTGAGCCGGTCGCCTGGGGACGGCCGGGCCCGGCTGCACCTGGAGTGCCGCGGCGTGGTGCAGGGGGTCGGCTTCCGGCCCCTGGTGCATCGGCTGGCCGCCGAACTGGAGCTCAGCGGCGAGGTGGAGAACGGCCCGGGGACGGTGCGTCTGCGGCTGGAGGGGGACCGGCCTTCGCTGGAGGCGTTCCTGCGGCGCCTGCCGCTCCAGTTGCCCCCCGGGGCCCGGATGGAGCCGTTGGATCCCGTCTTGTCGGCGGCCGCCGCCCCCGCGGCGGGTCCGTTCCAGGCGGGGGTGCGGATCGTGACCGGCCAGGCCGAGCCGCTCGGGGTCGATCTGTTCGCGTCGTCGCTGGTGGCCGACCGGGCCCCCTGCCCCGCCTGCCTGGTGGAACTGGCCGATCCCGCCGATCGCCGCTTCGGCTATCCCTTCATCAGCTGCTGCGACTGCGGTCCCCGCTTCAGCATCGCCACCGCCGAGCCCTGGACCCGGGCCCACACGACCCTGGCGCCGTTCGCCCTGTGCCCGGCCTGCCGCCGGGAGTTCGAGGACCCGTCCGATCGCCGCTTCCACGCCGAGACCATCGCCTGCCCGGTGTGCGGGCCGCGGCTGGCGCTTCTTGATGGGTCCGGGGCGCCCCTGGCGGGTTCCGCCGCCAGCCCCGCCGCCTTGATCCGCTCCTGCTGCGATCTGCTGGCGGCGGGGAAGATCCTGGCCCTGCAGGGCGTGGGCGGTTTCCAGCTGCTGGTGGATGCCACCAACGCCGCGGCGGTGGCCCGGCTGCGCCGGCGCAAGCGACGGCCCGCCAAGCCCTTCGCCCTGCTGGTGGCCGAGGCCGAAGCCCTGGCCCCCTTCTGCGTCATCGACGCCGCCGAGCGGCGGGCCCTGGCGGATCCCGCCGCCCCGATCGTGTTGCTGCGGCGCCGCCTGGCCGCCACCGACGCCCTGCCGGGGGTGGCCCCGGGCAGCCCCTCCCTGGGGGCGATGCTGCCGGCGTCGCCGTTGCACCACCTGCTGGCGCGCGCCTTCGGCGGGCCCCTGGTGGCCACCAGCGGCAACCCCAGCGGTGAGCCGCTCTGCATCGATCCCGCCGAAGCGGTGCGGCGGCTGGGGGCCGGGGCCGGCGGCCCCATCGCCGATGTCTTCCTGGTGCACGACCGCGCCATCGCCCGGCCCCTGGACGATTCGGTGCTGCAGCTGATCGATGGCCGGCCGGCCCTGCTGCGCCGGGCCCGGGGTTATGCCCCGGAGCCCCTGGTGCTGGCTGGGGGTCCTGGTGCGGCGCCCGATGGTGTGGTGGCCCTTGGGGGGGATCTCAAGAGTGCGCCGGCCCTGGCGCTGGACGGGCGGCTGTGGCTGGCCCCCCACCTGGGGGACCTGGCCGAGGGCCGTCTGCTGTCGCGGCTGGCCGACGGTCTGGCGGCGATCGAGCGGCGCTGGGGCGGGCGGCTGACGCGGATCGCCTGCGATGCCCACCCCGGCTACCTCAGCCACCAGCTCGCCGCCGATCAGCCGTGGCCGCAACAAACGGTGCAGCACCACCGGGCCCACGGCCTGGCCGTGCTGGCCGAGCACGGGCTGCCCTTCCCGCTGTTGGCCGTCACCTGGGATGGGCTCGGCTACGCCCCGGGGGCCGACGGCGGCCCCCAGCTCTGGGGCGGAGAGATGCTGCTGCTGGGCGGGCCCGGCGATCCCTCCTGCGAGCGACTGCTGGCCCTGCGGCCCTTCCCGCTGCCTGGGGGTGAGCGGGCCATGGCGGAACCCCGCCGGGCGGCCCTCGGACTCCTGGCCGCCGCCGGATCCTTGGCCCTGGGGCACCCCGGCGCCCGCCACAGCCTGGCCGCCTTCGCGGCCGGTGAGCGCCGCCTGCTGCTGCAGGCCATCGCCAGCGGCTGCAACTGCCCCCTGACCACCAGCATGGGCCGGCTGTTCGATGCGGTCGCCTCCCTGCTGGGGCTGGTGCAGGTGCAGAGCTACGAGGGCGAGGGGGGTCTGCGCCTGGAAGGGGCCGCCGCCGCCGCTCCCCCGGAGCCTGGGCGCTGGTCCCTCCCCCTGCTGCCACCCGAGGCCGTCGCGGCGGGCACCGCCGCCGCTGGTCCCAGCCTGGGCTGGCTCGACTGGGAACCGCTGCTGGACGCCCTGCTGGCGGCGATCGCCGCCGGCGCGCCGCCGGCCCTCTGCGCCGCCCGGTTCCACCACACCCTGGCGGAGGCCCTGGCCGACGCGGTCGCCCTCGCCACGGCCGGCCGTGGGGGGGTGCCGGTGGCCCTGGCGGGGGGCTGCTTCCAGAACCGGCTGCTGCTGGAGGCCGCGATCGCGGCGCTGCGCTCCCGCGGCCTGCGGCCGTTCTGGCCGGAGGTGGTGCCCTGCAGCGACGGCGGGCTGGCCCTGGGGCAGGTCTGGGCGGTGGGCGGTCCGTGGGCAGATCCGGTCGGCGCGCCTACAACCGGGTGGAGTGCCCCCGAGCCGAACCCACCCCATGTGCCTGGCCGTGCCGGCTCGCATCCTCTCGATCCGGGTCCAGCCGCCGGCGGGCGAGTCCGGCGATGACGACGGCCTCTGGCGCATGGCCGAGGTGGATTTCGGGGGGGTGCGCCAGCAGGTGAGCCTGGCCTGTCTGCCCGAGGCGGCGGTCGGCGATCGGGTGCTGGTGCACGTGGGCCTGGCCCTCAGCCTCGTCGAGGACGACCCCCCATGACGATCACCGTCGACGGCAACGAGGCCGTGGCATTCGTGGCCTACCGCCTCAACGAGGCGATCGCCATCTACCCGATCACCCCCGCCTCGCCGATGGGGGAGTGGGCCGACGCCTGGAACACCGAAGGCCGCCCCAACCTCTGGGGCACGGTGCCGGCGGTGGTGGAGCTGCAGAGCGAGGCCGGCGCCGCCGGCACCGTCCATGGGGCCCTGCAGGCGGGGGTGCTGACCACCACCTTCACGGCCTCCCAGGGGCTGCTGCTGATGGTGCCCAACCTCTACAAGCTGGCCGGCGAGCTCACCCCCGCCGTGCTGCACGTGGCGGCCCGCTCCCTGGCGGCCCAGGGGCTCTCGATCTTCGGCGACCACAGCGACGTGATGGCCTGCCGCGGCACGGGCTGCGTCATCCTCTGCTCCGCCTCGGTGCAGGAGGCCGGCGACTTCGCCGCCATCGCCACCCGGGCGAGCCTGAAGGGGCGGCTGCCGTTCCTGCACATGTTCGACGGCTTCCGCACCTCCCACGAGATCCAGAAGATCGAGCCCATCGCCGATGACGTGCTCCACGCCCTGATGCCGATGGAGGCGGTGGCGGCCCACCGCCACCGGGCCCTCTCCCCGGACCATCCGGTGCTGCGGGGCACGGCCCAGAACCCCGACGTCTACTTCCAGGCGCGGGAGTCGGTGAACCGCTTCTACGACGCCCTCCCCGTCCACCTGGTGGAGGCGATGGAGTGCTTCGCCGGCCTCACCGGCCGCCAGTACGGCCCCTACGAGTACGTGGGCGCCGCCGACGCCGAGCGGGTGGTGGTGCTGATGGGCTCCGGCTGCGAGACCGCCGAGGAAACGGCGCAGGCCCTGATCGCGGCCGGCGATCGGGTGGGTGTGCTGAAGGTGCGCCTGTTCCGGCCCTTCGTGGCGTCCCTGTTCGCCGCCGCCTTGCCACCGACGGTGCAATCCCTGGCGGTGCTCGACCGCTGCAAGGAGCCGGGAGCCGGCGGTGAACCCCTCTACCTCGATGCGGTGGCGGCCCTCAGCGAGGAGTGGCGCTCCTGCCACGGCGATCGCCCCCTGCCCCGGGTGGTGGGCGGCCGCTACGGCCTCTCCTCCAAGGAGTTCACCCCGGCGATGGTCAAGGCGGTGTTCGACAACCTCCTGCTGAGCCAGCCCCGCAACCACTTCACCGTCGGCATCGACGACGACGTCACCCATCGCTCGCTGCCCGTCGCGGCGGACTTCCACGTGGATGGGCCCGACCAGGTGCGGGCCGTGTTCTACGGCCTGGGATCGGACGGCACCGTGGGGGGCAACAAGGCCACGATCAAGATCATCGGCGAGCAGACCGACCTGTTCGCCCAGGCCTACTTCGTCTACGACTCCAAAAAGTCGGGGTCGGTCACGGTGTCGCACCTGCGCTTCGGCCCCCGGCCGATCCGCGCCCCCTACCTGATCGAGCGCCCCACCCTGGTGGCCTGCCACCAGTGGGATTTCGTCGACCGCTTCGACCTGCTGGCCGGCCTGGACGCCGGTGGGGTTCTGCTGCTCAACAGCCCCTTCCCGATCGAGGAAAGCTGGCGGCGGATGCCGGCGTCGCTGCGCTGCGGCATCCGGGAGCGGGGGCTGTCGGTGTGGCTGATCAACGCCTACCGGGTGGCCCGGGAGGCGGGCATGGGGAACCACATCAACACGGTCATGCAGGCCTGCTTCTTCGCCGTCAGCGGCGTGCTGCCGCGCCAGGAGGCGATCGAGCAGATCCGTGCCTCCCTGCGCAAGACCTACGGCCGCAAGGGGGAGGCGGTGGTGGCCATGAACCTGCGCGCCCTCGATGCCACCCTCGACAACCTGCAGCCGCTCGACTGGCGCCAGCTGCCGGCCGAGGACGACCTCCCGCCACCGGCCCCTGCGGCCGACCGGCTCGCCGAGGCTCCCTTGTTCGTGCGGGAGGTGATCGGGCCGCTGCTGGAGCGACGCGGCGATGCCCTGCCCGTCAGCGCCCTGCCCTGCGACGGCACCTGGCCCACGGGCACGGCCCAGTGGGAGAAGCGCAACATCGCCGAGTCGGTGCCGGTGTGGGAGAGCGACCTCTGCGTGCAGTGCGGCAAGTGCGTCATGGTGTGCCCCCATGCGGTGATCCGGGCCAAGGCGGTGGCGCCGGAGGCCCTGGCCGGAGCCCCCGAGGGCTTACGCCAGGCCCCGGCCCGTGACCCCGACTTCAAGGGCCGCAGCTTCACGATCCAGGTGGCCGTCGAGGACTGCACCGGCTGCGCCCTGTGCGTGGAGGTCTGCCCGGCCCGCGACCGCACCGAGCCGAAGCGCAAGGCGATCAACATGGCCCCCCAGCGCCCCCTGCGGGAAGCCGGCCGCGGCCACTGGGACTACTTCCTGGGGCTGCCCGAAATGGCCCGCGGCGACCTCAACCTGCACAGGATCGGCCAGCAGCAGCTGCAGCAGCCCCTGTTCGAGTTCTCCGGCGCCTGCGGCGGCTGCGGCGAGACGCCCTACCTCAAGCTGGCCAGCCAGCTGTTCGGCGACCGCATGCTGGTGGCCAACGCCACGGGCTGCTCCTCCATCTACGGCGGCAACCTGCCCACCACACCCTGGAGCACCAACGCCGAGGGACGCGGCCCGGCCTGGAGCAATTCCCTGTTCGAGGACAACGCCGAGTTCGGCCTGGGCATGCGCGTGGCGATCGACCAGCAGCGCCAGATGGCCCTCGAACTGCTGGAGCGGCTGGGGCCGGCGCCGGAGCGGGCCGAGCCCTTGCTGCCCGGGGCCCTGGTGGCAGCGATCCGGGACGCCGACCAGCACGACGAGGCCGGCATCGTCGCCCAGCGGCAGCGGGTGGAGGAGCTCAAGCGCCTGCTGCACGCCATGGCACCGGAGGCCCCCGAAGCCGCCCGTCTGCTGGATCTGGCCGATGCCCTGGTCAAGAAGAGCGTCTGGCTGGTGGGGGGCGACGGCTGGGCCTATGACATCGGCTTCGGCGGCCTCGACCACGTGCTGGCCAGCGGCCGGGACGTCAATGCCCTGGTGCTCGACACCGAGGTGTACTCCAACACCGGCGGCCAGATGTCGAAGGCCACCCCCCGGGCGGCGGTGGCCAAGTACGCCGCCGGCGGCAAGGCGGCCCCCAAGAAGGATCTCGGGCTGATGATGATGAGCTATGGCACGGTCTACGTGGCCAGCGTGGCCATGGGGGCCCGCGACGAGCACACGGTGCGGGCGTTCCTGGAGGCGGAGAGCTATCCGGGGCCGTCGCTGATCCTGGCCTACTCCCACTGCATCGCCCACGGCATCGACATGGCCCGGGGCATGGAGCAGCAGAAGGCGGCGGTGGATTCCGGCCGCTGGCTGCTCTACCGCTACGACCCGCGCCGCACCGAGCGGGGCGAGCACCCGCTGCAGATCGACAGCCGAGGCCAGCGCCGGCCTCTGGCCGAAGCCATGGCCACGGAGAATCGCTTCCGGATGCTCTCCTTCAGCCAGCCGGAGCGGGCCCGGGCCCTGGCGCGCCAGGCCGAGCTGGAGGTGGGCCGCCGTCTGGCCATCTACCGGGCCCTCGCCGGCACCCCGGCCCCATCGCCGAGCGAGGCACCGGCATGACCCGCCCCGATCTGTCCGTCACCTACCTGGGCCTGGAGCTGCGCAGCCCCCTGGTGGTGGGGGCCGCCGCTCCCCTCAGCGAGGACATCGACCAGCTGCTGAGGCTGGAGGAGGCCGGCGCCGCGGCCGTGGTGCTGCATTCGCTGTTCGAGGAGCAGATCGAGCGCGACCAGCTGGAGCTGCACCGGGTGACCCTGCAGGGCGCCGACAGCTACGGGGAGGCGCTCAGCTACTTCCCCGAGCCCTCGATCTTTCACGTGGGCCACGACCTCTACCTGCGCCACCTGGAGCAGGCCCGCTCCCGGCTATCGGTGCCCGTGATCGCCAGCCTCAACGGCGCCCATCCCGGCCAGTGGGTGCAGGTGGCGCGGCGGATGGAGTCGGCCGGCGCCAGCGCCCTGGAGCTGAACATCTATTCCGTGCCGACCGATCCGGATCTCTCGAGCGCGGCGATCGAGAACCAGGTGCTGGAGATCGTCGCCGAGGTCCGCGCCGAGGTGACCCTGCCCCTGGCGGTGAAGCTCAGCCCCTTCTTCACCAACTTCGGCGCGATGGCCAAGCGGCTGGCCGCCGTCGGGGCCGACGGCCTGGTGCTGTTCAACCGCTTCTACCAGCCCGACATCGACATCGAGGAACTGGAGGTGCGACCCAACCTGCTGCTGTCCACCCCCCACGACCTGCGGCTGCCCCTGCGCTGGATCGCCCTGCTGCACGGCCGCCACCCGGTGGATCTGGCGGCCACTGGTGGCGTGCACCGCGGCACCGATGTGGTGCGCCTGCTGATGGCCGGCGCCGCCATCACCCAGGTGGTGGCCGCACTGCTGCGCCATGGCCCCGGCCGGCTCAAGGGCCTGGAGGAGGAGCTGAGCCAGTGGCTGCTGGAGCACGAGCACGCCACGGCCCGGGAGCTGATCGGCTGCATGAGCCAGCAGCGCTGCCCCGATCCCAGCGAGTACGAGCGCTCCCAGTACATGCGCGCCGTCCAGACCTTTCTGCCCGCCGATGCCGCGGCGGCGCCGGGCCCCTGGTGAGTGCTCCGCTGGCGGCGACGGCGGAGGTGGCCGCCGTGCGGGAGCTGGCGGCCGAGCTGGCGGCGATCACCACCCGCCCCTGGACCCTGATGGAGGTCTGCGGCGGCCAGACCCACGCCATCGTGCGCTGGGGGCTCGACCAGCTGCTCCCCCCCGGGCTGCGGCTGATCCACGGCCCCGGCTGCCCGGTCTGCGTCACGCCCGCCGCCACCATCGATGCCGCCCGCACCCTGGCCCGCCGACCCGAGGTGATCCTCTGCTCCTACGGCGACATGCTGCGGGTGCCGGGCAGTGCCGCCGATGCCGGGCCGGGGGATCTGCTGGGGGTGCGGGCCGAGGGGGGCGACGTGCGCCTGCTCACCTCCCCCCTCGAGGCCCTGGCCCTGGCCCGGCGCCACCCGGATCGCCAGGTGGTGTTCCTGGCGGTGGGCTTCGAGACCACGGCCCCGGCCACGGCCCTGCTGGTGCGCCAGGCGATGGCCGCAGGGGCGGCCAACCTCTCCCTGCTGGCGGCCCACGTGCGGGTGCCCCCCGCCATGGCGGCGATCCTGGTGGCCGAGGGCAACCAGGTGCAGGGCTTCCTGGCGGCGGGGCATGTGTGCGCGGTGATGGGCACCGCGGAGCTCGAGGATCTGGCGGATCGGCATCGGGTGCCGGTGGTGGTGAGCGGCTTCGAGCCCCTGGATCTGATGCGGGGGCTGGTGGCCTGCGTGCGGCAGCTGGAGCGGGGTGAGGGGCGGGTGGCGAATGCCTACGGCCGGGTGGTGCGCCAGCAGGGCAATCCGGCCGCCCGGGCCCTGCTGGAGTCGGTGTTCGAGCCGGTGGACCGGCCCTGGCGGGGCTTCGGCGTGATCCCGGGGGGCGGCCTGGGGCTGAGGGCACCGTTCCGGAGCCTGGAGGCCGGGGCCCGCTTCAGCGACCTGGCCGGTGGCCCCGAGGAGGGGGTCGAGCCGGCGGGCGTCTGCATCAGCGGCGCCATCCTGCAGGGGCGTGCCCGGCCCATGGACTGCCCCGCCTTCGGGACCGCCTGCACCCCCGAGCATCCGCTGGGGGCGCCGATGGTGTCCTCCGAGGGGGCCTGCGCCGCCTACCACCGCTACGGCCGCCGTGGCTGAGCCGGCCCCGCCCGCCACCCCCCGCATCCAGCTGGCCCACGGCGGTGGCGGCACCCTGATGCAGCAGCTGATCGACGCCGAACTGCGCCGTCTCTATGCCGACCCCGACCAGGTGCTGCACGATGCCGCCCGCCTGTCCCTGCCCCACGGTCGGCTCGCCTTCACCACCGACAGCTACGTGGTGCAGCCCCTGGAGTTCGAGGGCGGCGACATCGGCAGCCTGGCGGTGACGGGCACCGCCAACGACCTGGCCATGGCCGGCGCCAGGCCCTTGGTGCTGAGCCTGGGCCTGATCCTGGAGGAGGGGCTGGAGCTGGCCCTGCTGCGCCGCATCGTCAGCTCGATGGTGGAGGCGGCCCGGCGCTGCGGGGTGACCATCGTCACCGGCGACACCAAGGTGGTGGAGCGGGGCAAGGGGGACGGGGCCTTCCTCAACACCAGCGGCATCGGCCTGCTGCAGGTGGACGCGCCGATCGATCCGCTGGCGATCGTCCCCGGGGACCAGCTGCTGGTGAGCGGCGACCTGGGCCGCCACGGGGTGGCGATTCTGGCCGCCCGCCATGGCCTGGATCTGCAGCCCCCCCTGGCCACGGACTGCATGCCCCTGTGGCCGGCGGTGGAGGCGCTGCTGGGAGCGGGGGTTCGGCTCCACTGCCTGCGGGATCTCACCCGGGGCGGCCTGGCCAGTGCCCTGCAGGAGCTGGCGGCCCCCGGCGGGCTGGAGCTGCTGGTGGAGGAGGAGCGCATCCCGGTGGCCGAGCCGGTGCGGCGCACCTGCGAGCTGCTGGGCTTCGACCCGCTGCACCTGGCCAACGAGGGCCGCTTCCTGGCGGTGGTGCCCGAGGCCGATCGGCAGCGGGCCCTGGAGGTGCTGGCGCCGGCAGGTGGGGCCTGGATCGGCCGGGTGCTGGAAGCGGGTCCCGGAGCCGGCCGCCCCCGGGGCCGGGTGCTGCTGCGCACCCCCTACGGCAGTGAGCGGGTGCTGGTGCCCCTCAGCGGGGAACTGCTGCCGCGGATCTGCTGAAGCCTGGCGGCGCCTGTCCAGCGTGGCGCCAGCGCTTGTCGAGGGCATCGGCGAGGATCACCAGCAGCGGAGCCAGGGCCATCGGCCCCAGCCAGGCCATCGGGAATGGCCGCATCCCGAACACCGCCGCCACCGGAGCCAGCAGCACCAGGGCGCTGGCCAGCAGCGGCTCGCTGATCAGTCCCAGCCAGAGCATCGGATTGGGGATGGCGAGCATCGCCCAGGCGGGACGGCGCTCACTGCGGCAGGCCAGCAGGGTGCCCATCTGGCCGGCCACGATCAGACAGAAGGTGACGGTGGTGGCCTGCTGCTGGATCGCCACCACGCCGGCGTCAGCCGTGTGATGCAGCAGCTGAGGGGCCAGGACCCGCAGCTGGCTCCAGCCCACGCCGTTGGCCCGCCAGGTGAGCAGATAGCCCGCCATGGCCACCAGGCCCTCCACCAGCCCCAGCACCAGATAGGCCCGCACCATCACGGCCCGGTTGAGCAACGGCAGGCCCTTGGGGCGCGGGGGCAGGCGCATTACGCCGGGTTCGGGGGGGTCGGCCCCCAGCCCCAGGGCCGGCAGCAGGTCCGTGCCCAGGTCGACGGCCAGGATCTGTAGCACCGTGAGGGCAGCCGGAATCCCGACGGCCACCATCGCCAGGAAGGGCAGCACCTCCGGCACGTTGGACGCCAGCACGTAGGTGATGAAGCGGCCGATGTTGGTCACCACCGAGCGGCCGTAGCGCACCGCCTGCACGATCGTGGCGAAGTTGTCGTCAAGCAGCACGATGTCGGCGGCTTCGCGGGCCACGTCCGTGCCGCTGATCCCCATCGCCAGGCCGACATCGGCGGCGCGCAGGGCCGGCGCATCGTTGACCCCGTCGCCGGTGACCGCCACCACGTCGCCGAGGGCGCGGTAGGCCTGCACCAGGCGCAGCTTCTGCTCCGGCGCCATGCGGGCAAACACCAGCCTGCTGCGGAACTTGAGCAGCTGGCGCAGGTGCACGTCGCTGATCTGGGCCAGGGTGGACCCCTCGATCACCCGCACCGGGTCGGCGCTGGCCTGCTGTTGCGCCGTCGATCCGGCCCTGGGTCCGGGCGGGTCGAGCAGGCCGATCTGCTGGGCGATCGCCTGGGCCGTCAGGCCGTAGTCGCCGGTGACCATCGTCACCTTGATGCCGGCTTCACGGCACTGACGGATCGCGTCCGGCACCTCCGGACGGGGCGGGTCGTAGAGACCCAGCAGGCCGAGGAACATCTGGGCGCTCTCCAGGGCCTCCGCCGGCGCCTCGCCGCATCCCCCGTCGCCGCGGCGGAGTGCCACGGCGATGACCCGGTAGCCCCGGGCGGCCAGACCGTCATTGGCCTCCACCACCCGCTGGCGCAGGGCGGCGTCCAGGGGCAGGTCCGCCCCGGGCGACAACCAGGTGGTGCAGTGGTCGAGGACATCCAGTGGCGCCCCCTTGGTGATCAGCAGGGAGCCCCCGCTGGCGATCGGCAGGTCATCGGCCCCGTCGCTCCAGTCGACCAGCACGGTCATGCGGCGGCGATGGGAGTCGAAGGGGATTTCGCGGCGTCGCGGATGCCGGCCCGGCTGCTCCCCCGGCGCCAGGCCGGCGGCGGCGGCGGCCAGCAGCATCGCCGTTTCGGTGGGATCCCCCACCGCGCGCCAGGGTTCGGCGGCACTGCTGCCCCCGGCCGTGGCCGGCTCCAGACGGGCGTTGGAGCAGAGGGCGGCACAGCGCAGCAGCAGCCGCTCCAGCCCCTCCCCGGCCACCGGCAGCCAGGTGCTTTCCACCGCCATGCGGTTGCCGGTGAGCGTTCCGGTCTTGTCGCAGCAGATCACGCTGACCGAGCCGAGGGCCTCCACCGCCGACAGGCGGCGGACCAGCGCCTTGCGCCGGGCCATGCGCTGCACGGCCATGGCCAGGGCCATGGTCACCGTGGGCAGCAGCCCCTCGGGCACGTTGGCCACGATGATGCCCGTGGCGAACACCACGCTCTCCAGGGGGTTCATCCCCACCAGCAGGACGCTGAGGCCGAAGGCCAGCAGTCCCATGGTGACGGCGATGGTGCAGATCGTGTGCACGATCCGGCTCACCTGCACCTCCAGGGTGCTGGCCCCGCGGGCGGTGCCGGCGGCCAGCCTGGCCACCTGTCCGAATTCGGTCTCGGGGCCCGTGGCGTAGACGAAGGCCTCCCCCCGTCCGGAAGCCACCGTGCTGCCGGCCATCACCAGGTTGATGCGCTCACCGGTGCTGACCTTCGCCTGCAGCTGGCTGCCCTCGAGGGCCTCACTGCGGCGGGCCACCGGCAGGGATTCGCCGGTGAGCACCGACAGGTCCAGATAGAGCGCATGGGCCTCGCTCAGCCGGCAGTCGGCCGGAACCCTGTCCCCCTCCTCGAGCCGAATCCGATCGCCGGCCACCAGCTCTTCCGCCGGCAGAAAGCCCAGCTGGCCGTCACGCCACACCTGCACCTGGCTCGGCAGGGCGCGGGTGAGGGCGGCCAGGGTGCGCTCGGCCTGGAACTCCTGCCAGAAGGAGAAGACGCCGTTGATGACCACCACCGTCCAGATGGCCCAGCCCAGCTGGGGGGTCCCGGCGGCGAAGGCCAGACCGCCGGCGACCCACAGCAGCAGGGCCATGAAGTGGACCATCTGGTCCAGGAAGCGGAGGGCCAGGGGTCGACGCTTCAGGGGCGGCAGACGGTTGGCGCCGAATCGCGCCAGCCGCCGTTCCGCCTCCCCGCTGCCAAGGCCCTCCGGTGTGGTCTGCAGGGCCTGGTGGACGCCCTCCAGCGGCAGCGACCAGATCGGCTGGGAGGCGGCGAGCAGCACGGATCGGCGGCGGAGGCCACGTTCAGCATGGCCAGCCCGGGGTCGGGCGAAGTGACGTGGCTAGCGTCCCTTGGCCTGTGGATGCCGCTGCCCATGCCACCGCAGATGCCCCGGTCGATGCGGCGTCGCCTGGTGGCTGTGGCGGCCCTGGTCCTGGCCACCTTTCCGGCGGCAGCGGCCGAGGTCGGCACCCTCTGGCGGGTGCGGGACGGCGCCGGCACCGTCTTCATCGCCGGCTCCCTGCACCAGCTGCGGCGCGACCGGGCCGGACTCCCCCCGTCCTATGGCCTGGCCTACGGGGAGGCGGAGCGGCTGGCCATGGAGCTCGACATGGATGCCATCAGCCCGGCGGCCCTGGCCGGTGAGCTGGTGGCGCGGGCCCTTGATCCCGACGGCCGCTCCCTGCGCGATGGCCTGCCGCCGGCCACCTGGCGGACCCTGCAGCCGCGCCTGGCGGGCCTGGGGCTGCCCGAGGCGGCGATCGATCGTTTCGAGCCCTGGGCCGTGGCCCTGCTGCTCGCCTCCGCCGAGTTCCTGCAACGGGGCTATTCCCCCGACAGCGGGGTGGAGGGCCAGCTCCAGGCCAGGGCCGCCGCCGACCGCAAGCCCATCGATGGCCTGGAGACCCCGGCCGAGCAGTTCGAGCTGTTCGACGGCCTGCCCAGGACCGACCAGGTGCAGCTGCTGGAGGTCACCCTGAAGGAACTGGATGGGGTCGGGCCCCGGCTCGACGCCCTCGAGGACGCCTGGCGGGCCGGCGACCTGCCCCGTCTCGAGGCCCTCCTGCTCGGGGATTACCGCCAGCGGCCGGATCTCCACGAGCGGCTGGTGGTACGGCGCAATGGGGCCTGGGTGGCTCCGGTGCGGGGGTTCCTGCGGCGCCCTGACGACACCCTGGTGGTGGTGGGGTTGATGCACCTCATGGGCGACCGGGGGCTGATCGCCCTGCTGCGGCAGCAGGGGCTGAAGCCGGAGCGGTTCGTGGATGGGGCCTGGCGGCCGGATCCCTAGGCCTGTTCGCCCCGCCGGCCGTGGCCAGCGCCCAGGCTGAGCTCCCAGCCCTTGACGATCCGGTAAAGGGTGGGAACCAGGAACAGGGTCAGCACAGTGGCCACCAGCAGCCCGAAGAACACCACCGTGCCGATGCTGGTGCGACTGGCCGCACCCGCTCCTGTGGCGAACAGCAGGGGCAGGAAGCCCGCCAGGGAGGAGAAGGCGGTGAGCAGGATCGGCCGCAGACGGGCGACGGCGGCGCCGTGGACGGCCTCATCGAGGGGCATCCCCTCCGCCAGGCGCTGGTTGGCGAATTCGACAATCAGGATCGCGTTCTTCGCCGCCAGGGCCACCAGCACCAGCAGGCCCATCTGGCCGTAGACGTCCAGGGGCAGGCCCCGCAGGGCCAGCCCCAGCACCCCACCGAGCACCCCCATGGGCACGGTGACCAGGATGATGAAGGGATCGGCGAAGTTCTCGTACAGGCCGGCCAGCACCAGCAGCATCACCAGCACCGCCAGGGCGAACACCTGCAGATTGCCGCCCCCTGCCCGGGCCTCTTCCCTCGCCAGCCCCGCCCACTCCAGGTCGGTGGCTGTGCTGGCCCGGTCCCGCTGCAGCTGCTCCAGCAGGGCGATGGCCTGGCCGCTGCTCACCCCCGGGGCCGGCTGGGCCCGGATGCTGATCGAGCGCACCAGGCGGGTGTGGTTGATGGTGGTGGGGCCGGTGCCGGCTTCCACCTGCACGATCTGGGCCAGGGGGATCAGCTGGCCGGTGCGGTTGCGCACCTGCAGGGCCAGCACGTCATCGGCATCCCGGCGGGCCTCGCCCTCGAGCTGGACGATCACCTTGCGCACCTGGTCGCCTTCGAAGCTGTCGTTGACGTAGTCGCTGCCGAAGCTGGCCCCGAGCACGCTCACCAGTTCATCGAGATCCACCTGGAGCGAGGCCATGCGCAGCCGGTCGGGGATCAGCCGCAGCAGGGGAGCGTCGGCACTGAAGCGGGTGCCCACCTGGTCAAAGGCGCCCGTCTGCCGGGCCGCGGCGATGAAGGCCTCGGCCTCCTGCTGGAACTCCCCGAGGCTGAGGCGACCGCCACTGGTGTCGAGCAGGTCGAACTCCAGTCCGCTTTCGCTGCTGAAGCCCCGCACCGTGGGGGATTCGCTCACGATCACCGTGGCGTCGGTGATCGTCTGGCGCAGGCGTCTGTTCAGCCGTTCGGCCACGGCGGCCGCGCTCTGGTCGGCCCCGGGGCGCTCCTCGATCGGCTTGAGCCTCAGGAAGAAGATCCCCTTGTTGGGGGAGCTGTCGCCGAAGGAGCGACCGGCGTAGAAGTTGGCGAAGCGGATCAGGGGCTCCTGGTCCATCACCTCCCGCACCTGCTCCATCACCTGCTGGGTGCGGGGCAGGGCGATGCCGTCCTGGAGCAGTAGCACCCCCCGCAGCTGGCCGCTGTCCTCCTGGGGGATGAAGGCCTTGGGCCGCTGCTCGAACGCCAGGCCCGTCAGCAGCAGACCGATCAGCAGGCCGACCACCACGCGACGCCGCCAGCCCAGCACACGGCTGAGCAGCCGGTCGTAGGGGCCCTCCAGACGCTCGAGGGCCCGCCGGGGCGGATCGATCCAGCGCAGCAGCCAGGCGGGCTCCCGGCGATCGGCGTGGAGCAGCCGGCTGGCGGCCACCGGGGTGAAGGTGAGGGCGTTGAAGGTGGAGAAGACGATCGTGCCACCGATCGTGAGGGCGATCGGGGCGTAGAGACGGCCCAGGCTGCCCCCCAGGGTCAGCACCGGCAGGAACACCACGATCAGCACCAGGGAGGTGGCGATCACGGCACCGCCCAGTTCCGCCATGGCTTCGCGGGCGGCGTCCAGGGGGGGTCGGCCATTCTCCAGCCGCCGGCCGATGTCCTCGCTGACCACGATGGCGTCATCCACCACCAGGCCGCTGGCCAGCACCATGCCGAACAGGGTGAGGGTGTTGATCGAATCCCCGCTGAGCCGGAGCACGGCCAGTGAACCGATCAGGGCCACCGGCACCGCCGAGGCGCTGATCAGGGCCAGGCGGCTGTTCCCCAGCCCCAGCAGCAGCACCAGGAACACCAGCAGCACCGCCTCACGCAGGCTCGCCGTGGTGCGGTCGATGCTGGTCCGGATCGAGGCGGCCTCATCCACGATCACCTGGAGATCCACCCCCGGCGGAAAGCGGGGCCCCAGCTCCTCCAGGGCCTGGTCGATTCCCTGGCTCACCTCCAGGGCATTGCTGCCGTCCCGCTGGAAGATCCCCACAGCCACCGCTGTCTTGCCGCTCAGGTCGGTGGCGATCGATTCGTAGTTCTCGCTGCCCAGGCTCACCCGGCCCACATCCTTCAGCAGGGTGACGCCCCCGTTGGCACTGCGGTCGACCACCAGAGATTCGAACTCCTGGGCGGTGCGCAGCCGTCCCTCCATGCGCAGCGGCAGGGTGACCAGCTGGTCATCGGGGGAGGGAGCCACCCCGGCCTGGCCAAGGGCGGCCAGCACGTTCTGCTCCTCGAGGGCATCGCGCACCTCGCTGATGGTGAGATTGCGTTCCTCCAGGCGCAACGGATCGAGCCAGAGGCGGAAGGCGAGCGAGCTTCCCCCGAACAGCCGCACTTCGCCCACGCCGGGCACCCGCTGCAGCCGGTCGCGGATCACCTGGTCCACCCAGCCGCTCAGGAAGGTGGCGTCGTAACGGTCGCGACTGGCACTGAAACTCAGTGTCATCAGCAGGTCATCGGAGGTGCGTCGCACCTGCACCCCGAAGCGCGCCACCTGGGCCGGCAGCTGGCGGCTCACCACCGCCGCCTCGTTCTGGGTGTTGATCTGGTTGATCTCGGGATTGCCGCCCTCGAAGCCGAGGGAGATGCTGCTGCCGTTGGCCGAGCTGGTGGATCGGATCGAATCGAGCCTCTCCAGGCCGTTGAACTGTTTCTCCAGCAGGGTCGTGACGCCCTGCTCCACCACCTCCGGACTGGCGCCCGGGTAGCTGGCGCTGACCGATACCCGGCCCGGGGCGATCGGCGGCAGGTTCTCGACCTTGAGTCCGGGCAGGCTGATCAGGCCGCCGAGAAGCACCAGCAGGCTCAGCACCAGCGTCAGCACCGGCCGGCGCAGGAAGGGGTCGGAGATCGACTTCACGGAAACGCCTGGGTGGGCACCGACCCTGATCGCCGCCCGATCCTGGCAGGGGCGGCAGCCGGCCCGCGATCAGCGCAGGTCGCGTTTCAGCACGGCATAGAGGTAATCCGGGGATTTGTAGCGGCTGGGAAGGCAGATATGGAGCTGCTCCAGGCGGCTCCAGCAGACCGTCTTCTGAATCGCCTCCATGGTGCGGCCCTCCTTCAGCAGGAGCCGCATCGCCTTGCAGTAAAGGGAATATTTCGCCTCCAGCTCTCCGATCGTGGGGGGCTGACCCTGGACCTGGGGCATGGCGGAAGGGGGCACCCGGGTTTTGCAGGGGTGCTGCTCCACTCTACGAGCTGGCCAGTATCCCCTCGACGTCCGGCGCCAGGGTCGTTGGGGCATGGCCGAGGGTGGCGGCCTGGTCATCGCTGAGCCGCCCGGCTGCGTGCAGCACCGCGGTGATGCGGGCGATGTCGAGCACGGCGTGGCAGCGGTAGCCCGCCCGGGCGAGCCGCTCGCGGGCGCTGGTGTCGGCCCGGCCGCCGTGGTCGATGAACACCACCACGTCCTCCACCTCCAGGCCGGAGCTTTCCAGCTTGGCGATGCCCTCGAGCACGCTGTTGCCGGTGATCAGGATGTCGTCCACCACCACCACCCGGTCGCCCTCCTCGAAATCCCCTTCGATCAGGCGGCGGGCCCCGTGGGCCTTCACCTCCTTGCGGGGATAGAGGAGGGGTTTGTGCAGCTGCAGCGACAGCCCGGTGGCGGTGGGCAGGGAGCCGTAGGGAATGCCGGCGATGCGGTCGAAGACCAGCTCCCCGAGCTGGCCGGCGTAGGCGTGCAGCACCCGGTGGAACAGGTTGGGATCGGAGATGATCTGGCGCAGATCCACGTAGTAGTTGAAGACGGCTCCCGAGGCCTGCACGTAGTCGCCGAACAGCAGGCAGCCGATGTCGAACAGGTCGAGGATCAGGCTGGCCAGGGGATCGCCGGAGCCATCGGCGTCCGCGCCGGCCCCGGCATCGGCGCCGCCGTCCGGGCGACGCTCCGGCAGCCACAGGCTGCAGGCCTCGCCCTGGTCCGGCGCCCGCCGCTCCAGCCAGCGGTCCCGGCGCTCGCTGATCCGCTGCTTGAGGGCGGCGGCGCGGACGGCGATGTCGTCCTCCACCAGCAGGTTCTGGGGCAGGGGCATCAGCAGGCCGTCGGCGGCCGGACTCAACCCGGCCTCCAGCAGGGCGTCGAGGCGATCCTCCTCGCCCCAGAGGCTGCGCAGGATCAGGAACCGTTCCGGGGCCTCCTGGCGCACCCGGGCCAGGATCGCCGGGTCACTGGTGCCCACCTCCAGCAGCAGCTGGTCGGGGGTGGCCCAGAGCTGGCACTCCCGCACGATGCGCAGATAGAGGGGATCGCTCTCGTTGGGGTGGTGCTGCAGGACCCGGGCGGCCGCGTTGGAGCTGTGGCAGGTGATCACCACCGCCTTGTCGGGATACAGCAGGAACGGGGCGGCGATGTCCTGGCCGGCCAGGGGGGAGAGGGTGACGCCGTCGGCGCCCAGTTCGCGGAACAGGTAGTGGGCCAGCGCCGAGGAGCTGTTCAGGTCCCCGTGCTTGGTGTCGATGATCAGGGGGATGTCGAGCGGCACCAGCTCCCGCACCTCCCGCAGCAGTTCCAGTCCCACCGGGCCGAGGGCCTGGTAGAAGCCCAGGCTGGGCTTGTAGGCGCAGACGTGGTCGGCGGTGGCCTCCACCACCGCCTTGATCCAGTGGCGGGCCTGGGAGAGAAACGAACGGCCACCCATGCCGCGGCGATGGGCCCAGGCCTGCAGCATCTCCGGGTTGGGATCGAGGCCGGTGACCAGCAGCGACTGACGGGCGGCGATGGCGTCGGTGAGCTGGACGAAGAAGCCCATCGCGCGGGGGGTTGGTGCCCAAGGTGCTAAGGCGAGGGCCGGCGCCTGCGCGAGGGGGTGACACAGGACTTATTGATCCCCGTGCCCCGCCGGCTGCCTCAGCTCAGCCCTGCAGTTCGGCGTACGCGGGGCTCCAGCGGCAGGCCTCCAGGCGCGCGAGGGCGGCCTCGGGGGTGGCGGCCCGGCGGGCCAGCCCCTCCCGCACCGCCTGGATCGCCACTGCTTCGGCCACCGCCCGCGACACCGCCTGAACGGCGGCCAGGGGGGGCATCAGGGGGGCGTCGGGATCGGTCGCGGCCGGAATCACCCCGGCCAGGGCTTCGATGCTGGCATCGATCATGGCGTCGCTCACCTCGGTGGCTCCCACCGCCACGGCGCCGTAGCCCAGGCCGGGGAACACGAAGCAGTTGTTGCACTGACCGATCACCCGTTCGACCGGCTCGCCCGCGCTGCCGGCGCAGACCACCGGTGGGAAGGGGCTGCCGGTGGCCACCAGGGCCCGGCCGCGGCTCCAGCGCAGCAGGTTCTCCGGGGTGATCTCCGCCAGGGGGGTGGGATTGGACAGGGGCAGAACGATTGGCCGCCCGCCGTCGGCGCAGAGGGCTTCCACCACCGCCTGATCGAAGGCCCCGGCGGCGGTGGAGGTGCCGATCAGCACCCCCGGCCGCACCGCCTCGATCACCGCCAGCAGGCCCGGGCCCGGGCCTTCGGCCGGCGCCGCCGTCCCGAACCGTGCCGCCAGCAGCTCGGGCCCCTTCGCGAACGGTTGGGCGCCGCCGGACAGGCCCGGGGTGCCGGTGTGGATCAGCCCGTCGCGGTCGATCAGCCAGAGGCGGTCGGCGGCCTCGGCGGCCGAAAGCCCCTGGCGCTGCAGCAGGCGCCAGAGCCGTTCGGCGATGCCGCAGCCGGCGCTGCCCGCCCCGAAGATGACGATCGGCTGGTCGACCAGCCCGCGCCCGAGGCCCCGCAGGCCCGCCAGGATCGCCGCGGCGGCCACGCTGCTGGTGCCCTGGATGTCGTCGTTGAAGCTCGGCACCCGGTGCCGGTAGGCCTCCAGCACGGGGCGGGCGTGGGCGGCGCCGAAGTCCTCCCAGTGCACCAGGGCGCCGGGGCAGACCGCCTGCACCGCGGCGATGAAGCGGTCGAGGAAAGCGGTGTAGGCCTCCCCCTGCAGCCGGGGCCGGCGCAGGCCGGGGTAGCAGGGATCGGCCAGCAGTTCGGGCCGGTCGGTGCCCACGTCGAGCATCACCGGCAGGCCCCGGGCCGGATCGAGCCCGGCGCAGAGGGTGTACACCGCCAGCTTCCCCTGGCAGATCTGGATGCCCCCCACCCCCTGGTCGCCGATGCCGAGGATCCCCTGGGCGTCGGTGACCAGGAGCAGGTCCGGAGCCTGGCCGGCGGGGCCGCCGCAGGCCTGGGCCAGCAGCTCCTCGAGCCGCTCCTGCTGAGTGGCCGCCAGGTAGATCCCCTGGCTGGGGCTGCGGTAGGTGTGGCTGAAGTGCTGGATCGCCTGCCCCACGGTGGGGGTGTACACGATCGGCATCGCCAGCTCGATGTGGTCGGCGAGGAAGCGGTGGAACAGGGTGACGTTCCGCTCCCTCAGGGTCTGGAGATAGGCGTAGCGCTCCAGGTCGCTGCCCATGGCGCCGAAGGCCAGCCGGCAGCGCTCCACCTGGGCCTCGATCGTCTCCACCTGCCAGGGCAGCAGGGCCTCCAGCCCGAGCGCCCGCCGCTCCTCCCGGCTGAAGGCGGTGCCCTTGTTGAGCAGCGGATCATTGAGCAGCTCGGCGCCCCGGAGGGTGGTGCTCCGCTGGCGACGGGGTTCGGCGACCACGGCGTGCTCCTGGTTCCGCTGGTGCCCCCATCATCCACGGGCTGCCGGGCGAGAGTGTTCGCCGCAGGCGCCTCCCAGCCTGCCGGCAGCCCATCGGCAGGTCCTCCGTTCAGCCCCCCGCGAAGCCCCCATGAAGATCGTGCGCTACGAGGATCCAGCCGGCGCTATCCACCTCGCCTGCCGCCATGCCGACGGCAGCCTGGAGCGCCTGGCGGGCGATCTGTTCGGCGCCCTGGAGCCCACGGGCGAGCCGGCGGCGGCGCGCAGGATCCTGGCCCCCCTGGAGCCACGGGCCATCCTCTGCATCGGCCTCAACTACCGCCGCCATGCCGCCGAGACCGGCGCCACGATCCCCACCTGGCCGGTGCTGTTCATGAAGGTGCCGGGGGCGGTGCAGCATCCGGAGGCGCCGATCACCCTGCCCACCACCTTGGCCAGCCACCAGGTGGACTACGAGGGGGAGCTGGCGGTGGTGATCGGCCGCACCTGCCGCAACGTGCCCCGCTCCGAGGCCCTGGGGGTGGTGCTGGGCTACACCTGCGCCAACGACGTCAGCGCCCGCGACTGGCAGAAGCAGCCCCAGCTCGGTGGCGGCCAGTGGTGCCGCGGCAAGAGCTTCGACACTTTCGCCCCCCTGGGCCCAAGCCTGGTGACCGCTGCGGCGATCCCCGATCCCCAGACCCTCACTCTGGAGACCCGCCTCAACGGGGAAACGGTGCAGGCGGCGAGCACCGCCGACATGATCTTCACCGTGGCGGAGATCATTGAATTCCTGAGCGCCAGCACCACCCTGGCGGCCGGCACCGTGATCCTCACCGGCACCCCGAGTGGTGTCGGCATGGCGGCCGATCCGCCCCGCTGGCTGCGCCGCGGCGATACGGTCGAGGTGGAAATCGAAGGCATCGGCGTGCTGCGCAATCCGGTGCTGGAGGAGTCCACCCCAGAGCCGGCCCGCTGAGGGCCTCTCCCCCGTCGCGCCCCATGAAGCTGCCCGCCGCCTGGACCTGCCAGCCCGCCAGGGCCGCCGGCTGCGGCGGCTATCGCCACTTCGCCGTGCTGGGCCAGCGGGGCCGTGGCCGGGAGCGCACCGTGGAGCTCCAGGCGGTGCTGGACCCCGGCTTCCGGCTGCTGGTGCCCACCGGCGAGCTCCGCGACCGCGCCGCCTGGCTGCCGGGCTGGCAGCGCCTGCCTCGCGAAGAGGAACTGCCCGTAAACTTCGACAACTCCACAGCGGACCTGTGACCTTCAACGGAACCCTGGAGGAACTTCAGTCGCTGGTCGAGGGCCTCGGCTGTTTCGGTCACTGGGTCCACGAAGGGGCCTTCGAGATGCTCGTCATCGAGGACGGCGAATCGAACCTGCGCCTCAACTGGTGGCCCGGCACCGGCACCCTGATGCTGGTGGGGGACCCGGCCCAGCGCAGGGACCTGGAGCCGCGGCTGAAGGAGGCCCTGGCCGGTCGCGCTTGAGCTCAGTCCTTCACCACCAGCTCCGTGGTGCCGCTGCGGCGCAGCAGATCGCCGAGCACCAGCAGGTCGTTGCCGTGGATCAGCCCGATGCAGCCGTCGGTGCCGCTGCTCCGCCCCCGGCCGGCGCTGGGGTCGTGGTGGATCCCCAGGCCCCGGCGGGCGGTGGGGAAGGCGGGCTCCAGGCCGATCCAGAGGAAACGGCCCAGCTCCACATCATCGGTGGGCGCTACAGGGGTGATCTCGGTGACGGCATAGCGTCCCCGCGGCAATGGGGCCTTGCTGCCGAGACGATGGCGGTCGCCCTCCTGGCGCCGCATCCGGCCCACCAGGGCCTCATAGGCCCGCGCCGGCTGGCCCGGGAGCAGCAGCTGCAGTTCCCAGATCGGATCGCCGGTGACGGGCAACTGGCGGTCGGTGCGCACCAGCACCATCCGGCCACCACCGGCCGCCACCGCCTGGGCGGCCTGGGTGGCCTGGGCCGAGGGGGCGGGGGCGGCCAGCACCAGGCCCAGGGCCCAGGCGAGGACCAGCGGGGCCTGGCCGGTGGAACGCTTCATGGACAGCACGGGACCAGCGCCCGTGTTACTGCCCCGGTACGGGTGCCACAAGGGCGGGGCAGCCAGCCATCGAAGACGCACCGTGCAGGTTCAGGTCCGTTCGTCCTGGTCCCGGCTGATCGTCACCAGGGCCGGTGCGAACAGGAACACCGTGTCCCCCAGCCGCTCCGACTGACCGTCCAGCGCGAAGACGCCGCCGGAGACGAAATCGATGGTGCGCTGGGCCTCCTCCGGCGCCATGGCACTGAGGTGCAGCACCACGGTCTTGAACTGCTGCACCGCCAGCACAGCCTCAACGGCCTCCTCAAAGCGGCCCGGTGTCATCACCACCACCTCGTGAAACCAGGTGCCGAAGGGGGTTTCCATCGCTCCAGGTTGCCTCAGCCCGCCCCCGCCAGCCAGCGGCAGAGTGTGAGCCTCCGGTGAGAACCGGCTCAGGCGACCAGGGCGATGGCGTCGATCTCCACCCGGGCGCCCTTGGGCAGGGCCGCCACCTGGACGCAGGCGCGGGCCGGAGCGACGCCCTCGCTGAAGAGACCGGCGTAGAGGGCATTCACGCGGGCGAAGTCGTCGAGGTCGACCAGATACACCGTGGTGCGCACCACCTGATCGGGACCGCAGCCGGCGGCCGCCAGCACCGCCTGGAGATTGCTCAGCACCTGGCGGGTCTCGGCCTCCACGTCGCCATCCCCCACCAGCACCCCGCTCACCGGGTCGAGGGCGATCTGGCCGGAGCAGTAGAGAACCCCGCCGGCGAGCACGGCCTGGTTGTAGGGACCCACCGGCGCGGGGGCCTCCGGGGTGTTGACCGGATGAGACAAGGGGCTGTGCCTTTGGTCACCTCCGCCAGCGCTGGAACTCATGACGGGTAAAAATGCGGGACTGGGATCTTATGGCCTACTCCAACACCATCGCCACGACCATCGTCACGCCGTCCACCGCCGCCGCCACGGCCGTCACCCCCGGGGATGTCACAGGCCCCGGCGCCCACGTCCGCATCGAGGACCTCTGGTACCGCTACCCGGGCCGCGACGTCTCCACCTGGACCCTCCAGGGGATCGACCTCGTCCTCGGGGCCGGCGAGCTGGTGGGGCTGCTGGGGCCCTCCGGTTGCTGCAAGACCACCCTGCTGCGCCTGATCGCCGGCTTCGAGCGCCCTGGCCGCGGCACCATCCGCATCGGCGGCCAGACGGTGGCGGGCCCGGATCGGCTGCTGCCACCCGAGCGGCGGGGTGTGGGCATGGTGTTCCAGGACGATGCCCTCTTCCCCCATCTCGATGCCTGGCGGAACGCCTGCTTCGGCCTGCGCCGCGGCCAGGACACCGCCCGGGTGGCCTGGCTGCTCGATCTGCTGGGTCTGGGCGGCCTGGAGCGCCGCTACCCCCACGAGCTCTCCGGCGGCCAACGCCAGCGCCTGGCCATGGCCCGCGCCTTGGCGCCGTCCCCCTCGGTGGTGCTGCTCGATGAGCCCTTCTCCAACCTGGATGTGGAGGTGCGGCTACGGCTGCGCAGCGAGCTGCCCGCCGTGCTGGCCCGCTGCGGCGCCAGCGGCCTGATGGTGACCCACGATCCCGAGGAAGCCCTGGCGATCTGCGACCGGGTGGGCGTGCTCCGCGACGGGGTGCTGCACCAGTGCGCCCCGCCGCGGGAGCTGGTCGACCAGCCCGCCACCGCCTTCGTCGGCCAGTTCGTGCTCCAGTCCAACCTGTTGCCGGCCACCTGGCGCGGCCGGCGGCTGCAGACCGTCCTCGGCGAGCTCGAGCCGCTCTCCGGGGGGTACGACGGCTCCGGGGGGTCCGGGGCCGTTGAGGTGATGGTCCGCCCCCAGGCCCTGGAGTTCCTGCCCGGGGACGATGGATCCGCCTGGATCAGCGGCAGGGAGTTCCTCGGCCGAGAGTGGCTTTACCAGGTGCAGCTCGGTGACCAGCGGCTGCGCTGGCGGGCGCCCCTGGAGGCCGACCACCCCCATGGCCGCCGGGGACGGCTGCGGTTCCGTGCCGGCGAGTCGGCGCTGCTGTTCCCCGGTGGCCGGCCGCTGGTGACGCTGCCCTCGGGTCACAACGCCGGGCTCAGCTCCCCTGGCTGACCCAGGGGGCTGGCGGGCGCCGCAGCAGCAGCAGGGTGGCGTCGTCCTCGAGGTGGTTGCTGCTGGTGAAGCCCCGCAGGCTCTGGCGCAGGCCATCGATCAGGGCATCGAGCGGGGCCTGGCCCGTCTCCGCAAGCAGGCGCTGGCACCCTTGGACGCCGAAGGGTTCGCCGGCGATGTTCTCCGCCTCGGTGACGCCGTCGGTGTAGATCATCAGCAGGTCGCCCTGTTCCAGCTGCAGGGCCTGGCTCCGGTAGGTCCGGCCGGGAAACACACCCAGCAGGGCCCCGCGGGGGAGCGGGATCGGATGGCTCTCCCCAGCGTGCAGCAGCAGGGGCGGGCAATGGCCGCCGTTTGAGTAGCTGAACTGGCCGGAGGTCAGATCCAGAAAGCCACAGAACATCGTCACGAAGAGGCTCGCCTCGTTGCCCTCGCTGAGGGTGTCGTTGAGTCGTTGAAGAACGGCATCCGGCGAGGACTCCGTGTTGGCCAGCACCCTGAGCAGGCCGACCGTGCGGGCCATGAACAGGGCGGCTCCGAGACCATGGCCGGAGACGTCGCCGATGCAGAGGAACAGTCGGTTGCTGTCGACGAAGAAGGCATCAAAGAAATCTCCGGCCACGGTGGTGGCCGGCTCCATCAGGCTGGCGAGCTCGATTCCCGGATGCTCGGCGAACAGACGTCCCTGCGGCGGCAGCATGGTCCGCTGCAGGTCACGGGCCAGGTCCAGTTCCTTGCGCAGATGGGAGAGTTCCAGGGCTTCCCGCTGGGCCTCCAGGGTCAGCTGGTTGGTCAGCCGGGTGCGCTCCACCAGGGAGATCATCATGTTGCGCGCGACCCCGGGGAGCTGCACCATGTGCGACCAGAACACATGCTGCGGAATCCTCAGCACGATCGCATCATCTTCGGCACGCACCAGCGCCGAGGCCGGTCGTCCGTCGATGGCGGAGAACTCGCCGATGCACTGGCCGACGGGAATCGCCATCCCCTTGCCCCGATAACCATCGGCGCCCAGATGAACCGAGACGGTTCCGGCGACGATGATGAAGATGTCGGCGTTCGTTTGTCCTGGGCTGAGCAGCACATGGCCCGGAGCCAGGGGCAGCAGCTCACAACGGCTGACTGCCGCCTTCAGGTGCTTTCTCTTGACATTCCGAAACAGCGGGATTTTCTTGTAGGGAAGGGAGGCTTTTTTGGACAGGTCCAGGGAGAGCGAGGGCTCAACGCTCATGCCGATCAGGGGCTTTTCAACCAGCGGATGCTGAGCTTAAGCACGTTCCTGTCCCCCTCCCGCCGATAGCTGCATTCATCCATGAATCGATTCACCAGCAGCAGTCCCAACCCGCCGGGCTCCGCCTCCTGAAGGGTGCGGGGCAAGGGCTCGCGGCTGAAGGACAGGGGGTCGAAGGGAGCTCCCGCATCGCTGATGGTCAAGGTGGCGAGGCCACGGTCGTCGCCACCTTCGTCGCCATCGACCCGCTCCAGGGTCAGCTGCACCGGGCAGCTGGACGCTCTGGCGCCGCCATGGTCGATGAGATTGGCCAGAACCTCGTTGAGGCAGAGGTCGAGCTTGCCGCTGGAAGCTGCGGGGACATCCAGCCGCTGGCAGGTGGCCTGGAGCCAATCCGAGCAGCGCCGCAGTTCCAGTGGGTTGGGCTGCAGCAACAGGCTGAGGGTTTCGGGCAGGGGCGGCGCCATCGCAGCGGTCTCAGGCCAGCACGTCCCGTTCGGCCTGATCCGCATCAAAGACCATCGGAATCACGTCATCGATCCCTGTGGACTCCAGCGTCGCCTGCACCAGCTCGTTGCCGCCAAGGAGAATCACCATGCGGCCACCTTTCTGATCCAGGGCCCGGGCGCTGGAGATGATGCTGCGAATCCCGATGGAAGCGAGAAAACTGACTTCCCGGAGATCAAGAATCACCGGCAGAGGTTTGATGGCGGTCAGGGAGGTGAGCTTCAGGGAAATCTCTTCCATGCCGAGCATGTCGAGGCGGCCGGAAAGAACAACCCTACGCAGCTTCGTCGAACCGTCGGCCTCCAGGACATCATCCGATCGGATTGAAGCCGTTTCCATCCTGTCCGCTGGAAATTCAACCTGATGAGATTACCTGTCGAGGGCCATCACCTGACAATGCAAACAGGGCGTTGTGTCGCACAACACATTCGGTTTCGCCGCTCATCCAGCCCAGTCATTTTTGCTGCGGCGCAGATCGGCCAGTTCCCGGGGATCCGCCGCCCGCAGGAACAGGTTGGTGCGGCGCTCCTCGCCGATGCTGCTGGGGATGGTGGGTCCGGCCTGGGCACGGGTGAGCAACACCGCGGCCAGCCGTTCGGCGATGGCCCCGTCCCCGGGCCGCTGCGCCGCCGCCCAGCGCAGGTTGGCCTCGGTGTACTCATGGGCGCACCACACCCGGGTGGTCTCCGGCAGGGCGGCCAGCCGCTGCAGGGAACGGTGCATCTGCTCGGGGGTTCCTTCGAACAGCCGGCCGCAGCCAGCGGCGAACAGGGTGTCCCCGCAGAACAGCTCCCCCTGCAGGGGCAGGTGGAAGGCGATGTGGGCGCGGGTGTGGCCCGGCACCGCCAGCACCTCCACCGGCTGACCCAGCAGGGTGAAGTGATCGCCGTCCGCCACCCCCCGGGTCTGGAAGGGGATCCGCTCCCGGTCGTCGCGGGCCGCCACCACCTCGGCCCGGGGCCATTCCCGCAGCAGGGCGGGGGTGCCACCGATGTGATCGCTGTGGTGGTGGGTGTGCAGCACGGCCACCAGCTCCAGGTGCCGCTGCTTCAGCCAGGCGATCGCCGGCTCCGCCACCGCCGGGTCCACCAGCACCGCCCGCCGACCGTCGTGGAGCACGAACAGGTAGTTGTCCCGCAGCACCGGCAGCAGCGCCACCTGCAGGGGCTCCGGTAGTGGCGCCGGGGCTCCGGCTGCGACGGCGGCTTCGGCATGATCCGGCATCGTTACAGTCCAGGTTGCTGCTGGCTTCCATGATCACCGCGAACCAGCGGTCCCCGATCACCGTCGCCCTGGCCAAGGGCGCCCTGCTGAAGGACTCGGTGCGCCGCTTCCAGTCGGCCGGCCTCGATTTCTCCGCCCTGCTGGAGGAGGACAACCGTCTGCTGATGGTGCCCAGCCGCTGTGGCACCGCCCGGGCCCTGCTGGTGCGCAACGCCGATGTGCCCGTCTATGTGGCCTACGGCCAGGCCCAGCTCGGGGTGGTGGGGTACGACGTGCTGCGGGAGCACCAGCTGCCGGTGGCCCAGCTGGTGGATCTGGGCTTCGGCGGCTGCCGTATGGCGGTGGCGGTGAAGGCGAGCAGCGGCTACCGCCGCGCCGCCGACCTGCCGGCCCACTGCCGGGTGGCGAGCAAGTTCACCCGCTGCGCCGAAGCCTTCTTCGAGCAGCTGGATCTGCCGGTGGAGCTGATCCATCTCACCGGCTCGGTGGAGCTCGGGCCGATCACGGGGATGTCCGAGGCGATCGTCGATCTGGTGGCCACCGGCCGCACCCTGCGGGACAACGGCCTGGTGGCGATCGAGGACCTGTTCAGCAGCACGGCCCGGCTGATCGGTCATCCCCTGGCCCTGCGGCTCGATGACGGCACCCTCCAGGGCCTGGTGGAGCGCGTCGCTGCCGCCCAGGTGCCGGCCCGATGAGCAGCCTCGATGGCCAGCGACTGCGGCGCCTGCTGCCCTACCTGGGCCGCGATCGCAAGCGGCTGCTGCTGTCCCTGCTGCTGCTGATTCCCCTGGCCCTGGCGGCCTCCGTGCAGCCGCTGCTGGTGGGCCAGGTGATCTCCAAGCTCCGGGGCGAGGAGGTGCTGCCCTGGCTGACCCCCCTGTCGGTACCGACGGCCCTGCGGGTGCTGGTGGCGATGCTGCTGGCGGCGGTGCTGCTGCGCCTCTCCCTCCAGGGCACCCAGACCTACAACGTGCAGGTGGTGGGCCAGCGCCTCACGGCGCGCATCCGCGACGACCTGTTCCGCCATGCGATGGCCCTGTCGCTGCGCTTCCACGACCGCACGCCGGTGGGCAAGCTGCTCACCCGCCTCACCAGCGACGTCGATGCCCTGGCCGAGGTGTTCGGCAGCGGTGCGGTGGGGGTGCTCTCCGATCTGGTCACCCTGCTGGTGATCGGGCTCACCATGCTCTCCATTGAGTGGCGCCTGGGGCTGCTGCTGCTCGTCAGCCAGGTGCCCGTCACCCTCGGTGTGCTCTGGCTCCAGGGCCGCTACCGCAAGGCCAACTACCGGGTGCGCGAGGAGCTGGGCCAGCTCAACGCCGACCTCCAGGAAAACCTCCAGGGTCTGGAGGTGGTGCAGATGTTCCGCCGCGAGGCCGTCAACGGCCAGCGCTTCTCCCACACCACCGACGCCTACCGCCGGGCGGTGACGGGCACGATCTTTTACGACAGCGCCATCTCCGCCTTCATCGAGTGGGTGGCCCTGGCGGCCGTCGCGATGGTGCTGGCCCTCGGCGGCGCCATGGTCACCGGTGGGGCGATGGGCCTGGGCACCCTGACCACCTTCATCCTCTTCTCCCAGCGGGTGTTCGACCCCCTGCGCCAGCTGGCGGAGCGCTTCACCCAGATCCAGGGGGGCCTCACGGCGGTGGAGCGCATCGGCGAGCTGCTGGAGCAGCCGATCGAGATCGCCGATCTGCCCACCAGCCAGCGCAGCGCCGCCGCCATGGTGTCGGGGGCGGAACGGTTCAGCCCCGGCGAGGTGGAGTTCGAGAACGTCTCCTTCGCCTACCGCCCCGACGACCCGATCCTCACCGATCTCTCCTTCCGCATTGCCCCCGGTGAGCACGTGGCGATCGTGGGGCCCACCGGATCCGGCAAGACCACCGTGATCCGCCTCCTCTGCCGGCTCTACGAACCCCAGCAGGGAACCATCCGCCTCGATGGCGTCGACATCCGCGAGCTGCCGATCGCCACCCTGCGCCGCCGCCTGGGGGTGGTGCTGCAGGACACGTTCCTGTTCAGCGGCAACGTGGCGGAGAACCTGCGCCTCGATGCGGCCATCAGCGATGAGGATCTGGAGCGCCTCTGCAGCGACCTCGGCCTCGGCCCCCTGCTGGCCCGGCTGGGCGATGGCCTGGCCTCCGAGCTGCGTGAGCGGGGCGGCAACCTCTCCTCCGGCGAGCGCCAGTTGCTGGCGGTGGCGCGGGTGGCGATCCGCGACCCGTCGGTGCTGGTGATGGACGAGGCCACGGCCTTCATGGATCCCTCCACCGAGGCCACCCTGCAGCGGGACCTCGACACCCTGCTCAGCGGCCGCACCGCCATCGTCATCGCCCACCGCCTGGCCACCGTCGAGGCCGCCGACCGGATCCTGGTGCTGCGCCGCGGCCGCCTGATCGAGGAGGGCAACCACCGCGAACTGCGGGCCGTCGGCGGGCTCTACGCCCAGCTGGCGGAGCTGCAGGAGAAGGGACTGGCCACGCTCTGAGGCCCGGGCGGCTCGGACGACAGGCCCAGGTCGTCCGCCAGCCAGGCGTCGATCAGGGCCGCCAGCGCGCGGGGGTTCTCGAGCATCGGCAGGTGGCCCAGCCCGGGAAGGATCGCCAGCTGGTGGTCGGGGCTGTAGCCGGCCAGGTGGCGCACGTAGCGGGGCTCCATCACCTGGTCGCGGCTGCCGGCGAGCCAGAGGCTGGGCACCGTGAGGGCGGCGGCCAGCCTGGGCAGCTGACGCACGGCGCCCCGGTTGGTGCTGCAGGCCAGCAGCCCCCGGGCGGCGCGGACGTCCGCCAGCAGCGGGCTGCGGATCGCCTCCGTGCCCGGCAGACGGGCCAGCCAGGACGGCCGCCAGCGCAGGAAGGCGGCCCCGCCGCGGCGCACCCGGGCGAAGGGGCGGGGCTGGAACACACCGCCCCCGGCCGCGATCTGCACCAGGCCCCGCAGCTGTCCCCCCAGCAGGGGCGCCGCATGCAGCGCCACGCTGCCCCCCAGCGAGTGACCCAGGAGCACCACCGGTCGCCCGGCGGCTTCCCGCTGGACGGCCTCCGCCAGCCAGCGCCCGTAGCTGGCCAGGCTGGCCTGCAGCCCCCGGGGCCGCTCGCTGCCGCCGAATCCGGGCAGATCGGGGGACCACAGCGTCCAGCGGGGCGCCAGTTCCCGCTGGAGCGGGTGCCAGAGACGTCCCGCCAGCAACCAGCCATGCACGCCCACCAGCAGGGGGGACCCAGGCGTCACCGCAGCGGCCTGGGTCCGATCGGAGCCGGTGGAGGGGACGCTCAGGACGGGGGCCGCGTCGATCCCCCACCCTGCCGCAGTCCGGCTGGCATCCGTCAGGATCTTCAGAACGCGTAGCCCTCTCGCCGTGCCCGGGACCCTTCCGCTGATGACCGACCTCTACGGGCCCGGCCATCGCCTCTGCGCCTGCCCCAACCCCAGCCTGGAGCTGGTGCTCAGCCAGGCCCGGCCGATCGACCTGATCGAGCTGGAAGCGCTCTGTGATGCCGTGGGCTGGAGCCGCCGCCCGTTGCGGCGCGTGCGCAAGGCCCTCCAGCACAGCCTGCTCCAGGTGGGGCTCTGGCGCCATGACGCCCGCCTGCCGCGGCTGGTGGGCTTCGCCCGCTGCACCGGCGACGGGGTGGTGGAGGCCACGGTCTGGGATGTGGCGGTCCATCCCCGCTACCAGGGAGCCGGGCTGGGCAAGGAGCTGATGGACTACGTGCTCGAACAGCTGCGGGCCATGGGCATCGACCGGGTGAGCCTGTTCGCCGACCCCGACGTGGTGGGCTTCTATGCCGCTCAGGGCTGGGAGCTGGAGCCGCTGCAGCGCCGCTGCGCCTTCTGGTACGCCCCCTGACAGGCAGGGCCGTAGTAGCGGGCGGCCAGCTGCTCCACCGGGGTGCCGCGGCGCCAGTCGCGGCGCAGGCGGGCATTGGCCAGCATCGTCTGCCACACCCCCAGCCGTCGCCAGCGCCGGCCGTTGACCCGCAGGGCGGGCGCCAGGAGGGCGATCCTGGCCAGGGGCCGCAGCCGCTGCACGAACTCCACGTCCTCCATCAGGGGCAGCGGGGCGATCCCGCCGGCGGCATCGTGCAGGCGCCGGGCCAGCAGCAACCCCTGGTCGCCGTAGGGCAGCTGGCGCCAGCGGCTGCGCAGCTCCACCGCCAGCTCCACCAGGCGCAGGGCCGGATCGTCGCCGGCGATGCGCAGCCGGAAGGCCCAGGCGGTGGACGCACCGCCGCCGATCGCGGCGGCCAGGGCCTCGGCCCATCCCGGCGGCAGGCGCACGTCCGCGTGCAGCAGCAGCAGCCACGGGGCCGTGCTGCGGGCCACCCCGGCGGCCAGCTGGCCGCCGCGGCCACCGCCCTGGTGGAGCACCAGGGCGCCGGCCAGGGCGGCCAGCCGCGGGGTGGCATCGGTGCTGCCCCCATCCACCACCACCACCTCCCGGACCAGGTCGGCCGCCGTGGCCAGATCGGCCAGCAGCCCCGGCAGGCCCTGGGCCTCGTCACGGGCGGCGATCACCACGCTCAGGGGCGGGCTCATCGCCAGCGGTCCAGGTCGGCGGGACGGTCGAGATCGTGGCGCTCCGCCAGCAGGGCCGTGCTCAGGCCCGAGCGATGGGCCAGCTGCAGGGTCTGCTCCAGCACCCGGTCGCTGCCCCAGTCGATGCCGCTGAACACCTGGGGCGTCGCCCGGCGCCGGCCGATCAGCCAGTAGCCCCCGTCGCCGGCGGGACCCAGCACCAGGTCGCTGTGCTCGAGCGCCTGGAATGCGGCCAGCAGGTCGTCGGCCGCCAGCTCCGGCAGGTCGCTGCCGATCAGCACCACCGCGGCGGCCCCCTCCCGCCAGCCGCGCCGCATCTGGCGCTGCATCCGCAGGCCGAGGCTGCCGGATCCCTGGTCCACCACCCGGTCGACACCGAGCCGGCGTGCCCAGCGGCCCGCGGCCCCGGGGCCCAGGCCACTGGTGGCCAGCACCAGCCGCAGCCCGGCCCCGGGGCGTCCATCGCAGCCGGCCTTGGCCATGGCCCGGCGGGCCTGGGCGGCGGCCGCCAGACCGTGCTGGGTGAGGCGGGCCTGGATCGCGGCCGCCCGCCGGGTCCCCACGCCGGGGACGAGACGGCTCTTGCAGCGACCCGGCGCCGGCCAGCGGGCCAGCATCACCAGCTGGGGCGGCCCGGTTCCCCGGCCGTTCGGCGGTCTCAACCCTCGCGCGGCAGTTCGGCGGGACGAACGGTGAGGTTCTGCCGGGAGCCGTTGCGCTGCACGGTGATCGTCAGCGGCTCGCCCACCCTGCCCCGGTCGACGGCCAGCTGCACCTCCGAGGCGTTCTTCACCGCCTTGTCGCCCACCTTCTCGATCAGGTCGCAGGGCTTGAGGCCGCCCCGGGCCGCCGGGCTGTTGTCCATCACTTCGACCACCACCACGCCGTTCACCTCCGGCAGGCGGCACTCGTTGGTGGTGGCGTTGATCTCCTTGGCCAGCTGGGGCGTCAGGGCCTGCAGGCGCACGCCGATGTAGGGGTGGCTGGCGTAGCCGCGCTCGAGGATCTGGGCGGCGATCTGGCGGGCCGTGTTGATCGGGATCGCGAAGCTCAGGCCGGCCCCCGGCGCCTGGCGGATGGCGGTGTTGATGCCGATCACCTGGCCGCGGTCGTTGATCAGGGGGCCGCCGCTGTTGCCGGGGTTCACGGCCGCGTCGGTCTGGATGTAGGGCACGCGCTGGCCCTCACCCACGGCGTTGGTGCGCTGGATGGCGCTGATGATCCCGGCCGTGACCGTGTTGTCGAGGCCGAGGGGGTTGCCGATGGCGATCGCCCATTCCCCCGGCCGCACCTTGTTGGAATCGCCCAGGGTGGCGACCGGCAGCTTGGAGGCCACCACCTTCACCACCGCAACGTCGGTGAGGGGGTCGGCCCCCAGCACCTTGCCGGTGAAGCTGCGGCCGTCGGGGAGGGTGACGCTCACCTCGCTGGCGCCCTCGACCACGTGGGCGTTGGTGAGCAGCACCCCGTCGGAGCGGGTGATGAAGCCCGATCCCTGGCCCTGCTGCTGCTGGATCGCCGGACCGCGGCCGAAGATCCCCCCGAGGGGGTTCACGGTGCGCTTGACCGTATCGATACGCACGACCGCCGGACCGGCCTTCTCGACGGCATCGACGATCACCGAGCTGCTGGGCTGCAGCGTCGGCGCCGGAGAGGCATCACTGATCGGGGGCTGCTCGGGCTGGCGCACCCCCGGCAGGGCCAGACGGGTGCCGGTGCAGGAGGTCAGCAGGCCTGCCGTGGCCGCCAGCAGGGTGAGGCGTGACAGGAAACGGGGCTGGACCATCGGAGGTGGGCGGTCGGCGCTGAAGGATTCATTAAAGACGAACCTCCGGGCCGGGGATGCCTATATTCGGCCATCGCGTCGTGGGCTCCTGGTGCAGCAGGGTGATCAGCTGTGGCACCGGGTGAGCCAGGATCTTCAGGGCAGGCTCAGCAAGCCCACCTACGAGACCTGGATCCGTCAGGCCCGTTGCCGCGACTACGCCGACGGCCTGCTGCGCCTGGAGGCCCCCAACAGCTTCGCCTGCGGCTGGCTGCGCAAGAACTACCTGGTGATGATCGCCGCGGTGGCCAGCGAGCACGCCGGTCGGCAGGTGCGGGTGGAGGTGGAGGTGGCCCCCGATGCCGAACCCCTGGGCGCGCCCCCAGAGCTGGTGGGCGAGAACGGCGCCGGCGCGCCCACGCCGCCACCGGCCCCGGCCCCCGAGCGGCCCCAGGCCTCTCCGTCCGCCGGTACCGCCGGCGCCGCCCGGCCCCTGCCCGGCCCCCTGCGCCCCGGGGCGGGCCTGAACACCCGCTACGTCTTCAACCGCTTTGTGGTGGGGGCCAACAGCCGCATGGCCCATGCCGCCTCCCTGGCGGTGGCCGAGGCCCCGGGCCGGGAGTTCAACCCCCTGTTCATCTGCGGCGGGGTGGGGCTGGGCAAGACCCACCTGATGCAGGCCATCGGCCACTACCGGCTGGAGATCGACCCGGAGGCGCGGGTGTTCTACGTGAGCACCGAGACCTTCACCAATGACCTGATCCAGGCCATCCGCAAGGACGGCATGCAGGCCTTCCGGGACCGCTACCGGGCCGCCGACCTGATCCTGGTGGACGACATCCAGTTCATCGAGGGCAAGGAGTACACCCAGGAGGAGTTCTTCCACACCTTCAACGCCCTGCACGAGGCCGGCCGCCAGATCGTGATCGCCAGCGACCGGCCCCCCAGCCAGATCCCCCGGCTCCAGGAGCGGCTGATCTCCCGCTTCTCGATGGGGCTGATCGCCGACATCCAGATCCCCGATCTGGAGACCCGGATGGCGATCCTGCACAAGAAGGCGGAGGCCGAGCAGGTGGCCCTGCCCCGGGAGCTGATCCAGTACATCGCCGGGCGCTTCACCTCCAACATCCGCGAACTCGAAGGTGCCCTGACCCGGGCGGTGGCCTTCGCCTCGATCACGGGCCTGCCGATGACCGTGGAATCGCTGGCGCCGATGCTCGATCCGGTCGGCAACGAGGTGGCGGTCACCCCCCAGCAGGTGCTGGAGAAGGTGGCCGAGGTGTTCGAGGTCCGCATCGAGGAGATGCTCAGCCCCAGCCGCAAGCGGGCCGTGAGCCAGTCGCGCCAGGTGGGCATGTACCTGATGCGCCAGAACACGAACCTCTCGCTGCCGCGCATCGGCGAAGCCTTCGGCGGCAAGGATCACTCCACCGTGATGTACGCGGTGGAGCAGGTGGAGAAGAAGCTCAGCAGCGATCCCGCCCTGGCCAGGCGCGTGCAGCAGGTGCGTGACCTGCTGCAGATCGCCTGCCGCCAGCGCCGCTGAGGCTCAGCCCGCGCCGGTGAGGGGCCGGGCCGGATCCAGCCCTTCCACTTCCCCGTGGAACACCCGGCTGGCGGTGATGTCTTCGGCCTCGATCGTCATCAGGTCGGTCTTGGTCAGGGCCCGGCCCATGCCGCTGAACAGGCGGTTGGCCTGGCGCATGCGGGAGCGGTCGATGGCGTTGCGGATCGAGCGGGCATTGGCGAAGAAGGGCAGCTGCATGCGGCGCTGGATGTACTCGGCGAAGGCGGCGGCGGCCTCGGGGCTGAAGCGGTAGTTCTCCGCCGCCAGGATCAGCTGGGCGATCGCCAGGAGCTCGCTGGCGGTGTAGTCGGGGAAGTCGATGTGGTTGGCCACCCGCGAGGAGAGGCCCGGATTGCTCTGGTAGAAGACGTCCATCCGCTCCTTGTAGCCGGCGAAGATCACCACCAGGTCGTTGCGGTTGTTCTCCATCACCTGCAGCAGGATCTCGATCGCCTCGGCGCCGTAGTCCCGCTCGTTCTCCGGCCGGTAGAGGTAGTAGGCCTCGTCGATGAACAGCACGCCGCCCATCGCCTTCTTGAGCATCTCCCGGGTCTTGGGGGCGGTGTGGCCGATGTACTGGCCCACCAGATCGTCGCGGGTGGCCGTCACCACATGGCCCTTGCGGACATAGCCGAGCCCGTGCAGGATCTTCGACATCCGCGCCGCCACCGTCGTCTTGCCGGTGCCGGGCCGGCCGGTGAACGACATGTGCAGGCTGGGGGGCGCCGTGTCGAGGCCCACCTGGGTGCGGGCCCGGTTGATCACCAGCAGGGCGGCGATCTCCCGGATCCTGGCCTTCACCGGCCGCAGACCGATCAGTTCCCGGTCGAGCTGGTCGAGCACCTCCTTGATGCCGGCGGCGTCATAGGCCGCCCGCAGATCCACCAGCGTCGACTCCAGAGGCGAGGAGCCGTCCTCCCCGTCGGACGCGGCGCCCTCAGAGGAGACCATCGATGGCCTTCGCGAAGGTTTCCTCCGGCTCGCCGATGGGGTCCTCGTCGGCTTCGGCGCGGACGGTGAGGTTCACGTAGGTGCGCCCGAAGCTGATGTCGGGGAAGCGGCCCTCCTGCTCCGAGAGCCCGTTCAGGCGCTCCAGGAAGACGCGGGTGCTTTCGTAGTCGTCGAACTCGATGCGGCGCTCGAGCCGATCGGGTCGTGGCCGACGGGTCCAGGGCTGATCCATGGGTCCGACCCTAGATCAGCCCGGATCGTCGAGGCAGTCGGTGCGGGCCACGCAGAGGCGGGCGGCCCAGGCGGCGGCGTGGGCGCGGTTGGCGGCCTGTTCCACCGGCGCCTGGGTCGTGAGCGGGTGGGGGAAGGTGCCGGCGATGGCCGCGTTGGTGACGCAGAACATCGCCTTCTGGAAACTCATGCAGATCTTCACCCGCATGTCCCCGTCGCCGCGGATGCCGCTCAGGTAGCGGTTGCGCAGCCGTTCGGGGAGGTGGCGGTACATGTCCTGCATCAGCAGGCTGGGGGGGATGCCCGATCCCATGGTGGGGAGCGGGTCGGCGTAGAGGGCGCCGTACATGAACTTGGCCTGGTCAGGGGAGATCTGCTGGGCCTGGGCGTTGAAGGACACCGTGCCCAGGAACGGGGTGCCGCGCAGGAACACCGCCTCCACGTAGGGCACGGCCACATCCCCCAGGAAGGTGAGACCGGCCTCCGGGGGAAGCACCCAGAAGGAGGTGCCGCCGATCTCCACCGCATAGGTGATCGGCGCCCCGGCCGCCGCCACCAGGCCCTCCTTGATGAACGTCACCACGGAGGCGATCGAGTCGACGCGCCCGTCCCGCTCGGCCCGGGCCAGATCCAGGAACAGATCGCTCATCACCCGCCAGAACTGGCCGAGGGCATGGGTGGTGGCGGCCGAGCGGATCAGTTCCGTGAGGAACTGGGGGAACAGCGGGTTGAGCGCCGCCAGCAGCGGGTCGCGCCGGGTCTTGCGGGCGACGATGGCGGCGCAGTTGGCCGCGAACGCTTCGCTGTCGAGATAGGCGTCGAGGCCGCCGGTGCCGTGCCAGAGCATCGCCTTCTGGCAGTACTCGGCGTATTCGAAGTTGATCCGGTCGTGCAGCAGGTGGCGCCAGATCTTCGCCGGGCTGAGGTCGCCGTCGAGGAAGCGGAACACCGGGAAGGGGTTCAGGAACTGCTTTTCGGCCTGGTAGATGAGATTGATGCTGTAGGCATCCAGCACCTCGCCGTAGCTCTCCAGCACGTCCACCACCTGGGCCAGGTGATCGGGGGACTCGGCCAGCAGGGTGTGACCGGCCAGCAGAGTCTCCACCAGATCGCTGCTGGTGGGGCGTCCCCCGGCGTAGGTGAGGGGCGGTTTGGGGGAGCGGGGGATCGGTCTCATGACACCAGCCCTCCGCCCTGGAGGGCCGCCACCAGCGCCGGCAGCTGGGCCATGGCGGTGGTGGCCTGTTCGCTGAGCCGGCCCAGGCCGAAGGGCAGCACCCCCAGGGCCACCACGCCGCTGGCCAGGGCCAGGGCGGGCAGGGTTTCCCGCAGGGCCACCGCCGGCAGTCGCACCTCCAGGCGGGAGTCCGCCACCGGATCGCCGCTCGGGGGGGTCACCGCCAGGCGGCCGAAGAAGGCCCGGTTGACGAGCAGCAGGAAGTACACCGCCGTCAGACCGGAGCCCACCATGCAGAGCAGGGTGGCCACCGGGAAGGCGGCCAGGCTGCCGCGGAACACCAGGAATTCGGAGATGAAGCCCGCCATGCCGGGCATGCCGGCGCTGGCCATCACCCCCAGGATCATCAGGGTGCCGGTGAAGGGCAGGCCCCGCTCGGGGTTCAGCAGGCCGCGCAGCACCTCCAGGTCCCGGGTGCGGGTCTTGCGGTAGACGATGCCCACCAGCAGGAACAGCAGGGCGGAGATCAGCCCGTGGCTGACCATCTGGAAGACGGCCCCCAGCATGCTGACCGGGGTGGCGGCGGCGGCCGCCAGCAGGATGTAGCCCATGTGGCCCACCGAGCTGTAGGCCACCATCCGCTTCATGTCCCGCTGGGCGATGGCCGCCAGGGAGCCGTACAGCACCGATACCGCCGCCCAGCCCGCCAGCCAGGGGGCGAGCAGGGCCCAGGCCTCGGGGAACATCCCCAGGCAGAAGCGGAGCAGGCCATAGGTGCCCAGTTTCAGCAGCACGCCCGCCAGCAGCACCGACACGGGCGTGGAGGCCTCGGTGTGGGCGTCGGGCAGCCAGGTGTGGAACGGCACCAGGGGGATCTTGATGGCGAAGCCGATCAGCAGCGCCCCCAGCAGCGCCAGCTGGGTGCCCATGCCCAGCTGGGCGGTGGTGACGGGGTGGATGCCGAAATCAGCCTGGCCGGTGAACAGGGAGAGGCCGAGGAAGGCCCCCAGGATCAGCACCCCGGAGACGGCCGTGAAGATCAGGAACTTGGTGGCGGCGTAGCCCCGGTTGGCGCCGCCCCAGATGGAGATCAGCAGCCAGAGGGGAATCAGCTCCAGCTCATAGAAGAGGAAGAACAGCAGCAGGTTCTCGGAAAGGAACGCCCCGTTGACGGCCCCGCTGATCGTCAGCAACAGGGCGAAGTAGAGCCGGGGGCGCTGGCTGAGGTCGCGGGTGCAGATCCCCGACACCAGGGTGAGGGCGGCGTTGACGAGCACCAGGGGCATGGCCAGGCCATCGACGCCCAGGCGGTAGTCGAGGCCGATGCTGTCGACCCAGGCGAAGGACTCCTGCAGCTGCAGGCCCGCCTGGCCGGGGTCGAAGGCCAGCAGCACCCGCAGGCTCCAGAGCAGCTGCAGGCCCAGCAGGGCCAGGGCGGCGCGGCGGATGCGCTCGGTGGCCAGTTCCCCCGGCCAGCAGAGCAGGCCGAGGGCGCCGAAGAAGGGAATCAGCAGCAGGGCGCTCAGCATCGTCCGATCAGCCCCCGAGCCAGGAGAGGCTGCCGACCAGCAGCACGATCGCGGCCACCACCGTGAAGACGTAGGTCTGCAGCCGGCCGCTCACCCCCAGCTTGAGACTCTCGGCCGAGCCCATCGAGACGGCGGCGATGCGGTTGACCATGCCGTTGACCACCAGCTGGTCGAAGCCGTTGGTGATCCGGGCCAGGCCGGCCACGAAGGCCACGATCGTGGCCCGGTAGATACGGTCGGTGTAGAAGTCGAAGGCCAGCAGGTCCTGCAGGACCCGCAGGGGCCGCAGCACGGAGCGGGACCAGAAGGTGTCCAGGGGCACCAGACTGCCGACCAGCAGCCCGGCCAGGCCGCTGCCCACCAGGGCCAGGGCGGTGCCGCTCGAGAAGGCGCCGATGCCGGGAACCCGGTCGATGCGGGCCATCACGAAGGGCGTCACCAGCACGAGCACCGCGACGGTGACCATGGGCAGGGCCATCAGCCAGTTGACCTCCGGCGTCCGCCGGGTCTTGGGGTGGGGGGCACCCACGAACACCTGGCGGTAGACCCGGGTGAGGTTGAGGGCCGTCAGGGCGTTGGTGAGCAGCACCACGGCGGCGAAGAACGGGGCCCGGGAGCCCAGACCCTCCACCATCAGGCCGAAGCTCCAGAAGCAGCCGAGGGGAAGCAGGCCGGTGAGGCCGGCGGCCCCCACCAGGAAGCCGGTGGTGGTGGCGGGCATGCGGGAGCCGAGGCCGCCCAGTTCGGTGAGGTCCTGGCAGTTGGTGGTGGCGATGACGCTGCCGACGCTCATGAACAGCACGGCCTTGGCCAGGGCGTGGGAGAAGAGCAGCAGCAGGGCGATGAAGGGCTGCTGCAGGGCGATGGCGATGAACACCAGGCCCAGATAGGAGGTGGTGGAGTAGGAGCAGGCCCGCTTGAGGTCGACCTGGGAGATGGCCACCAGGGCGCCGCCGAGGGCACTGATGGTGCCCACCGCCAGCAGCACGTCGATGGCCACCGGGGAGATCAGCAGCAGCGGCATCACCTTGAGCAGCACCACGGCGCCGCAGGTCACCACCACCGAATTGCGCAGGATCGAGGCCGGATTCGGACCCTCCATCGCCTCATCCAGCCAGAGGTGCATCGGGAACTGGGCGCATTTGCCCATCGGGCCGGCGATCAGGGCCAGGCCCAGCAGGGTGGCCCCCAGGGCCGGCAGGGTCTCGTTCGCGGACCAGGCGTAGAGGTCGTTGAACTCCAGTGATCCGGCCCAGGCCGACAGGGTCACCACCCCCATCAGCAGCAGCACGTCCCCCACCCGCTTGGTGAGGAAGGCATCGCGGGCGGCGGTCACCACCAGGGGCTGGGCGTACCAGAAGCCCACCAGCAGGTAGGTGGAGAGCGTGAGCATCTCCAGCAGGAAATAGCTCATGAACAGGTTGCTGCTCAGCACCACCCCGGCCATGGCCCCTTCGAAGAAGCCCACCAGGGCATAGAAGCGGGCCAGGGACCACTCCTTATCGAGGTAGCCGAGGGCGAACACCTGCCCCACCAGGCTCAGGCCGGTCACCAGCTCCAGGGCCGCCAGGTTGGTGAGGGACAGATCGAAGCCGATGCGCAGATCCAGATCGGCCGCCGAGAACCAGGCGATGTCGAGGTGCTGGGGACCGAGGGTCAGCACGGCGCGCAGCACCAGGCTGCCGTGCAGCACCGCCAGCAGGGTGACCAGGAGATTCAGGTAGGCGGCCGGACGGGGGCCGTTGCGCTTGATCCAGCCCGCCGCCCAGGGCAGCGACAGCAGCATGCCGCTGAACCCGTAAAGGGGAATGAGCCAGCTGAGCTGGATCGACAGGGGAAGGGTGTCCGGCAAGGGGAGGAGGGACCTCAGAAGGTGGCCCGTTGCAGGGCCCTGGACGGGACGGTGGCAAGGCTGCCGATCCAGGCGGCCAGATCTTCCCCATGCTGCTGTTCCTCGTCCCGCAGGGCACGGAAGAAGGACGCATTGTTGCCATCGCCGATCAGCAGGCAGAAGCGCATCGCTTCGCCGTAGTGCTGGATCAGGTCCTCTTCGAGCACCGCATTCAGCCGCAGCAGACCCTCCAGGTCGGCGGCGTGGGCGACCGGCCGCAGCTGGGAGGCGGCGGGGGCCACCCCCAGCTGCAGCATGCGCTGCACCAGCCGTTCGGCGTGCCGCATCTCCTCCACGGTTTCCTGGCGGAACCGTTCGGCGGCACTGGTGTCGCCCCAGAGCTCCACGAGGGAGGCCTGGGTCATGTACTGCTGCACGGCGGACAGCTCCAGACTCAACGCGCGGCCCAGGTAGCCGAGGACGCGCGGATGGGCGGCGTCCATGGGGATCAGCCCCTGCGGCCGACGCCGGAGGCTGCCAGGGCCGGCTCCACCTCGCTGTGGGGACGGGCGATGATGTGGGCCGCCACCAGGCCGTCGCCGACCCGCTCGCATGCATCGGCGCCGGCCCGCACGGCGGCGTTCACGGCGCCGGTCTCACCGCGGACCATCACGGTGACGTAGCCGCCGCCGACGAACTCGCGGGCGATCAGGGTGACTTCCGCGGCCTTGGTCATGGCGTCCGCCGCCTCGATCGCCGGCACCAGGCCCCGGGTTTCGATCAGACCGAGGGCGATGCCGTGGATGGTGGGGGCCATGGAGGGGGTACGGGGAGTGGGGGTCTTGGTGGGGGGGGTGCCGGCGCCGCCGCTGCCGCGGCGGCTGGAGCTGGAGGCGCTGGAGCGCTGGCTGGTCGGAGCGGCGGCCTTGGCGGTGGTCCGGCGCGGCTGCCGGGTCGCCGGGCTGGAGCGGGCCGCCCGTGGGGCCCGGGTGGCGGCCACCGGCTTGGGGTCCGCCGGCTTGGCCACGGCCGCTGGCTTGGTCACCGCCGCCGGTGGCAGGGCCGGCGGGCTGCCGCCAGCGGCCGCCGCCCCGGCTGCCGCTGCTGGAGCGGCCGACGGTGCCGCCGGTGGGGGGGCCGGGGCCGGCGTGGGGGTGGCGTCGGGACCGGAGCGGGGGGTGCGGCTGGCCATGGGACGGACGGGGGGGAGGGGGAACGGTCGTGGAGGCGATGGGAGGGGCGCCTACCCGTCCGGCTCCCAGAAGTCGATGATGCCGCCGATGGTGAGATCGGTGTGCGTTTCGGGGTTGCCGCAGGCGAAGCGGGCGGCCGAACCGCTGGCGGTGAAGACCCAGTTGCCGGGGGAGGCCCCGACCGGATCGACGGCGACGCTGAGCTTGCCCTTGGGGCTGCGCAGCACCCGCAGGTTCCAGTGCTCGAGGCCTGGCACCCGCTGGGTGCAGACCAGGGAGCCGGTGACCTGCATGATCTCCATCAGGCCTTTCCTCCCTGGGGTGCCGGTCCGCCGGTGGGGGTGCCGCTCGCTGGCGGGGTGGCCTTGCCGGCGTCGGGATCCCAGTGGTCGATGATCCCCACGATCGTGAGGTCGCTGGGATAGGACTTGCTGCCCGCCGCCTCCCGGGCGGCGGAACTGCCGACGCAGATCACCCAGTCGCCCGGGATGCAGCCCACTGCGTCCACGGCCACCTTCTGGGTGCTGCCGTCCTGCACCACCTGCAGGTGCTTGTGCTCGAAATCGGGGATGCGGTTGGTGGAGACCAGGGGTTTGACCACCTTGCAGATCAACATGGTCAGTGCCCTCCTGCGGTGGTGAGGCTGATGGTGGAACCTACCGCTTCGGCGGGCGTGTGGCGCTCCTGGTCACGCACGGTCAGCAGGGCATGGAGGAGGCCCTGGGCGAAGAGGTCGGGATAACGGTTCTCGATCGCCTCCTGCACCCGCTGGGCATGGCGCACGGCCCGCTCCCGGGCGCCGGGCACCTTGCCGTTGTAGTCGAAGCGCACCACCACGGGCACCGGCAGGCCCCGGGAGACATTGAGGCCCTTGAAGATCTTCACCCCCACGTCCATGTCGGGGGCGCCCTCCTCGACCGTGTCCATGTAGGCGAAGTAGGTGAGGTTGCGCAGGTGGATCTCCTTGAAGCCGATGCCCACACCGATGAACCGCTCGGCATGGCCCGCATCGGCGTAGTGGCCGTCGTGGTACTGGCGCACGTAGTCGATCTGGGAGATGTTGTGCTCCAGCAGCCGGGCGATCAGGCGCACCATGCCGGGATCCGGCGAGCTGGCCGCAGCGGCTTCCGCCAGCTCGGCGATCCGGCGACGGGCCTCTTCGGGGTGCAGGTGTCGGGTGGCCTCGTACACGGTGGCGGCATCGAGCCACTGATCGAGGCGGGTGCTGCCGTCCATGCCCGGCACGTGCACCCGGATGGCGTCGGTGTCGGTGTCGATGCCCAGCAGCAGCAGGTCGACGGAGGCGCCGCAGCAGAAGCTGTTCTCCACGGCCTGCTGGAAGTCCATCAGCCGCTGGCGTCCGCAGCTGGCCGCCAGGGCGTCGTCACTGCCGTGGGCGGCGCAGCCCTCATGGGTCGGGTCGAGGGAACTGAAGTGGTAGAGCACCACCTTCAGGTAACGGGTGTCGTCGTGGGCGGGGTTGGGGATGCCCTCCCGGTAGCGGCGGTGCTCGGTCTTGACCCAGCGGTTGACCGTGTTCTCCACATCGAACAGGGCCCCGGCATGGGGACGGCGCCGCACCGAGCTGAAGGGCAGCCGCAGGGCGAAGGCGATGGCATGGGCCAGGCGACCATCGGCGCAGGGGGTCACATCCAGCAGGTGGAAGCCGCAGGAGAGCAGGAAGGCGTCGAAGTCCTCGGCGGCGGCGCTGCCGGGCTGGCCATGCAGCGGATCGTCGCGGAAGAAGCCGTCGCTGGTCTGTTCGTAGGTCTCGAAGACGCACCAGGCGAACAGGCTGCGCATGTCGAGCTGGCTGACCCAGGCCTTCTCCAGGATCGGCAGGGGCAGGCTGAAGCCCAGCTCCGCCTGGGCCAGGGCCTGGGCCCGCTCGACGAAGTCATCCTCGTGCTGGAGGGCGGAGAGCCGCTTGAGCACGGGCACGATCCGGTCGAAGGCGTCCTTGACGCCACGGTCGTAGCTCTCCAGGGCGGCGTTGGCCGCGTGGTCGGTGAGCGGATGGGCGCTGGCGGTGGTTCCCTGGCCGAGCCGCACCGCCGCCAGGCGCCGGGAGAGATCGGCGCCGGAGGGGGCATCGGGACGGCGCCGGGGGGCTCTCGGAGCGAGGGGACGGATCGTGGGGGCCGGGCGGCGGGGCATCAGGGGTTCAGCCGCGGGCTCCGCCGGAGACCGTGATCAGGGAGCCGGCGCTGGTGCTGCCGCTGGATCCGGTGATCTTGTTGGTGGGCTCGGGCAGCGCCTCGTTGCGCTTGTTCTGGAAGCCGGGCATCGCCGACATCGGGCCGACGCGGCTGGGGTTGCGGCGGCGGGCCGAGGCCCCTTCGGTGCCGGTGACGTGCTTGCCCCGATCCCAGTCGTCGCCGGTGATGTTGAGGCCGGCGGAGATGCCTTCGCCGGTGACGCGGGAGGTGGGACGGGCGTCCTCATCCACGGTCACGGGCGCCTGGGGCTGCTGCAGCCGCACGCGCTCCTGGCCAGGACGATCGAAGCGGAACTGCTCGGTGCCGGTCACCTTGTCGGCGGCCATGTCAAAGGGGCCGGTGATGCGGTTGCCCTGCTCGTAGCTGTTGCCGGTGACGCCACCGGGGCGCTGGCGCGAGCTCTGGGCGGCCCGGGCCGGGGACTGGACGCTGAACTGCTGCCAGGGCTGGGCGCTGAGGGGCTGGGGGAAATCGGCGTCCTGGCTGGTGGCGGCGCCGCAGGCCTCGTTCAGCTGGTCACCGCCGATGTAGGGGGTGCCGGTGATGTCCTCACAGGCGCCGCGCTCGGCGCCGGTCATGACACCGCCGATGCCGGGCTGAATCCCGGTCATCACGGTGCCCATGCGAACGGGAGTGCGCTGGCGGATCTCGGCCACCTTGTTGGAGGAGCACCAGGTGCCGGCCTGCTCCATGCCGGCGTAGGGGGTGCCGGTGACGGCCTTGCAGGTGCCGGGCTCATCGCCGGTGACCTTCTCGGAGCGGCCGGTGCGGGTGCCGCTCACCACCATCGCCTTGTTGGTGACGCTGAAGCCCACCTTGGCGGCTTCAGGAGCCGGTTTGGTGCCGCAGAACTGTTCGTACTGCTGGGTGCCGATGTATTCGTCGCCGGTGACCAGGCGGCAGGAGCCCGGCTCGTCGCCGGTGACGTGCTCGCTGCGGCCCACATGGGTGCCGGTGATGCCGGTGCCCCGCAGGGTGTGCAGGCTGCTGACCTTGGCCGGGGCGCGTCCGGGCACCTCCGACTGGTCACCCACGTACTGGGTGCCGGTGAGCTGGCGATTGGCGCCGGGCTCGTTGCCGGTGACCCGCTCGGAGCGTTCCACGATCACGCCGGAGACCGGCCGGCCCGCGGTGGTGCGGGTCAGGCCCACCTTGCGGGGGGAGGGGCTGGTGGTGCCGCACCAGGCGGCGCTCTGGTTGGCGGAGATGTACTCGGTGCCGGTGACGTTCTTGCAGGTGCCGGGTTCGTCGCCGGTGACCTTCTCGGAACGGCCCACCTCGTTGCCCGTCACCCGGTTGCCGTGGGTGGTGGCGCTCACCCGCACCTTGGCGGGCTGCAGGGGGGTGGGATCGCTCTGGCAGAAGGTGCGGAAGATCTCGGCACCCAGGTACTCGGTGCCGGTGACGGGCCGGCAGGTGCTGGCCTCGTTGCCGGTGGTCTTGAGGGAGCGGTTGGCCTGGGTGCCGGTGACCACCTGGCCCCGGACGGTCTCGCTCACGCCGACTTTCCAGTGGGCATCGGCGGCGGCCTCGATCTTGGCCTGGCCGCGGCGGGGGCCGGTGGGGCGGGAGCCGCCGCTGCGGGAGCTGCCGGCGGAGCCGACCTTGCACTTGAGCTCACGCACCTTCTGGGCCAGCTCGCGGCTGCTCATGTCCGGGTTGGACTGGCGGGCCACCGAGGCGGCGACGGAGCTGGTGGGGGCGCTGGCGGACTTGCCCCGTTTGGAGAGGGCTTCGCGGCGGGCCATGACGATGGCCCGGCTGGGGTTGTGCTGGGCGGTGCGCTTGGGGGTGCCGTTGCGGCGCTCGCCATTGCGCGATTGGCGGTTGGCCAGGGACGCGCCCAGACCGGAGGACGAAGGGGTGGCGGCGGCGGCGGGGGCCGGTGTGGCGGCCGCGACCGTGGTGGCGGGGGCGCTGGCCTTGGTGGCGCGCATCACCTCCTGGCGGGTGCGGTCACTGGAGGTGTCGGCCCGTTTGCCGCGGCGGGAGAGGGCCTCACGGCGCTCCAGCACCAGGTTCCGGCTGGGGTTCGCCAACGGCTTGGCGTTGCTGCGATGGCCGGAAGCCGAGGAGGAGGTCAGGGAGGAGGCACCACCGCGCCGCGCCGTGGGGGCGGGGCGCTGGGGCGCGGGGGCCGGAGCCGCTGCCGCCGGGGCGGCACTCACCGTTTCGGTGCGGGTGCGCTGGGCATCAGCGGCCGTGCGCACCCGTCCCGGGGAGGACATGAACTGGGCGGAGGCTTTCTTGCCGCCGTTGGTGAGGGCCTTGCGGCGCTCCAGTGCTGCTTCCCGACTGGTGGTTCTGGCCATGTCCGCCCCGTGAATGGATGATCAAAAGTGATGGATCCCGACCGCCGGCCGGGATCCGCTGTGGTCGCTGGATCAGCGGCCTTCGAACACGACGAAGCAGGCGCCCTGGCTCTGGGTGTAGGCGTCGTAACCGACGAGGCGCACGTGATGGTCGGGGTAGGCCCGGTGGCAGGACTCCAGTTCGTTGACGATCACACCGAGATCCTTCTCACCGAAGAAGGGCAGCTTCCAGAACGACCAGTAGGTGGCCATGGAGCGGCTGGGGTGGACGTGCTCGACCAGGGGGCTCCAGCCCTGGGCAATGATGTAGGCGATCTGGTCGTAGATCTCGTCCTGGGTCATCGGCGGGAGGAAGCCGAAGGTCTCCAGGGTGGCGACTGTTTGATAGTCACCCACGGTGCTCTTGAAGGGCATGGGGATCCTTGTGGGAAATGGGTTGGGGAACCCGGCCCCGCCGACCTTGGGTGGGAGCACCCTCGGTCAGCGGTGGCAGGGCATGGGGCCGTGGTGTCGGATCAGCCGACGTCGAGCTTGTCGACGGTGTCGAACTCGAACTTGATTTCCTTCCAGGTCTCGAGGGCGATGGCCAGCTCGGGGCTGTGCTTGGCGGCTTCCGTGAGGATGTCGCGGCCTTCCTTCTCGATCTCGCGGCCGGCGTTGCGGGCCTTGACGCAGGCTTCGAGGGCCACCCGGTTGGCAGCGGCGCCGGCGGCCGAACCCCAGGGGTGACCGTGGGTGCCACCACCGAACTGGAGCACGGAGTCGTCACCGAAGATGGCGACCAGGGCGGGCATGTGCCACACGTGGATGCCGCCGGAGGCCACGGCGAAGACGCCGGGCATCGAACCCCAGTCCTGATCGAAGAAGTTGCCGCGGGTGCGGTCTTCGGGGATGAAGGATTCGCGCAGCTGGTCGATGAAGCCCAGGGTGGTCTGACGGTCACCCTCGAGCTTGCCCACCACGGTGCCGGTGTGCAGCTGGTCGCCACCGGAGAGGCGCAGGCACTTGGCCAGCACCCGGAAGTGGATGCCGTGCTTGGGATGGCGGTCGATCACCGCGTGCATGGCGCGGTGGATGTGGAGCAGCATGCCGTTCTTGCGGCACCACTTCGACAGACCGGTGTTGGCGGTGAAGCCACCGGTGATGTAGTCGTGCATGATGATCGGCTGCCCGAGTTCCTTGGCGAACTCAGCCCGCTCGTACATCTCCTCGGGAGTGGCGGCGGTGCAGTTGAGGTAGTGCCCCTTCTTCTCGCCGGTCTCTTCCTGGGCGAGCTGGACGGCTTCAGCCACGAACTCGAAACGGTTCTGCCAGCGCTGGAAGGGCTGGGAGTTGATGTTCTCGTCGTCCTTGGTGAAGTCGAGGCCGCCGCGGAGGCATTCGTAGACCACACGGCCGTAGTTCTTGCCCGACAGGCCGAGCTTCGGCTTGATGGTGCAACCCAGCAGGGGACGGCCGTACTTGTTCATCCGGTCGCGTTCGACGTGGATGCCGTTCGGCGGGCCGGGGCAGGTCTTGATGAAGGCCATCGGGAAGCGGATGTCTTCCAGACGCAGGTGACGCAGGGCCTTGAAGCCGAACACGTTGCCCACCAGGGAGGTGAGCACGTTGGTCACCGAGCCTTCCTCGAACAGGTCGAGGGGGTAGGCGATGAACGCGTAGAAGGACTCCTTGTCACCAGGGACGTCTTCGATGCGGTAGCAGCGGCCCTTGTAGAAGTCGAGATCGGTGAGGAGCTCGGACCACACGGTGGACCAGGTGCCGGTGGAGGACTCGGCGGCCACGGCGGCAGCCACCTCTTCCTTGGGCACACCTTCCTGGCCGGTGCACTTGAAGCAGGCCAGCAGGTCGGTGTCGAGGGGGACGTAATCGGGAGTCCAGTAAGTGTCGCGGTACTCCTTGACCCCGGCGTCGTACTTCTTGCTCATGGGATTGTTCGGATGGGTTCGGATGGAAAACTCAGAGGGTCAGCTGACCGCTCAGTCCTTCGATCCCAGGCCGAAGCTGCTGTTCAGCGCCGGCTCCACTTCACGGTGGGGACGGGCGATGATGTGGGCGGCCACCAGGCCGTCGCCCACCCGCTCGCAGGCATCGGCGCCGGCACGGACGGCGGCGTTCACGGCACCGGTTTCACCCCGCACCAGGACGGTCACGTAGCCGCCTCCGACGAATTCGCGACCGATGAGGCGCACCTCGGCGGCTTTGGTCATGGCGTCAGCCGCTTCGATGGCGGGCACCAGACCGCGTGTCTCGATCATGCCGAGGGCGATGCCCATGGTTTCGTTTGCCATTACCTGCTCCTGGAGGAGGGGGGTGGAATGTTCGTGTGCAACCTTGCTCCTCCGTCAAACCCTCCGTCAAGCGATTGGGAGCCTGGCGGCCATCAAGGTTTCCGGATCGGCTGATAAGGGCAGCTGATCAGTGCAACACAAAAAGTAAGCCTTGGTTGATCGCTGCCCCGCCGCGCGCCGCCCCTGCCGGTCCCAGGCCCCTCCAGGAGGCTCAGAGCGGCTCGGCGCTGGAGACGAACCCGACCCCCCCGTACCGCTTCAGCAGGGGCCGCAGGGCGGCGCCCACGGCCCCGAGCAGCTCGTCCTCCACGAACACGATCACGTGGGCGTTGGCCCCCAGCCCGCTGAAGTCCATCGCTTCAGAGATCTCACCCGAGGGGCCCATGCCCGTCACGTGCTTCATCACCGAATAGCCCTTCGCCCCGGCCGTGGTGATGGTGCGGCAGACACGGTTCAGTTCCCGTTCGCTGAGAAAGAGATCGATGCGCTTCATGGGGATGGGGCGATGGTTCGGCAAGGGTCGGCGGGGGCCGGGTTCAGCCGACAGGAATGAAGTGGCGGGTCAACGCCATGTAGAGGGGAATCCCGATCACCACATTGAAGGGGAAGGTGAGTCCCAGGGCGGTGGAGATGTAGAGGCTGGGGTTCGCCTGCGGGACGGTCATGCGCATCGCCGCCGGCACGGCGATGTAGGAGGCGCTGGCGCAGAGCACCATGAACAGCAGGCTGTTGCCCTGCCCCAGCCCCAGCAGGACGCTCACCAGCAGCCCCAGCAGGGCGTGCAGGGGAGGGGCCAGCAGGGAGAAACCGATCAGGAAGGCCCCCGCCTGCTTCAGGTCCCGCAGCCGCTGGGCCGCCACGATGCCCATGTCGAGCAGGAAGAAACAGAGGGCTCCGTAGAAGAGTTTCTCGGTGAAGGGATCCATCTTCGCCAGACCCGCCGGACTGAAGGCCGCCACCACATAACCGATCACCAGGCTGCCGATCAGCAGGTAGACAGAGCCGTTGAGAAAGGCCTCCTGGAGAATCTCCCGCCAGCGCAGACTGCCGCCGCCGTTCTGCTGCTCTCCGGCCATTTCCGCATCCTCCGCGGGGGCCGAGAGCCTGGCCAGGATCACCCCCACCACGATCGCCGGCGATTCCATCAGGGCCAGGGCCGCCACCATGAAGCCGTCGAAATTCACCTCGACGACGTTGAGGAAGCTCTCGGCGGTGATGAAGGTGACGGCGCTGATCGAGCCGTAGGAGGCGGCGATGGCGGCGGCGTTGTAGCCGTCGAGGCGCAGCCGCAGGAACAGGAAGCTGGTCAGCGGCACCAGCAGCGACATCGCCACCGCCGCCCCCACCGTCAGCAGCACCTGGGGGCCCAGGCCGCTGTGGGCCAGCTCCATGCCCCCCTTGAAGCCGATCGCCAGCAGCAGATAGAGGGAAAAGAGCTTGGGCAGCGGCGAGGGGATCTCCAGGTCGGAGCCCACCAGCACCCCCAGGATTCCCAGAAAGAAGAAGAGAACCGGCGCGGAGAGAAGGTTCTGTAGGACCAGGCTCGACTGCATCGCCCTCCGGCGCCCAAAGGGTGGAGGCAACCTAAGGGCGAATCCGGCCGCCAACCGTCACCGGTCGCGCAATGTTGCTCCGCCCGTCCGTCCGATCGCGAGCGAATTCCCTATCGTCCGCCCGGGGCAGGAACCCTGGAGTTTTCCGGGGGTGGAATGTTCAACCCGTCCTGCCCCACCCCTTCACCCCCCAGCCAGCACCCCTCTGCACCACAATGGGGCCCCCCGTGGGCCCGGCTTGTCCCTTTCCCCTTCCCCCCCGGTCCTGGTGATCGCCAGCGGCAACCCCCACAAGGTGGCCGAGATCACGGCCATGCTTGAGGGGGTCGGTCCGGAGGTGGGTCTGGAGGTGCGGCAGCAGCCCAGGGATCTGGAGATCGAGGAGACGGGCCTCACCTACGCGGAGAATGCCCGCCTCAAGGCCTCCACGGTGGCTTCGCTCACGGGCACCTGGTCGCTGGCCGACGATTCCGGCCTGGAGGTGGATGCCCTCGACGGTCGCCCCGGCCTGTTTTCGGCGCGCTACGCCCCCACGGATCACGAGAAGATCCACCGACTGCTGCACGAACTGGGCGATTCCCTCTACCGGGGCGGCAGCTTCGTCAGCGCCATGGCCCTGGCCGATCCCACCGGTGCGGTGGTGCTGGAGTCGGAGGGGGTCTGCCGGGGGCTGATCCTGCGGGAGCCCTCCGGCCATGGCGGCGGCTACGACCCGATCTTCCATGTGCGGGAGGCGGGCTGCAGCTATGCCGCGATGGGCGAGCACCTCAGGAGCAAGCTCGGCAGCCGCGGCAAGGCGGCCCGGGCGATGGCCCCGGGCCTCAAGCGGCTGCTGGGGCTGGCCTGAGCCAGCCGGGTGCCGGGCCGCTGACGCTCAGCTGCGGGAGCCGGCATTGATCTGGGCCACGGCGCGCATGGCGGCGGCGGCGGCCTCCTCCACGTCGCCCTCCTTGCCCGCCAGGGTGAGGCGGCCGAAGGCCCCCACCGCCTTGACGTCCACCACGGTGATGTTGGAGCTCTTCTCGGCTTCGTTGGCGGCGATCAGCACGTAGCCCGCCGGTTCGGTCTCGAGGATGAACATGCTCATCCCGGCCTGGATCATCGAGCCGCGGCGGTTCTGGCGGTTGATCAGCACGGCGTGGTCGGGGGTGATCGCCCGGATGATCTCGGTCCAGGTGACCTCGCAGCGGCTGCGCAGCTCCACCCGGCTGCCGATCGCCTCCAGGACCACGTCGCCGGAGTGGAGGACGTTGCTCTGGTCCCGGTGGTAGAGGGCCAGGGAGCCAAAGGCCCGCTCCACCACCATCTGGCCGAGCCGCACGGTGCTGGCCTTGAGGGCGATGTCGGTGACCCGGTGCACCGCCATCCCCGGTGACACCTCCAGCCAGAGGCAGGCATCGCCGGGGATCGGCAGGAAGCCATGGGACACCGTGCCCATGTACGACGCCAGCTGGGGCTGGAGGGAATCCAGGAAGACGTAGGTGCGCAGCTCGATCGACTGCACGTGGCTCGACTGGCGCGCCAGCCGCCGGCCTTCGCTGTCGGTGGTGATCACGCAGCTGGCCCCGGAGGCCTCGCCGCTCACATCGGTGCCGGTGATCCGCAGACTCGCCGCCTTCCTGCGGGCGTCCGACCGGTCGTCGCGAAGGAAGGAACGGGCACTCTGCGAATCCATCACGGCGCGAGGCGCCAACCCCCGGAACAAACGGTCGTTGCGATCCCCGGGGTGGTTGAAGCGCCGGGATCCCTGGCCGCCGCCAGGGGCAGTCCAGAAGGGGAGGGTACTCCCGGGCGGGGCGCTGGCGGCCGGTTCCGGCCTAGCGGCTGCTGAGGGCGAGACCGTCGGCGACCCAGACCCGGTCGCGGCCGGCGGCCTTGGCGGCATAGAGGGCCCGGTCGGCCAGCTCCATCAGGCGGGGGAAATCGGCCGCCGGCTCGGCCGCCGTCGTGCTCACCCCCAGGCTGACCGTCAGGCGTCCGCCCGGGGCGTCCCCCGCGAGATCGAGCCGGTGCATCGAGAGCCGGATCCGCTCGGCCACCCGCAGGGCCGTGGCCCGGTCGGCCTCCGGCAGCAGCACCAGGAATTCCTCGCCGCCGAGGCGGAAGGTCTGGTCCTGCTCCCGCACCGACTCCCGCAGCACCCGCGCCACCTGCCGCAGCACCCGGTCGCCGGCGTCGTGGCCGAAGCTGTCGTTGACCTGCTTGAAATGGTCCAGATCCAGCTCGATCAGGGCGTAGCTGGCGGGAAGCGGCGATGCGTCGAGGGCGCGGCGGTTGGCCAGGCCCGTGAGCGGATCACAGAGGGCGGCGGTGTTGAGGATGGCCACCTCGTGGGCATGGCGCTGATCCTCCAGGAGGTGCTCCACCCAGGGGCGCATCGACTCGGCGAATTCCCGGACCATCCGCTCCATGTCGGGGTCGAACGGCGGGGCTGCGCCACGACCGCGAATGGCCAGCACCATGGCGGGCTCGCCGATCAGGCAGATCTGGTGCCAGCCGGGGGTCGGCTGGCGCCGTTCGGGCTGGTCCGCCTCGGTGGACCAGGTGGTCCAGCCGTCACCGGGCATCAGCACGGCCAGTTCGCACCTGCTGGCCTGGCCGGCCGATTCGAGGATGTGGCCGATGGCGCGGACCATCCCCAGGGGCGTGCCCTGGTGGACCAGGGCCTCCTGGAGACGCCGCCGGGCCTCGGCGATGCGCAGCAGGCGCTTGAGGTCGAGGTCGGCGTCGGCGAGGCAGTAGACGCCGCATTCCATGGAGCCGAGGGCGCTGAAGACCTGATCGACGATGGCGGCGGGAACGATGTGGCCATGCTGGGGGGCGATCCGCTCGATGCGGCTCCAGCGGGTGCGGATGCGGGCCAGGCCGGCACTGAGCAGCTCCCGGCTGGGCATGTAGTGCTGGTGGAAGGGCCTGGCGTTCTCGATGATGTAGGCGGCATCGTCCGACTCCAGCACGTTGCTGTCGGGGACGAAGCCGCCGAACAGGTCGGAGGAGAACAGGGTGCCGGTGGCGCTGTCATGGGACACCATCGCCCCGGGGAAGTGGAGGTAGGGCGTCAGCTGGAACTCCAGCCGCCGATCCCCCGCCAGGGGCAGGCACCAGCCGTGCTGCTCCACCAGATAGGTGGAGAACCCATGGCCGTAATGGCGGATCAGGGCGTTGGCGCGCCATTCCGTGACCACCTGCACGTCAGGCCGCGTCAGCACCTCCCCAAGCCGGGGCAGGGCGGCGCAGATGTCGGGGTCGGAATGGTGACAGACGAGCCAGCGGATCGCGTCGAGATCGGTGATGGCGCGCAGCTTGGCCAGGGTTCCCTCGATGGTGAGCGGTGAACCCGGATCGATCAGAACCCCGTCCGAACCGTTGGCAATGAAATAGGTGTGGCACTGGAAGTGGTCGTGGGCCAGCCGCACCCCCACCCACCACACACCGGGGGCGATCTCGACGGGATCCTCCCGTGGGTCCGCCATGTCGCCCCGGTGGGTGGGTGCCTGGTCGCAGGGCCGATGGAGTGAGCGGTCCATGGGGACGGAAGGAAGCGCCGCGCCGCGCCCGCATGCAGACACGAATGGATGCCTTCTTTCCATCGTGATTCATGACGTCCGGACCCTTGCGACTCCGAAGGCAACCGATACCTTCCAGTTCAACCTTTCCAGGCGCGACCATGGCCACCCGGCGCACCGCTTCTGCCACTCCTGGCGTCACTGCCGACGGCTCCTCCGCCCCCGGGGTGGCCAGCGAGACCCAGCCCCTGCGCCATCCCCTCGACCAGGACACGGTGTCCGAATGGATCACCCGGGCGCTCGATGAGGGGGTGCGGCCGGAGCAGGCCCTCGCCTTCATCGGCCTCGGCCTGATGCGGCGCATGGGCGGCGACATCGGGGACGGTTTCGCTGACTGGAAGGATGCCGCCGAGGCGGATCACCCGGTCGACCTGGCGGCCCTGCGCCAGCGGCTCGAGATCACCGACCTGGCCATCCGCACCGGCGCTCCCCTCAGCACCGCTGAGGTGGCCCAGCTGATGGGGGCCCGGCCGGGGGCCGCGCTGGTGGAGCGGGGCGGACTCACGGCCCGCCGCCTGGGGCGCAACGTGTGGAAACTGAGCCGCAGCGCCGATGGCGAGCGGGAGGAGCGCAGCATCGGCTTCGGCGAGGGATTCCGTCGTCGCCTGTGAGCGCGGGAATCCGCACACGATCCCGAAAAGATGTAACGCAGTCGGGCGCGGACCCCGCGGTCCCCGCTAACCCATGGAGGCTCCATACCTGGCGATCCCCTCCATGGGTGTATCCGCTCCACCGGTTCAGCCTCCCACCGGCGCCATCCCCGGGGCTGGCCCCGGCGACATTCTCAAGGAGAGCGGCCAGCGGGAAGTGTTCTGCGGCCTCACCTCCATCGTCTGGCTGCACCGCCGCATGCCCGACGCCTTCTTCCTGGTGGTGGGCTCGCGCACCTGCGCCCACCTGATCCAGTCGGCGGCCGGCGTGATGATCTTCGCCGAACCCCGCTTCGGCACGGCGATCCTGGGCGAACGGGACCTGGCGGGTCTGGCCGATGCCAACGAGGAACTGGACCGGCTGGTGAAGGATCTGCTGGAGCGCCGGCCCGAGATCCGCACCCTCTTCCTGGTGGGCTCCTGCCCCAGCGAGGTGATCAAGCTCGACCTGGCCAAGGCGGCCGAACGCCTCAACACCCAGCTCGTCGGTCGGGTGCGGGTGCTGAACTACTCCGGCAGCGGCATCGAGACCACCTTCACCCAGGGGGAGGACAACGCCCTGCTGGCCATGCTCCCCCTGCTGCCCTCCTCCGATGAGGAGCAGCTGCTGATCGTGGGCACCCTGGCCGATGCGGTGGAGGATCGCTTCCGGCTGATCTTCGAGCGGCTGGGCATCACCACGGTCCGCAGCCTGCCGCCGCGGCGCTCCACCGATCTTCCCCCCGTGGGCAAGGGGACGCGGGTGCTGCTCGCCCAGCCCTTCCTGAGTGCCACCGCCCGGGCGCTGCAGCACCGGGGCGCCACCCTGCTGAGTGCCCCCTATCCCTTCGGCGTGGAGGGCAGCCGCGACTGGATGGCCGCCGCCGCCCATGCCTTCGGCGTGCCCGACGACCGCTTCAACGCCGTGCTCGACCCCCTGGTGGAGCGGGGGCGCCGGGCCCTTGAGCCCCACCGGGAGGTGCTCGCCGGCAAGCGGCTGTTCCTGCTGCCCGACTCCCAGATGGAGATCCCCCTGGCCCGCTTTCTGTCCCGGGAATGCGGCATGGAGCTGGTGGAGGTGGGCACCCCCTACCTCGACCGCCAGCTGATGGCCGCCGACCTGGCCCTGCTGCCCCCCGCCACCCAGCTCAGCGAGGGCCAGGACGTGGACCTGCAGCTGGAGCGGGTGCGGGCCGCCCGCCCCGACCTGGTGCTCTGCGGCCTGGGGCTGGCCAATCCCCTCGAGGCCGAGGGCATCGCCACCAAGTGGTCGATCGAGCTGGTGTTCAGCCCGATCCACGGCTGCGACCAGGCCGGTGAACTGGCCGAACTCTTTGCCCGTCCCCTGCGGCGCCGGGCCGTGCTGCAGCTCTCCTGACACCCCCATGGAACTGACCCTCTGGACCTACGAAGGCCCCCCCCACGTGGGTGCCATGCGCATCGCCACCTCCATGGAGGGGGTGCATTACGTGCTCCATGCCCCCCAGGGCGACACCTACGCCGACCTGCTGTTCACGATGATCGAGCGGCGGGGCCTGCGTCCCCCCGTCACCTACACCACGTTCCAGGCCAGGGATCTGGGCGGTGACACCGCCGAGCTGGTGCAGCGCTCGATCCGCCAGGCCGTCGAGCGCTTCCAGCCCGAGGCGCTGCTGGTGGGCGAGAGCTGCACCGCCGAGCTGATCCAGGACCAGCCCGGCGCCCTGGCCGCCGGCATGAACCTGGGGGTGCCGATGGTGAACCTGGAGCTGCCGGCCTACTCCAAGAAGGAGAACTGGGGCGCCGCCGAGACCTTCTACCAGCTGGTGCGCACCCTGCTCAAGCCCCAGCTGCCGGCTCCGGGCACCCCCAAGCCGTCCCCGTCCCGCTGGCGCGACGAGGGTCGCCGGCCCCGGGTCAACCTGCTGGGCCCCAGCCTGCTGGGCTTCCGCTGCCGGGACGACGTGCTGGAGATCACCCGGCTGCTGGCCGAGCACGGCATCGATGTGGCGGTGGTGGCCCCCCTGGGCGCCCGGCCCGCCGACCTGGAGCGCATCCCCACGGCGGACGCCAATGTCTGCCTCTACCCCGAGGTGGCCGGCCCTGTGTGCAGCTGGCTGGAGCGCAGCTTCGGCACCCCGGTGGTGCGCACGGTGCCGATCGGCATCGGCGCCACCGCCGCCTTCCTGCGGGAGCTGCACGGGGTGCTTGATCTGGCCCTTCCGGCCGAGCTGCAGGAGGTGGAGGGTCAGCCGAGCGAGGCGGAGCGCCGTTCGCGGCTGCCCTGGTATTCCAAGTCGGTGGATTCCACCTACCTCACCGGCAAGCGGGTGTTCATCTTCGCCGATGCCACCCACGCCATCGCCGCCGCCCGGATCGCCTCCAGGGAACTGGGCTTCCAGGTGGTGGGCCTGGGCAGCTACAGCAGGGAGCAGGCCCGGGAGGTGCGGGCCGCCGCTGCCGAGCTGGGCCTGGAGGCCCTGATCACCGACGACTACCTCGTGGTGGAGAAGGCCATGGCCGAGGCGGCCGCGGAGCTGGTGCTCGGCACCCAGATGGAGCGCCACAGCGCCAAGCGGCTGGGGCTGCCCTGTGCCGTGATCAGCGCCCCCCTGCATGTCCAGGACGTGCCGGCCCGCTACTCCCCCCAGATGGGCTGGGAGGGGGCCAACGTGATCTTCGACTCCTGGGTGCACCCGCTGATGATGGGCCTGGAGGAGCACCTGATCGGGATGTTCCGCCACGACTTCGAGTTCGTCGACGGCCACCGCAGCCACCTCGGAGACGGCGCACCGGCGGCGGCTTCGGGCGCCGACCAGGAGGGCTCCACGGCCACGGCCACGGTCCCGACGCCAGCCCCGGCCACCACAGCCACCACAGGGCCGGCACCCGGCACCACCACCGCCGGCGCCGCCGTCCGAGAGGCCCTCGAAAGCCTCTGGACCGCCGATGGTGAGGCCGAACTCGCCAAGATCCCCTTCTTCGTGCGGGGCAAGGTGCGCAAGAACACCGAAGCCTTCGCCCGCGAACGGGGCCTGGAGAGGATCGATGCCGAAGCCCTCTACGACGCCAAGGCCCACTTCAGCCGGTGAGGGCCTCTCTGGCGATGTTTCGGTTTGCGTGATCCCCTGACAGCCGGGATCTGTTCTGAGCAGGCTGTTTCCTTACGTGTGATCCGCCGGTTCTCCGGCTTTCCCTTGTTTTTCCTATGACCACCACACTCACGTCTCCCCCGAGCACCAACCCCCGTGAAGATGGCGAGGGCAGCCTGCAGGTGCATCAGGATGCGTCGATGAACATCGAGGAGGGGGCCCTGGTGATCGCCGTCTACGGCAAGGGCGGCATCGGTAAATCCACCACCTCGTCGAATCTTTCCGCCGCCTTCTCCAAGCTGGGCAAGCGGGTGCTGCAGATCGGTTGTGATCCGAAGCACGACTCCACGTTCACCCTCACCAAGAAGATGGTGCCGACGGTGATCGACATCCTCGAGACCGTCGACTTCCACACCGAGGAGCTGCGGCCCGAGGACTTCGTCTTCGAGGGCTACAACGGCGTGATGTGCGTGGAATCGGGCGGCCCCCCGGCCGGCACCGGCTGCGGCGGCTACGTGACCGGCCAGACGGTCAAGCTGCTCAAGGAGCACCACCTGCTCGAGGACACCGACGTGGTGATCTTCGATGTGCTCGGTGATGTGGTCTGCGGCGGCTTCGCGGCCCCCCTCCAGCACGCCCACTACTGCCTGATCGTCACCGCCAACGATTTCGATTCGATCTTCGCCATGAATCGGATCATGCAGGCGATCAATGCCAAGGCCAAGAACTACAAGGTGCGCCTCGGCGGGGTGATCGCCAATCGCTCCGAGCAGACCGACGAGATCGACAAGTTCAACGAGCGCACCGGCCTGCGCACCATGGCCCACTTCAAGACCGTCGATGCGATCCGCAAGTCACGGCTCAAGAAGTGCACCATCTTCGAGATGGAGAGCACGCCTGAAGTGGAGGCCGTGCAGGAGGAGTACCTCAGCCTGGCCCGCAAGATGCTCACCGACGTCGAACCCCTGGAGGCCGAATCCCTCAAGGATCGGGAGATCTTCGACCTGCTCGGCTTTGATTGAGGTCGGCGCTCCGGCGCCTCGGGCCCCTTTCGGATTGGGGGGGCCTGGGGTCAGGAGCGAGGTACCGGCTTCATGATCCTGGAGCTGCTGCTGTTCACGGCGGTGCTGAGTGTGGACTCCTTCTCGGCGGCGATCGCCCTGGGATTCCGCCATTTCTCCTGGCGCCGGGCCCTGTTCTTCGCCCTCAGCTCGGGCCTCTCGGAAGGCCTGGCCACGGCCATCGGCTTTCTGCTGGGCCGCATCGCCCGCAAGCTGATCATGGACTACGACCACTGGGTGGCCTTCGCGCTGCTGGTGGCGGTGGGCGGCCACATGTGCTGGTCGGCCTACCTGGAGCACCGTGATGGCAACGGGCCGGAGGAGGAGTCGAGGGTGCATGGACCCCTCCGCATCCTGTTCGTTTCGGCCATCACCAGCATCGATTCCCTGGGGGTCGGCGTCTCCCTCGGCATCCTGAACAAGCCGATCGGGCTCTATTCCACCGCCATCGGTGCGGGTGCCTTCGTTTCCACCTACCTCGGGCTGTTTCTGGCCCGCCGGCTCTCCGGGGCGCTGGGCAGCAAGGTGGAGATGCTCGCCGGAGCGGTGCTGATCGCGCTGGGCATCAAGATGCTGTCGATCTAGGGGGCGTGGGAGTTTAGGGGGTGTGGGAGTCAGGCACTGCCCGACATCAGCCACCCTCAGATCTCCGCGGCGGCCCGCTCCACGAGCCGGCGCGCCACGGCCTGAACGCCCGTGTGCTGGTAGGTGTCCGTGAAGGCGTCGAGGAAGGTGGCCATCTGCTTGAAGCTCCCCTGCCAGGGGCCCAGGGTTCCCTCCAGGGCCTGAACCGCCTTTTGGCCGGTGAGACCCAGTTGGCTGCTGAAGCCTTCGGCCCAGCCCAGCCACGGCGCGATGCCCCGGCGCAGGAAGGTCAGATGGGCCCCATCCCCACGACCCGGCAGCAGTCGGGCCATGCCGGCGTAGGCGGGCAGCTGGTGCAGATCCCGCTTGTCGAGGCCTCCCAGCAGGCCATCCAGCCGCTGCAGGGCCTGGTCGCCCAGGGGCAGCAGGGCATCGAAGCAGATCAGGGCGGCCATCCTCACCCGGGCCTCGCCGGCGTAGTCGCCCAGGGCGGCGGCGAAGTCGCCGAAGCTGTCACCGGGCAGGCCATTCACCTGGGTGAAGGCCAGCATCTCGGCGGCCACCTTCAGGCTCAGATCCGCCGCCTGAAGGGAGTCGCTGGTGGGGGTGAGATCGGCGACCCGTTTCACCAGCGGCAGGGCGCCGCCGATGTTGGCCAGCAGCCGCAGTCCACCGGCGGCCTTCTGGGAGCGGTTGACGGCGTCATACAGGCTCAGGGCACGGCTATAGCCTTCGTGGCGGGCCTGGCTCAGCACGTCGGCCCGGGCCCGCACCTGGCGGATCAGCTCCGGATCGCTGCTGCCCAGCACGTCGGCGATCAGCGCGTCAGCCCGGGTGATGTTCTGCCAGCCGCCGGGCACCAGGGTGCTGAGGCCCTTGATGGCCAGCACCGTCAGGTTGCGGCGGGGCAGACGCTCGAGCCGCTCGAGAACGGTGCTCATGCGGCCCCCTGCAGAGCCGCCAGACCCTTGAGGTTGAACCGCCCGAGCAGGTCCTGACGCTGCTCCGGATCCAGTCCATCCCCCTGGCCGATCACCTTGACCTGGAAGCGGTCGGCCACCAGCAGGGCGCTGGCCTGGGCACCCTGCTCCACCAGCGGCCAGCCCTGGAGGCGGCTCTCGCTGGCTTCAAACTTGCTGCGGGCCTCCGGAGCGGTGGTGACATCGGAGATGGCCAGCAGGGCCTTCACCTCGCTGCCATGCTTGAGCCGGGCCTCGCTGAAGCCCCGCTTCTCCTGGGTGAACACCAGCTGGTCCCCGTCCTGGGGCTCGGGAAACAGCCGGTTGAAGGCCGCACCGTTCACCACCTGACTCAGCGGCACATCGGCCACCGTTCCGCCCGGCAGCCAGGAGCGGAAGGGCAGGAGCACGAAGGCACCGATGGACAGGCTGACGACCAGCAGCAGTCCCACTCCCCAGCGCAGCGTGCGGGCCATGGACTCCAGAGGGTGGTACTGGATGACTCCTAGCGGCTTCTTGCGGCCCCGTGCCCGAATCGGCAGATTCCGATGCAATGGCGCCGGCCCGTGGATCGCCTCAGGCGAGGCCCAGGATCTGCATGGAGAGGTCCCACATCCGCTGGGCGGTGACGGGGTTGCTCGCCTTCTCCGACAGCTCCTGGCTGAACTGCTTGCCCCCCTTCGTCTGCCGGTTACCCCAGCTCCAGTGAACACCGGAGGTGGCGAAGTCCGGGTCGGCCACCACCTGGGCCACCCGCTCGCCCGCCAGGGCCTGGCTCACATAGCCGCCGGTGATGTTCTTCTGGAACCAGGGGAAGATCGTCTGGAAGGCCCGCGGGGTGTGGCGGAACAGGGGGGTGTCGGCCACGCAGCCCGGATAGAGGGAGGTGAACACGATGCCCGTGCTGCCGTGCAGCCGGCGGTGCAGCTCCTGGGTGGTGATCATGTTGCAGAGCTTGCTGTCCTTGTAGGCCTTGCCCGGCTTGAAGCTCTTGCCGCTGGCCATGGCGATCGGGGCCTTGAAGCCGGCGGCGAAGCCCGACAGGTCGCCGAGATCGGCGGGCGCCGGGATGGGGATCTTGCCCCCCAGCTCCTTGGAGTTGGCGGTGACGGTGCCCAGGATCACAAGGCGCCGCGAGGGGTGGCTGGAGCGCTTGAGGTCGTCGAGCAGCAGGTGGATCAGCAGGAAATGGCCGAAGTGGTTGGTGGCCATCGAGATCTCGTAGCCCTGGGGCGAGCGCTCCGGGTGCTTCAGCCGCGGCAGGTAGACCGCCGCGTTGCAGACGAGGGCATCGAGGGGGCGGCCGGTGGCATGGAAGGCGTCGACCAGGGCGCGCACGCTGTCGAGATCCGCCAGATCCACCTTCAGGTGGGTCACCGCGGCATCGGGGATGCCCAGGGCCGCCTGGGCCCGCCGGGCCTTGTCGGTGTCCCGGCAGGCCATCACCACATGCCAGCCCCGATCCACCAGGGCCTTGGCGGCGAACAGACCGACACCGGAGGAGGCGCCGGTGATCAGGGCCGTTCCGGGAACGCCGCTGCGGGCGGGGGTGAGGGCGGTGTCACCGGAGGAGGTCACCATGGCGGGGATGGTCCGGGGGCGTAGGGGGCCCCAACCTACGGACGGGCGCCCTGGTTTCCGGATCCGGACACGGCGGATTCAACAGTTGGAAACGGACGGTTCGACTGCCAGATCACCCGCAGGCGATTCGGGGCGATCCACTGGCTCTGCTCCCGGATCAGACGCTGCTCCCCCTCCACCATGAACAGGGCGTCGAAGCGTTCCCTGGCCTTGACCAGCTTGGCGTTCTCCAGCTCCAGCACGGCGGCGATCTCGCCCTGGCTCTCCATGCGCTGCTGGTAGGCGCCGGCGAGGCGGAACAGGCTGACGCCGGTGAGGGCGACCAGCCCCAGCTTGACGGCCAGGCCGATCAGGCTGCAGACCAGCTCCTGCCGCTCGGCAGACAGGGACAGCAGCTGGCTTTCACGGCTGTAGCCACCGGCTTCGCCGCCGGCACGGATCGGCTCGACGCCGGAGGCGGCCGCCGCCGGCGGGCCCTGGGGGCTGGGAATCGGGTGCAGCGAAAACGGGCCGACCGCGCCATCCCCGGCCACCTGCAGGGACCGGGAACGCCGTGGACGGCCCGCGGAGCTTCGTGCAGCGGTGGGCTGGCGCCGGGAAGGCTGGGGCTGGGTCTGGCGCACCTGAGGGAAGGCTGCGAGCCCTCCGCTTGTAGCAGCCTGCCGGGGCCTTGCCAAGGGAGCGGCGCTGCAGCTTCAGGCTTTGTAGAGGCTGAAGCAGAGACGGACAGCCAGCACCCCGGCATGGGCCGCCACGATGAGGGCGATCAGCACTTCGGCCTGATTGATCGGAGTGACCATATCCTTGACGGTGAATGGAGTTTGACCGACCCATTCTTCGGCCATCGCGGGCTACGGTCCAGCCTCCGGCCCTGCCCTGTCACAGCTCTTGATGGCGTCCCAACCCTGCCCCGAGCCCCTGAAGGTGTCCGCCGCCCAGGTGCGCGGCCTCGACCTCTCCCCCCTGGCGGGCCTGGCGTCGCTGGCGCCGGCCGCGCTGCTGACCGAAGCCAGCGGGCTGGCCCTCGACTTCGACTGGCCCCGGGAGGCGGAGGATCCGCGCGAACTCTCGGAGATCCCGGAACTGCGGCTGTGGAGCCTGCGGGCCGATGCGCTCCATCCCTGGCTGCCCCTGGTGCTCGAGCGCAGCGGCGGCCAGCTCACCCGCCATGTGGCCATGCTGCTTCCCCATGGCTTCAGCCCCACCGAGGGGATCCGCTTCGCGCCCGAGAGCCTGGAGCTCTGGATCACCCAGCGCCTGTTCCTGCTCGACCACTGGGCCGCCACCGGGGGGATCGAATGCCGCGCCAACCTGGGCCAGATGGCCGCCGTGCTCGGCTATGAGCTTGATCCCGGCTTCTGGAGCGTGATCCCCTGAGCCTCGAACCAGAGACCCAGGGCGCGGCGGCCGCTGTCCACCGCCAGCACCAGCCCTCCGCCGGGAATCCAGCATGACAGCGCCGCCTGCCCCACCCCTGCCGCCGGAGGCGCCGATGCGCTGGATCGGGTCCACGTGCCTGGAAGGGGACTGGCAGATGGCCATCGACGCCTGGCTGCTGGACGGCCCTGCGCCGGCCTTCCGGCTTTACCGCTGGTCGCGGCCCACCCTTTCGCTGGGCTGGCACCAGCAGCGGCTGGAGCCCCACTGGTGGGACCTGCGGCGCCAGGGGCGCATCGACCTGGTGCGCCGCCCCAGCGGCGGCCGGGCCGTGCTCCATGGCGCCGACCTCACCTATGCCCTGGTGTGGCCCCGGCCGCAGGGACCCCGAGCCGAGGTCTACGGCCGGGCCCTCACCTGGCTGGTGGAGGCCTTCGCCGCCATGGACCTGCCCCTGCACGGCGGCCGCCAGGCGGCCAGCCTGCAGCGCAGCAGCTGCTTCGCCACCAGCACCGTCGCCGACCTGGTCCACGCCAGCGGAGCCAAGCGGGTGGGCAGCGCCCAGCTCTGGCGCGGCGGCCACCTGCTGCAGCACGGTTCGATCCAGCTGGACCCCTGCCCTGCCCTCTGGCGGGAGGTCTTCGGGGGCGATCCGCCGGACCTCGATCCCCTGCCGCTCGCCGGGATCGCCCTGGAAGAGCACCTGCTCCGTTCGGCGGCGCGCTGGCTGCCGTGGCCTGCCGGCCCCGATCCCGGCATCGAGCATCGGCCGTCTCCCCTGCCGCCCCTGGCCCCCCTGGGTGGGGAGGAGCTGGGCTCGATCGCGTCGCTGCTCGCCCGTTATCGGCTGAGCGAGCCCGCTATCGGCTCACCGAGTCCGTCAGCGGCGAGACGTCCCCGGAGCTGACCATGCCGCGGGCCACCTGACCGAGGGCCATGCCGAGGGGGTAGCCGTTCTCCCGGCGGGCGACGGTGAGCAGATTGGCGGGGAGCCGCAGTCCGAGTTTCTTGAGCACCGCGTCCCCCAGTTCGGGGCGCTCCACGGTGCCGCAGGGCAGTCCCGCCGGACTGAGCACCAGCAGCCGCTGGTGGTTGCCGTCGTCCAGCTGGAGGGCGGCCTGCCAGAGCGGGGCGGATTCGGGGATCGCGGGCAGGCTGGAGAGGGGTTGGAGGTGGTCGCCCACCCGCTCCCGGTCCCAGCACTGGACCGGCAGGGACTGGAGGGGCGCGTCATCGATGACCCCCTGCCAGCGACCCCGGTCGCAGACCAGCAGCCACTCCGCCGGGCCGTTGGCCGTCTGGTCGGCGGGGGGGGCAGCGCCGTCGCCGGCATCGGCGATCGGCGGCGCCGTGCCGAGGCGCATCCGGCTCAGCTCCCGCAGGGTGGTGTCGGCCTCCAGCACCCGGAAGCGGCGCTGGGCCACATCGCGGACCTTGAGATCCTTGAGGGCCTGCTGGACGACCAGCATCTGCTTCTGGTTGCGGGCCGCCCCGAGGCCGAACCAGCCGAGCAGGATCAGCCAGGCGCCGGCGATGCCGCCCCCCCGCAGCAGCAGCACCGTCCCCATGCCGACGGCGAACAGGGACAGGAAGCGGCCGCAGGCATTGGCCACCTCCACGCCGCGCCGCTGGCTGCCGGAGAACTGCCAGACCAGGGCCTTGACGATCAGTCCCCCATCCAGGGGCAGCCCGGGCAGCAGGTTGAACAGGCCCAGGATCAGGTTGAGGGCACCGAGCCGTTCCACCATCTGGCCCAGCACCGGCGCGACATGGCTGGCGGCATGGGTGGAGGCCAGCAGGCCGAAACCCAGCACCAGGCTCACCGCCGGTCCCGCCGCCGCCACCATCAGGGCGCCGCGGGCGGTGGAGCATTCCCGCTCGACGCTGGCCACGCCGCCCAGCAGGAACAGGGTGATGCTCTTCACCTTGACCCCCTGGCGCAGGGCCACCAGGGAATGGCCCAGCTCATGCAGCAGCACGGAGACGAACAGGGCCAGGGCCGTGACCAGGGCCACGGCCCAGAGCGCCGCCGGGGCGAGCTGGCTGCCCAGGCTGAGGGCGTACTGCTGCTGGAAGGACAGGGTGGCGAGCAGCAGGATGACGAACCAGCTCGGGTGGATGCGCAGGGGAATGCCGCGGATCGTCAGCAGTTGCCAGCCTTCACCCACGGGCACCGTCCGCTCGGAGATCCGGCCGTGGCCGGAGTTGTTCGTCCCATCCTAGAAAGACAGGCCAGCCGCCCCGATTCCGGTCACCACTCCGCTGCTCAAGATCTGCGGGCTCCGGGAGCCGGCCCAGGCCACCGCCATCGCGGCCCTGGGGGCCGATGCCATCGGCGTCATCGCCGTTCCCGGCTCGCCCCGCTACGTGCCGCCGGAGCAGCGACCCGGATTGTTCGCCGCCATGGCGGCCGGACACCCAGACTGCTTCGGCGTGCTGGTGGTGGCCGATCCCGCTGACGACCAGCTGGAGGAGCTGGCGGCGGGACGGGGCCATGCGGTGCTGCAGCTGCATGGTGAGGAGAGCGTCGAACGCTGCCGTGAGCTGGGCGGGAGGCTGGGGGTGCGCCTCTGGAAGGCCCTGCGGGTGCGGACGCCCGAGGACCTGGAGCGGGCGGCTGCCTATGCGGGCGTGGTGGAGGCCCTGCTGCTCGACGCCTGGTGCCCCGGCCAGCTGGGGGGGACCGGGCACCGGATCCCGATCGAATGGCTGGAGGACTTCCGCCCGCCCATGCCCTGGTGGCTGGCCGGTGGCGTGGGCCCCGGGACGGTGGCCGAGCTGCTGGCCCGGCTGCAGCCCGATGGCCTCGATGCCTCCAGTGCCCTGGAGGAGCGCCCCGGCCTCAAGGACCTGGGGCGGGTCGCGGCCCTGGTGGCGGCGGTGCGTGGATCCGGCAGCGGTTGATTGGCGATTGGCCCCGCCGGGTGCAGGATCGGTGCAGCCCGATTCCAAACCCCCACTTGGCCTTCCTCCGCCTCCCTTCGCGAGCCCGTGCCGCCCTGCCCCTGGCCCTGCTGCTGGCCGCACTGCCGGGGGCTCCCGGGCTCCGGGCCCAGGACCTGGTGGGCTGCCAGCTGGTGGACGGCACGCTCCAGTGCGTCCCTGGGGTGACGGCCGACCCCCAGCAGCAGATCCAGCTGCTGCGCCAGCAGATCGCCGGCGATCAGCGGCTCGAGGGGGCGGTGGAGCAGCGGATCACCGGACTCGACCAGCTCCTGCTTCAGGGCCAGGCCATGCAGGGGGCCCTGCTCCAGGCCACGGCGGCCGCCGAAGGGCTGGCCTCCCTGCCCCCGAGCGCCTTCCACTGGTACCGGCTGTCCCCCGGACAGGTCCAGTGGCAGCTGATCCAGGGGGCCAGCGGCCCCACCTATGCCCTCACCCCTGCCGATGTGGCCTCCCAGGTGATGGTGGTGGTGGCGGTGCCAACCCCGGGGGGCAGCCAGCGCAGCGTCTCCCAGGTGGTGGGCCCGGTGGCGCCTCGTCCGGGGAACTGAGCCGGCTCAGGTGCTGAGCAGGGCCTCCTGCTGACGCACGAGCTCGAAGAACTCCTGCTTGAGGCTCGGGTCGTGGCGGAAATCACCGCGCACGACCGAATTGACCATGCTGGTCTGGGGCTCCTTCACCCCGCGCCATTTCATGCAGTAGTGCTGGGCCTTGACCAGGATCGCCAGTCCGAGGGGCTCGCAGAGTCGCTCGATCTCGTTGGCGAGGATGATCACCGCCTCCTCCTGGATGTGGGGCCGGGAGAAGACCCAGTCGGCGACGCGGGAGAACTTCGACAGGCCGATCACCCGCTCACCGGGTTTGATGCCGATCCAGCAGTTGCCGAGGATCGGCACCAGGTGGTGGGAACAGGCGGAACGGATGGAGATGGGCCCGACGGTGTAGATCTCATCGAGCTGCTTCACGTTGGGGAAGCTGGCGATCTTCGGCTGCTCGTGGTAGCGGCCCTTGAACACCTCGTGGAGGTACATCTTGGCGACCCGCTCGGCCGTCTCCTCGGTGTTGTGGTCGTTCTCGATATCGATCACCAGGCTGCGCAGCAGGTCGCGCACCTTGCCGGCCACCTCGATCTCCAGCTGGTCGAGCTCACCCTCGCGCAGGTGTTCGGAGATGTTGTCGTTGGCCAGAAACGGGACCCCTTCCTTCTGCAGCCGTTCGCGGATCCGCAGGCTGACGGGGATGGGGGTCGTGACGGGAGCGGCCTGACGGGCGCTTAGGCCAGTGGGGAGGGTGGATGTCATAAGGGGGGTTAGAAGGCTCCGGCGGCCGGCATCAGGGTGAGGTCCTCAACCGTCTGGCTGTGGGGTTGCCGCGCAAGGTAGAGCAGGGATTCGGCGACCTGCTCGGCTGAAAGCATGGCACGTCGGTCGAAGGAACTGTGGACGGTTTCACTGTCCCAGAGGGGTGTATTCACCGCCCCCAGGGTGAGGGTGCTCACGGCGATGCCGGCGGAGCGCTCCTCCGCCTCGAGGCAGCGGCTGAAGGAAGCCAGGGCCGCCTTGCTGACGCAGTAGGCCCCCCACTCGGGAAAGGCGTTGCGGGCGGCATGGCTGCTGACGTTGATGATCCGCCCGCCACCCGCCTGGCGCAGGGCCGGCAGCACCGCCTGGCAGACCTGGAAGACGCTGGTGAGGTTCAGCTGCAGCAGCCACTGCCAGCGCTCGACCGGCATCGCCGCCAGGGGGCCGGTCCAGGCGGCACCGGCGTTGTTGATCACCACCGAAGGCACCAGACCGCGCCCGAGCAGTTGGGCCAGGGCGGGGGCAATCGCCTCCGGGTGGCTCAGGTCAAGGGCCAGGGTCTCGACGCGGCGGCCCAGGCCCCGCAGCTCGGAGGCGAGCCCGTCAAGGTCGGCCAGCGTGCGGGCGACCAGCAGCAGGTCGTAGCCCTCGGCGGCGAAACGCCGCGCGGTGGCAGCGCCGATGCCGCGGGAGGCACCGGTGATCAGGGCGACGGGCAAAGGGCGGTGCGGCAGGGAGCCAAACCCTACGGTGCGTGGGCGGGATCCGGCGTCGCCCCCTCGAGGACCTGGCCCATGCGCCGGAACTTGGCGTAGCGGGCCTCCAGCAGGGCGGATTCACTGCAGCTCTGCAGCTCCGCGAGGTGGCTGAGCAGGGCCTGGCGCAGCGTTTCGGCGGCCTGCATCGGCGCCCAGTGGTTGCCCCCGGAGGGTTCCTTGAGCAGGGCATCCACCAGCCCGAGCTGCAGCAGATCGGCGCCGGTGATGCGCAGGGCCTCGGCGGCGGCGGGGGCCTTGCCCGCATCGCGCCAGAGGATGGAGGCGCAGGCCTCGGGGCTGGCCACCGTGTAGACGCTGTGCTCGAACATCAGCAGGCGGTCGGCCACGCCGATACCCAGGGCGCCGCCGGAGCCCCCTTCCCCGATCACCACCGCGATGATCGGCACCCGCAGCCGGAACATCTCGCGCAGGTTCACGGCGATCGCCTCCCCCTGGCCCTCCTCCTCGGCCTTGACGCCGGCGTAGGCCCCGGGGGTGTCGATGAAGCTGAGGATCGGCAGGCGGAAGCGATCGGCGTGCTCCATCAGCCGCAGCGCCTTGCGGTAGCCGCCCGGGGAGGCCATGCCGAAGTTGCGCGCCACGTTCTCCTTCATGTCGCGGCCCTTCTGGTGGCCGAGCAGCACCACGGGCTGGTCGCCGATGCGACCCACTCCGCCCACCAGGGCGCGATCGTCGTTGCCGCGGCGGTCGCCGTGCAGCTCGATCCACTCGTCGGTGATGACCTGGATGTAATCGAGGGTGCTGGGCCGCTGGGGGTGGCGGGCCACCTGGATCTTCTGGGCCGGGGAGAGGGAGCTGAAGATCTCCTCCCGCCGCCGGGTGGCGAGGGTTTCCAGCTGCAGCAGCTGCTGGCTCACGTCCACCTCGGAATCACGGGCCAGCTGGCGGATCTGCTCGATCTGCTCCTCGAGCTCCACCAGCGGTTTCTCGAAGTCCAGCAGAACGCGGCGGGCCATGGGCTCTCAGGCGGGGGGATCAGGTGATGGAGAGACTGGGGATCGCTGCCGGGACTTCCAGGCCGAGGGCCTGGAAACCGTGGCGAAGGGAGGCGGCGCCGATCAGGTCCATCTTCTCGAGGGTGATGTTGTTGCGGCCCCAGCTGAAGTTGGTGTGCAGACCTTCGAACTCCAGCAGCATCGCTTCGGCGAAGCAGGCGAACATCTGGCGCTGCGGTTTGGCCATCTCGGCGGCTTCCATCATCTGCCAGCCGATGTCGGAGCCGAATTCGACGATGCCGCCCTTGAGCACGTGGATGCCGTCGCCGGCGGCCCTGGTGTCCAGGTTCTTGGGGTAGCCGCCGTCGACCATCAGGCAGGGACGGGGCAGCTGGCTGGGGTCGATGTTGCTGGCCTGGGCCAGGCTGGCGACCCAGACCACCACGTCGGCTTCGGCCAGGGCGTCCTCCAGGGGCAGGATGCGACCACCACCGAGCTCCTGCTGGAGATCAGCGAGAGGCTGGGGCCGGCGGGCCACCAGCAGCAGCTCCTGCACGCCGGTGCGCTGGGCGAGCCAGCGGCAGACGGCGCTGCCGATGTCACCGGTGGCGCCCACCACTGCCACCTTCGCCCGGCGCAGGTCGATGCCCAGCTTCGGGGCATTGTCCTCCACCTGACGGCAGAGAACCCAGGCGGTGTGGGTGTTGCCCGTGGTGAAGCGCGTCCAGTCGAGGGTGGTGGCCCGCACCTGCTGCTCCCGCAGCAGCTTGAAGTCCTCGAAGATGATCGAGGTGAAGCCCCCCAGGGCGGTGATGTCGATGCCGGTCTTCTGGGCCAGCTCCATGGCGTTGAGCACCTTGCGCTTGGCCGTCTTGAAGCGGCTCAGCATCTCGGGTACGAACACCGAATCGATGTAGGCGCCTTCGATGCGCTTGCCCGTGGGGCTGGTGACACTGATCCGCTCCACCAGCTGGGGCGGAGCGCTGCACCACATGTCCAGATCCCCCTCCGCGTACTCCTCGAAACCGAGGCTTCGCGCCAGGTTCCGGGCCGACTCAAAGCTGGTGGAATGACCGATCAGGCCGAACATGCAGGAAGGAGAAAGCGGCGGCAGGGGCGGGGCCGGATGTCGCCGACGCTACATCCTCCCCAGGGGTGGGGAAGGGGGGCGGCTCAGCCCACCAGAGCCGCGGCGGCCATTCGGGCGATCTCCCTGGGGGTGAAGCCGATGTCGGTGAGGGCGTCCTGGTAGGCGATCAGGAAATCCTCGATCAGGTCTTCCTTCTCCATGTGGAGCACGGCGGCGTCGGCGGCCACCCGCTCGAGCATGCGGCGCACGTGGGGGAGGTTGTCGCGGTTGGCCTGCTCCAGTTCGGCCCGGGACTCCTCGAGATGGGCCTTGAGCCACTCCTGGCCGTAGTTGAGGTGGGTGTACTCGTCCTTGACGACCCCTTCGGTGATCTTGCGCGCGAACGGATCGGCGACAGGGATATAGATGTGGTAGGCCGAGATGGCGAAGGCTTCGATCAGCAGGGCCTGGATCAGCAGGCAGGTGACCACCTTGCCCTCCTGGAGGGCCGCCTGGAAGTTGTTGCGCAGGGGGGAGAAGAACTCCTGGGCGAAGGGCATGTCGGCGGTGACGCCGAGGTTGTTGCCGCAGGCGGTGAAGCCCTTCATGTGCTTCAGCTCCATGCGGGCCAGGCGGGCCAGTTCCTCGGCCTGGTCGGGCAGCAGGGTGCCGAGGGACATGTAGTTGTCGTGAGCTTCCTGCTCACCTTCGATGACGATCGCGTTGATGCGGCTGTAGGCGTCCTTGTAGGCGTCGGTGGTGAAGTCGGGCAGGTCGCTCCCCTCGATCGGGCCCACCGGATCCAGGGAGGAATCGACGGACGTGGTGGTTGCGACGGTGGGCATGGGAACCACGGGGATAAGCAATCCCACGACTTTAGTCACGCTCCGCCGGATGTCGGCGGCCAGTTGCTGTGCAGCAGGGCCTCCAGCCGTCGCTCCCAGCTCTCCACCAGCCGGCCGAACAGCTCGCGGCCCAGCGCTTCGCTGGCGCCGGACGGATCCCCGATCACGCCGCTGGCACTGATCTCCTGCGTGCGCCAGGCGCTGGGGCAGGCCCCTTCCAGGCTCCAGCCCTCAGGCGGGGCCTGGCCTTCGCCGGGGCCGTCGGCGGCGGGGAGGGGCCCGGCGGTGCCCGGTTCGAGAAACAGCATCAGGCTGGTCTCGGCCAGACCGGCGTGGAGGCCGTTGCTGCGTTCCGGTTCGGGAATCAGCGCCCCCAGTCCATCGACACCGCGCCACAGGAAGCAGGGCAGCACCGCCAGGGCGGGTTCCAGCACCCGCAGCTCCCGGGCCGCCGCCTCCAGCAGGCCGATCTGGCCGCCATGGGCGTTGAAGAGCACCAGCCGCCGGAAGCCCGCCGCCGCGACCCCCTGGCCGACGGCCCGCACCAGGTCGATCAGCAGCTCGGCCGGCAGGCTCAGGGTTCCCGGGAAGCCCAGGTGCTCCGGGGAGAAGCCGAGGCTCTGCAGCGGCAGACGCCAGATCGGCAGGTCGGGATCGAGCCGGTCCAGCACTGCGGCGGCCACCCGTTCGGCGAACAGGGCATCGGTGCCGAGGGGCAGCAGCGGACCGTGCTGCTCGACGGCGCCCAGGGGCCAGAGCACCGTGCTGCCCGGACGGGCCGCCTGCTCACGCACGGTGGTCCAGCTGAGGCTGGCGAGGCGTCGCTCGGTGCTGGGGGGCATCGGCGGGGGGAGGAGCGGCCTCAGAAGGGTGATTCGTACAGTGTGGAGCCCCGTGCTTCGCTGAGGACCTCCATGGCAGGAACCGGCAACCCCGCGCCGCGTCAGCCCCGGAACCCCGCCCAGCGCCCCACGCCGCCGGCGAGGCCTGCCGGTTCGGCCCCGGCGCCGCTGCGCAAGCCCCCCCAGGTGTTGATGATCAAGAAGGAGGACGAGGCGGCGCCCGACCCCCCCCTCGCCCCCACCGCCTCCGGCCCGGCCAGCGCCACACCGGTGGCCCCCGCTCCGGTCGCCGCACCGGTGCGCCCCCCCTCGCCCGCCGCGGACGATGACGACCGCTTTGATCTGGCGGGCATCGAGGGCCTGACGATGGCCGATCTGCTCGGACCGGCCACGGATCGGCGCGGCGGTTCGGCGCGCTCGGCCGGCCGGGCCCCCGCCGCCACCGAGGCCGCCCCTGGCGAATCCTCCCGCCAGGCCCGCACCGTCGACGATTTCGACTTCGACGAGGAGGCCTTCCTCGCCGCCCTCGATGAGAACGCCCCGGTGGGCACCACCGGCGAGGTGGTCCAGGGGGTGGTGATCGGCATGGAGAGCGACGGCGTCTATGTGGACATCGGCGGCAAGGCCCCCGGTTTCATGCCCAAGAGCGAGTGCGGCCTGGGGGTGATCACCAACCTCAAGGAGCGCTTCCCGAAGGGGCTGCCGATCGAGGTGCTCGTCACCCGCGAGCAGAACGCCGACGGCATGGTGACGATCAGCGCCCGCGCCCTGGCCCTGCGCCAGAGCTGGGAGAAGGTCCGCCAGCTGGAGAAGGAGGGCAAGGTGGTGCAGGTCAAGGTGAACGGCTTCAACCGCGGCGGTGTCACCTGCGACCTGGAGGGTCTGCGGGGCTTCATCCCCCGCTCCCAGCTCAACGAGGGTGAGAACCATGAGGCCCTCATCGGCCAGACCCTGGGCGTCGCCTTCCTGGAGGTCAACGCCGAGACCCGCAAGCTGGTGCTCTCCGAGAAGCGGGCCGCCACCGCCGCCCGTTTCGCCACCCTGGAGGTGGGGCAGCTCGTGGAAGGCCAGGTGGTGTCGATCAAGCCCTACGGCTTCTTCGTCGACCTGGGCGGTGTCAGCGGCCTGCTGCACCAGTCCTCGATCACCGGCGGTGCCCTGAGGGATCTGCGCGAGGCGTTCCAGCAGGGTGAGCACCTCAAGGCCCTGATCACCGCCGTCGACCCCGCCCGGGGCCGCATCGCCCTCAACACCGCCCTGCTCGAAGGTCCCCCCGGCGAGCTGCTGATCGCCAAGGACACCGTGATGGCCGAGGCCGAGGACCGGGCCCACCGGGCCCGGTCGCTGCTGCGCCAGCAGGAACAGGACGCAGGATGAGCCCAGCCGTGCAGGCACCCAGCCCTGACTGGGAGCTCGACTACTACTCCAGGCCGATCCTGGAGGCCGATGGCAAGAAGCGCTGGGAGCTGCTGATCTGCTCGACGCAGGGTCTGCAGCCGGCGCCGGACCCCTTCCGCTGGTCGATGGCCTGTCCGGCCGCCAGCGTCAACTCCCAGTGGCTGCGCGGGGCGATCGAGGCGGCCCTGGCGGCGGCCGCCGAGCAGGGCTACGGCCCGCCGCGGCGGCTGCGCTGCTGGCGCGGCTCGATGCGGGCCATGGTGCAGCGGGCGGCCGAAGGGCTCGGCCTGGAGCTGGTGCCGAGCCGGCGTTGCTACGGCCTGGTCGAGTGGCTGCGGGAGCGGCAGGCCAGCGTCTACCCCCTGGAGCCCGGCTACATGGCCGGCCCCCTCGCCCCGCCACCGCAGCCGATTCCCCCCGTGGCCCTGCCCCTGCCCGAGGCGGCCCGGGGCGACAGCTGGGGCTGGGCCACCCTGCCGGCCGCCACGCTGGCCGAGGCCGGCGGCTGGGAGATCGCCTTCCCCGGCCTGGTGGCCCTTCCCTCCGACATTGATCCCGCCACCCCGGTGCCCGGGATCCGGCTGTTCAGCCGACGGCGGGCCCTGGCCATCGCCGGCTGGCTGTCCGGCCTGGAGCCGACCCGGCTGGAGGTCAGCGGCGGCCAGCTGGTGCTGGAGGCCGGCCTCGAGGATCGCTGGATCCTGGCGCGACTGCCGGAGGAGGAGGCACGGCTGGCCCAGCAGGCCCTGGCGGAGGCCAGGGAGCGGGCCGGCGGTCTGCAGTTCATCGCCATCCAGGCCAGCGAGGAGGCCTCCAGCCTCGAGGGCTTCTGGCTGCTGCGCGACCTGCCCGAAGGCTGAGGCGCATGGCTGAGGCGCTCGAGCCCCCCTTCGATCGGCCCGATGCCGGCTTCAACGACCTTCCCGGCTGGACCTGGGTGGGCACCTATGGCGGCCACTATCTCCAGTGCGACCTGCTGGCGGCTTTCGAGCACGGCTTCTTCACCCGCCAGTGGCAGGGCCGGCCGCCCGAGGAGCTGGCCGGTGCGATCAGTGCCGGCGTCAGCGTGCACCGCACCCGCCAGGTGCATGGCGGTGCGGTGCTGGCCGCCTCCGACGCCGACCGGGAGCCCTGGCCGGAGGCCGACGGACTGCGCAGTGACCGGGGCGGCCAGAGCCTCTGGGTGTGCGGGGCCGACTGCACCCCCGTGCTGATCGCCGACCCCGCCAGCGGCCTGGTGGCGGCCTGCCACGCGGGCTGGCGCGGGGTCGCGGCCAGGATCGTGCCGGCGGCGATCGAAGGGCTGGTGGCGGACGGCGCCAGCCGGGACCGGCTTGTGGTGGCGCTCGGCCCGGCCGTGGCCGGCTTCCGCTACCAGGTGGAACGCTCCGTGACCCTGCAGGTGGCCGCCGCCATGGCGGCCGAGGGCAGCGGGCCGCCACCGGAGGAGCGGGCCCTGGCCGATCTGGAGCGCTGCGGCGCCCTGCTGCCGGATCCCGCCCCCGGCCGGGACCGGCTGGACATCCGACGGGCCACGGCGCTGCAGCTGGAGCGGCAGGGGATCGCCCCGGAGCGGATCGGCCTCTGCCCGCTCTGCACCATGGCCGAACCGGCCCTGTTCCATTCCTGGCGCCGCGACGGGGTCAGGGCGGTGCAGTGGAGCGGTGTGGTGTCGCAAGGCTGAGGGCCACCGCTTCGGCCACCTTGATGCCGTCGATCGCCGCCGACAGGATGCCGCCGGCATGGCCGGCCCCCTCCCCGGCCGGGAAGAGTCCCGGGGTGTTGAGGCTCTCGAGCCCGGTGGGGTGGCGCTGCAGCCGCAGGGGCGAGGAGGTGCGGGTCTCCACGCCGGTCAGCAGGGCCCCCGCCATGGCGTAGCCGGGGATGCGGCGGGCGAACACCGGCAGGGCCTCCCGGATCGCGTCGAGGACGTAGGCCGGCAGGCAGCCGTCCAGGCTGCCGAAACGCAGGCCGGGCTGGTAGGAGCCCACCACCGCCTCCGGGGGGGACTCCCGGCTGGGTCTGTGCTCGAGGAAATCCTCCAGCCACTGGGCCGGTGCCCGGTAGTCGCCGCCGCCGGCGTCGAAGGCCTGCCGCTCCCAGTGGCGCTGGAAGGCGATCCCTGCCAGGGCCTCCTCCCCGTCCTGGGCGTAGGGCGCCAGATCCTCCGGGGTGATCGGCACCACCAGGCCGCTGTTGGCATTGCGCTCCCGGCGCGAGTGCTGGCTCATGCCGTTGGTGACCACGCAGCCCTCCTCCGAGGTGGCCCCCACCACCAGTCCTCCGGGGCACATGCAGAAGCTGTAGACGCTGCGGCCGGCGCCGGCCTTCCCTTCGCCGTTGCAGTGGTGCACCAGCTTGTACTCGGCGGGCCCCAGCCGCGGATGGCCGGCGGCCTCCCCCCAGCGGGCCCGGTCGACCAGGGCCTGGGGATGCTCGATCCGCACCCCGATCGCAAAGGGCTTCGGCTCCATGGCCACGCCGAGGCGGTGCAGCATCGCGAAGGTGTCCCGGGCGCTGTGGCCTGGAGCCAGCACCAGATGCTGGGTGGCGATGGCCGTGCCGTCGGCCAGCCGCACGCCCGCCAGGCGCCGCTCGGGTCCGTCCCCCAACAGCAGTTCGACCACGTGCTGACCGAAACGGACCTCGCCCCCCAGGGCCTCGATCCGGGCCCGCAGCCCGCGCACCACCGTGGCCAGCTTGAAGGTGCCGATGTGGGGGTGGTGCAGGGTGAGGATCTCCGGATCGGCCCCGGCCGCCACCAGCTCCTCCAGCACCTTGCGGATGTAGGCGGGGTTCTCGCTCACCTGGCTGTAGAGCTTGCCGTCGGAGAAGGTGCCGGCTCCCCCTTCGCCGAACTGGGCATTGGAGCCGGGATCGAAGCGGCGGCGGCCCTGCCAGAAGCCGAAGGTGTCCGCGGTGCGCTCCTTCACCGCCTTGCCGCGCTCCAGCAGCAGCGGCCGCCAGCCCATCTGGGCCAGCAGCAGGGCGGCGAAGTAGCCGCAGGGTCCGGCGCCCACCACGACCGGGCGCAGCTCCGCGCCGGCTCCCTCGGCCCGGGCCACCGGGCGGTAGCGGCTGTCCGGTGTCGGCCGCAGGTGGGGGTCGCCGGCGAAGCGGCGCAGCAGGCGGCGTCTGGCGCCGGCCTCCAGCTCCAGGTCGAGGCAGTACACCAGGGCGATGGCACCGCGCCGCCGGGCATCGACGCTGCGCTTCACCAGGTGATGGCCGCGCAGCTCACCGGGGGCGAGCCGCAGCCGCTGGGTGATGGCCGCCTCCAGGTCGGCGGCGCTGTGATCGAGCGGCAGTTTCAGCTCGCTGAGGCGCAGCACGGCCGTGGCGGTTGGAGGGCTGCTGGCGTTCTAGGGCACGGCGGGGCGGGCGCCAACGCGCCGGACGGGGGCCAACGCTTGTGGCGTCCCCTGCCGATCCGCCGCAGAAGGTGCGAAGGTGGAACCTGATCGCGCCTGGGGCCGGATTTCGGATGGGTCTGGCTCATTGCCCCCTCTGCATGGGTCTGGCGGCGCTCTGCGCGGTGCGCTGCGGTGCCCATGCCCTGCTGCTCTGGCGTCTCTGGTTCGAGGGGGTCGGTGCGCCGGCAAGCTCTGAGCCGGTGCGGCTCCGCCAGGCCGCTTGCTGATCCGCCAGGCCGCTTGCTGAGGGGAACCGGAGACCGGCCCCGTCAGGCCCTGCCCGCCGGGCCGGCGGCGTCCAGCTCGGCCTCCAGGGCGGCGATGGCGATGCGGGTGGGCACCACCGCATCGGGGTTGAGGCTGATCGAGTCGATCCCCTCCTCCACCAGGAAACGGGCGAAGTCGGGGTAGTCGCTGGGGGCCTGGCCGCAGATGCCGATCTTGCGGCCGCAGCGCCGGGCCGTGCGGATCGCCAGCCGGATCATGTCCTTGACGGTGGGATGCCGCTCGTCGAACAGGTCCGCCACCAGGGCCGAGTCCCGGTCGAGCCCCAGGGTGAGCTGGGTGAGGTCGTTGGAGCCGATCGAGAAGCCGTCGAAACGCTCGGCGAAGGCCTCGGCGCCGATCACGTTGCTCGGCAGTTCGCACATCACGTACACCTCCAGGCCGTCCTTCCCTCGCACCAGCCCCTCGCCGGCCATGACCTCCAGCACCCGGTCCCCCTCCTCGGGGGTGCGGCAGAAGGGGACCATCGGGATCACGTTGGCCAGCCCCATCGACTCCCGCACCCGGCGCAGGGCCCGGCACTCCAGCGCGAAGGCGGGGCGGAAGGCGGGGGCGTAGTAGCGCGACGCCCCGCGCCAGCCGATCATCGGGTTCTCCTCCGCCGGCTCGAACGCCGCTCCGCCCAGCAGGCGGGCGTACTCGTTGCTCTTGAAGTCGGAGAAGCGCAGGATCACCGGCCGGGGATGGAAGGCGGCGGCGATCCGGGCCATGCCCTGGCTGAGCAGGTCCACGTAGTAGTCGGCCGGCGCGTCATACCCCGCCACCAGCTCAGCGATGGCGGCCCGGTCGGCCGCCGCCGTCACCCGTCCGGGCTCGAGCAGGGCCATCGGGTGCACCCGGATGTGGTTGGCGATGATGAACTCCAGCCGGGCCAGGCCCACGCCGTCGCAGGGGATCGAGGCCAGGTGGAAGGCCTCCTCGGGGTTGCCCACGTTCATCAGGATCCGGGTGCGGGTGGCCGGCAGGTCGCCGATGGCCTGCTCCTCCACCCGGAACGGCACCGCCCCCCGGTAGACGTGGCCCACGTCCCCTTCGCAGCAGCTCAGGGTGATGCTGTCACCGTCGGCGATCCGCGCGGTGCCGTCGCCCGTGCCGACGATCGCCGTCAGGCCCATCTCCCGGGCGATGATCGCCGCGTGGCAGGTGCGGCCCCCCTGGTCGGTGACCACCCCGCTGGCCTTGCGCAGGATCGGCTCCCAGTCGGGGTCCGTGCGGCGGGTCACCAGCAGGTCGCCGTCCATGAACCGGGCGATCTCGCCCGGATCGCTGATCACCCGGGCCCGGCCGCTGCTCACCGAGGCGCCGATGGCCCGGCCGCTGGTGATCTCTTCGGCCGTGTGCGGCTCCAGGTGCCAGCTGCGCAGCACCGCCGCGCCCCGGCGGGATTCCACCGTTTCCGGCCGGGCCTGGAGGATGAACAGCTCGCCGCTGAGGCCGTCCTTGGCCCATTCGATGTCCATCGGCGTGGGCACGCCGCGGCGCTCGCCGTAGTGGCGCTCGATCACGCAGGCCCAGCGCGCCAGGGTCAGGGCCTCCGCGTCGCTGAGGGCGAAGCGGCGGCTGTCCTCCGGGGTGACGGCCTCGTTGCGCACGGCCCGGCCATCGCCGCCGGTGGGGTCGGCATAGACCATGCGCAGGGCCTTGCTGCCCAGCCGCCGGCTCAGGATCGGGGCGAACCCCTGCTCGAGCGTGGGCTTGAAGATCAGCCACTCATCGGGGTTCACGGCGCCCTGCACGACGTTCTCCCCCAGCCCCCAGGCGGCGGTCAGCAGCACGGCGTCGCGGAAGCCGGTTTCGGTGTCGATGCTGAACATCACCCCGGAACTGGCCAGATCGGAGCGCACCATGCGCTGCACCCCGATCGAGAGGGCCACCTCCAGGTGATCGAAGCCGTGCTGCTGCCGGTAGACGATGGCCCGATCGGTGAACAGCGACGCGTAGCAGCGCCGGCAGGCCTCCAGCAGCGCCGCCTCCCCCTCGACGTGCAGAAAGGTCTCCTGCTGCCCGGCGAAGCTGGCTTCAGGCAGATCCTCGGCCGTGGCGCTGGAGCGCACCGCCACCACGGCCGGGCCACCGCCGGAGGCCAGCTCCCCGCCGGAGGCCAGTTCATCGCTGAGCTCCCGGTAGGCGGCCAGGATCGCCTGGGCCAGCGGCGGCGGCAGTTCCGCCCGGCCCAGCCGCTCCCGGGCCCCCTGGCCGGCCGCCTGCAGGGCCGCCAGGTCGTCGGCATCCAGCCCGTCGAGCAGCTCGGCCAGCACCGGCCGGAGCCCGTTGGCGGCGATGAACAGCCGGTAGGCGGCGGCCGTGGTGGCGAAGCCCCCCGGCACCCGGACGCCGGCGGGTTCCAGCTGCTGGATCATCTCGCCCAGTGAGGCGTTCTTGCCGCCAACCTCAGCGATGGCGTCGAGGCCGACCCTGGCCAGGGGTACGACGAGCCGATCGGAGTCCCGCATCCCCTTCGCCCTGACTGAGCCAACTCTGGGCCCGCCCACCCGTGCCGGCGCCGGGCTGTGATCTTTGGTCGTCCCTCAGGGTTCGGGGTTGGCGTCCGGGTTGGGGTCCGGGTTGGGGTCGGTGGGGGTCGGGTCGGATTCGGGCAGCAGCTGGGCCAGCAGGCCGGCTCCCATGAGGATGCCGCCGAGGGTGAGGGCCAGGCCCCGGTTGGCGGCGGCGGGACCGTCGACCCAGGTGCCGGCGGCCAGGAAGGCCCCGCCCAGCAGCAGGGTGGGCACCAGCACGATGCCCTTGGCGGTGCGGTTGAGGCTCATGGACAGGCCTCCGGACGGGCCAGGCCGGCAGCGATCAGGCCGTCGGCGATGTCGTCGCCGCCGGCCAGCAGGCTCACCCTGGCCAGCAGGGTGCCGTCCCGCTGGCCCATGGGGCGCAGGTTCACCCTGGTGCGACGGGGCAGGACCTGCCGCAGCCAGCTGATCGCTTCGGTTTCCTGGCCTGGCGCCAGTTCCATGCAGGCCAGTTCCACGGGGTAGCTGCGGTTGCCATCACCCACCTGGAGCAGGGTGCCGCTGCGCACCTGGAACACCTCCGCAGCCGCCGCAGCACCCGGAAAGGCGATCACCAGGGCCAGCAGGAGCGCGAGGAGGTTCAGAGTTTGGCGCCGCAACTGGGACAGAACAGGTGGGCACTGGCGGTGGTGCTGCCGCAGGCATTGCACTGGCGGATGGTGTCGATGGCCAGCTCGGGATGGCTGGGCAGGCCCACCATCTGGGCGTTGCTGGCGCCGGGGGGCACCATCGGGTAGCAGTTCTCGTTGCGGCGCACGCGCACATCGACGAACACCGGACCCGGATGGGCCAGCGCCTCGGCCAGACCGGACCGCAGCTGGTCCCGGTCGGTGATGCCGATGCCCTTGACGCCGAAGGCTTCGGCGAGAGCGGGGAAATCGGGCATGCCGCCGGTCATCTCGGAACTGGAGTAGCGCTCTTCGTAGAAGCTCTCCTGCCACTGACGCACCATCCCCTGCCAGCCGTTGTTGAGCACCACCACCTTCACCGGCAGCTGGTACTGGCTGAGGGTGCCCAGCTCCTGGATGTTCATCAGGATGCTGGCATCACCGGCCACACAGATCACCGTCTCGTCGGGGAAGGCCGTCTGGACGCCCATGGCGGCGGGCATGCCGAAGCCCATGGTGCCCAGGCCGGCACTGCTGATCCAGCGCCGGGGTCCGTTGCGCAAGAACTGGGCCGCCCACATCTGGTGCTGGCCCACGTCGGTGGTGAAGAAGGCCTCGGAGGCCAGCTCCCGCAGGGCGATCACCACCTCCTGCGGCGCGATCTCGCCGGTGGGCTGGGGGATCACCAGGGGGTAGTGGTGCTTCCAGGTGTCGATGCGCTCGAGCCAGGCGTCGGTGCGGCGGTTGGAGCCTTCGCCGACCGAGGCCTGCAGCAGGGCCTCCAGGGCCTGCTTGACATCGGAGACGACCGGCACCTCGGGAACCCGGTTCTTGCCCACCTCGGCCGCATCGATGTCGATGTGGATCACCTGCGCCCGGGGGGCGAAGCTGTCGAGGCGGCCGGTGACCCGGTCATCGAAGCGGGCCCCGACGGCGATCAGCAGGTCGCACTCGGTGACGGCGAAGTTGGCGTAGGCGGTGCCGTGCATGCCGAGCATGCCGACGGCCAGGGGATGGTTCTCGTCGAAGGCCCCCTTGCCCATCAGGGTGGTGGTGACCGGCAGCCGGAAGCGTTCGGCCAGCTGGTGCACCTCGGCGTGGGCGTCGGAGGCGATGGCGCCGCCACCGACGTAGAGCAGGGGGCGCCGGGCCTGGCGGATCAGGGTCAGGGCGTCCTCGATGGCCTCCGGTCTGGGGGCCGGCGAACGCTTGAAGCCCGAGGGGATCGCCGATCCCGGAGCCACGGGGGTGTAGTCGAACTCCTCGGCACCCACATCCTTGGGCACGTCGATCAGCACCGGGCCCGGGCGGCCGCTGGCGGCGATCAGGAAGGCCTCCGCCACGATGCGGCCGATGTCGGCCGGGTCGCGCACCACCCAGGAGTGCTTCACGATCGGCAGGGTGATGCCGAAGATGTCGGTTTCCTGGAAGGCGTCGGTGCCGATGGCGGCCCGGGGCACCTGGCCGGTGATGACCACCATCGGCACCGAATCCATCTGGGCCGTGGCGATGCCGGTGACCAGGTTGGTGGCACCGGGGCCGGAGGTGCCGAAGCAGACGCCCACCTGGCCGGTGGCACGGGCGTAGGCATCGGCGGCGTGGGTGCCGCCCTGCTCGTGGCGCACCAGGATGTGCTTCAGCCAGCCCCGGGCCTCCGCCTTGTGGAGCTCGTCGTAGATGGGCAGGATCGCTCCGCCCGGATAGCCGAAGATGTGGCGGACGCCGTGGCGGTGCAGGGCATCCATCAGGGCGTAGGCCCCGCTCACCCGCATCGGCGCCGACGACGGCTGCGACGCCTCAGGGGCGGGAGCACTGGGGCTGCTGGTCCCGGCGGCGGCGATGGCGGAGGGAAGGGGCGTGAGCGTCACGGCGGCGGCTGGGGTCGGGCGAAGGGGAGGAAATCGTCAGGATGGGAGAGCGGTCGGCCCGGGAGCCAGGCATCCGGGCAGGGGTCTCGGAACCATCAGCGGAAGACACCAAGGTTAGGTCGCTGGAGGGGGTTTGGGTTGCGCTGACGGCGGCTCTCCGCCATGGCCCGCAACACTCGGGCCGGATCCATCCAGGCGCCCCGGTAACGCATGCCCCAGTGGAGGTGGGGGCCGGTGGTGCTGCCCGTGAGGCCGACATGGCCGATCACCTGGCCGGTGGCCACCCGCTGCCCCTCCCGGAGCAGGACGCCGCCGCTGCGGTAGACACCGTTGCCGGCCTGGCCTCCGAGGTGGCAGTAGATGTGTTCGTAGCTGCCCGAGCGGATCACCAGTCCGTTGCCGCAGCCACCGTCGACGATCACCTCGCTCACCGTTCCGGCCCACCAGCTGCGGATCGGCGATCCCAGGGGCGCGGCGATGTCGATGCCGTAGTGGGGACGGACGTCGCCGCTGAGGGGATGGGAGCGCATGCCGAAACCGCTCGTGTAGCCGGCGAAGCTCGCCACCGGAAACACCCCCCTGACCCAGAGGCTGGCGCTGCGGGCCTCGGCGGGCAGGGTCTGGCTGCTCAGCCCCAGGGTGGCGGCGATCACCAGCGAACGGCTCCGCAGGCCGGTGCGCCTTGGGCGGTCAGAGCAGTCCAAGGGCATGCAGCGGGCCGTGACCGGTGAGCAATTCCAGCAGAAAAGCGGAGAATCCGACCATCGCCAGGCGACCATTCCAGACCTCGGAGCTGTTGTTCCAGCCCCAGGCCCATTTGTCCTGGGGGTAGAGCTTCACCTTCTTGGGCAGCTGGGCCGCCATGTCGAGGTTCACCTCCGGGCCCGCCATGGCTTCGTGCACCAGGTCGGCGAGGCCCTGGATGAAGGTGGGGTCGGTGTCGAGGGCCGGCACCCGGCGGAAGTGGCTGATGCCGGCTTCGGTGGCGATCTCCCGATACTCGATGTCGATCTCCTCGAGGGTCTCGATGTGTTCGCTGACGAAGCTGATCGGCACCACCACCAGCTCCTGGACGCCCTGCTCCCCGAGTTCCCGCAGGGCATCCTCGGTGTAGGGCTTGAGCCATTCCACCGGCCCCACCCGGCTCTGGTAGGCGAGGGTGGAGGGGTTGGGATGGCCCAGCAGCTGTTCGAGGCGCTCCATCACCAGCGCGGCGCAGGCCTCGATCTCCTTCTGATAGGGGTCGCCGGCCTCCTCCACGTAGCTCTTGGGCACCCCGTGGGCACTGAAGAAGATGTGGGCCGACGCCGGTGTCTCGCAGTTGCCGATCTCCCGGGCGATCAGCCCGGCCATGGCATTGATGTAGCCGGGATGGTCGTACCAGCTGCGGATGCAGCGGATCGGCAGCCGGCGGAAGGCAGGGTCGGCCTGGCGGAGACGCTGCAGCTCCCGGAAGCTGGAGCCGCTGGTGCTGATCGAGAAGTGGGGATAGAGCGGCAGCACCACCACTTCCTCCACGCCGTCGGCCTTGATGTCGCCCACCGCCGATTCGGTGAAGGGGTGCCAGTAGCGCATCGCCACGTAGCTGGTGGCGTCGACACCCTCCTGACGCAAGCGGCTCTGCAGCTCCCGGGCCTGCTGCTCGGTGATGCGGCGCAGGGGAGAGCCGCCGCCGATGGAGCGGTAGGCCTCCTTCGACTTGCCGCTGCGCAGGGTGCTGATCAGCCAGGCCAGGGGTTTCTGCAGCGCCGGCGTGGGCAGGCGGATGATCTCCGGATCGGAGAACAGGTTGTAGAGGAATGGCCCGACGTCCTCGATCCGCTCCGGACCGCCGAGGTTCAGCAGCAGCACGCCGACCCTGGCCATGCCTTCGATCAGAAAGGCAGAGCGTAACCCCGCCTCCCCACCGGCGGCTGCCCGGCGGGTCACCCCCCCCTGCCCTGGCGGCCCCGGGACGGCAGGGGTAGCTTCCGGCTCAGCTCCCCGATCGCCCCACCATCTTCCCGGCCGCCGATCTGACAGAACTGGTGCAGCGGCAGAACCGCCAGCTGGCGGCCTCGGGCACCGGCCTGCGGCTGGAGATCCGCCAGCAGCGGCTTGGTCTGCGCGGCCCCCTGCCCTGTCCGAAGGGCACGGCGGCGCGGCCGGTGCAGCGGATCAGCCTGGGGCTGCCGGCCACGGCGGAGGGGGTGGCCGCCGCCCTCGACCAGCTGGCCCGGGTGCGGGAGGCCGTCGAGCGGGGCCGCTTCTCCTGGGAGCATTGGCGCCGGCGGCCGTCCGCGCCAGAGACCACCCCAGCCGCCGTGGCCGCTGGGGCGCCGTTCCCCGCGCCGGCGCCCCCGGCGGCGGGCTCCCCCGCCGAGGCCGCGGGCTTCACGCCGCTGCTGAAGGGCTTCGAGGCCGCCTTCTTCGCCGATCCCCGCCGCCGCCGCCGGCCCGCCGGCAGCCGCAGCACCTGGAGCGGCGCCTACCGGCCCTACCTGCGGCGGCTGGCGGCGGTGGCCGCCGCGTCAGGCACCACGCCGGCGACCGTCGACGTGCCCCTGCTGGAGCAGGTGCTGGAGACCTACCCCCTGGCCAGCCGCAGCCGCCAGCAGTGCGGCCTCGCCCTCGGGGCCCTGGCCCGCCACCTCGAACTCCCCCTGCCGGCCGACTGGAGCGAGCGCAGCGGTGGTTACGGCCTGCATGTGGCCCGCTTCCGGGGGCTGCCCAGCGACGCCCGCATCCTGGAGCTGGTGGCGGCCATCCCCAATCCCCGCTGGCGCCTGGCCTACGGGCTGATGGCCACCTACGGCCTGCGCAACCACGAGGTGTTCTTCTGCGACCTCTCCGCCCTGGCGCCGGGGGGCGACCGGGTGCTGCGGGTGCTGCCCACCAGCAAGACCGGGGAGCACCAGGTGTGGCCGTTCCAGCCCGACTGGGTGGAGCACTTCGGCCTGGAGGGCCTGGGGGAGGGCGGCGCCGAGCTGCCCCGGGTGTGCACCGACCTGCGCCGCACCACCCTGCAGCAGGTGGGCCGGCGGGTGGCGGAGCAGTTCCGCCGCTACGGGCTGCCGATCACCCCCTACGACCTGCGCCACGCCTGGGCCGTGCGCACGATCCACATCGGCCTGCCGGACACGGTGGCGGCCCGGATGATGGGCCACTCGGTGGCGATCCACACCCGCACCTACCACCACTGGATCACCCGGCGGGACCAGCAGCAGGCGGTCGACACGGCCCTGGCACGGCTCCGCCAGAGTGCCGCAAACGGACACCGCTCCCCATGACGGCGAACGCCTCCCCGACCCCTGCCCCCGTGGCGGACGACACCCTGGCCCTGGATCGCCAGGCCGAGGAGCTGGGCCCGGGGGGCGACCTGGCCCCCGAGGTGGACCAGGAGGCCTACCGCCGCCGCATGCAGCGCCGCCGCGAGGTGCAGCAGCAGCGGGTGGGGGAGCGGAACCTGGAGAAGGGGCTGGTGCTCGTGTTCACCGGCGAGGGCAAGGGCAAGACCACGGCGGCCCTGGGCCTGGTGCTGCGCACCCTGGGCCACGGCGGCAAGGTGGCGGTGGTGCAGTTCATCAAGGGCGGCTGGCAGCCGGGGGAGGCCCGGGCCCTGGAGCGTTTCGGCGACGACCTCCACTGGCATGCCCTGGGTGAGGGCTTCACCTGGGAGACCCAGGACCGGGAGCGCGACCGCCAGCTGGTGCAGAGCGCCTGGGAGCGCTCCTGCGATTACCTCGCCGACGGCGAGCGCAAGCTGGTGGTGCTCGACGAGATCAACGTGGCCCTCAAGCTGGGCTATCTCGAGCCCGAGCGGGTGCTGGAGGGTCTGGCCCTGCGACCGCCCCTCACCCATGTGGCCCTCACCGGCCGCGGCGCCCCGCCGGCCCTGCTGGAGCGGGCCGATCTGGTCACGGAGATGAAGGTGGTGCGTCACCCCTTCCGGGAGCAGGGGGTCAAGGCCCAGGCGGGCATCGAGTACTGAGGGCGTTCTCCTGGAGAGCCGGGGTCAGTCCAGGTCGGCCCGCAGCCGGGCCAGGCTGCAGACCAGCACCGACAGCCCGCTGACCAGCAGGGCCCGGTGCACCTCCGGCTCGCCCCAGAACCCCGGGCTGCCGCTGGCCCGGTCCAGGGCCGAGAGCGTCAGCCGGGCCATGACGTCACTGCCGCGGGGGCCGCGGGGGACGGGACATCCGGGCGGGTCGACGGCCATGGCGGTGCTCCTTTGGGGCAGTGAAGCGGCAGTCGCCGGTGCCGGCAACCTGGTGGCGTCGCGGGAGGGGTTGCTACTGTTCGGCCGATCGCACGAGTCGATGGCCTACAGGCGCGTTCTCCTCAAACTCAGCGGTGAAGCGCTGATGGGTGACCAGGGCTATGGGATCGATCCCGCCATCGTTCAATCGATCGCCAAGGATGTGGTCGAGGTGGTCTCCGGCGGCACCCAGCTGGCGATCGTCGTCGGCGGCGGCAACATCTTCCGGGGCCTGAAGGGCTCGGCGGCGGGCATGGACCGGGCCACCGCCGACTACGTCGGCATGCTGGCCACGGTGATGAATGCCATCACCCTGCAGGACGGCCTCGAGCGGGCCGGGGTGCCCACCCGCGTCCAGAGCGCCATCTCCATGCAGGAGGTGGCGGAGCCCTACATCCGCCGCCGGGCCATCCGCCACCTGGAAAAGGGCAGGGTGGTGATCTTCGGCGCCGGCTGCGGCAACCCCTTCTTCACCACCGACACCACGGCGGCCCTGCGGGCGGCGGAGATCAACGCCGACGTGATCTTCAAGGCCACCAAGGTGGACGGGGTCTACGACAAGGATCCCGCCAAGCACAGCGACGCGGTCCGCTACGAGACCCTCACCTTCCTCGACGTGCTGAGCGGCGAGCTGGAGGTGATGGACAGCACCGCCATCGCGCTGTGCAAGGACAATGCGATTCCGATCGTGGTCTTCGACCTGTTCGGCTCGGGCAACATCGGCCGGGCGGTTGCCGGTGAGTCCATCGGCACCAGCATCGTGCCGGCGCCCCGCCGCTGACGTTCCCTCCCCACCACCCTTCCCCTGCCATGGATCTCGAAGCCAGCATGCGCAAGTCGGTGGAAGCCACCCAGCGCACCTTCAACACCATCCGCACCGGTCGGGCCAACCCCTCCCTGCTCGACAAGCTGACCGTCGAGTACTACGGCTCTGACACGCCGCTCAAGTCGCTGGCGACGATCTCCACCCCTGACGCCCAGACGATCCAGATCCAGCCCTTCGACAAGGGCTCGATGGCGCTGATCGAGAAGGCGATCGCCATGAGTGATCTGGGCCTGACCCCCAACAACGACGGCCGGGTGATCCGCATCAACATCCCGCCCCTCACCGAGGACCGTCGCAAGGAGCTCTGCAAGCTCGCGGCCAGGTACGCCGAGGAGGGCAAGGTGGGTCTGCGCAACCTCCGCCGTGAGGGCGTCGACAGAATCAAGAAGCAGGAGAAGGACGGTGAGCTCTCCGAGGACCAGAGCCACGACGAGCAGGAGAAGGTCCAGAAGCTGACCGATCGCTACATCGCCGAGCTGGAGAAGCACCTGGCGGAGAAGGAAGCCGACATCCTCAAGGTGTGAGCAGCCCTGCCGATGCCGACGTGATCGTCGTCGGGGCTGGCCCCGCCGGCGGCGCGGCGGCGTTCCACCTGGCCAACCGGGGCCGGCGGGTGATCCTGCTGGAGGCCCAGGCACCGGGACGGTCCAAGCCCTGCGGCGGCGGCATGGCCGCCTCGGTGCAGCGCTGGTTCCCCTTCGATCTGGCCCCCGCCGTCGACCAGGTGATCCGCCGGGTGCGGTTCACCTGGTGCCTGGAGGATCCGGTCACGGCCGAGCTGCCCGGGGAGGCTCCGTTCTGGATCGTGCGCCGCAGCGTCCTCGACGCCTTCCTGGCGGAGCAGGCCGTCCAGGCGGGCTGCGACCTGCGCCATGGCTGCCGGGCCGAGCGGATCGAGCGCCGTGACGATGGCCTCTGGGAGGTCTCCGGTCCGGGGGATCTGCGGCTGCGGGCCAGGGCCGTGGTGATCGCCGATGGCTCCGGCTCCCGCTTCGCGGCGCCCCTGGGCCTGGGGCCGTCCCGGCCCCGGTTCGCCGCCACCGTGTCGGTGGAGGTGGCGGCGGATCCCGACCCCGCCGACATGGCCCGCTTCGAGTTCGGCCTGGTGCACCACGGCTTCTGCTGGGTGTTTCCGCGCCGGGGCGGCTACAGCATCGGGGTGGGCACCTTCGTCGGCCAGCAGGAGGCCGACAGCGGGGCGGTGCTCTCCGCCCTGCTGCCCAGCCTGGGGCTGCCGGAGGCGGCGGGGGAGCGCCGCCACGGCCAGCTGCGCCTCTGGAACGGCCACCACCCCCTCCATGGCCCGGGCCTGGTGGCGGTCGGTGACGCCGCCTCGCTCTGCGATCCCTTCCTGGCCGAGGGCCTGCGCCCGTCCCTGCTGAGCGGCTGCGAAGCGGCCGCGGCCCTCGACCGCTGGCTGGATGGCGACGCCCCTGCCCTGGAGCACTACAGCCTGCGGATGCGCGAGGCCTGGGGCGATTCGATGGCCTGGGGCAAACGCATCGCCCAGGTCTTCTACCGGGTGCCGCGGGTGGGCTACCAGCTCGGCATCAAGCGGCCCACCGCGCCCCAGCGCATCGCCCAGATCCTTTCCGGGGAGATGGGCTACGGCGAGATTGCCCAGCGGGTCATCCGCCGGCTGCTGTTCCAGCGGGGCTGAGCGCCCAGGGTCGGCGCCAGGGCCTGAACGGGCTCAGTTGCGGGTCACCCCCTTGAGGTCCCGCAGGCGCTGGTCGATGGAGCCCAGCAGCTCGATGGCGAACATGGGCGCCTCCTGGACGGCGAACAGGAACTTCTCGCGGTTCATCACCAGCAGCCGGCAGGGGGTGAGGGCCGTGGCATGGCCGTAGCGGCGGTGGTCCTGGGTGACCAGGGCCCCGGCCCCGAAAACGTCGCCGGCCTGGATGTCCTCGTGGCCGGCATCGGCGTTCCAGCTGAGCCGCACCGTCCCCTCCAGCAGGCCGAACATGCAGTCGCCGGGCTCGCCTGCCCGGAAGATGACAGAACCGGCCTCCACGTCCCTCACCTCACCCTTGTCGGCGAGGGCGCGCATGGTGTCGAGGGCGTGGACGGTGTGGGCCATGCGTGAGCTGAACGGGAATCCATCCTTGCCCATCAAGGTGAACAACCGGTCAAGGAAAGGGCCGCTGCCGGGCGGCCCGGCCGTCAGCGGCTGATCGCCAGCGGAGCACCCAGGCCGCCGCGCACATCCTCGGGGGCAAGGCGGCCGTCGTTGTCGGTGTCGAGGGCATCGAAGACGGCATCGCTGCCAAGCCATTCCTCCCGGGTGATGCAGCCGTCCCCGTCGAGATCGTTGAGCAGGAAGATCTCGTGCACCGCATGGGTGAAGGCGGCCCCGCCCTCGATCACGGCCAGGCGATGGGCCAGCTGGCCTTCCAGGGTCTCGATCGCCTTGGAGAAGCCGCGGATGCCCTCGTCCAGCTTCTCGCTGGCCATGGCGTCCGCCGCCATCATCGTGCGGAACGTGGCCTCATCGACGTGGATTCTGGCTTCGCTGGCGCCCGGATGGGCGGCATCGAGGCGGCGTTCCAGCGTGCCGTCGCTCTGGCGCAGCTGGTCCATCAGGGTCGGGGAGATGGTCAGCAGGTCGCAGCCCGCCAGTTCGACGATCTCGTCGATGTTGCGGAAGCTGGCCCCCATCACCTCGGTGCCGTAGCCGTAGGTCTTGAAGTAGTTGAAGATCCGCGTCACCGAGAGCACGCCGGGATCCTCCGCCCCGGGATAGCTGTCGCGACCGGTGGATTTCTTGTACCAGTCGAGGATGCGCCCCACGAACGGAGAGATCAGGGTGATGCCCGCCTCGGCACAGGCCACGGCCTGGGCGAAGCCGAACAGCAGGGTGAGGTTGCAGTGGATCCCCTCGCGCTCAAGCACCTCCGCTGCCTTGATGCCCTCCCAGGTGGAGGCGATCTTGATCAGCACCCGGTCGGTGCCGATGCCCGCCTGGGCGTAGAGGCCGATCAGCTTGCGGGCCTTGGTGATGGTGGCCTCGGTGTCGTAGCTGAGGCGCGCATCCACTTCCGTGGAGACCCGCCCCGGGACGATCCTGAGGATCTCCTTGCCGAAGGTGACGCTGATCTCATCGATGGCCTCGCGCACCACGTCCTCGGCGGGGGCCTCGGCACCGATCACCTCCCGGGACTCGCGCAGGGAGCGGTCGATCAGGTCCTGGTAGGTGGGGATCTGGGCGGCGGCCAGGATCAGGGACGGGTTGGTGGTGGCATCCCGCGGCGTGAACTGACGGATCGCGTCGATGTCGCCGGTGTCGGCCACGACCACGGTCATGGCGGCCAGTTGTTCGAGAAGGTTGGCCATCGTGGAACGGTGTCGGGCGCGATGTCTGCTGGCTCCGACGCTAGCCATGGCCTCCTTCAGGGACGCAACGCGGTTGTGGGAATGAGGACAGGCTGGCTCAGGAGCGGCTGGCCTTGGCGGCGACCCTGGTGGGCTGGCTGGGGGGCACCTTCTCGATCACCAGCAGGGCCTCGGCGATCTGACGGGCCACCGGCAGGGCCACGGTGGAGCCGTAGGCATTGCCCCCCTGGGGCTCGTCGACCACCACCAGCACCACATAGCTGGGATCATTGGCCGGCAGGATCGCCACGAAGCTGCAGATCCGGGCCCCGGGGATGTATACCCCGTTGCGGGCCTTCTGGGCCGTGCCCGTCTTGCCGGCGATGCGGTAGCCGGGGATCTTCATGCCCTTGCCGTTCTCCACCACCGATTCCATCCACTTGACGACGGTGCGGGTGACGGCGGGATCGAGCAGCTGGACGCCCGTGGGGGCGGTGGCGCTGGCCAGGGCATCACCGGAGCGCAGACCGCGGGTGATGTGGGGGCTCACCAGCCGGCCGCCGTTGGCGAGCATCCCGTGCAGCTGCAGCAGCTTGAGGGGGGTCAGGGAGAAGCCCTGGCCGAAGGCGGCCACCGCCGGCTCGATCGGCGCCGAGGTGAACTCGCTGCGGCTCTTGAGCTGGCCGGCCACGGCCCCGGGCAGGTCGGTGTCCGGCATCTCGTCGATGCCGAAGGCCCGCAGCCAGTGCCAGAAGCGATCGCGCTTCACCTGGGCCATGGCCTTCACCATCGCCACGTTGCTGGACACCTGCAGCACCGTGGGGAAATCGATCACGCCGTTGGCGCGGCGGTCATGGTTGAAGATCGGCCAGCCACCGATCGTCAGCTGGCCCACGTCGTTCACCTTGTCGTCGGGGCGGATCGCCTTCTCCTGCAGGGCCAGGGCCAGGTTGATGGGCTTGAAGGTGGAGCCGGGTTCGTAGAGATCCTGCACCGACCACTCGCGGAACAGGGCGGGGCTGTAGCTCCAGAACCGGTTGGGGTCGTAGGTGGGGGTGGAGGCCAGGGCCAGGATTTCGCCGTTGCGGGCGTTCATCACCAGGGCGGCGCCCTGCTTGGCCCGCCACTGCTTCACCTGCTTGGTGAGCGCCTGCTGGGCCACCTGCTGCAGACGGGCATCGAGGGTGAGCTGGAGCCGCAGGTCGTCGCCGTAGAGCGCCCCGGCCTGGAGGCCGTCGGGGAGAGGGGTGCCGTCGGCGCCGCGGCGCATGCTCAGGGTCACCTCCTGGCGGCGCAGGTCCCGGTCCCGGCTCTGCTCCAGACCCGCCTGGGCGACCCTCTCCAGGTTGAGGAAACCCACCACGTTGGCGAACAGGGACCCCTGGGGGTAGACCCGCTGGGGGTAGGCCTCCAGATCGAGGCCGCTGATGCCGAGTTCCTTGACCCGGTGGGCCGTTTCCGGATCCAGGCCGGTGGCGAGCTTGACGCCGCTGCGGCGGCTGCCGATGGTCTGCAGCAGGTCGGAGGGCGGCTTGGCCAGCACCTTGGACAGCTCCCTGACCACATCGGCGGGGGGACGGATCTGCTGGGGCTCGTCGCCGGGAAGGTTGAAGTAGCGCGGGTGTGCCCAGAGGGTGTAGCGCTCCTCGTCGAGGGCCACCAGCCGCCCCATCCGGTCGACGATGGTGCGCCGTTTGCCGATGGGGGTGACCGCATGGGTCTGGATGGCCCTTGCCCGGGCCTGGAGCTCGGGGGCCTGGACCACCTGCAGCCAGGCCAGCCGTCCCGCCAGCCCGACCAGGGCCGCGCAGAGTAGGAGATAGACCGTGAGCATCCGGCCGGCGGGGATCGGCTGGATCTCCACCACCCGACGGGTTGCGCCCCCTCTGGGGCGGCGTCCGCCCCCGGAGGCGGTCGCCGGAGGGCGGCCCTCGCCAGGCCCGGAACGGGAGGCGGGGGGCATCAGTAGCCGGCCGGCATGGCCCGCAGCTGGAAGCCGGCCAGCAGCGGCAGGGGGGCGCGGGGGCGGCTGCTGCGGGGCTCAGGCAGATGGATGAGCTTGGCGCTGCTGGTGGGCTCCAGCAGGCCGGGGCGCCGCACCAGGCTGAGGTGATGCTGCTCGAGCAGGGCGGAGGACTCCTGCATGCGGTGCTCGAGGGTCTTGGAGGCTTCCAGCTTGGCGAAGCTGTAGGCCCACTGGTTCTGCCAGTGCAGGGTGAGGGCGCTCAGGCCGAGCATCGAAAATCCCAGGCCCACCAGGGCTCCGCTGCTGATCCGATGCAGTCCGGCCAGCCAGGGGGCCTGGCGTTCAATCCTGCGCGCCGAGAGGGATCCCTCGATCAGCTGCAGGGGCCTCTGCAGGGGCCTCGGTTTCGGCAGCGGATTCTGGCTGCGTGGGGCGGGGGAGGCGGCCAAGGGACCTGGAAGGCACTGCGCAAGTGAACCACCCATCAGGGACCGCAGCAAGCGCTGTCAGTCGGCGAGGAAGAGGAGATTCATGAAGGTCATCCCGTTCCAGAGGGCGTGCATCAGCACGGCGCTGCCCAGTCGGCCGCTGCGCCAGCGCAGCCAGCCGAGGCCCAGGCCGAGCACGAACAGCGGGGCCAGTTCCGACAGGCTCAGGTGGGCGATCGCGAACACGGCCGCGCTCAGCACCACCGCGCCGGCTCCACCGAGCCTCTGCCCCGCCACCGGCAGCAGCACCCCCCGGAAGAGGACCTCCTCGAACAGGGGGGCCACCACCAGGGCGGTGAGGGCGAAACAGGCCAGCGCCAGGGGGTCGGCGCTGGTCAGGACGAGGTCGAGCAGGGGATTGCTGCCGCCCGGGTCAACCCAGATCCTGTCGATCGCCCAGCTGGAGGCCGTCACCACCGGCAGCACCATCAGCAGGCTGGCCAGCGCACCGCCGAGGGCGGACCCGGCCGGCCGCCACCTCCACTGCAGCCAGCCCCCCGCCGGAGGGGACCCCCGACGCGGCAGCATCAGGGCCAGCAGCAGCAGCGGGGCGGCCATCAGGGCGGCGTAGAGCACCAGCACCTCGATGCCCTGGCTGAGGGCCCTCGGGGCGGCCAGGCGCTGCAGGGCGATCTGCAGCGGCGGCTGCACCACCATCGGCACGAAGACTTCGCCGAGCACGACGAAACCGCCGGCGATCAGCAGGGTCACATCGACGGGGCTCAGGGGCGGGCCCACCAGCGGCGGCGCCGCCGGAAGTCGCTGCCGCCAGGCCAGCCAGCCCTGACGCAGCAGCAGGGCGGCCCCCACCAGCAGGAACAGGGCCGGCAGGGTGGTCACCGCCAGGAGCATCAGCAGCAGCCGGAGGGACCGCTCCTCGGCCGGACAGGCGCCCGGGTCCCCCGGCAGCTGTTCACAGACCAGCTGCTGCACCATCAGGGGAGCCGCCCAGGGGGCGAAGAGCTGCTGCCGCTGCTCCGCCGCCACGGGCCGTCCGTCGAGCAGCGCCTGGATCAGGGGACGGCGCACGGCGTCCACCTGGGTCAGCAGCTGCCTCAGTTCGGTGTCTTCGTCCAGGGCTGCCGCGGTCCCGGCGTCGCGCTCCAGCAGGGCCCGTTCGAGGCGGCGCACCGCCAGCGGCGGCTCCTCGGCGGCCTCCATCTGGCGCCGGAGTTCATCGCCCAGCTCCCGGCGCGGGTCCTCGCTGCTGAGCAGCGGCCGCAGCCCCTCCGGAACCGCCTCGGCCGCCAGGGCCGTCAGCTCCAGCTGCCGCAGGCTGAGGGAATCGACCACCGACGGCCGCTCAAGGCTGTCGATCAGTCCGCCCACCCAGAGCAGGGCGCAGAGGGCCAGGCTGAGCAGGGCGAGAAGGCTCTTCCAGCCCGGGGGGGAGGCGGGCGGTCCGGATCGGGAAGGGGTTCCGTTCAACCGGACCACCTCGGCGGCGATGGGTGCTGATTCTCCCCTGCGCCCGGCCACGGCCCGTCCCATACGATGGCCTCGCCTGCGCCACAAGCACCTTGCCCCTTCGCATCGTGCTGGTCCGCCATGGGCTGAGCAGCTTCAACCTGGAGCACCGCATCCAGGGCCGTGACGACCTCTCCAACCTCACCGAGGAGGGGCAGCTCCAGGCCCGTCGCACGGGGGAGGCCCTGGCGGAGCTCGGCTTCACCGCCGTCTACAGCTCGCCGCTGCAGCGGGCCAGTGCCACCACGGCCGCCCTGCTGGCCAGCCACGGCTCGCCGCTGGCCCCCGTCTACGACGACGATCTGCTGGAGATCGATCTGGCGCCCTGGAGCGGACTGCTGCGCAGCGAGGTGCGGGCCGTGGATCCGGAGCAGGAGCGCCGCTGGCGCGAGGCCCCCGAGACCATGGAGCTGCAGCGCGCCGATGGCAGCCGTTTCCTGCCGGTGCCGGAGCTGCTGGAGCAGGCGGGCCGTTTCGCCGATCGGCTGCTGGCCCGCCACGGTGATGACGACACCGTGCTGGTGGTGGCCCACAACGCCATCCTGCGCTGCCTGGTGCTGCACCTGCTCGGCCTGCCGGCGAGCGGCTTCCTGCGCCTCAGGCTCGACAACGCCTCCATCTCGGTGCTCAATCTGGTCCGCGGCGAGGGCGGGCGGCCTTCGGTGCAGCTGGAATCCCTCAACGGCACCGCCCATCTGGGCACGGCCCTGCCGCCGGCCGGACCGGGGTGTCGGTTGCTGCTGGTGCGCCATGGCGAGACCGACTGGAACCGGGAGGGACGGTTCCAGGGCCAGATCGACATCCCCCTCAATGGCCACGGCCTGGCCCAGGCGGAGGCGGCGCGGGCCTTCCTGGCCCCGATCCCGCTGCAGCGTGCCTATAGCAGCGACATGGCGCGCCCCCTGCGCACCGCCGAGGTGATCCTGGGCTCCCATCCCGGCGTGCCGCTCACCACCACCCGGGGGCTGCGGGAGATCGGCCACGGCCTCTGGGAGGGCCGGCTGGAAAGCGAGATCGCCGCCGGCTGGCCCGACCTCCTCGCCGCCTGGAAGCGCACCCCCGAGACCGTCCAGATGCCGGAAGGGGAGACCATCGGTGAGGTCTGGGACCGGTCGCTGGCCGCCTGGAACCGGATCGTCGCCGGACTGGATCCCCAGGAAACGGCCTTGGTGGTCGCCCATGATGCGGTCAACAAGACCATCCTCTGCGCCCTGCTCGGCCTCTCCCCCGCCGACATCTGGGCCATCAAGCAGGGGAACGGTGGGGTGACCGTGATCGACTATCCCCGGGGGGCGACGGCGCCGCCGGTGGTCAGCGCCCTGAACCTCACCGCCCATCTGGGGGGCGTGATCGACCGCACGGCAGCCGGCGCCCTCTAGCCCGCCCACCCCTTCGAAGCCCCTGCCATGGTCCGTCAGCTGCTGATCCACGGGGTGACTCTGCTGGAGGCCCCGGGGCGGCCGCCCCGGCAGGCCGACGTGCTCCTGGAGGACGGGGTGCTGCGGGCGATCGATCCGGAGCCGGACGTGGCTGGCGTCGCCACGTTCGACGCCGAGGGCTGCTGGCTGGCACCGGCGCTGGTGGATCCCCACAGCGTGCTGGAGGACCCCCTGCAGGGGCGGGCCGAAACCCTGGCCAGCCTCGGGGAGGCCGCCGCCGCGGGTGGCTACGGCACGGTGGCCCTGCTGCCCTGGGCCTCCAGCTGGCGCGACCGGCCGGAACGGCTGGCCTGGAGCTGGCCGGAGCCGATGCGGCTGCTCCGCTGGGGCAGCTTCAGCGTCGATGGCCTCGACCGGGACCTGGCTCCCCACGGCGACCAGCTGGCCGCCGGCGCCTGCGGCCTGGCGGCCGGGGCGACCCTGCCGCCGCTCGATCTGCTGGAGCGCGGCCTGCGGCTCGGGGAAATGGGGGACCGGCCGGTGCTGCTGCCGCCACGGGACGGGTCCCTGGCCCGGCGGGGGTTCGTGCGGGAGCGGGTGGAGGCCCTGCGGGCGGGCTGGCCCCTCGACCCCCCCGGCAGCGAAACCCTCCCCCTCGAAACCCTGCTCTCCCTGGCCGACGACCTGCCCGCCGCCGGCCTGCGGCTGATGAATGTCTCCACCGCCGAGGCGGTGGCCCGGCTGCGGCGCCATGGCCGCCCGCCGCTGGCCTCGGTGGGCTGGTGGCATCTGGTCGCCGACAGCGGCGGCCTCGATCCCGCCGACGAGGGGTGGCTGGTGGAGCCGTCCCTGGGGGGACCTGCCGACCGGCGCGCCCTGATCGATGGCCTGGCCGACGGGGTCATCAGCGCCGTCGCGGTGCACCACATCGCCCTGGATGCGGAGGAGGAGCTGCTGCCCCTCGACCAGCGCCGCCCCGGCGTGGCGGGTCACGGCCTGGTGCTGCCGCTGCTGTGGGAGGAGCTGGTGGGACGCCGGGGCTGGCGGCCGGAGCAGCTCTGGCAGGCGCTCTGCTGGGGCCCCGCCCGCTTCCTGGGCCTGCCGGAGCCGGCCCTGGCCGCCGGCACGGCCCAGTGGCTGCTGTTCGATCCCCGCCGCTCCTGGCGCTGGGAGGACGCCACCGACGGTTCCCTGGCGGCCAACCGCCCCTGCCGGGGGCGGCCGTTGCAGGGACGGGTGCTTGCCTGCGGGCTCAGCGATCCTGGGCGTTGGGCTCTGGCAGCGGACCGGCCGAGCTGAACGGGAAGAAGCGCCAGAAGGCCCGGCCGATCAGTTCGCTTTCCGGCAGCAGCGGCCCGCCCGGCCAGAAGCGGGCATCCCAGCTGTTGGCCCGGTTGTCGCCCATCACCACCAGGTGGCCGGGGGGCACCACCACGTCGATGGTGCGGCAGGGGCCGACCCCCTGGCGATCGACCGGGCAGTAGTTCCTGACGTAGGGCTCGTCGAGGGGACGGCCGTTGATGCTGACCCGGCCGCGGGGGTCGGCCACCACCCGCTCGCCGGGCAGGCCGATCACCCGCTTGATGTAGGCATCGCAGGCCGGCTGCTGGATCCCCGGCAGGGAACCGATCAGGGGAAGGTTGACCAGCAGGCAGCGCAGCGCCCCCGGCTTGGTCGGCCCGGTGAGGATCGGATCGAAGTGGTAGGGCGAACGGAACACCACCACCTCGCCGCGCCTCGGGGGGCGCTGGCGGAAGGACAGCTTCTCCACCAGCAGCCGGTCCTGGAGCTGCAGTCCCGGAAGCATGGAGCCGGAGGGGATGTAGCGGGCCTCCAGCAGGAACTGGCGGATGCCCAGGGCCACCGCCAGGGTGATCAGGACGCTGCGCCAGAAGGCCCAGGGGCTCTCCTCCCGCTCCTCCTGGCGACGCTGCGGCTCCGGGGGGGGCGTCGGCTCGTCGGGGGCGCCGTGGTCGGCCGGTGGATCCGAGGGGCTCAAGGGGTTCGTGCGGCAGGTTCCATGGTCGGGAGGCAGATTAGGCACGCACCCGCCCGCCGCGTCCCCGATGGCACGCCCACGCTGGCACCAGAGCCTGGCCGCGCCCTCGAGCCGGCTGGGCCGGCGCTGGGATCGCTTTGTGGCGCTCTGGGCCGCCCTGAACCTGCTCTGGGTGGCCTTCGACATCAGCTACATCCCCCTGCGCACCTTCTGGCTGCAGCGCAACCTCTACCCGCTGCCGTCGGTGCCCCTGGCGGTGCCGCTCACCTTCATCCCCGACATCACCCCCTGGGTGGATCCGATCAAGGGGATCGAGCCGCACCGGGAGACCCAGGCCTACCTGCGCCAGTTCGACCGGATGGATGCGGCCCTGAGGCAGGGCCCCCCGGGGGCGACCACGCCGATCCAGCGCCAGCTGCTGGCGGAACAGGTGCGGCTCACCGTCGAGATGATCGATTCCAACCCGATGCTGGCCTCGGGCACCTCCGGCACCCTGGAGAAGATCAAGAACCGTCTGCGCCAGCGGGCCGACCGGGACTCGGCCAAGCAGGCGGCGGCGCTGCTGCTGAGCCCCGCCTGGATCGACGCCCATCCCTGGCCGCAGGAGCGGCTGTTCTGGCGCCAGCAGGTGCTGCCCCTGGTGGCCACCACCTACTGGCGTTCGATCGATGAGAACGGGCGCCCCACCGACCATTTCTGGCGCTACGACCTGATCCTGTTCCAGAGCGTCTTCGCCCTCGACATCCTGCTGCGGGCCTACCGCCTGCGCCGCCGCCTGCCGGGCCTGAGCTGGAACCGGGCCCTGCTGCGGCGCTGGATCGACCTGCCCCTGCTGCTGCCCTTCTGGCGCTGGCTGCGGGTGGTGCCGGTGCTGGAGCGGCTCCACACCAGCGGCCTGATCAGCATCGAACCGCTGCGGGCGGTGATCAGCCGGGCGGTGGTGGCCCTGCTGGCGGTGGAACTGTTCGAGGTGCTGGCCCTGCAGCTGATCGATGGCCTTCAGCAGCTGATCCGCTCGCGCCGCTGGCCGATGCGGATCCGGGCCCTGCGCAGCCATCAGACGGTGGTCAGCAACGACGAGCGGGAGCTGGTGGAACTGGTGCGGATCTGGGGCCCCCTGCTGCTGGTGCGGGTGGCGCCGCGCCTGGCTCCCGAGCTGCAGGGGGTGCTCGGCCATGCCCTGCAGCAGAGCCTCCAGAACGCCATCGTGCCGCCGGGCCTGCGCCAGCTCCAGCCCCTGCTGCAGGTGGAGAAGGGGCTCAGCCGCCAGCTGGCCGGGGGGATGGTGGACAGCCTGCTCGACCTCACCCGCAGCACCGGTGAGCGCCTCAGCCGGCGCGATGACCAGCAGCTGGAGCTGCTGCAGCGCTTCATCGACCGCTTCTGGGAGGAACTGGCCGAGGCCCTGGAGAGCGGACCGGCCCTGGAACGCTCCCAGCAGTTGCTCTGCACCTTCCTCGAGGAGTTCAAGGGCACCTACCTGAGCCAGATCAGCCGGGCCGGGATCGAGGGGCTGATCGAGGAGCTCGACCAGCTGATGGTGAAGGGAACCCAGGGGTCCCAGGAGCAGAACGACGCGACCTAGCCCAGCAGCTCCTGCCATTCCTCGGGACGGAACCCGGTGAGGATGCGGCCGGAGGTGGTGACCAGGAAGGGACGCTTGATCAGGCGCCCGTCGGCTGCAAGGGCGGCCAGGGCCGTCTCCCGGTCCATCGCCTTGACGGTGGCGGCCCCCAGGGCCCGGTAGCTCTGGCCACTGGTGTTGAACAGCCGGCCGAAACCGCCGAGCTGCTCGTGGGCTGCGGCCAGCAGGTCCAGGGACGGGGGGCTGCTGGTGATGTCGATGGCGTTGAAGGGAATCTGCCGTTCCCTCAGCCAGGCCAGGGCCTTGCGGCAGGTTCCGCAGCCGGCGTACTGATAGAGGACGAGCCCGGCCTGGTCGTCGGCCATGGTGCCTACTTGCGGCCCACCAGCGCCTTGAGGGCCCCGACCAGGCTGTTGGAGCCCTTGCCCACCCCGGAGTCCGGCTTGGTGCGGATGGTCACGTCGCCGTTGACGGTGGTGCGGCAGCTGAGGCGGTAGCTCGCGGGCCGATCCGCCAGGTAGACCTCCTCCACGTCGCTGCGGGGGGAGAGGTTGCGGGCCCCCTCCACCACCTCGACGACGCAGGTGCCGCACTGGCCGAGGCCACCGCAGTTGTTGAGGTTGTTGAGGCCGGTGTAGGGATTCACGCCGGCATCAAGGGCCGCCTTGCGGAGATTGGCCCCTTCAATGCAACCAACCTGCTGGCCTTCCTTTTCGAAACGGATGGTGGGCACGGTCGATCGGGGGTGAGGGGCGCCGCCCAACTTAGGTCACACCGCGTCCGTTCGATCCCGGTTTCGTTGCCATGAGAAAGGATCGGGAGGGTCGGGAGGGGCTGCCTACGATGGCCGGGTTGCCAGCAGACCTTGCTCTCCTCCGACCCCTCCCCGGCCCGGCAAGGCACCTACGACCTGGTGGTGCAACAGCTGATCCCCGGCTACGCCAGCCTCGCCCGCCTCTCGGTGGCCCTGCTCGCCTCTTCCCCCCTGGCCTCGCCCCAGGACGCCGCCGTGCTGGTGGCGGGATGCGGCACGGGGGCTGAGCTGCTGGAGGCCGACGCCCAGCGGCCGGACTGGCAGCTCACGGCCATCGATCCGTCGGCGGAGATGCTGGCGGTGGCCCGGCAGCGTCTGCAGAACCGGGGCCGGATCGAGTGGCATCACGCCACGGTGGAGCAGCTGGGGGCCGAGGCCCGCTTCGACGGCGCCCTGTCGGTGCTGGTGCTGCAGTCCCTGCCCGACGACGGCACCAAACTGGCCTTCCTCTCCGCCCTGGCCCGCAGCCTCCGGCCCCAGGGCCAGCTGGTGCTGGTCGACCTGATGCGCCCGGAGCGCTCCCCCCTCTCGGCCCAGGTGGCGGAGGCCTGGCGCTGCTTCCAGCGGGCCAGCGGGGTGGATGGCGAAGCCGTGGATCTCACCGCCCAGATCCAGGGGTTCCATCCCATCGGCATCGCCCGGCTCACGGCCCTGGCGGAGGCCGCGGGCCTCAGCGATCCGGCGCCGTTCTTCCAGGCCCTGGACTTCCAGGGCTTTCTGCTACAGCGACGGGCCTGAAGCCACGATCCCCGGTCTCCTGCTGGCCGGGGAGCAGCGGCCGGTCCATGACCACACCGGCCAGGGGCACCAGCAGGGTCAGCAGACCCAGCAGGATGCCGCCGAGGGCACCGAAGGGTTGATCGAAGAACAGGGCCGCCGCATCTTCATGGCCGGACCCGGGGCTTCTGCCGCTGCGGGTGGGGCCTCCGGGAGCGGAGGAGCGGGGGAGGGGCGTTCGGGGGCCCGGACTGTCGGGGTCTCCACTGGGCTCAGCCTCACCGCCATCGAGGATGGGGCTGAGGCCGGCAGGGATGGCCCCTGGCGGGGTGAGGCCCGGGAGGCTGGCCGGAGAGGCGAGGGCGGCGCTGGTTCCGTGATGGGAACCGGAACGGGACGGGGAACGGTCGGGTCGGGCGTGATCCATGCGTTCGTGCAGCGGCGTGGCCCGGTGCACTGGACGGAGAACAAAGGTGATTTGGAACGATTGTGCCACCGATCGGCTCGATCCGCCCCCGGTGACGACAGAACGACAGGGTGACGTGACGCGGGCGGCCTGCTCTCAGGCGGCCGGCCGGGACTGGGAGTGCCTGTGCAGGTGCAGGTCGGCCGGAGGGACCTCGGCCCCGTCCAGCCGGGCGCGGATCGCCCGCAGCTCCTCCAGGATCGACGCCAGCAGCTGCTGGGTGGCGGTGGAGGGCGAGTTGAGCACCTCGACGGTCACCTCCTTGATGCGCAGCACGTCCCGGGCGAAGCGGGCCACTTCGTGGGGGTGGAAGACCAGGGGCTCCTTCTGGTCGCTGCGGTATTCCGGATTGAGCTTGCGGGGATTGAAGGGGGGGTTGAGATTGCGGGGATCGGTGTTGGTGTAGCGGTACACCGAGGCGCGGGAGCGGTTCAGGGAGCGCTGAACCTCATCGATGCCGATGAGGGTTTCGGTCTCGGTGCGGGATTCACCCTGCAGGGCCAGCGGCGCGGCCGGCGAAGCGGTGGAACCGCCCGCTGGTGAGCCGACCTGTGCAGGGTGAGCAAGCATGAGACTGTCGTTGGACGCACTGGACTAACGGCCGACCTTAGCAGAGTTTTCCGTCGCGGGCCCGCCGCCGTCAGGGGCAGTGTCGTTGCGGCCACTTGCTCCCGGGGCCAGCCATCCGTTTGACCGGGCCGGCGGTGATAGCGTCCAGCGCCGAACCGGACTTTCTCCATGCGCGTCTCCCGCCTGATGCTGGTGACGCTTCGCGACGACCCGGCCGAAGCCGAGATCACCTCCCACAAGCTGCTGCTCCGCGCCGGCTACATGCGTCGCCTGGCGCCAGGGATCTTCGCCTACCTGCCCCTGCTCTGGCGGGTGCTCCAGAAGGTCTCCGCCATCGTCCGCGAGGAGATGGCCGCCGTGGACGCGCTCGAAACCCTGCTGCCCCAGCTGCAGCCCGCCGATCTCTGGCGCCGCAGTGGCCGCTGGGACGGCTACACCGCCGGGGAGGGGATCATGTTCCACCTGATCGATCGCCAGGAGCGGTCCCTGGGGCTCGGCCCCACCCATGAGGAGGTGGTCACCGAACTGGCGGCCGACCTGCTGCGCTCCTACCGCCAGCTGCCGGTCTGCCTGTACCAGATCCAGACCAAGTTCCGCGATGAGATCCGGCCCCGCTTCGGCCTGATGCGGGGGCGGGAATTCATCATGAAGGACGCCTATTCCTTCCATGCCGACGAGGCCTGCCTGCGGCGCACCTACGCCGCCATGGACGGGGCCTACCGGCGCATCTTCGAGCGCTGCGGCCTGCGGGCCGTGGCGGTCGAGGCCGACAGCGGCGCCATCGGCGGTTCCGCCAGCCAGGAGTTCATGGTCACCGCCGAAGCCGGCGAGGACCTGATCCTGGCCAGCCCCGACGGCCGCTACGCCGCCAACCAGGAGCGGGCGGTCTCCCTGCCGGCGCCCGCCGTTCCCCTGCCGGCCGGCCCCTGCCGGACCCTGGCCACCCCGGACCAGACGAGCATCGAGGACCTCTGCACGGCCCATGGCTTCGATCCCACCCAGACGGTGAAGGTGCTGCTGCTGCTGGCCCGCTTCGCCGCAGCGCCCGCCCGCGGGGTGCAGGTGTGCCTGCGGGGCGACCAGCTGCTCAACGAGGTCAAGCTGGCCAACGCGCTGACGGCCCGTTGCCCGGACGCCGGCGCCCTGCTGGAAATCGTGCCGCTGCTCGCCGATCACCTCGACGCGCCCGTGCCCTTCGGCTTCCTTGGCCCCCACCTGCCGGACCCCCTGCTGCGCCAGGCGGATCCCCGGGCGGCGGCCGCCCCCCTGCTGCGTCTTGTCGACCCCTCCGCCGCCGAGCTGGAGGCGTTCGTCTGCGGCGCCAACCGCGTCGACGAGCACCTGGTGGGGGCCCGCTGGGGCGAGCTCTGCCCGCTCCCCGAGGTGGTGGACCTGCGCGCGGCCCAGCCGGGCGAGCGCTGCCTGCACGACCCCTCCCAGCGGCTGGAGGCGGCCCGGGGCATCGAGGTCGGCCACATCTTCCAGCTGGGGCGGAAGTACTCCGAAGCCCTGGAGGCCCGCTTCACCAATGAGGCCGGCGAGGACGAAGCCCTGTGGATGGGCTGCTACGGCATCGGCGTCTCGCGCCTGGCCCAGGCCGCCGTGGAGCAGAACCACGATGCCGACGGCATCCGCTGGCCCGTGGCGATCGCCCCCTACACGGTGATCATCGTCATCGCCAGCAGCCAGGACCCGGTCCAGGTGGCCCTGGCCGAGGAGCTCTACGGCCGCCTGCTCGGCGCCGGGATCGATGTGCTGCTGGACGACCGGCCCGAGCGGGCCGGGGTGAAGTTCAAGGACGCCGATCTGATCGGCATCCCCTGGCGCCTGGTGGTGGGCCGGGGCGCCGGTGAGCGGACGGTGGAACTGGTGGACCGCAGCGGCGGCACCGGCAAGCGGGACCTGACGGCGGACGCCGCCCTCGAGGAGCTCGTGCAGCTCCTCGGGCTCCAGGGTGCATCCCCGTAGGATTTCGCCAGACGCCGTTCCTCCCTTGGTCGCCTTCCTGCGCCGCAGCCTGCTCCGTCCCCTTCTGGCCCTCGGCCTGTGTCTCTGCCTCGGACTGAGCGGCTGCAGCCAGGCCCCCGGCGGTCTCAGCGGCAACTACGTCGATGACACCGTCAGCGTGGCCCAGACCCTGCTGACCACCATCGCCCTGCCCCAGGACGACCCCGCCCGCCAGGAGGCGGAGGTGCAGGCCCGCCAGCTGATCAACGGCTACACCGCCCTCTACCGGCCCCGCCAGGACATCCACGGCCTGGCCTCCTTCACCACCATGCAGACCGCCGTCAACGCGCTGGCGGCCCACTACGCCGGTTACGCCAACCGCCCCCTGCCCGATCCCCTGCGCAGCCGCCTGGAGAAGGAGCTCAAGAAAGCTGAAGCCACGGCGGTGCGCGGCGCCTGATTCTTTGACGTAGGGGGCCTCGATCTGAGAAGCTCTCCCCTTGTGCTTAGAAGCGGCTCCGGGCCGCTGTTTCCTTGGCCAATGTTGTCGTCATCGGTGCGCAATGGGGTGACGAAGGGAAAGGCAAGATCACCGATCTGCTGAGTCGCTCCGCCGATGTCGTGGTCCGCTATCAGGGCGGGGTCAACGCCGGGCACACCATCGTCGTCGAGGACCGGGTCCTCAAGCTGCACCTGATCCCGTCGGGGATCCTCTATCCGGACACCATCTGCCTGATCGGGTCGGGCACGGTGGTGGACCCCAAGGTCATGCTGGGCGAGATCGACACCCTGCTGGAGCTGGAGATCGATGTCTCCGGGCTGAAGCTGGCCTCCACGGCCCACGTGACGATGCCCTACCACCGCCTGCTCGACCTGGCGATGGAGCAGCGTCGCGGCGACCGCCGCATCGGCACCACCGGCCGCGGCATCGGGCCCACCTACGCCGACAAGTCCGAGCGCAACGGCATCCGGGTGATCGACCTGCTCGATGCCGACTGCCTGCGCGATCGCCTGCTGGGGCCCCTAGCCGAGAAGAACGACCTGCTCGAGAAGGTCTATGGGATCCCCGCCCTCGATCCGGAGGCGGTGATCGAGGAGTACGCCGCCTACGGCCGCCGGCTGGCCCCCCACGTGGTGGACTGCACCCGCACCATCCACGAGGCGGCCCGGGCCCGCAAGAACATCCTCTTCGAGGGCGCCCAGGGCACCCTGCTCGACCTCGACCACGGCACCTACCCCTACGTCACCTCCTCCAACCCGGTGTCGGGCGGTGCCTGCATCGGCGCCGGCGTCGGGCCCACCCTGATCGACCGGGTGATCGGCGTGGCCAAGGCCTACACCACCCGGGTGGGCGAAGGTCCGTTCCCCACCGAGCTGGAGGGCAGCCTCAACGACCACCTCTGCGACCGGGGCGGCGAGTTCGGCACCACCACCGGCCGGCGGCGCCGCTGCGGCTGGTTCGACGGGGTGATCGGCCGCTATGCGGTGCAGGTGAACGGCCTCGACTGCCTGGCGATCACCAAGCTCGATGTCCTCGATGAGCTGGACGAGATCCAGGTCTGCGTGGCCTACGAGCTCGACGGCCGCCGCATCGACTACTTCCCCAGCAGCTCCGACGAATTCGCCCGCTGCCGGCCCGTGTTCCGCAGCCTGCCCGGCTGGCAGTGCTCCACCGCCGACTGCCGCAGCCTGGAGGATCTGCCCCCCACGGCCATGGCCTACCTGCGCTTCCTGGCCGAGCTGATGGAGGTGCCGATCGCCATCGTCTCCCTCGGCGCCCAGCGCGACCAGACGATCGTCGTCGAGGATCCGATCCACGGCCCCAAGCGCGCCCTGCTCAGCGTCTGATCCGGCGACCCCCCGTCCACCGCCTCAGTCCTTCGCCTCGCTTCCCCGGCTCTCCTCACCCCCCTCCCGGATCCCCTTGACCAGCACCGCCAAGCGCTTCGACGTGGTCGGCATCGGCAATGCCATCGTCGACGTCCTCGTCCAGGCCGACGACGCCTTCCTCGAGGCCCACGGCCTCACCAAGGGCACCATGGCCCTGGTGGATGAGGCCCAGGCCGAACGGCTCTACGCCAGCGTCGGCGCCGGCCTGGAGACCTCCGGCGGCTCGGCCGCCAACACCCTGGCCGGCATCGCCCAGCTGGGCGGCCAGGCGGGCTTCATCGGCCGGGTCCGGGACGACCAGCTCGGGGCGATCTTCGCCCACGACATCCGGGCCGTGGGGGCCAGCTTCGAGACCCCCGCGGCCGCCAGTGGTCCCTCCACCGCCCGCTGCCTGATCCTGGTCACCCCCGATGCCCAGCGCACCATGTGCACCTACCTGGGGGCGTCGGTGGGGCTGGATCCCGCCGACCTCGACCTGGAGATGGTGCGCCAGGCGAAGGTGCTGTATCTGGAGGGCTACCTCTGGGACAGCGAGGAGGCCAAGCGCGCCTTCATCGCCGCCGCCGAGGTGATGCGCGCCAGCGGCGGCGAGGTGGCCCTCTCCCTCTCGGATGCCTTCTGCGTCGAGCGCCATCGGGAGAGTTTCCTGGAGCTGGTCGACGGCCATGTCGACGTGCTGTTCGCCAACGAGATGGAGATCACCGCCCTCTACGGCGCCGACAGCTTCGAGGCGGCGGCCGACCAGGTCCGTGGCCGCTGCAGGGTGGCGGCCCTCACCCGCAGCGAGCAGGGCTCGGTGCTGCTCAGCGGCGAGACGACCCTGGCGATCGAGCCCTTCCACCTCGGCCCCCTGGTGGACACCACCGGCGCCGGCGACCTCTACGCCGCCGGCTTCCTCTACGGCCACACCCGTGGCGAGAGCCTGGAGCGCTGCGGACGGCTCGGTTCGCTCTGTGCCGGCCAGGTGGTCACCCAGCTGGGTCCCCGTCCCCAGGCCTCCCTGCCGGAGCTGGTGGCCCGCCACCTGGGCTGAGCGGCAGCTGCTCCAGCAACCAGCGGCCGTAGGGACCGTCGCTGGCAGCCGTCCAGTCGATCCATTCGGGGGTGTCGTAGCTGTGCAGCTCCCCCAGGGCGCGGCGCAGACCCTCCAGCTGAGCGGGGGTCGTCTTGAGCAGCAGCTGCACCTCCTCGCTCCGCTCCAGCCGGCCCTGCCAGCGGTAGAGCGACACCACCGGGTGCAGGCTGGCGCACGCCACCAGGCCCCGCTCCAGCAGCTCCCGGGCCAGGGCCTCGGCCCGCTCCCGGTCGGCTTCGGTGGTGAGCACCAGGCTGAGGGGTGTGGGCATGGAGGTGGGTGGGGTCAGGGGTCAGCCCCCAGTTCCACTTTCGCCCAGCCGCTGCAGCAGCTCTTCCAGGGGCAGGGCCTCCACCCGGTCGGGCTCCCCGGGCCGCTCCAGGAGCAGCAGGCGCAGACCCAGGGCGGCGCAGGTCCGGTGCCAGCGCTCTTCGTTGGCCCCCCCGGAGCGGCGGCAGAGCACGGTGTCGATCTGCCAGTGGCGGCAGAGGGCGCGCTCGATGCGGCCGTCGCCGCCGGGCCGCAGGGGGGCCAGCCGCTGCGGCGCCATTCCGGCGGCCAGGGCCGTCGCCAGGGCCCCGCCCTGGGGCAGCAGGCGGGCGTGATGCAGCACCCCCGGCGAGGCCGCCACGGCCTCGGCCAGGCGGCGGGCGCCGATGGCCAGCAGCAGCCGTTCCCCCGGCCGGCACAGGCGACCGAGGCCGGCCAGATCGGCCAGAGGCTGGGCACCGGCGGCGTTCAGGTCGGGTCGCAGCAGCCGCAGCAGGGGCTGTGAGCGGTCCGCGCAGCCCACGGCCAGGGCGGTGCTGATGCGGGTGGCGAAGGGGTGGGTCGCATCGATCACCCAGGTGTAGGGGGCGCCCCGGAGTCCGGCGTCGGCCAGTTCGGCGGCGACCCCGGCCTCGGGCCCGTCCGGCCCCCCGATCGCCCCCACGGCCAGCTCCAGGCGGGGGTGGGCGCCATAGGCCAGGGCGGCGGCCCGGCTCACCAGCGAGACCTTCAGGCGCCAGCCCCTGGCCAGCAGCTCCCGGGCCAGGGGCGGCCCCTCCCCCGTGCCGGCCACCAGCCAGATCCGGCCGCCAGCACCGCCGCTCCCGTCGCAGCCGCCGGCACGACCGGGCGGATCGGCCTGGATCCCGTGGGGCGGATGCATCAGGATGGGTCCTCCCATCCGTTGGTCCGGGCGTGAATCACTGCTTGCTGGAGGTGGAGGTCCTGGAGGCGCCCCAGGTGCGTTACACCCAGGACAACCAGACGCCGGTGGCCGAAATGGCCGTCCAGATCGAGGGCCTTCGCCCCGATGATCCCCCGGGCCAGCTGAAGGTGGTGGGCTGGGGCAACCTGGCCCAGGATCTCCAGAACAGGGTGCAGGTGGGCCAGCGCTTCGTGCTCGAGGGCCGGCTGCGCATGAACACCGTCACCCGCCAGGACGGGGTCAAGGAGAAGCGCGCCGAGTTCACCCTGGCACGTCTCCATCCCCTCAGCCCCGGCAGCGGCGGCGCCCCGTCATCGGCTGCGGAGCCGGCCCGCAGCCCGGCCCCCCTGCCGACCCCGCGCCCCGCCGGGGCCGCCACCCCCGCCCCACGGCGGGCCCCCGCACCGGCGCCCTCCCGGTCGGCCACGGCAGCTCCCGCCGAGCCGGCCGCCCCCGTCTGGGACACCTCGCCGCTGGTCCCCCTGGGAGACGATGACGAGATCCCCTTCTGATCAGAGCCGTTCGGCGGCCTGGTCGATCAGCTGACCCAGTTCCCGCTCCAGGGCCGCCAGATCCAGCCGCCACTCGCTCCAGCGTCCGCTGTCCAGCTGGCGCAGCAGCCAGAGCCTGTCCTCCCCCAGCTGGCTGAGCAGCTCGGCGGTGCTGGCGGCCTCTGGCACGCTCCAGGGGGTGTCGATGTCGGCGGATGCCCCCACGGGGCTGGCGGTGAAGCCGTCTTGCGCGCTGGCTTGGGGGCTGGCCATGGGGCGGCGGGGCGGAGCCTGGGACGCCATCCTGGCCCCCGCTGACGGAGAATGGGGGGATGCAAGCGTTTCTCTCCCCCGGCAGCCTGGTGACCGTGGCCGGTGCCGTCCTCACCGTGATCGGATCGATCGCCTACGCCACCGACAGCCCCAACATCAGCCTGGCCGGTGTCTTCTACGGCGTGCCGATCCTGCTGGGGGGCCTGGCCCTGAAATCCTCCGAGCTGCCCCCCGCCGAGCGGCTCACGCCTGCCGCCAAGCTGCGGGACCTGCGCCAGCAGCCCGGCAACGAACCCCTGCGCAAGCTGCTGGCCGACGTCACCCGCTGGCGCTACGGCCAGAAGGCCCACCTGGAGAGTTCCCTTGAGGCCCTCAAGCTCTGGGACGAGGACGCCCCACCCCAGCTGGTGGCCGTCGAGGAGCTGGAGGCCGGCGGCGGCTACGGGCTGCGGCTGACGATCGAGTGCCACGGGGTGGCCTACGAGCGCTGGCAGGATCGGCTGGAGCGTCTGGGCCGTTTCTTCGGTCCCGGCCTCACGGCCGACCTCCAGCAGGCCGGCCCCGGCCGCCTGCAGCTGAGCCTGCTGCCGGCCACCTCCCCTGGCCCGGCCCCCTCCGACCCGTCCCTCGCCGCCCCCGTCCCTTGAGTCCCGATCGGCACATCAGCGCGGAAGACACCCTGCGGGTGTCCGTGCTCAGTGAAGCCCTGCCCTACATCCAGCGCTTCGCCGGCCGCCGCATCGTGATCAAGTACGGCGGGGCGGCCATGGTGCGCGAGGACCTGCGCGATGCCGTCTTCCGCGACCTGGCCCTGCTGGCCTGCGTCGGCGTCCAGCCGGTGGTGGTGCACGGCGGCGGACCGGAGATCAACCAGTGGCTGGAGAAGCTGGCGATCGAGCCCCGCTTCCAGGACGGCCTGCGGGTCACCTGTCCCGACACCATGGACGTGGTGGAGATGGTGCTGGTCGGGCGCGTCAACAAGCAGATCGTCAATGGCCTCAACCGGGTGGGCGGCCGGGCCGTGGGCCTCTCCGGCAGCGACGGCGGCCTGGTGCAGGCCCGCACGATGGGGGACGGCACCCTCGGGGTGGTGGGCGATGTGGCCCGGGTGGATCCCTCGGTGCTCACCCCCCTGCTCGCGGCCGGTTACATCCCGGTGATCTCCAGCGTGGCCCCCAATGCCGATGGCCTGGCCCACAACATCAATGCCGACACGGTGGCCGGTGAGCTGGCCGCGGCCCTGCAGGCCGAGAAGCTGATCCTGCTGACCGACACCCCCGGCATCCTCCGCGACCGCCATGCCCCCGCCAGCCTGATCCGCCAGCTCAGCCTCTCGGAGGCCCGCGGGCTGATCGCCGACGGGGTGGTGGAGGGGGGGATGACCCCCAAGACCGAATGCTGCATCCGGGCCCTGGCCCAGGGGGTGAAGGCGGCCCACATCATTGATGGCCGGGTGTCCCATTCCCTGCTGCTGGAGGTGTTCACCAACGCCGGCATCGGCACCATGGTGGTGGGCAGCCCCGGCCTGCTCGATGGCTGAGGATCCGCTGGCCGAAGCCCGCCGGGCCCTCGATCGCGGTGAGTACGGCCAGGTGCTGCGGCTGCTTGAGCCCCTCCAGGAGGAACGCTCCCCCCTCACCGCCGCCGGCGCCGAGCTGCGGCTGCTGATGGCCACCGCCCTGATGGGCCAGGGGCGCACCGACCAGGCGGCCGCCTGCTGCCGCGGCCTGGTGCGCTGCCGCGATGCGACCCTGCGGGCCCAGGCCAAGGCCCTGCTGCTGGTGCTGGAAGCCCCGGAGCTGCGCCGTCCCAGCAACTGGTCGCTGACCCTGCCGGATCTTTCCGGCACCACCCCCCTCGAAGGGGTCGGCGCCGGGGTCAGCCGCCGCTCCCGCCGCCGCCCCGAGCCGCCGCCGCCACCGCCGGTGGGGCCCACCCGGGCGCCGGTCGGGTTCGCCGTCGTCGTGGCGGTGGTGCTGGTGCTGCTGGCTGCCCTGCTGGGGGGCTGCATGGAGGTGCGCACGGAGCTGCGCTTCGAGGGCCCCGGCAGGCTCCAGGTCAGCCACCAGCTCCGCAGCGACACCGGCACCGGGACACCCTGGCAGCGGCGGTTCGTTGCGGCCCTCGAAGGTCACGCTGAGGGGATACCAGCCCCCGGGCCGTTCCGCCCCTCGGGGGGGAGCGGCGACCAGCTGGTCTCCACCCCCGTGCTGCCCGCCCTCGAGGCCCTCGGAGCCCTGGCGGGCAGCCTGGAGGTGGCGGGCCGGCTCAGCGGCGTCCCCCTGGCGGCGCCGGTGGTGGTCTGGGAGGAACGCAACTGGCTGCTGGGCGTCCGCCAGCACCTGCGGCTGGAGCTTGATCTCCAGGCCCTCGAGGCGATCCCAGGGCTGGATCTGGCGGTCGTGCTCGCCCCGGTGCGGCCGGCGGCGGTCCTGCGGGCGAGCCCCGCCGCCATCGCCGCGGCCCCTGCCGGGGACGGCGGCGGCCGCCGCCTGCTCTGGCCCCTCCAGCCCGGGCAGGTCAACGTCCTGGAACTGCGCTGCTGGCGCTGGAGCGGCCTGGGGCTGGGGGCGGCGGCGGTGGGCCTGGTCCTGCCGCTGGTGCTCGGCCTGCAGGCGATCCGCCAGCGGCTGGGGTTCGGCCTGCCGGAGCTGCCGGCCTGAGCCCTCCGGCCTGATTCCCCGGCCTGATCCCCCGGCCGCGGTCGCCGGGCCGCCGGCTCAGAGTTCCAGGGGGTCGGGATCGATCGTCAGGCTCACCCCCGGGGGCAGGGCCCGGCGCAGGTCGGCTTCGGGGGGAAGGGGCAGCGCCGTTTCCCCAGCGGTGTCCCCATCCGGCGCCATGGGGCTGCCGTGCAGCAGCAGTTGCCAGCGGCTCCGGCCCGCCACCCGGGCCACGGGGGCGGGGGCCGGTCCGATCACCACCCAGCCGGCCGTCTCCACGGCGGGGCGGATCCGTTCGGCCAGGGCGGCGGCGGCCGTGGCCGTGCCGCTGGCGGTGGGACCGGCCAGCCGCAGCAGGCAGGCCCGACCGAAGGGCACCATGGACCCCTGGCGCCGCAGCTCCAGTTCCTCGGCCAGGAAGGCGGCGTAGCGGCCGTCCACCAGGTGACGGATCACGGGGTGGTCGGGGCTGTAGGTCTGCACCAGCACCTCGCCGGGGCGCTCGCCCCGCCCGGCGCGGCCGGCGAGCTGGAGCAGCAGCTGCAGGCACTGCTCCGCGGCGCGCAGGTCCGGCCGGTGCAGCAGGCCGTCGGCCGCCAGCACCGCCGCCAGCGTCACCCGGGGCAGGTCCATGCCCTTGGCGAGCATCTGGGTCCCCACCAGCACGTCCGCCTCGCCGGCCGCGAAGCGCTCCAGCAGGCGGCGATGGCCATCCCGGCCCCGGGTGGTGTCCCGGTCGAAGCGGATCAGCCGCAGGCCCTCCAGTTCCGTCGCCAGCTGCTCCATCACCCGCTGGGTGCCGGCGCCGAAGGGCTTGAAGGCGGTGGAACCGCAGTGGCCGCAGCGATCCCCCATCTCCTGGCGGTGGTCGCACCAGTGGCAGCGCAGCCACTCCCGCCCCTCCTGACCGCCGGCCCGGGGGCCGCGGTGGACGGTGAGGGCCACGTCGCAGTGGGGGCAGAGCACCACCTCGCCGCAGCTGCGGCAGCTCAGGAAGGAGCGGTAGCCGCGCCGCGGCACCAGCACAACCGCCTGCTCGCCCCGCTCCTGCAGGGTCTCCAGCCGGGCCATCAGGGGGCGGCTGATCAGGCGGCGGTGGCCGTCCACCAGCTCCTGACGCATGTCCACCAGCCGCACCGGTGGCAGCGGGCGCTGGCCGATCCGCTCCGGCAGCGGCAGGAGGCGGGTGTCGGCGGGCTGGCCCTGGGGGCGCGGCTGGCAGCGCCACCAGGTTTCCAGGGAGGGGGTGGCACTGCCGAGCACCAGCCTGGCCCCCGTCTGGCGGGCCCGCAGCCTGGCCACCTCCCGGGCGTGATAGCAGGGCATCGGGCTCTCCTGCTTGTAGGAGGCATCGTGTTCCTCGTCGAGCACGATCAGGCCCAGCTGGCCCAGCGGCAGGAAGACGGCGGAGCGGGTGCCCACGGCCAGGCAGGGCTCGTGCTGCCGGGCCGCCTCGAGGCAGCGCCGCCAGGCCAGGACCCGCTCCCCGTCGCCCATGCCGCTGTGGTATTCGATCACCGCGGGACCGAAGCGGCGCCGGCAGCGGTCCAGCAGCTGGGGGATGAGGCCGATCTCCGGGGCCAGGATCAGCACGCTGCGCCCCGCCGCCAGCTCCCGGGCCGCGGCCTGCAGGTAGACCTCGGTCTTGCCGGAACCCGTCACCCCCCAGAGCAGCAGGCTCTGGCCCGGCGGCGCGTCGGCGATGGCCGCCAGCGCCGCGGCCTGGGCCGGACTGGGGGGCTGGGCGCTTTCCAGGGGGGCCGGCCCAGCGCCCCGCCCCCCGGCCAGGCCCCTGGCGCCGCCGGCCCCCGATGGGCCCCGGCCGGCCTCCCGGAGGAGCAGGCCCCGGCGCTCCATGGTTCCGATCAGGGAGCGGCCGAAGCCGGCCTCCTGCACCAGATCGCGCAGCAGCCGCGCTCCCCCATGGCTGGCCAGGTGGTCGAGGAGCGCCTGCTGGCGGGGGGTGACGGAGTCGGCGACCGCGGCCGGGTTGGGCCGCACCGTCCAGAGGACCCGCCCCTGGCCGGGGGGGCGGCGGGCCTGCCCCAGCCAGCCCGGCGGCAGCGCGCTCTTGAGGGTGCGGAAAAGGCCGGTGTGGCACTGCCGGGCCACGCCCTCCAGCAGGGCCTGCCAGAGCGGATCGATCGCGGCGCTCTCCAGCACCGCGTCCACCGGAAGGACCGCCCGTCCCTCCATGGCGGCCGGACAGGCCGCGGCCGTCGCCACCACCAGGCCTGTGTGGGGCCGCCCCTGCAGGCGGACCCGCACCAGGTCCCCCACCCCGATGGCCAGGCCTGAGGGGTTGGCATAGGTGAAGGTCCGCCCTTCCCGGCCGGCCTCCAGCCAGACCTCCAGCCAGCCTGGAGGCGCTGGGCCGGGTGGGGAGGGTGAGGAGCTGGCTGGCAATCTTGCAAAGATCTCATGCCATTCCTAGGATGACGGGGTTGGGCCGCCCGCAAGGCTGCCGTCGGAACCGCGCAGAGTTCCGTCCACAGGGAAGACCCGCTGAGGTTCCAGGGATTCACTCCCTGTTCATTCCTCCGGTCTGAGACCACCCGTGACAGCCCTGCACCGGCTCTGGCCGACTTCCACCATCCCAATCACGCTCCTGGAGCGATCCATCCACCATCCATCGGCAGGGGCTCCGTGAGGAGGGTCATCCCATCCCGCGACGTCCTGATGCTCTCCTTGCCCTCCCGGCCGGCTCCGTACCGGCACCGTGGAGGATGGGGGCCTGATTCAGCGACCCGGAGCACCGGAACCGGCTGATGGCATCCCGCTCCTGACCATGTCCGGGCCTTCAGCCCCGCCCGCCTTTCCCTCGCCCGCTTCACTCCCCCCCACCCCACTCCCTTTCGCGTCGTTTCCATGAGCCCAGTCGCCGCCAAGGCCAAAGCCGCCGTTCCTGAGATCCTGGCCACCGTCTCCGCCACCGGCGAGGTGCTGCCCATCGACCCCTCGGCGGTGACGGCTCGGAAGACCGCGGCCCGTGCCCGAACGGCCGCCCCCAAGGCTGGGGCCGCCAAGCCTGCCGCCAAAGCCAGCTCCCGGACGACAGCCAAGCCCGCGGCGGCCAAAACCGCGGCCGCCAAAGTCGCCGCCGAGAAGCCCGCTGAGGTGGTCCTCGACGACGGCCTCGACGGGGATGAGGATCTGCCCGAGACCGGCGGCGACCTCCGCAAGGACGCCAAGGGCGCCAAGGCCCTCGCCAGCATCAAGGTGGGCCCGAAGGGCGTCTACACCGAGGATTCGATTCGCGTCTATCTCCAGGAGATCGGCCGCATCCGCCTGCTGCGGCCCGATGAGGAGATCGAGCTGGCCCGCAAGATCGCTGACCTGCTCGAGCTGGAGGAGAAGGCGGCCGAGTTTGAGGCCGACAAGGGCCATTTCCCTGACACCAAGGAATGGGCCGCGATCTTCGACATGCCGCTGATCAAGTTCCGCCGTCGGCTGATGCTGGGTCGGCGGGCCAAGGAGAAGATGGTCCAGTCGAACCTGCGGCTGGTCGTCTCGATCGCCAAGAAGTACATGAACCGGGGTCTGTCCTTCCAGGACCTGATCCAGGAAGGCAGCCTCGGCCTGATCCGCGCCGCCGAGAAGTTCGACCACGAGAAGGGCTACAAGTTCTCCACCTATGCCACCTGGTGGATCCGTCAGGCGATCACCCGTGCGATCGCCGATCAGAGCCGCACCATCCGCCTTCCCGTTCACCTCTACGAGACGATCTCCCGGATCAAGAAGACCACCAAGACCCTGTCCCAGGAGTTCGGTCGCAAGCCCACCGAGGAGGAGATCGCCGAGAGCATGGAGATGACGATCGAGAAGCTGCGCTTCATCGCCAAATCCGCCCAGCTGCCGATCTCCCTCGAAACTCCCATCGGTAAGGAGGAAGACTCCAGGCTCGGCGACTTCATCGAGGCCGATATCGAGAATCCGGAGCAGGATGTCGCCAAGAATCTGCTGCGTGAGGATCTCGAAGGTGTGCTGGCCACCCTCAGCCCCCGCGAGCGGGACGTGCTGCGCCTGCGCTACGGCCTCGATGACGGCCGTATGAAGACCCTTGAAGAGATCGGCCAGATCTTCGACGTCACGCGCGAGCGCATTCGGCAGATCGAAGCCAAGGCCCTGCGCAAGCTGCGCCACCCCAACCGCAATGGTGTCCTGAAGGAGTACATCAAGTAACGTCCTTCCACTGCCGGAGAATCCACAGACTGTTTGGCGAGTGCATGGTCGTCTTCTTCAGCAGCTCGCCTGAACTCCGATGACGGAACGGGATCAGTTCCTGCGTCTGACGGTTGTGCTGCCCACCTTCAACGAGTGCTCCAATGTGGAGCCCATCGTCGAGCAACTCCTGCCCTTGAGAGACAGCTTCGATCTCGAATTGCTGTTCGTTGATGATGATTCCAGTGATGGAACATCAGACAAGGTGCGGATGCTGGCCCACCGCCATGGTTGCGTCCGGCTGATCCGCCGTGTCGGGCGCTTCGGCCTCTCCAGCGCCATCAAGGAGGGGATCCTGGACGCCACCGGCGATGTGGTGGTGGTCATGGACAGCGATGGCCAGCATGAACCCGCCTCGGTGGCCCATGCGGTCTCCGCCTTGCTGGAGAGTGGCGGCGATCTCATGGTCGGCAGCCGCTTCCATCCCGCGGCCACGATCATGGGCCTGAGCGAGCGGAGGGAGCGGAACTCCACCTGGGCGAATTCGGTGGCCCGGTTCAGCCTGCCCCGCTACCGCCATCTGACCGACTACATGAGCGGTTTCTTCGCCCTGCGCCCCGAGCGTTGCCTTCCCTATGTGAGGCAGGTGGATGTCAATGGCTTCAAGTTTCTCTATGAACTGCTGGCCCTCAGCCACGGCCATCTGGCGGTGGCTGAGGTGCCCCTGAGTTTCCAGCCCCGCAACGCCGGGGAATCGAAGCTCAACCTGGCCGTGATCTGGGATCTGGGTGTCTCGATCCTGCACACCCTGCTGCTGCGCATGGTGCCGCGGCGGGCCGTCAGCTTTGCCCTGGTGGGCGGCACGGGCATCGGCATCCACCTGCTGGTGTTCGCCCTCAGCCAGGACCTTCTCGGCCTCAGTTTCGAGCAGGCCCAGGTGGTGGCGGTGGTCAGCGCCGGCTGCTCCAACTACCTGATCAACAATGTGCTGACCTTCCGCTCCCAGCAGCTCAGCGGCATTGCCCTGGTGTTCGGCCTGATCCGCTTCCTGCTGGTCACCTCCCTGGGCATGGCGGCCAATGTGGGGGTGTCCTCGGCGTTCTACCGGCAGGTCACTCCCCAGCCGCTGCTGGCCTTGCTGGCCGGCATCGCCGTCGACTTCGTCTGGAAGTACGCGGCGTCCTCCCGCTTCGTCTGGAACACGCCTTAGGGCCGTCCAGCCCAGGGCCCCGGGACAGGTCGGCGGGCCCTGGCCTTAACTTCCCCTTGATCTCGTCGTCGACCCAGCATGGTGTCTGCTGCCCGGGGGGCCCAGCCGGAGGGTGTCCGCGCCCGTAGCCACAGGCAACTGGTCTGGGTGCTGAGCGCCCTCTGGTTGCTGTTGATCTGCTGGCTGGCCTTCTTCCAGGGCCTGGGCAGCCTCGGCCTGATGGACAAGACCGAGGCCCTGTTCGTGGAGGTCGGCCACCAGATGATGGAGCGGGGTGACTGGGTCACTCCCTGGTGGAACGGCGAACGCTTCTTCGATTACCCCGTCTGGGGCTACTGGATGGTGGGGCTGAGCTTCCGGCTGTTCGGGGTCAGCGAATGGGCCGCGCGACTGCCGGTGGCCCTCGCCGCCAGTGCCGTGGTGGTGGCGGCCTTCGGCCTGATGCTGGCCTGGTCCCCGGCGGGAGAGGCGGGCCGGCCCAGGCTCCTCAGGGGCGTGGTGGCGGCCGGGGTGATCGCCACGACCCCGGGCTGGATCGGCTGGGGACGCACCTCCACCACCGACATGTTCCTCTCCAGCGCCATCAGCCTGGCGCTGTTCGGCTTCCTGCTGGCCCATCGCCACCGGGCCGACCCCTGGCGGGCGCCCCTCGGCCGGGTGGCGATGGCGCTGTTCGCGGGCATCGCCGTGCTGGCCAAGGGCCCGGTGGGTCTGCTGCTGCCGGGTCTGGTGGTGGTGGTCTTCCTGCTGCTCACCGGCCACTGGCGAGCCTGGCTGCGCTGGCGGCCCCTGCTGGCCATGGTGGCCCTGTTCCTCGGGGTGAGCGCCCCCTGGTACGCGGCGGCGGCGGCCGTCAACGGCGGCGACTTCATCGGTGGCTTCCTGGGGTTCAGCAACCTGCAGCGCTTCACGACGGTGCTCTACGACCACCCCGGCCCCCCCTGGTTCTATCTGCCCTGGCTGGTGCTGCTGGTGCTGCCCTGGTCTCTGTTCCTGCCCCTGGCGATCGCGGCCCAGGGCTTCTGGCGGCCCTCCCGCTGGCGAACGGCGGCCGCCGATCCTTCCGGCGACGGCGGCGCCCCGGCGGAACTGGGGCTGTTCCTGCTGCTCTGGCTGGTGCTGGTGGTGGCCTTCTTCTCCGCCGCCGCCACCAAACTGCCCGGCTACATCCTGCCGGCCCTGCCGGCGGCGAGCCTGCTGGTGGCGCTGCTGTGGCGCCCCCTGCCGGAGGCGACCGCCCCAGCGGGGACGTCCCCGGGGCGGACGGGGGTGCGGATCGCCGCCGGCCTCGAAGTGCTGCTGCTGGGCGCCATGGCGGTGGCGGCCGCCCTGGCCCCGGGCTGGGTGGCGGGGGATCCCGCCTATCCGGAGTTCGGCGCCGCCCTGTCGCGCTCAGGGCTGCCCCTGGCGCTCTCGCTGTGTCTGGGGCTGACGGCCCTGGCCCTGCTGACGCTGCTGCTGCGGCCGCAGGCCACCGACTGGCTGTGGGTGCCGAGTCTGGCCGGGTTCCTGGCGGTGCTCGGCCTGGTGATCGCCCCGCTCGCTCCCCTGCTGGACCGGGAGCGTCAGGTGCCCCTGCGCCAGATGGCCCGCGCCGCCCAGGCCGCCGCCAGGCCCGATGAGCCGCTGCTGATCGTCGGCACCTTGCGCTACAGCCTGCTGTTCTACGGCGAGCCGGAGGCCGTCTTCGTTTCCGATCGCCACCACATCAACCAGCTTGCCCTGCAGGGCCCTGCCGCCCTCGCCCTGGCGCCGGGCACTCGCTCCGTGCGCCTGGTGGGTGATCGCCGCGATCTCGAGGCCCTGGCCCTGCCCCCGCAGGGGATCGAGCGGCTGGCCCGCACCGGGGAGCTGGCCCTCTGGCGGGTGCCCCGACACCATCTGGTGCCGTGATGGGGTTCCATCTGCTGCCCCGGGACAGGATCCTGCTGCCCGGCTGTCTGGTCGTGCTGGTGGGGCTGTTCGTGGCCGTGGCCCCGGGCCGGCCCCTGGCCCTGCTGGACGCCGCCGTCCTGGACTGGCTGGGCAACCATTTCCACGGCCTGGTGGGCGGGGTGCTGACCCAGGTGTACCGGGCGACCGGCGTCGGCTTCACCGCCGTCCTGGTGGCGATGGCCCTGATCCACCTGCTGCGGCGGCGCTGGTGGAAGGACCTGCGCCTGCTGGTGATGGCCACCGGCGGCATCCTGATCCTGGTGGATCTGGTTTTCAAGCCCCTGTTCAGCCGCCAGCGCCCGCCGGGCAGCCTGCTGCCGCTGGACGGTCACAGCTTCCCCAGCGGCCATGCCGCCGGGGCCGTGGCTTTCTACTTCGCCATGGTGGTGATCCTGGGGTCCCACCATCCTCGCCTGCGGCGCACCCTGGCGGTGGTGGCCTGCGGACTGGTGGGCCTGGTCTGGCTCAGCACCCTCTACGTGCGGGCCCACTGGCCCACGGATCTGCTGGCGGGCGCCGCCGTCGGGCTGGCCTGGCTGACCGTGTGCCTGGCCTTCTGGCGCGATCCGCCCCCCGCCGACCCCCAGAGTGGGACGGTTCGACCACGGCGATCCCCTTGACCACCGACCTGCCCAGCTCCGGCCTGAACGGTCTGCGGGGCCTGCGCACCGCCCCTTGCCTCGATGGGGAGACGGCCTCCACGCTGCGCCGGGAGCTCGCCCCGCTGCTGGGGGCCTGCGAGTGGTTCACGATCGGGATCATGGCCCCCTCGGGGGATGCGGCCCTGGCGGCCCTGCGCCAGCTGGAGGCGGCCCAGGGGTGGTCGAGCCTGCAGCCGGGGGACCCCGGCGAAGGGGAGCCCGGCCCGGTGTTCCTGAAGGGCAACCAGCGCACGGGACTGTTCCATCTCCGCCGCGAGGAGGGCCTCGGCGAGGGGATCCTGATCACCGGCCACGCGGCTTCCGATCCGGACGCCGAGGACACCTGGGGGCCCCTGCCGCTCGATCTGTTCGCCTGATCCCATCAGCTGATCACGTTCCGTCCGCTGGATCGGGGGCGGGACGGACCGATGCCTAGGCTGGGCGGCTGTTGCCTGGCAGCGGTTGCTGCCGCCCGAAGCTTCCGATGACCAGCTCCACCCTGCGCATCGCTTCCCGCCGCAGCCAGCTGGCCATGGTCCAGACCCACTGGGTGCGTGATGAGCTCTCCAGCGCCCACCCCGGGCTGGCGATCACGATCGAGGCGATGGCCACCCAGGGGGACAAGATTCTGGATGTGGCCCTGGCCAAGATCGGCGACAAGGGCCTGTTCACCAAGGAACTGGAGGCCCAGATGCTGGTCGACCGGGCCGACATCGCCGTGCACAGCCTCAAGGACCTGCCCACCAACCTGCCGGAGGGCCTGATCCTGGGCTGCATCACCGAGCGGGAGGATCCGGCCGATGCCCTGGTGGTGCATGAGCGGCACCGGGACCGCACCCTGGCCACCCTGCCCGAGGGCAGCGTGGTGGGCACCAGCTCCCTGCGCCGCCTGGCCCAGCTGCGTCACCACTACCCCCACCTGGAGTTCAAGGACGTGCGGGGCAACGTGATCACCCGGCTGGAGAAGCTCGACGCCGGCGTCTACGACTGCCTGATCCTGGCGGCGGCGGGCCTCACCCGCCTCGGCCTCGGTGAGCGCATCCACGAGCTGATCGATCCCTCGATTTCGCTCCATGCCGTGGGCCAGGGGGCCCTGGGCATCGAATGCCGCGCCGGCGACACGGCCGTGCTCGAGACGATCGCCGTGCTGGAGCACCAGCCCACCGCCCGCCGCTGCCTGGCCGAGCGGGCCTTCCTGCGCAGCCTGGAGGGCGGCTGCCAGGTGCCCATCGGCGTCAACACCCACTTCGAGGCCGACGAGCTCGTGCTCACCGGCATGGTGGCCAGCATCGACGGCCAGCGCCTGCTGCGCGACAGCTGCCGCGGACCCGCCACCGATCCCGAGGCGATCGGGGTGGCCCTGGCGGGCACCCTCCGGTCCCAGGGGGCCGGAGAGATCCTGGAGGAGATCTTTGCCACCGTCCGCCCCGGAAGCTGAGGCCAGCGGCCCCAGGGCCCCAGGGGCTGAGGCCGACCTGCGCGGCCTCCCCTTCCAGTGGAACCTGCTGGCCTGGGCGGCCCTCGTCGGCACCCTGACCGGCCTGGCGGTGGTGGCGTTCCACGAGCTGCTGGGCTTCATCAACAACTTCCTGTTCGGCCCCTTCGTCGAGGGCCTGCTGGTGATCGGGCGCTCCTCGCCCACCACCCCCGCCGACCTGCCGCCGATTGATCTGCCGCCGCTCGCGCCCGACAGCGGCACCCCCCTGCGGGCCCTGCTCCAGCTCGGGCTCGATGGCATCGGCCTGCTGGCGGCGGCACCGCCCCCGCCCCCCGAACCCCCACCGATCAGCCTGCCCACCCCGCCGGACTGGCTGGCCCTCTGGCCCGTGGTGGTGGTGCCGACCCTCGGCGGTCTGGCGGTGGGCCTGCTGCGCCATGTCGCCGGCAGCATCGGCCCGGGTCTGTCGAGCCTGATGGCGATCGCCGACGGGCGCCAGGGGGGTGAGCCGCGCCTGCCCCTGCTGCGACTGGTGGCCGCGTCCCTCAGCCTGGGCAGCGGCGCCTCCCTCGGGCCGGAGGGGCCCAGCGTGGAGGGCGGCGGCAACATCGGCCTCTGGGTGGCCCTGAAGGGTCGCCTCTCCCCCCAGGCCCAGAAGGCCCTGGTGGGGGCCGGGGTGGCGGCGGGCCTGGCGGCCGGATTCAAGGCCCCCATCGCCGGGGTGTTCTTCGCCTTCGAGGGCAGCTACAGCGCCATCCCGGGACGTCCCAGCCTGCGGGCGGTGCTGGTGGCGGCGGTGGCCTCGGCGCTCGTCACCCAGCTGTGCCTGGGCGACACGCCGATCCTGCGCCTGCCCGCCTACGAGGTGCGCTCACCGCTGGAGCTGCCCCTGTATCTGGGGCTGGGCCTGCTGGCCAGCCTGATGTCCTGGCTGCTGATCCGGCTGCTGGCCGCCGGCCGCGACGAGCGGGTCCAGGCCGTGGTGCGGCGGCTGCCGCCCGGCCTGCCCACGGCCCTGGGAGGGGCGGCCCTCGGGGGCATGGCCCTGGTGTTCCCCCAGGTGCTCGGCGTCGGCTACGACACGATTGAAGCCCTGCTGGGCCGGGATGGCGGCATCCCCCTGCTCACCCTGGTGGCCCTGATCGGCGTCAAGCTGGTGGCCACCACCGTCAGCAACGCCACCGGCTTCGTGGGCGGCGGCTTCGCCCCCTCCCTGTTCCTGGGGGCGGTGCTGGGGAGCTGTTACGGCCAGGCGCTGGGCAGCGGCGGCCTGAATCTGCCGGTGGCCGAACCCCCCGCCTACGCCATGGTGGGCATGGCGGCCGTGCTGGCGGGCAGCGCCCGGGCTCCGCTCACCGCCCTGCTGCTGCTGTTCGAGCTCACCCGTGACATCCGCATCGTGCTGCCGCTGATGGCGGCGGCCGGCCTCAGCGCCGCCCTGGTGGAGCGCTGGCAGGGCATCCAGGATCCCGGCCTGATGGGGCCGGATCCCCTGGAGGAACGCCGCCGCAGCCAGCTGGCGGCCATCCCGGTGGAGGAGGCCTTCGAACCGGAGGCGCCCCTGGTGCTGCCCGCCTCCCTGACCGCCTCAGCGGCCCTGGCCCGGCTGATCGAGAGCCATGGCCACTGCCTGCTGGTGGAGCGGGCCGGGCTGGCCCTGGGGCTGGTGACGATCGGTGACCTGCAGCGTGGTCTCGGCTCCGAGCTCCGTCGCCAGGAACCGCTGCGTCTCGAGGATTGCCTGCGCACCGACCTGGTCTGGTTGCCGACCGGGGTGCACCTGGATCGCCTCGAAGATCAGCTGAGACCAAATGGCCTGCGGCAGCTGCCGGTCTTCGAGCTGGAGGGAGGATCGGGGGACCATCTCCCCCATGGGCTGCCCACCGGGGGACTGGCGGTGGACAGGCTGCGGGGGATGGCCAGCCGCGACGGCATGGCCAGGGCCCAGGCCCGACGCTTTCAGGCCGCTTCGGAGCGGCCCTCCATCAGGGCCTCGGCGACGGGATCCGCCTGAGAGAGCAGGCCCAGAATCCGCTGCAGGTCCAGTTCGGAGAGCTCACCGTCGTTGCCCCACTTCAGCGACGTGCTGTTCAGCTGATCGGTGGTGGGTTCGTGAGTGGAATCGAACATGGGAGGGATATCGGCGGTTCTGGAGGGCGCCGCTGTTGATCGAGTTTCAAGACATTAGGTGTTTGCACCCAGACATCAAACCCTTCCTGGGCAATCTCCAGAATCTCTTCGGTCGCTCCCGAATTCGCCGCAATCGCCCTTCGGTGTTCAGGGTTTGACAACCACCGGTGTTCCCACCTCCACCTGGTCGAACAGGGCGCGGACATGGGGGGTGAGCATCCGGACACAGCCGTTGGTGACGGCGGAGCGGGAGGTGACGGTCCAGGCCCAGGCGCTGGGGGTGCCGTGGATGCCGTACTGGTTGGGGCCGCTCTTCTTGAAGCCGATCCAGCGGTCACCGAGGGGGCCATTGGGGCCCTTGGTGGGGTTGATCTTGCCGCTCGCCGTGCTCTGGTACTGGGGATTGACCACCTTGGTCTCCACCAGGAAGCGTCCTTTGGGGGTGGGGGTGCGGGAATCGCCGATGGCCACGGGCCAGCTGCCCAGCACCTTGCCGTTGTCCCGCAGGCTGATCGTGCGCTTGCCCAGCTCCAGCACGATTTCACGGGTGCTGGTCACGGTGGCCTTCGCCGGTGCAGGCGCGGCGGTGGCGGGCGCGGCCACGGCGGGGGCAACCACCCCTGGGGCGACCGGGGCCAGGCTGGCGGGCCCGGTCGGAGCCACGCCGGTGGGAGCGCTCGTGGCCGCCGGCGCTGGGGCCGACACCGGCACCTCAACGGCTCCGGCGGCCCCCGCCATGGCGGCCCCCCAGCCGGTGGTCAGGAGCACGGACAGGACCAGGGAGCGCGACATGGGCGGAGCGGGATCGGAGGGACCGCGGTGGCGGTGCCGGTGGACGTCAGTCGACCAGACGGGGATCGACGACGGAAAGATAGCGATCTTCGCATTCCTTGATGATGCGCACGGCCTCGCCGGTGTCATGGAAGCCGTTGACCTTGCAGGTGCCGGGCTTCTTCAGATCCTTGTAGTGCTCCCAGTAGTACTGGGTTTCCTTGAGCCAGTGCTCACCCAGCTGGGTATAGCTGGTGATGTGGTCCATGCGCTTGTCGTCTGCCAGGACGGCGATCACCTTGTCGTCCACCTCGCCGCCATCGTCGAAGCACATGATGCCGATGATGCGGGCCTCCACCAGGCTGCCGGGCACCAGGGGCTCGGTGACGCCGACGATCTCGATGTCGAGGGGATCGCCGTCCTCGTCCCAGGTGCGGGGAATGCAGCCGTAGGCGAAGGGGTAAGCGAGGGAGGAATAGCCCACCCGATCCAGCTTCAGATGGCCGGTTTCGGTGATCAGCTCGTATTTGTTGATCGTGTTGGAGTTGAGCTCCACGATGGCGTTGAGCCGCAGCTCGGCCTCATCGGCGAAGGCCGGCAGCACATGCAGCAGGTTCAGCATGGTGCGGCTGGGGGCGTGGTCGATGTTCGCCATGGTGGGGGCTTTTCGGCGGCGGCATCTTAGGCATCGGGCCCCGTGAGCCCGGTTCTGCCCGCCGCAGTCACCCCGCCCTGCTCAGGCGGCCCCGGTCAGCTGGCCAACCTTGGCGCGCAGGTAGGTGAGGAAGGGCTGGGCGCCCAGGGGCCGGCCCGTGACCCGCTCGACGAGTTCCTCGGCGTTCACCGAGCGGCCGTGGGGCCAGATGTTGCCGGCGAGCCAGTTCTGCAGGGCGGCCGTCTCCCCCGCAGCCACCAGCGCCTCGATGGGGCCGATCTCCTGCTCGAGGGCCTCCGAGATCTGGGCGCTGATCAGGTGGCCGAGGGCGTAGGAGGGGAAGTAGCCGAAAAGCCCCTCGGCCCAGTGGATGTCCTGGAGGCAGCCCTCGGCGTCCGTGGCGGGCTGCAGCCCCAGCAGCTCCTTCATGCGCCGGTTCCAGGCGGCGGGCAGCTCCTCCACCGGCATCTCCTGCTCCAGCAGGGCCAGCTCCAGCTCGAAGCGCATGACGATGTGGAGGCTGTAGCTCAGTTCATCGGCCTCCACCCTGATCAGGCCCGGCCGCAGGGGATTGAGGGCCCGCCAGAAACCGAAGGCGCCGCCCCAGGGGTCGGACCCCAGGCCCCCCTGGAAGCGGGGATGCCAGCGCTCGGCGAAGGCCCGGCTACGGGCCACGCGGCATTCCCAGAACAGCGACTGGGACTCATGCACCCCCATCGAGGTGGCCTCCCCGAGGGGCCAGGGGAAGTAGTGGTCGTCACTGCGGGGCAGGCCCTGCTCGTAGAGGGAGTGGCCCCACTCATGGGCGGTGGCCAGGAAGGCCGAGAACGGCTGGCCCCCCACCACCCGGGTGGTGATGCGGAAGTCCTGCGGGCCCACGGTGCAGGAGAAGGGGTGGGCGGATCGGGACCGCTGACAGCGGGCCGCGTCGTAGCCCCAGCTGTCGAGCAGCTCACTGCAGAGCCGCTGCTGTATACCCTCCGCCAGCTCGAAGGGCTCCTGGTGGCCCGCAGGCGGGGCGGCCGCCACCGTCTCCAGCAGTCCCGGCAGTTCCGCCGCCAGGGGGGCGAACAGCTCCGTCAGCCGGGCCTTGCTGACGTCGGGCTCGAAGGGCTGGGCCAGGATCTCCCAGGGGCTGCGGGCCACGGGTTCGGCGTCCGCCAGCTGGCCGGCCTGTTCGCGGCGCAGCCGGATCAGCTCCCGCAGCGCCGGGGCGAAGGTGGCGAAGGTGCTGGCCGCCCGGGCCTCCTGCCAGACGGCGTTGCCGTGGGACTGGGCCCGGGCCAGGGCGGTGACCAGGGCCGGATCGAGACAGCGCTGGCGGTTCAGCTCCAGGCGCAGCAGCTGCAGGTTGCGGCGCCGCTGGGGAGGGGCGGCCCCATCCAGCTCGGCTTCGGCGGCGGCCACCAGATCGGCGTAGGCGTCACTGCTCTGGCGCTCGTGCAGCTGGGCGGCCAGCAGGGCCAGCTGCTCGCCGCGCCAGGGGGCACCGGCGGCGGGCATCACCGTGTTCTGGTCGTAGTAGAGGGTGCTGCTGATCGAGCCCAGCAGGCGGGTGGTGTGCAGGTGCCGCTGGAGCTGGTCGAGGGCCGGAGCCGCTGCAGGCATGGGATCGGTGGAGCCGGTGGCGCCAGCATGGCGCTGGCGGCGCCATGGTGGAGGCGGACCTTCCCGGTGTCGGATCGATGCATCCCCCTTCTCCGGAGCAGGCCCTGGTGCTCGCGGCCATCGAAAGGTTCATGGCCGACCCCGACCTCGCCCTGCAGGGCCAGCCACCCGGCGGCGACTCCGGCGATGTCCTCAGCGCCATCCTGCGGGCCCTGACCATGGTGCTGCCGCTCGAGGAGATCGAACTGGCGGTCACGGGCCTGCTCACGGTCCACTGCGATCGGCTCGACGACGACACCCAGCTGGTGCTCGAGGCCCTGCTCACCGCCATTGAGCGGGACGACGACGAGATGGCCCTCGACACCCTGCTGGCCAGCGAGGCCAGCCTGCTGGAGGCCAATGCCCTCGACGGCAACTATCTGCTGGTCTGGGATCCGGCCGAGGCTCCACCGCTGCGGGAGATGGAGATCCTCGATGTGCTGGAGCGCTACCCCTGCCGTGGCGAGGCGGCCCGCTGGAACTGCGACGACTTCGTGGCCCTGCTGGAGGGCAAGATCCTGCAGTGGCGCAAGACCATGGTGGCCCTGGAGATCCTCCAGGAGCAGCCCGGCACCCGCCCTGCGGCCAGCACGATGGTGCTGCTGGTGCCGGAGGACCCGGCGGCTCCGCTCGAGCAGCTGGAGGTGGGGGTCACCCTCAGCCCGCCGTCGCCGGGTTCCAGTGCAGCCGCATCGGCACGCAACCCTCCAGGCTGACCTTCACAGGGCAACGCTCGCCGGCGCGGATCAGCAGGTCCCGCTGGCCGTCATCGAGGCCGGCCGGCAGATCGATCCAGGCCTCCAGCAGGGCGATGCGGCGCTCGCCGCTCTGGCTCATGCCCTTCTCCACCCGCACCCGGGCGCCCTCCAGGGGGATTCCCTCCCGTTCGGCCACGATGCCCATCACCGTCAGCAGGCAGGTGGCCAGGGCCGTCGCCACCAGGTCGGTGGGCGAGAACGCCTCCCCCTTGCCCTGGTTGTCCACGGGTGCATCGGTGATCAGCCGCGACCCCGACGGGGCGTGGTCCGCCGAGCAGCGCAGGGCTCCCTCGTAGCGGCAGGTCATCGTGGTCATGGCGGGCGCTGGGCGGCGAACGTCCCTCCAGGCTGGCAGGGGCCGCCGCCCTAGATTCGCTGCCGCGATGTCCGCAGCCTTGGCCCTGATCCTGCTGGTGGCCCCCCATCCGGCTGGGGCCCTCCCCGAGACGATCCGCCTGGCGGTGACGCCGGTGTTTCTGCTGGCCGGCATCAGCGGTCTGCTCGGGGTGATCACCACCCGCCTGGCCCGCATCGTCGATCGGGCCCGGCTGCTCAAGGAGCGGACCGGTGCCGCCACGGTGGCCCAGGAGCGGGAGCTGCAGGAGGAGCTGATGCTGCACCGCCGGCGCATGCTCATGGCCTCAAGGGCCTTCGCCTGCGCCACCACCAGCTTCCTGCTGGTGGCCACCGTGGTGGTGGTGCTGTTCGTGAGCACCCTGGCCACGATGGACGTGACGCCCCTGGTCGCCCTGCTGTTCGTGCTGGCGATGGGCTCGCTGATGACGGCGGTGGTGCTGCTGCTGCGTGAGGTGCAGCTGGGCAGCCTGGCCCTGCGACGTTTCTAGGCCGCTGTCAGGCCGATCTCCTCCAGCAGCCGCCTCTGCTGGCGCGCCTCCACGAAGCGGTGGGCGGCCATGGCGCCGCTCACCGCCACCGGCGGCACGCCGATGCCCGGGAACACGCCGGCCCCGCAGAGCACCAGCCCCTCGACCGGGGTGGACCCGCCGGGGAAGGGACCGGCGTTGGCGGGCCAGGCCGGGCCGTAGCTGCCCTGGTGCATCCGCAGGTAGTGGCGGTGGGTGAGGGGGGTGCCCTGCAGTTCCAGCACCACCCGCTCCCGCCAGTCGGGCAGCACCCGGTCGAGCGCCTCGCCGAAGACGGCGCAGCGTTCCCGCTTGAGGGCGTCGTAGGCGGCGCTGCCCCGCTCCAGCCCCTGCCACAGCTCCCAGGGTTCGTTGGCCGGGGTGTAGCCATGCAGCACCTGGTGGCCCGGCGGCGCGCAGGACGGATCGAGCCGGGAGGGCATCGAGAGCACCACCATGTTGCGTTCGGCGCCGATGCCCCGCTGCCAGTCGCCCACCCAGACGTGGTGGATGGGCAGGTGATCGAGGTCGTCCCCCCGCAGGGCCAGGTGCCAGTGCAGGAAGCCGGCGCAGGCCGGGGTGGCCGCCTGCCGCTGCCGCCAGCGGGACGGCACCGCCCCGTCGGGCAGCAGGGCAAGCAGGTCCCATGGGCTGGTGTTGGCGATCACCCCGCGGCCGGCCTCGAGGCGCTCTCCGTTCGCGAGGCGGACGCCCACCGCCCGGCCCTGCTCCACCAGGACCTCTGCCACCGCCGCGCCCGTGCGCAGCCGGCCGCCGTGACGCTCCATGCCGCGCACCAGCGCCGCTGCCACGGCCGCGCTGCCGCCGATGGGGTAGTCGAGGCAGGCGTCGGGCTCGAACCATTCGCCGAACAGGGTCGCCATGGCGGCGGCACTGGTCTGGTCCATGGGCAACCCGGAGATCAGGAAGCAGAGCAGGTCGACCCAGTGGAGCAGGAAGGGATCGCTCAGGTGCCGGCGGGCGATCGGCCCGAAGGCGCCCCCCAGGGCCGCCAGCCGGCCTGCCTGGCCCAGCAGGCGCAGGGCGTTGCCGCCGCCGAGGGTGGTGGCCAGACCCGCCCCGGGCCGGAGGGCCAGCAGCGGCAGGGAGCGGGCCGCCTCGCAGCTGGGCCTCAGGGCCGTCAGGAAGCGGTCCCATTCGGCTGCCACCGCCGGGCCACGCAGATCCCTCACCAAAGCCAGGAAGGGGGCCTGGCCCACCCCCACCCGCAGGGACCCCTCGGGCAGCAGCAGCCCCCAGTCGTGGTAGCTGGCCACGGGCAGGGTTTCCCCCACGGCCCGCAGCACCTGGGCCAGGGGGTTGGTGCTGGGCCACCGGCCCAGGCCGCTCCAGAGCGAAGGGCCGGACTCGAAGTGAAAGGGACCGCGCCGGAATCCGTGGGCCGCGCCGCCGGGGGTGGTGTGGGCCTCAAGCACCAGCACTTCCAGCCCGTGGCGGGCGGCGATGGCGCCGGCGCACAGGCCGCCCAGGCCACTGCCCACCACGATCAGGTCGCTCACCTTGGGCGCAGCAGATCCGCTGCAGATTCTATTCAGATTCCCTTCGCACGGAAGGCAAACGGACTGCCCCCTTGCTGACTAGGATCGTTCGATATAGCAAAGGTTTTGCATTGTCGCAGGGCTTCCCTTCCGCCACCCTGTCCGATAGCACGCCGCCCGTTCCCCCTGATGCGGACGCTGGCTCCAGGCCATCGATGCGTCAGCCCAAGCGGGGCGATTTCGAGCTCAAGTCCTTCATGGACAGCTCGAATCTGCGGGGCTCCTGGCAGATCGCCAACACCGTGATCCCCTATGCGGCCCTGTGGTGGGTCGCCGACTGGAGCCTCCAGCACGCTCCCCTGCTGCTGCTCCCCACCATGGTCGTCATGGTGCTGCTGCTGGCCCGCTGCTTCTCGCTGATGCACGACTGCGGCCACGACTCCCTGTTCCGCAGCCGGCGGGCCAACCAGGTGTTCGGCTTCCTGCTCGGCGTGATCAGTGCCATTCCCCAGTACCCCTGGTCCCGCGGCCACGCCTACCACCACCGCCACAACGGCGACTGGGAGAAGTACCAGGGACCGTCGGCCCTGGTCACCACGGGGGCCTTTGCCGCCCTCAGCCCCGGCCAGCAGCGGTTCTACGGCGTGCTGCGCCATCCGGCGATGCTGTTCCCCGGAGGCTTCTTCTACCTGGTGATCAAGCCCAGGGTGGCCCTGATCCTGGGGCTGGCGGGCTTCTTCCGCCATCTTCTGGCCTGCCTGCGCAGCCCGCAGCCGATGGGCCTGGGCCAGATCCTTTCCAGCTACCGCTCCAGGCACTGGTACACCCAGGGGGAATTCCGCCATCTGCTGGCCAACAACATCGCCGTGATCGGCTCTTGGTGGTTGATGGCCCACTGGCTCGGAGCCGGCGTGTTCTGGTCGATCTACGCCCCGGTGATGGCCTGCGCGGCGGCGATCTTCATCTGCATCTTCTTCGTCCAGCACAACTTCCCCGGCTCCTACGCCCACGCCACCGCCGGCTGGAGCGAAATGACCGGGGTGCTGGAGGGCACCAGCGACCTGGAGCTGCCGCCGATCTTCAACTGGTTCTCGGCTGACATCGGCTGCCACGCCATCCATCACCTGTCGTCCAAGATCCCCAACTACCGGCTGCGGGCCTGCCACGAGCGCAATGCCCACCTGCTGGCGGGGGTGCGGCGGCTGTCGCTGGCCGACATCCCGGGGTGCTTCAGCTACATCCTCTGGGACCCCCAGGCCTGCCGCCTGACCACGATCGAGGCGCTGCGTTCCGCCGCTCCGGTCCCCGTCGCCAGCTGAACGGCGCCAGGAGGACCCGATGCTGCGCCAGAGCCTGAGCCAGTTGGAGGTGTCCACCCATGGGGAGGGATTCGATGACATCACCGGGGCCCTCAACCGGTTGATCGCCGCCAGCGGCCTGGTGCTCGGCACCGCCACCATCGCCAGCCTGCACACCTCCTGCAGCCTGACGATCAACGAGAACGCCGACCCCAGGGTGCTCGTCGATCTCGCCGCCTTTCTGCGGGCCCTGGTGCCCCCGGAAGGGGTGCGGCCCCTGAGCGGCCAGGGGGAGCGGCGCCCCTGGGTCCACGATGACGAAGGGCCCGACGACATGCCCGCCCACATCCGCACCGCCCTGACCTGCACCAGCCTGGTGCTCCCCTTCCAGTCGGGTCGCCTGCTGCTCGGCACCTGGCAGGCGGTGTACCTGTGGGAACACCGGGCCCGACCCCACCGCCGCCGCCTCAGCCTGCATCTGCTCGGCGAATGACCTCCTGCTTTCTTCCCCCATGGCCGCCCAGCCCCTGACCCCCGCCCAGATCGCCGCGTTGCCCGCCGATCTGCCGCAATGGACGCTGCGGGAGGGCAAGCTGCACCGCGAACTGCGCTTCGCCGATTTTTCCGCCGCCTTCGGCTTCATGGCCCGGGTGGCCCTGGCCGCTGAAGCGATGGGCCACCACCCGGAATGGTGCAACGTCTGGAACCGGGTGACGATCAACCTCACCACCCATGACACCGGTGGTCTGTCGAACCTGGATGTGGAACTGGCCCGCAGGATTGATGCGTTGCTGAAGACGTCGAATTGTTGAGTCGTCATCCACTTCTGCGGCGCATCTGCAGCAGCTGAGTGAACACGCATCCGTCTCTGTGAAGATCCGGTGAGTGTTGGCCTGGCTTTCCCATGCGGCGTTTCCTTGCATCCCCGTCCACCCGCCTCGGGGCAGGCCGATTGCGCAGGGCCTGTCTTCTCGGCAGCACCCTGGTGACCTTCTCGGCGGCTTCCTCCGCCGAGGCAGCCCCGTTCCGGTTCGAGACGGTGGTCAACAATGCCGACCTGATTCCGGGCACCTCCAGACTCTTCAATGCCTACAACCCACCGTCCATCAATGGCTCCGGGCTTGTGGTGTTCAGGGCCAGGGGCCGGGGTGGCAGTGGTGGCCAGCCGCCCACGGGCATCTTCACCCGTGATCTCCTCGATAGCGCCTCGCCCCGTCCGATCTTTGCGATCGCGTCGCGGGGAGGTCTTGTGCCGGCTCCGAACAACACGGGTGCCACCTTCACCGAGTTCCCCTCGTTCCCGCGCATCGATCTGAACGCTTCGACCACCGTCGCCTTCCGTGGTCAGTCCAGCCCTGTCTGGCAGTCGCCCGATGGCTCGCTGGGGACCTCGGGGATCTACAGCAACCCTCAGGGCAGCCTGATCACCGGAGCCAGTCAACTCGGAGCACTGGCCACGTTCAACTACTTCAGCGTGCCGTCATCCACCGGTCCGACGGGCCTGAAGTTCGATCAGTTTCCCGGTGCCCCCTCGGTGACCGACAACACGGTCGTCTTCAAGGGCAACTGGACCGATGCCCAGGGCGTGGGCAGAACCGGGGTGTACTTCCGCGATCTGGTCGCCGAGGGCGGTGTGGCCCCTGTCCGTCTCATTGCCGACAGCAACACCCCGATTCCCGGTGATGTCCAGAACCGCAATTTCGGATCCACCGCGCCACCGAGCGCGGCGCTGAACAAGGCGGTGTTCCTCGGCGTGGACAACGAAGAGGCACCCTCGGCTGGGGGGATCTACCTATCGTCGCTGCTGGGGAATCCGACGTCTCTGACGTCCCTGGCCAGCATCGGCGGCCTCACCAATCTGACGGATACCGGTGGGCTCACCAACATCGGCGAAGTCCTCTCCTTCAATGGCCGTTCCGTGGCCTACTGGGGCGCCTGGGGCTCCGAGACCATCACCCAGCAGGTCTCCTGTGCGGGCTCCGGGAACGAGGCGAGGCTTCAGTACTGCCAGGAGCAATCCGAGAAACCCGAAACCGGTGGGGTGGGCAACGGCAACTTCCAGTTCGAGATTCCACTCCATCAGGGCATCTTCGTCACCGATATCGCCTCCAAGCTCACCAGGCTGATCGCCAGCACCGGTGAGCAGTTCTCGTCCTTCCTGTCCTGGAACTTCTCCGGTCGCCCGCCCGGCGTCGGGGAAGGGGGCGATGAGGAAGGGGATCAGGAGCTGGCCCGCTGGCGGTCCTCCTCATTTCTGGCCCTTGATGAGGACAGCCTGGCCTTCAAGGGTGTCGACCTCGGAACGGTGGATGGCATGGACGACGTCTTCAAGGAGGTGATGTCCGGTCTCTATGCCGCGGAGACCGATGGAACCCCTGACATCCGCACCATCGTTGAGACCGGGATGGATGGCGGGCTCATCGATCCGGAGGCCGCCGGCATCCCGATCGTGGCCGTGGGAATCGAGCGGGACGGTTTCCGCAACGGCCGGATCGCGTTCGCGGCCAGCATGGCGCTGGAGGGCGAAACCGAGGAGGACAGCCTCAGCTGGGCGGGGGTCTACGTCGCTGGTGAGCCCCAGGGACCGGTCTCGCCGGTTCCTGGCCCCCTTCCCGTTCTCGGTGTGGGAAGCGCCTTTGCCGTCGCCCGCCGGATCCGCCGGCGGATTCGGCTGAGTTCCTGAGGGGCCCCGTTCCACCGCGTCTTCCTGGGGCCGTTGCGGGCCGGCCCCGGCGGCGTGTCTAGCTTCCCTGGGTGCTCCCCCCGCCCTGCTGCGCCCCATGGGATTTCGCTACCTCGATCGGATCGCCACCAAGGAGAACATCCAGGCGTTCCTCGAACTCGCCGATCTGGCCGCCGGAGCCGGTGCTTCCGCCAACAACGTCTTCCTGCTCTCCCATCGACTGCGCCAGTCCCGTCCGATGCAGGTCTGCCGGGCGTTGCTGGGGCGGGACCCGGCCGCCAAGGCCCTGATCGAGCAGCGGCGGCTCAGCGGTCCCTATGACGCGGCCGCCCTGCGGGCGCTGCCGAAGGGGACCCTGGGGCATACCTACGCGACGGTGCTGGAAACGATGGGGTACGACATCAACTTCTTCCCCAAACCTGAGTTCTACGCCAACCTCGAAACGGACGCCGATTACATCAACTACCGCGTCTACGCCACCCACGACATCCATCACATTGTGAGCGGCTTCAGCCTCGACAATTTCGGCGAACTCGGTGTGATCAGCATGAGCGTGGCCCAGTTCTCCCATCCCGGCCTGGCCTTCACCGATCTGATGGCCCTGCTGCTGAACTGGTTCCGCAACGACACGCCCATCGACGAACTGGACACCCCTGCCGAGCAGGCCCGCACCGCCAGCTACGCCTTCGGCATGATCAGCAAAGGTCTGCACATCGGCGCCGAGGCCCAGCCGCTGTTCCCGGTGATCTGGGAGGAGCGGATGGGCCAGGACCTGGAGGAGCTGCGGGCCGAGCTGGGCGTCACGGCGGTGAAGGAGGGGACCTTCAGCTGGTACGCCAACCCCTCCCTGGTGGCGGCGCTGGCCGCCTGAGGCTTCAGACGAGGGCGGGCAGCCGGGAGGGCTCGGCCGCCCTGAAGTGCAGCCGCGGCGGTTCCGACCCAGCTTCCACCTCCACCACGATGGTGGAGCCGCTCAGGTAGGTGCCGGCCAGGATCGCCTTGGCGATCGGCGTCTCCAGTTCGCGCTGGATGGCCCGCTTGAGGGGCCTGGCGCCGTACACCGGGTCGTAGCCCACGGCGGCCAGCCAGTCGAGGGCGGCCGCGTCAAGCTCCAGGCCCAGCTTCCTGTCCTCGAGCCGCCGGGCCAGCCGCTGCACCTGCAGTTCCACGATCTGGCGCAGTTCCTCGGCCTTGAGGCTGTGGAAGATGATCGATTCATCCAGCCGGTTGAGGAACTCGGGGCGGAAGTGGCCCCGCAGGGCCTCGTTCACCCGCTTCTCCATCTCGCCGTGGCGGGCCGGATCGCCGGCCAGATCGAGGATCGAGGCGCTGCCGATGTTGCTGGTGAGAATCAGCACCGTGTTGGTGAAGTCCACCGTGCGGCCCTGACCATCGGTGACGCGGCCGTCATCGAGGATCTGCAGCATCACGTTGAACACATCGGGGTGGGCCTTCTCCACCTCGTCGAAGAGGATCACGGCGTAGGGACGCCGCCGCACCGCTTCGGTGAGCTGGCCGCCCTCCTCGTAGCCCACGTAGCCCGGAGGGGCTCCGATCAGCCGTGACACGGCGTGCTTCTCCATGTATTCGCTCATGTCGATGCGCACCATCGCCTCCTCGCTGTCGAACAGCTGGGACGCCAGCGCCTTGGAGAGCTCGGTCTTGCCCACGCCGGTGGGGCCGAGGAACAGGAAGCTGGCGATCGGGCGGTTGGGGTCGGACAGGCCGGCCCGTGAGCGCTGGATGGCGTCGGCCACCGCCGTCACCGCCTGCTCCTGGCCGATCACCCGGGTGTGCAGTTCGTCCTCGAGATGGAGCAGTTTCTCCATCTCCGACTGCACCAGCTTGCTGACCGGGATCCCGGTCCACTTGGCGATCACCTCGGCGATGTCGTCCTCGGTGACCTCCTCGCGCAGCAGGTTCTTCTCGCCGGCATGGGCGCTCAGCTCGGCTTCCTTGGCGGCCAGCTTCTTGTTGAGCTCCGCCAGGGTGCCGTACTCCAGTTCGGCGGCCTTGTTGAGGTCGTACTGGCGCTTGGCCTGCTCCACCTGCAGCTGCACCTGCTCGATCTCCTCCTTGATGGCGGAGAGTTCGTCGATCGAGCCCTTCTCCTTCTGCCACTGGGCGTTGAGGCTGCTCTGCTGCTCGGCCAGGTCGGCCAGCTCCTTCTCGAGCTTCTCGAGCCGGTCGCGGCTGGCGGGGTCTGATTCCCGCCCCAGCGAGAGCTTCTCCATCTCCAGCTGCAGGATGCGGCGATCGAGCTCGTCGATCTCCTCCGGCTTGGAGGTGATCTCCATCTTCAGGCGGGCCGCCGATTCGTCCATCAGGTCGATGGCCTTGTCGGGCAGGAAGCGATCGGCGATGTAGCGGCTGCTCAGCACGGCCGCCGCCACCAGGGCGTTGTCGGCGATGCGGACGCCGTGGTGCACCTCGTAGCGCTCCTTGAGGCCCCGCAGGATCGAGATCGTGTCCTCCACCGTGGGCTGGTCGACGAACACCTGCTGGAAGCGGCGCTCCAGGGCCGGGTCCTTCTCGATGTGCTGGCGATGCTCATCGAGGGTGGTGGCGCCGATGCAGCGCAGTTCGCCCCTGGCCAGCATCGGTTTGAGCAGGTTGCTGGCATCCATGGCACCGCCGGTGGCGCCGGCCCCCACCACGGTGTGGATCTCGTCGATGAACAGGACGATCTGGCCTTCGCTGGAGGTGACCTCCTTGAGCACGGCCTTGAGGCGTTCCTCGAACTCGCCGCGGTACTTGGCGCCGGCGATCAGGGCGCCCATGTCGAGGGCGATCAGCTGGCGGTTCTGCAGGGCCGTGGGCACGTCGCCGTTGACGATCCGCTGGGCCAGCCCCTCGACGATCGCCGTCTTGCCGACGCCGGGTTCGCCGATCAGCACCGGGTTGTTCTTGGTGCGGCGCGAGAGGATCTGCACGGTGCGGCGGATCTCCTCGTCGCGGCCGATCACCGGATCGAGCTTGCCTTCCCGGGCGGCGGCGGTGAGATCACGGCCGTACTTTTCGAGGGATTCATAGGTGCCCTCCGGGTTCTGGTCGGTCACGCGTTGGCTGCCCCGCACGGCCATCACAGCCTCGCGCAGCTTGCGCTCGTCGGCGCCCGACTGGGACAGCAGCTGGCGGCCGCAGCGGTCATCGCCGGCCAGGGCCAGCACCAGGTGCTCCACGGCGATGTAGCTGTCCTGGAATTCCTGCTTGAGGGCGTCGGCCCGGTCCAGCACCGCGTTGAGCCCCTTGCCCAGGTAGACGTTGTCTGGCGCGGTGGCCAGGCTGGGCTGGGCGGCGATGAAGGCCTCCAGCTTCTGGCTCAGGACGCCCAGGTCCACGCCGGCCTTCTCCAGGATCCGGCTGGCCAGGTCCTGCTGGGCCAGCAGGGCGGCGAAGAGGTGCTCGCTGTCCATCTGCTGCTGGCGCCGCTGCTGGGCCAGTTGCTGGGAGGCCACCACGGCGCCCCAGGCCTTTTCGGTGAACAGTTCGGCGGTGGGATGCATGGATGGAGTTCTCCCTGCGGACGGTGGCTGAAGCCAACGTATGAATGCCGCCGGGATCGGCCGAGAGGGAGGACCGAACCGCGGCGTTCGGCCCTCCTCCCCGGGGGTGGGCAGGCCGTACCGACAGGGGTGGCCAACCGCCCGGCGGGGGGCCAGGAGCTAGGGGCCCACGAACGCGGGCATGGGCACCTGGTAGCCGCGCTGCTGGCCGCAGAGCTGGCTGGGGCAGCCGTCCGGGCCGTAGAGAGCATCGGCCGCCGACAGGCAGCCCATGCCGTTCTTCTGGGCCACCTGGGACGGGTGGATCCGCAGCGGCTGGAGCACCGCTTCGCTTCTGGGCACCACCAGTCGGCAGGGGGCAGGCGACAGCCCGGGTCTGGCCTCAATCGCCAGGGGTTGGTTGGGACTCTGCCCCTGGGCCAGGGCGGGCGCCGCGGCGGCGGCCATCACGGCCAGGGGCATCCCTGCCGACAGCAGGCCCCCCAGCAGGCCCGGCAGCAGCCCGGCAGAAATGGGGATCGCCATGATGGGAGCTCGGCTGCGCCCCATTCTCGCCTCTGCAGCCATCCCGTCTCCGATGCCCTCTCCCGCCGACGACCAGGCCCTGGTGGCCGACCTGGCCCAAGCGTCCCTCACGCTGGGCGGTGCGGCCGAGCCGGAGCGGGACTGCTGGCGGGTGGTGCACCGCCATGTCCACGGGATGCTGCCGAGCGAGTACGACATCCGTGAGGTGCCCGAGGAGCTCTACCTGGCGGTGCTGGCCGCCCGTCGTGCCCTCAGCTGAGCCATGAAAAAGCCCCGGCAGTGCCGGGGCTCAGGACGGCTGGAGTCGCCGGCAAGGGAAAGGAGGGTGCGGCGGGACCAGGCCCAGCCTGGGATCAGGCCCAGCCCTTGGAGGCCATGTCCTCAACGTAGGCCGCCACGTCAGCGATGTCACCCTCGCTGAGCTTGCCGCCGAAGGCGGGCATGGCGTTCTTGCCGTTGGTCACCTGGTAGGCGATGGCGGCCTCGTGGCCGGCGTCGTAGTTGGCCAGGTAGGAGGCCAGGGCATCGGCCTTGAGGGTGCGCTCGGCGTTGACCACGTTGCCGCCGCCCATATGGCAGGCGGCGCAGTTGGCGGAGAAGATCTGGCCGCCGTGGGCCGCATCGGCGGCGAAGCTCGGGGCGGCACCCAGCACCAGCGCCAGGCAGAGAGCGAAGAGGGAAAGAAGACGACGCATGGGAGGGTGCAACGGAAGGTGCCTGAAGGCACTTGCAACGGGCACAAATTAGGCAATGGCCGCCCCCCGGTGGGGGCCTCCGACACATTCGCAACAATTCAGCGGCCCCGGTGGGGCACCCCCGCCGTCTCCAGCACCGCCTCGAGGGTCGGGGCGAAGCTCACCAGGCCGAAGCGCTCGGGCGGGCTCACCGGCTGGTGCACGAAGTGGCGCTGCCGGATCGAGAAACGGTCCCAGGCATTCACCTCGATGCGCAGCAGCTTGATCAGCCCCTCGATCAGCCAGCCGCGCAGGTCGATGCCGATCGGGGGCACCCACACCCGCCGCCAGCGGCACAGGGAAGCCACGGCGCCGTTGATCGTGATCGGCGCCTGGCCCAGCACCAGCCGCCGCACCGGACCCTGGTCGGGCTCGGGATTGGGGCCGTGGGGGGTGGTGGCCAGGTGGGCGCAGACGGTGGCGATGTCGGCGGCGTGGATGAAGTGGAAGCTGGCGTCGGTGCGCAGCCAGCGGGCCAGCCACAGCCAGCCGAAGGCCTCCTTGAGCCCGGCCGTGAGGTAGCTGGTGGGGTGGGGATCGGCGCCGGCCACCGCGCCGCCGAACACCAGGGTGGGGAACACGGCCACGATCCTCGGCGCCAGGGGGTGGCGCTCCAGGTCCTGCAGGCAGGTGGCCTTGGTCTGGATGTACTCGGTGCCGTAGTCCATGGCCTCCGGCAGCAGCTGCAGCCGGCGGTCGAGGATGCTCGCGGTGGAGAAGTAGATCACCTGCTGCAGGCGATCCGGGTCGGTGAGCCGCAGCAGCTCCTTCACGGCCACCACGTTCACCGCCTGGGCCCGCTCGGGATCCCCCCAGGCGGTGGCGGTGTGGATGATCCGGTCGGCGCTGGCGATGGCGGCGGCGTGGGGACCGAGCTCCCGCAGGTCGCCCACCAGCAGGGTGATGCGGGGGTGGTCGGCGGGGACGGCACTGAGCTTGGCGGGATCCCGCAGCAGCAGCAGCAGGTGGGCGTCGCTGTTGGCCAGCAGGTTTTCAGCGATGTACTGGCCGACGCAGCCGCTGGCGCCGGTGATCAGGATCCGCTGGGGCCCGGAGGTGGGGGCGCTCAAACAGCGGCCCCCAGCAGCTCGTTGACGGCTTTGCCGGTCTCGAAGAAGACGCGGGCGTTGTCCTCAGGGGTGCCGGGCAGGATGCCGTGGCCCAGGTTGAGGATGTGGCGACGGCCGCGGGCCTTGCGCACCGTGTCGAGGATCCGCTCGCGGATCGCCTCGGGGGTGCCGAACAGCAGGCCGGGGTCCACGTTGCCCTGCACGCCCAGGTGCTGGGGCAGGCGGGCGCAGCCATCGGCCATGTCCACGGTCCAGTCGAGGGAGATGAAGTCCACCCCGGTGGCGGCCATGCGCTCCAGCACGCCGGCGCTGCCGGAGATGTAGAGGATCAGGGGGGTGTCGGGGTGGGTGGCCTTCACCTGGTCGATCACCCGCTTCTGGTAGGGGGCCGCGAACACGTCGTAGTCGATCGGGCTGAGCTGCCCCGCCCAGGAGTCGAACAGCTGCACCACCTGGGCGCCGCTGTCGATCTGATAGCGGACGTAGGTGGCGATCGAATCGGCCAGGTGACCCAGCAGCTGGTGCAGCAGGGCGGGCTCCTGGAAGGCCATCGCCTTGATCACCGAATAGGTCTTGGAGCTCTTGCCCTCCACCGCATAGGCGGCCAGGGTCCAGGGCGCGCCGACGAAGCCGAGCACCGCTGCGGCGTTGCCCACGTCGGCCCGCAGCCGGCCCAGCACCTCACCCACGAAGGGCAGGGCCTCGGCCGGATCGAGGGGGCGCAGCGCATCCACCTGGGCCTGGCTGCGGATGGCGGGCTCGATGATCGGCCCCCGGCTCTCGATGATGTCGAAGTCGATGCCCATGCCCGGCAGGGGCGTGAGGATGTCGGAGAAGAGGATCACGCCGTCGGGACGGAAGGCGTGGAAGGGCTGCATCGAGATCTCGTAGGAGAGATCGGGGTTTTCGGAGCGCTCGCGGAATCCGGGATGGCGGTCGCGCAGGTCGCGGTACACCTTCATGTAGCGGCCCGCCTGGCGCATCATCCAGACCGGCGGCCGCTCCACCTGCTCACCTCGGGCGGCGCGCAGCAGCAGGGGGGCGGATTCGGTCATGGGGCCGGTCGGAAGGTCAACGGCGAAACCTAACCGAGCACCCCCGGCCTCCGGCCACTCCTGTCACCAGTCGTGGCATGGGCGCCACAGGAGCGCTCAGCCCTCGCCGATGGCCGGCCGCTGCAGGCTGCGGGACTCGTCGAGACGGAACACCACCACGCTCAGGGGCGGCAGGCAGAGCTCCAGCGAGTTCTCGTAGTCGTGGATGGCCCAGGCGTCGGTGAAGCGGCCGCCCAGGTTGCCGAGGTTGCTGCCGCCGTAGCGGCTGCTGTCGGTGTTGAAGACCTCGGCGTAGAAGCCCTCCAGGGGGACGCCGACCCGGTAGTGGGAATGGCTCTGGGGGGTGAAGTTGGCCACCACCACCACCCAGCGGCCGCTGCCGCTGTCGCGGCGCATGAAGCTGATCACCGAATGGCGGTTGTCGTTGCAGTCGATCCACTGGAAGCCGTACTGATCGAAGTCGTCGCCCCACAGCGCCGGCTCCGATTTGTAGAAGACGTTGAGGTCGTCCACCAGGTTGAGCAGGCCGTTGTGGGCCTCGTACTGGAGCAGCTCCCACTGCAGGTCACCCCAGACGTTCCATTCGGCCCGCTGGCCGAACTCCATCCCCATGAAGATCGTCTTCTTGCCGGGGTGGGTCCACATGTAGGCCAGCAGGGCGCGCACGTTGGCGAACTTCTGCCAGTCGTCGCCCGGCATCTTGTGGAGCAGGTTGCTCTTGCCGTGCACCACTTCATCGTGGCTCAGGGCCAGCATGAAGTTCTCGGTGAAGGCGTACCAGATCGAGAAGGTGACGTGGTTCTGGTGGAACTGGCGGAACCAGGGATCCAGCTCGAAGTAATCGAGCATGTCGTGCATCCAGCCCATGTTCCACTTGAGGTTGAACCCCAGGCCGCCCATGTCGGTGGGCTGGGTCACCATCGGCCAGGTGGTGGACTCCTCGGCGATCGAGAGGGCGCCGGGGAAGTGCTGGAACAGCACGTGGTTGGCCTGCTGCAGGAAGCGCACCGCCTCCAGGTTCTCCCGCCCGCCTTGCTCGTTGGGCAGCCATTGCCCGTCCGGACGCAGGTAGTCGCGGTAGAGCATCGAGGCCACGGCATCGACGCGGATGCCGTCGATGTGGAACTCCTCGAACCAGTAGATGAGGTTGGCGACGAGGAAGTTGCGCACCTCGTTGCGGCTGTAGTTGAAGATCAGCGTGCCCCACTCCTTGTGCTCACCGATGCGGGGATCGGCATGCTCGTAGAGATGGGCGCCATCGAAGAAGGCCAGGCCGTGGCCGTCCTTGGGGAAGTGGCCGGGCACCCAGTCGAGGATCACGCCGATGCCTTCGGCGTGGCAGCGGTCGACGAAGGCCCGGAACTCGTCCGGGCTGCCGAAGCGGCTGGTGGGGGCGTACCAGCCGGTGACCTGGTAGCCCCAGGAGCCGTCGAACGGATGCTCGGAGACCGGCATCAGCTCGATGTGGGTGAAGCCGCGGGCCTTGACGTAGGGGATGACCTTGTCGGCCAGTTCCGGATAGGTCATCAGCCGGGCGCCCGGCTTCAGATCGGCGGCGGACACCGGGGGCCGGGGGCTGCCGTCGGCTTCGATGAAGGGCTGGTCGGCGGCGGCATGCATCCAGCTGCCCAGGTGCATCTCGTACACCGCGATGGGATGGGGCAGGGGATCGCGGCCATCCCGCTCCTCGATCCAGGTGCCGTCGTTCCACTGGTAGCGGCCCAGTTCGGCCACCACCGAACCGGTGTTCGGCCGGATCTCGTGGCGGAAGCCGTAGGGGTCGGCCTTCTGATAGCAGTGGCCGTTCTGGGCCCGCACCTCGTACTTGTAGATCTGGCCGGCGCCCAGGCCGGGGATGAACAGCTCCCAGATCCCCCCGAGGCGCTGCTGCATGGGGTGATGGCGGCCGTCCCAGCCGTTGAAATCACCCAGCAGGGCGACGCTGCGGGCATTGGGGGCCCAAAGACAGAACTTCACCCCGGTGACGCCCTCGCGCTCGATCACATGGGCGCCCATGCGCCGCCAGATGTGGTGGTGATTCCCCTCGGCGAACAGGTGGCGGTCCAGTTCCCCCATCCACTCGTGGCGGAACGCCCAGGGATCGTGCTGCTCGTGCTCGATGCCGCCGCGGCTCACATGGACGCGATAGCCGCAGCCGGGATCGGCGTCGACGCGGGCCTCGAAGATCCAGGGGTGGTGGGGGTTGGCCATGGCCAGCCGCTCGCCGCCATGGAGCAGTTCCACCGTGTGGGCGTCCGGCATCCACACCCGCACCACCCAGCCGCTGTCATCGAGGGGCTGGGGCCCGAGCACCGAGAAGGGATGGTCGTGGCGGCATTCCGCCAGCCGGCGGGCATCCTCAACCATCCATTCGAGGCTGGGCAGGGCCATGGAAGAGGAGGCGTGCATGCGCCGGGAGCTTACGTCGGTGGGAGGGCCGGCTCAGCGCGGCGGCGACGGAGGAGCGGGATCGGTGGGGAAATCCACGCCGATGATCCGGTTCTCGGAATCCAGGGTGACGAAGAGGTTGTCGGTGAGGCGGTTGAACTCGGTGTTGACGATCACCAGACGCATCTCCGGCGTACTCTCGGCGCGGTTGATGCGCTTCACCCGGACGAAATTGCCGGTGATGCGCTGCAGATTGAGCCATTTCTGCTGCAGCTGGCCCTGGGGAATCTGCTCCTGCATCAGCGGCGACAGGAAGCTGCTGGCGGAGATGAAGTGGCCGCTGGCGAGGGCGGTGATGAAGTCACGCACCACCTTCTCGGCCGGCTGGTCGGTGACGTTGAAGTGGTAGCCGTCGATCCGGCCCTGGCCGTCGATCACCATCAGCAGGTCGCGCTCACCGGCGCTGGTGAACAGGGTGGCCTCGACCGTGCTCGAGTCGAAGCCGGGCTGGATGCTGCGGATGGCCCAGCGCAGCAGCTTCGGCTGGGTCTTCATGGTGGCGGCCACCATGCTGGGGCTGCTGACGCTCTGCAGGGCCGGGGAGAACTGGTTGAAGCGGGCCTGGGCGTCGCCGTTGCGGATCGTGGTCAGGATCCGCTCGGCCGCCGCCCGTGCCTGGGCCTCGCTCAGGGCCGCGCTGGGCTGGCCGCTGGTGGCCGGAGCCGGGTCGGCCTGGGCCCAGGCCCCGCGCGGTGCCAGCAGGGCCTGGCTGCCCAGCAGCAGCAGCAGGCCGATCAGGGCTCGGCGCGGTTGGGGACGCGGCATGGGCGGCGGGGTTCGGGTCGGCTCAGTTTGCCCGAATCAGGGGCTCCAGGCCCAGGTGGGCGCCCTCCAGCTCCAGCGTCAGGCTGATCACCCGGTGCCCGCTGCCGCTGCCCCCCGCCGGCAGGCTGCCGTCGCCGGGGTTGACGGCGATCTGGGGCCAGGCCGCCGCCGCCAGGGACAGCCGCAGCCGCTGGCCGGCGGCCACCAGCGTGGCCAGGGGCTGCAGGGCCAGGGTGCGGGGGGTGTCGCCGGCCGCCGCCGTGGTCCCGAAGCGGGCCAGGCCGGTGCTCAGCTGGCGCACGCAGCCCCCGTCCGGAGACACCTCCGAGAGGGCGGCGCAGAGATCGAAGCTGGGCTGGTCGGCGCTCACCCGCAGCCGCAGGCGGAAGGTTCCCAGCAGCCAGAGGGCCCGCTCCAGCGGGGCGGTGCTGAAGCAGGCCACGTCGCCGCGCCGGTCGAGATCGGCCCGCTCCACCGGCCCCGGTTCGGTGCCCAGGTGGCCGCCCCGGCCCGGCACCGGCCGCCAGGGGTCGTGGACGATCACCACCGTGCCGCCCGAGGCCGTGCCGCCAGCCGCCGGCCCCGCCGCCGCCAGGGGCCGCAGTTCCCCCTCGTCGCAGCGGATTGCGGCCAGGCCTGTGGAGTGGAGCGACCAGCCGACGGCGGCCGACGCCGCGGGGCTGGCGGCCGCCGCGGGACTGAGGCTGTGCCAGGCGGCCGTGGCGGCGCACTGCAGGCGGATCGGGGCCGATGCGGCGGCCCCGGGAGCGGCGGGCTCCTCCAGGCCCCCGCGGGGCAGCGGTTCCTGCAGATGGCGGCGGAAGAAGGCCAGCAGCTCGCGGTCGAGTCCTCCGCGCCAGTCGAGATGGCTCCAGGCGCCGATGACCAGCCGGGGGTCGCCGCCGGCGCTGCGGGCCCGCTGCCAGAGGTCGAGGACCCCACGCAGATGCGGATCGTGCCAGCCGCCGATCAGCAGCAGGGGCCGCCGCAGCAGGGCCGCCGCCACGGGGTGCACCGTCCAGCCCTCCGGGCCGGCGGGGTCGCGCCGCAGCCAGCCCAGGCTCATGCCGCCGGGATCGTGGCGTTCCAGCAGGGCCAGCCCCTCCTCGGTGAAGTCGCCGTGCTGGAGGCTGCGGCGGATCTGGCGCCAGCCGGCCGCGTCGCCCCGGCGCCGGCAGCCCTCCGCCGCCAGCTGCAGGGCCCAGCCCAGGCCCAGGGCCCACCAGTGGGCTCCCCCCTCACTGGCCCAGTGGAGCCGCTCATCGAGGCCGCACATGGCCGGGGCGAGGCAGTCCGGCAGGGCCGGGTCGTCGCTTAGCCCGCCGTCGGCCCCGCCACCGCCCTCGTGCCCCGTGCTGAGCAGCTGGGTCAGGCCCTGGTAGGAGAAGCCGTAGGTGCCCACCCGGCCATTGCTGCCCGCCAGGGCCCGGGCCCAGAGGATCGTGGCGGCCCCATCGGCCGCCTCCTGGGCGAAACCGCCGAAGTCGCCCTCCGATCCACCGCGCCCCCGCACGTCCTGAACCACCACCAGAAACCCATGGCCGGCGTACCAGCTGGGATGGGCGAAGGTCACGGTGGAGGCGATCGCCCGCCCGTAGGGCTGGCGCATCACCAGCACCGGCCAGGGGCCCTCCCCGTCGGGTTGCCAGACGCGGCTCACCAGCCGGACCCCATCCGCCAGCTGCAGGGTGGCGTCCCGGGCCCGGACCACGGGGATCAGAACACCGTGGAGCAGTGCAGGCCGATCACGTAGGTGGCCAGCACCTCCGCATCCATGGGGCTCAGGCCGCGGCTGCTGGCCAGGCTGGCGATCGACGCCTTGGAGGTGGCCGAGACGCCCTGGGCGTTCAGCTGCTGGAACTGCTGGCAGAGGCTCTGGGCCAGGGCCGGGTTCTGCTTCACCGATTCCAGCAGCGCGGACTGGGCCCGTGCGGTGGGCACCGCCACGGCGCCCAGGCAGGCGGCGCAGACGAGGGCGGTGAGGAAGGGGCGCAGTCGGGTGCTCAGGGGGTGGCGGCGGTCGTCGCGAAGGGGGTGGTTCGTGGCTCTGGGGGGAGAAAGTCGGGTTGTTCGGGGCATCACTGCCTCCGTCCGTTTCCCCTATTCCAGTCACCCCCGCCGGGGCAGCGCAGGAGCGGAGGGTCAGTTCGGGGAGCGACCGGAGGCCGCCCGGGCCCGGCGGATCCAGGACAGGACGAGCGGCAGGTCGACCGGGGGGACGGCCGAGCCGGTGAGACGCCGCTGCAGGCGGCCCAGCTGCAGCAGCAATTGCTGCGGATCGGCGGCGGCGAGCCCGGCGGGGCTGGCGATGCCCCCATGGAGCAGCAGGGCCGCCTCCTCCGGGGCGAGGCCCACCGCGCTCACCAGCCGGGCCTGGCCGCGCAGGCGGATCAGGCGGGCCTCGCTGGCCTCGCCCGAAGCGGCCAGGTCACGCAGGCGGGCGTCATCCAGGCCGGCCACCTCCTCCCAGCTCGCGATGCCCTCCCGGCGCAGGCGCTGCTGCTCCCGTTTCAGGTGGGCCGCTGGCCGGAAGGGGTGGGCCACCGGGGTTCAGGCGGCGTCGCCGGGGCTGCGGGCCGCCAGATCCCGGGTGGTTTCGGCCAGCACCACGGGCCGTGCCAGCCCGGGCTCGACGGCTTCGACCCGGCGCAGCCGCACCCGCACCTCGCCACCGCTGCCACGGCCGCCGCCGCGCAGGTTGCGGGCCACCTGGTCGAGGGTGGGGGCCACCGCCTCGGCCTCAAGGCTCGTCGGTGCGGCGGCGATGACCAGATCGGTGCCGTTGTCGAACACGACCGGCACCTGGATCGCCCCCGGCACGCTCACCCGCGGGTTGTAGCTGATCGAGAAGGCGAGGCAGGAGAGCGCCAGCAGGGCCGTGAAGCTGGTGATCCCCACCAGGCGGAAGCGGATGCCCCAGCGGGCGAGGAATCCGGCGATGGTGAGCACCGCCAGCACCCCGCTGGCGGCACCCAGCCAGGTACCGGCCACGAGCAGGATCGGATCAGCGGCCATGGGGCTGGGGAAGGCGTGACAAGCCCCCTATATTGCGGCCGCCCATGGACGGCGACCGACCCCGGTGGATGCGATGGAAGCCTGACAGTCGGCCCTGGCCTGCCCGCCGGCGTGTGTGGAAGGGGCTTCTCGCCGTCGGTTTCCTGGGGGCGGGCCTGGGGGTCGGGGTCTTCTGGTTCGATCGCATGGTCGCCGGCCTCTACGGCCGCTTCCGGCCCACCCTGGAGCGTCAGATCGGCACGGCCATGGGCCGTCCCATGGTCCTTGGTCCCTACCGGGGCCTGAAGGCCGACGGTCTCTGGGTCGGTCCCAGCCGCTTCCTGCCCGGTCCCCGGGACGCCTCCACCGTCAGGGTGGAGGGCGTGCGGGTGCGTCTCGACCCGCTGGCCAGCCTGGGGCTGCGCGGCCTGGTGCTGGATGTGGGGCTGGAACGGGCCCGGGCCGAGCTGCGCCGCAACGCCACCGGCCAGTTCTGGGTGCTGGGCTCCGTCCCCCCGGGGCGTGAGCCGCCGCGGATCGACCTGCGCCTGGGCCTGCTCCAGCCCGCCGACCTGCGGGTCCGGGGCGCCGGAGCGACGGCCCTGCCCCTCGACCTGAAGCTGTCCGGCCAGGTGGCCGTGCGCCTGCACCGCCGCGAAATCGATCTGGGACTGCGCCTGGCGCCCCCCGCCGGCCAGGGCGGCGGCTCGCTGCGGCTGGACGGTGAGGGCCAGTGGCAGAAGCAGACGTGGCAGGGCCGGCTGACGGCCCGCCGCCTGCCGCTGGCCCTGCTGCGGCCGCTGCTGCCGGCGGGGGATCGGGCCGGGGGCAGCCTCGCCGGGGAGGCCGATGGACGGGTGGGGCTGCGGATCCAGAGGGGCCTGGCCCGCTGCGAGGGGGGCCTGGAGCTGCGGGACGTGCGCTGGCGGCTGGGGACCGGCGCCACGCCCCTGACGGCCCAGCGGCTGCCCCTGAGCTGCCGTGACCGGGCCCTGATCCTGCCCGCCAGCGCCTGGCGGTTCGGCTCCTGGGGCGGCCGCCTGACGGCCAGGGCAGACGCCGATCGCCGCCTGGCCGTGCAGCTGGAAGCCCAGCCGCCGCCCCGCCATCCGCTCGGTCGCCAGCCCATCAAGGCCGATCTGCAGGGGAGCTGGGGACAGGGTCTGCTGCGCCTCACCCGGCTCGATGGCCGGCTGGGGAGCTCCAGCGCGCGGGCCAGCGGCAGCGTCGGCCGCTCCCTGGCCCTGGAGGCCCGCTGGCTCCTCGATCCCGACGACGTTGCCGCCGCCTCCCGCCTGCCGGTATGGGCGCGCCAGCCCCTGGCCGGTCGCCTGCGGGTGGACGGCCCGCTGGCGACGCCGCGCCTGCGGCTGGAGACGGGCCAGGCCTCCCAGCGGCTCCTGGGCCCCTGGCAGGCGGCGCTGGTGTGGAGCGACCGGCTGCTGCGGCTGGAGCGCTTTCGGGCCGACCGCCTCGCGGCCACGGCCCAGCTGCCCCTGTCCTTCCAGCCGGGCAAGGGACTGGTGGCCGGTCCGCTGCTGGCCCGGGTGGATGTGCGCAACTACCCCCTGGCCCGCCTCGACCCCCTGCTGGGCACCACCCTCCAGGGCCAGCTGGATGCGGAGGGGACGATCGCCGGGCCCCTGGCGGAGCTGCGCCCCGACCTGCAGCTGCGTCTGCAGCAACCCGGCGCCGGCCCCCTGCTGCTGCGGGAAACCTGGCGCGGCCGCCTGCGGGACCGGTCCCTGGATCTGACCACGGTGGCGCCGACGCCGAACGGACGCCTCATGGCCCTGCTCGACCGCCGCTGGCAGCCGGTGCGGGCCGCCATCGAACGGGACGGCGGTGTGCTGACCCTCGAGGGCCGGCCGGCGGACTACCGCTGGCTGGCCCGGGCCTTCCCCCTGCGGGGTCTGGCGGTGGCCACCGGCCCCCAGCGTCGCCTGCGTTCCCTGCAGGGGGACCTCAGTGGCAGCGGCCGGCTGGGGTTGCAGCCGCTGGGTTTCGACGGCCGGGTGGAGCTGCTCTCGCCCGAGTTCCTGGGGGTGGGGGGCCGGCGCATCCAGGCCGACGTCCAGTACGACGACCGCCGCTACCAGGTCAAGGGCGTGATCGAGCCCCTGGGCGAGGGCACGATCGCCGCCACGGTGTCGGGACGTTGGCGGGGCCCCTTCCGGGCCCGCTTCGAAGCGCGCCAGCTCTCCACCCTGCTGTTCCGCCAGTTGACCGACGCCTGGCCCATCTGGCGCGGGGCGCCGGCCCCGGCCCGCGGACGGGCCAGTGACCTGGGCAGCCTGGTGATCGACACCATGGCCGGCACGGTCACCGACCAGCTGGTGGCCCTGGCCCGGGCCGAGGAGCGCGTCGCCGCCCGGGAGCAGGCGGCCAGCCGGGCCAGCCGGGCGGAACGGCTGGACCGGTTGCAGGCCCGGATCGATGCCGATCTGCTGCTCAGCGGCCCGGACTTCGCCCGCACCCGGGCCGACCTCAAGGCCACCGGCCACCTCTGGTTCAACCAGGGGGACCGGGCCGAGGCCCTCGCCGGCCGGCCGTTCGAGGTGCGGCTGGAGGGGCCCCTCAGCGGCGGCAGCGGCCGCTTCAGCCTCGCCGACCTGCCCCTCTCCCTGCTGGCCCTGCTCACCCCGCTGCCGGACAACCTGCGCGGCAGCCTGGCCGCCAAGGGGCGTTACCGGCTGGGGGGGGCTCGCCCCGAGCTCAGCCTCGACCTGGCCCTGGTGGAGGGGCGCCTCGGGGAGCAGGCGCTGGAGCTGGAGCGGGGGAGGGTGGAGCTGAAGGACGAAGGGATCGGCCTGGATCTGGCCCTGCGGGCCGAGGGGGCTTCCCGCAGCGTCGACCTGGCAGGCACCATCCCGCTGGTGGCCTCCCAGCAGGGGCTGGAGCTGCGCCTGGCCACCCGGGGCGATGGCCTGCGCTTCCTCACCCGCCTGGGGGGTCAGGCCTTCGAGTGGCAGGAGGGCGGCGCCGACCTGCAGCTGCTGGTGCGCGGCAGCCTCGACGACCCGATCGCCAACGGCTTCCTGCGGCTGCGGGAGCTGCGCTGCCGCTTCATCGGCCAGGAGGTGCGGGAGGTGGACGCCACGATCCTGTTCGACTTCGAGCAGCTGGTGGTGCAGGAGTTCCGGGCCCGGGTGGGGCCCCAGGGGCTGGTGGGCGGCGAGGGCCGTCTGGGGCTGTTCCGGCCCCTCGCCCAGGACCGGACCCTGGTGATGAAGCTGGAGCAGGTGCCCTTCAAGGTGCCGCGCCTGGCGGCGGTGGGGGACGGCCAGCTGCATCTCAGCGGCAGCCTGCTGGCCCCCGTGCTCGGCGGCGACGTGGCGATCAGCCGCGGCACCATCAACGTCCAGCCGGGCCAGCTGGCGGCCAGCGCGCCGGTGTCCGACCAGCCGGTCCAGCCGCGCACCATGCCCGAGCTGCTGGAGTCGAAGTGGAACTTCCAGCAGCCCCTGGTGCTGCTGGGCCCCGATGTGGAGTCCACCACCGCCGAAGCCCTGCGCTCCTCGGTGCCCCGCTTCCCCTACCTGGCCTTCGAGGACATGATCCTGCGGCTGGGGCCGGATCTGCGGGTGGTGATCCCCAACATCGCCAACTTCACCACGGCCGGCCAGCTGCGCATCGCCGGGCGGCTGGATCCCTCCCTGCGGGCCTCCGGGGTGGTGCGGCTGCTGGGGGGACGGCTGAACCTGTTCACCACCAGCTTCAGCCTCGACCCCGACGCCCCCAACGTGGCGGTCTTCACCCCTTCCCTGGGGCTGGTGCCCTACCTCGACATCGCCCTGCGCACCCGCATCTCCGACAGCCTCAGCGTGCTCTCCCCGTCCGGGGTGGGCGACCTGGGTCCCTCGGTGCAGAACGCCCCCAACCAGGCCGGCCTCTCGGCCCTGAACCAGCTCAACCTGATTCTGGTGGTGGTGTCGGTGAGCGGTCCCGCCGACCGCATCGCCGAGAACCTCAAGCTGCGCAGCAGTCCGCCCCTGCCCCAGGAGCGGCTGGTGGCCCTGATCGGCGGCAACTCCCTGGCGGGCCTGAGCGGCGGCGGGGCAGGAGCCGCCCTGGCCACGGTGGTGGGCCAGACCCTTCTCTCGCCGCTGCTGTCGTCGCTGAGCGATGCCTTCGGCCAGCGGGTGAGCCTGGCCCTCTATCCCACCTACGTGAACCAGGCGATCGACACCCAGCAGGAAGGCGCCCCCCGGCGGCGGGTGCCGCCCCAGCTGGTGCTCGGCGCCGAGGTGGGTGTGGACATCACCAACCGCTTCAGCATGTCGGTGCTGGCCGCCCCGAACCGCTCCGATGTGCCCCCCCAGGTGACCCTCACCTACAAGGCCTCTGACACCTTCAACCTGCAGACCTCCGTCGACACCGAGGGGGCCTGGCAGTCGCTGCTGCAGGTGTTCCTGCGCTTCTGAAGGACGGCGCCCCTACGCTGCTGGCGCCCCCCCGCTGGGTAGGGTGCGCCGATGGCGTCGTCCCGCGAACGACCTCCCGGTGAGGCCCAGCTGATCGGCATCGATCTGGGCGGCACGGCCATCAAGCTGGCCCGCTGCGACCAGCAGGGCACCGTGCTCGCCGAGACCGAGGTGCCCACGCCCCAGCCGGCGGTGCCGGGGGCGGTGTTCATGGCCCTGGCCGAGGCGGTCGAAGCCATCGACCCCGACCGCCTCGCCGACCGGGTGGGCATCGGCCTGCCGGGGCCCTGCGACGCGGCGGGTCGGGTGGCGCGGATCTCCATCAACCTGCCGGGGTGGCGGGATGTGCCCCTGGCGGCCTGGCTCGAAGCCCGGCTGGAGCGGCGGGTGGTCATGGGCAACGATGCCAACGGCGCCCTGCTGGGTGAGGCCTGGCTGGGGGCGGCCCGGGGTGTGGGCGACGTGCTGCTGCTCACCCTGGGCACCGGCGTGGGCGGGGCGGTGATGCTGGAGGGCCGCCTGTTCACCGGCCACGGCGGCGCGGCTGCTGAGCCTGGGCTGATCGGCGTGGATCCTGAGGGGCCCCCCTGCCGCAGCGGCAACCGGGGCTCCCTGGAGCAGTTCTGCAGCCTTGGCGGCCTGGCCCGCCTCAGCCCGCTCGATCCGCGCGAGCTCTGCCGCCGCGCCGACGCCGGTGACACCGAAGCCCTGGCGGTGTGGGAGGCCTACGGGCGGCTGCTTGGGGTGGGGCTCAGCTCCCTGCTCTACGTGCTCACCCCGGAGCTGGTGTTGATCGGCGGTGGCCTCAGTGCCGCCAGCCACCACTTCCTGCCGGCGGTCTGGCGGGAGGTGGAGGAGCGGGTGCTGGCGGTGAGCCGGGAGGGGCTGGCGATCCGCCGCTGTGAGCTGGGCAACGGTGCCGGTCGGCTGGGGGCGGTGCGGCTGGCCCTGGACCGCTTGGGATGATGGGGGCCATGAGCCAGACCATCACTTCTCCTGCCAGCGTCGTGCCGGAGCCCGACCCCCAGCTGCTGCAGCGGGCCGCGGCGGTGCGCCGGGCCGCCATGGCCCTGGGCCAGGCCAGCGACGCTGAACGCACCGGCGCGGTGGCGGCGATGGCCGACGCCCTCGAGGCCGCCAGCGCCGAGATCCTGGAGGCCAACCGGGCCGACCTGGCCGCCGCGGAGGCCGAGGGGCTGGCTCCGGCCCTGGTGGCCCGCCTCAAGCTGGATGCCCCCAAGCTGGGAGGGGCCATCGCCGGGGTGCGCCAGGTGGCGGCCCTGGCCGATCCCGTAGGTCGGCGCCAGCTGCACACCGAACTCGATGACGGGCTGGTGCTGGAGCGGCTGAGCGTGCCCCTGGGGGTGCTGGGGGTGATCTTCGAGGCCCGGCCCGATGCGGTGATGCAGATCGCCTCGCTGGCGATCCGCTCCGGCAACGGCGCCCTGCTCAAGGGGGGCCGGGAGGCCAGCCGCAGCTGCCAGGCGATCGTGGCGGCCCTGCAGCGGGGCCTGGCCGGCAGTGCCGTCGACCCCGGCTGCCTGGAGCTGCTCACCAGCCGCGAGGAGAGCCTGGGGCTGCTGCGGCTCGATGGCCTGGTGGACCTGATCATTCCTCGGGGCTCCAACGCCCTGGTGCGTTTCATTCAGGACAACACCCGCATCCCCGTGCTCGGCCACGCCGACGGCATCTGCCATCTGTTTGTGGATCGGGCCGCCGACCCGGCCCTGGCCCTGCGCATCGCCCTCGACAGCAAGACCCAGTACCCGGCGGCCTGCAACGCCATCGAGACCCTGCTGGTGCACCAGACCATCGCCCCCGCCTTCCTGGAGGCGGCGCTGCCGGCCTTCGCCGCGGCGGGGGTGGAGCTGCGCGGCGATCCCCGCGCCTGCGCTCTGGGGGTGGATCAGGCCGCCGGGCCCGGCGCCTGGGACACCGAGTATTCGGATCTGATCCTGAATGTGAAGGTGGTGGAGGACCTGGAGGCGGCCCTGGAGCACATCCGCCGTCACGGCTCCCGCCACACCGATGCCATCGCCAGCACCGACCCGGTGGCGGCCGAGCGGTTCCTGCGGGCAGTGGACAGCGCCGGGGTGTTCCTCAACTGCTCCACCCGCTTCGCCGACGGCAACCGCTACGGCTTCGGCGCCGAGGTGGGCATCAGCACCCAGACCCTGCCGCCGCGGGGCCCGGTGGGGCTCGAGGGGCTGGTCACCTACCGCTACCGGCTGCGGGGCGAGGGCCACATCGCCGCCGACTACGCCGACGGCACGCGGAGCTTCAGCCACCGCCCCCTGCCCCTGTGACCGAGGCGATCCACGTGCGGGGCCTGCGGGTGTGGGCCCATGTGGGGGTCTACGAGCAGGAGCGGCGCCACGGCCAGTGGTTCGAGCTGGCCTTCTCCCTGGGGGCGGATCTGGCCGCCACGGCCCGCAGCGACGACCTAAGCCAGGGCTACGACTACGGCCGCGGCATCGCAGCGCTGCAGCAGCAGGCGCGCACCGTCTGCTGCCTCACCCTGGAGCACTACAGCGAGCAGATTCTCGACGCCCTGGAGGCCTGCTACGGGCCGATCCCCCTGGCGGTGGAGGTCAGCAAGTGCCAGGTGCCGGTTCCCGGCTTCGATGGCAGCGTGGCGGTGAGCCGCAAGCGGCGCTGGGGGTGAGGGGCGGCAATGGCGAGCCCGTCCCTAGGGCGTTACCTTCCCGGAAAAAACGCATGGCTCTCAAGGGTGCGCCTCGTCCGGCAGGGACTTTTCCGAGGCGCAGTTCTCCATGGAGGGCAACCCTCGGGGTCGTGGCCTCGGGTGCCCTGCTGGCCCCGGCCCCGGCCCACGCCCTCGACTGGCTCTGGAGCTTCACGGCGCAGCCGGGCTCCATTCCCTTCCAAGGGGTGGTCTCCGGGACCCTGCTGAACCTCACGCCTGGCACCAATGTCAGTGGCGCCGTTGCCACCCCCGTGGTGCTGTCCTCTCCGGGGGGTGCGGCGGACAATCAGCCGTTCACCTTCACCTTCGGCACCTTCAGCAGCAGTGCCGCAGGGGTCAGCTTCGCCAATGCCCGCTATGACGCCGTGATCGGCGGCGTCCCCTTCATCCTCTTTTTCGGATCAGACCCCGCCGGCGCCACCTTCTTCCCCCAGCTCTTCGGCGGTGGGGCGGGCGTCAATCTGCTCAACGTCACCGTCCCCACGGCCTTTGCGCCACTGCCGGTGCCGCCGGTGCCGCCGGCGCCGCCGGCGGCCATCGTGCCCGGAGGCACCTTTCTGATCAGTGACGCGGCAGTCCCCACCACCTTCGCGGGGGGGACGCTGACGATGGACATCCCCGGGACGTTCACGCAGAACTGGACCCTCGGCACCCAGGACACCAATGCCATCGATCTGGCCGGAAACACCGCGACGCTCCCAGGTGTCTTCTCCGGCGCCGGTGGGACGATCAGCTTCATCAACAGCGGCAGCGGCGGCTCCCTGAGCCTCTCCGGCGTCAGCACCTACACCGGGCCGACCACGGTCTCCGGCGGCGCCAACCTTCGCGTCTTCGGTTCCATCGCCGCCTCCTCCGGCCTGATGGTCCAGTCCGGCGGTGTGGTGGGGGGGACGGGTTCCCTGCCCACGACCACCATCCTTCCCGGCGGCATCATCGCGCCTGGCAATTCGATCGGAACCCTGTCGGCTGCCGGTCTGAATCTCAACGGCGGCACCATCCAAGCGGACATCCAAGGGCCGCAGAACGACAGGATCAACGTCTCTGGGAACGTCAGCAGTTTCACAGGGGTCGCGGATCTTTCGGCCTTTGGCGGCGGCGGACCCTGGCCCGGTTTCTCCTACGTGATCGTCGATGCCCCCAACAGCACCAGCTTCGCCGCCCCCAACAGTTTGATCTTGAATCAGACGGGGATCAGCAGCGCCCTGCTGCGTACCGGCAGCGTTCTGGTCCAGGAGGCCGACGGCAACCCCAGGACCTTTGATGTCCAGTGGCGGCCGACGAATGGCTTCGGCCCGACCACCTCGGCGATGCAGTTCCTCGGCCGGGGTGGCGTGAACCAGGTGGCCACCGCCGGTGTGTTTGACCGCGTGTTCCAGTCGCTGGCCTTTGCGGGTGCGAACAATGCCAACGCCGTGGGCTTCCCGATCGGCTTCACGGGCTTCACCACCGGCCAGGCGTTGGCGGCTGGCATCTCCCCGGACCTCCTCCTGGCCACATCGCAGTTGCTGGCGCTTCCCTCCGCTGGCCAGCTCACCGCCGCGATCGATTCGCTCTCCCCCGAGCCCTACGCCGCTTTTCAAAGCGTTGGCCTAGAAACACTCAAACGTCAGAGGGAACTTCTGCTCAATCAGGCGGGAGCGTGTGCCTCCACCGGTTGGGTGATCAATCCTGCCAAGGGCAAGCAGGGTGCCAAGACCCACAAACCCCTCTGCGTCTTTGCTGGCGCTGCCAATGCCTCCAGCAGCATCACCGGATCAGCGGGTCTCTCGTCCTATGACTCCGGGATCTTCTCCAGTTTCTATGGCATCGAGTACCAGCCTTCGGCTCAGTGGACCGTCGGGGCGGCCTACGGCTACGGGACGGCTTCCCTCAACAACCTGTCCCTGACCAGCGCCAGCGTCACCTCCAAGGTCAACAGCGCCTCGCTGTATGGCGTGTACAAGCCCTCAAGCCAGTGGAGCGTCCGTGGCCTGGTGGGGTATTCCAACTTCAACTCCACCGGCAGTCGCAATGTCGTTTTCGTCGGCGGCAGCTCCCCCGCACAAGCCTCTCCCTCTGGAAGCGGCTATACGGTGGCCCTGAATGCCGACTATCTCGTTCATCTCTCCAAACCGACAGCCAGCACCCAGGCCTTTCTCAAGCCCTTTGTCGGTGTGGCCTGGGGAGGTTATCAGCAAAGTGCCTTCACCGAAACTGGCGCCGGGGCGCTGAATCTCACTGTTCAAGGCAAGGCGGCCAACAGTCTTGTGGGCACCCTTGGCTTTGAACTGGCCTCCAGTCCAATCCCCCTCAACAAAGCCAACACCGTGTCCATCACCCCGAGGTTGGCCGTTGCCTACCAAGTGGATGCTCTTGCCAATGATTCCGGGGTGCGTTCGGTGACCTCGTCGCTCAATTCGGCGCCAGCCGCGGGAAGCTTCCAGACCCAGGGGGAGAATCGTGGCGTCAACACCTTGGCTGTTGAAGGAGGTGTTGACCTCAAGGTTTCCAGCACAACGTCGCTGTATGCCAACCTCGGCTACGAAGCCTTCTCCAATGGCTCCCAGTTCACCTACGGAGGTGGCGTGAAGGTGAGGTTCTAGCCCTTGTCGTCAGGGGCAGCTCACGATCCCGTGGCCGGCTTGCTTCCACGTCTGGAAGCAGCTGTTCTGAGCATCCAGGACCAAAGGGCGGTAGAGGTCGTTGCGCTGACCAATGATCAGCAGCCGTTGGTTGATCCAGGTGCCAGTCGCCGGCATCACCGTGCGGTGGCGCACCGCATCAGCTCCCGCGGCCGCCGTGAGCTTGAGGGTGAACACCACCGGCTCGGCCCGTCGGCGGATCACTCACCGCGTACAGGCGTGGGTCGATCTCCCCCTTGAGCGCTGAAGGCTCACCCGCTGGAGCGGCCAGCAGGTCAGTGCGCAGGGTCTGGTGGGGCCCACCAGCTCCGGCACGGCGAGATCCCCCACCGTGACCAGCCCGATGCTGCCCAGCGGTGTGGGAACCACAAGGGGGGGCGTCCCCGGGGCTGGCCCAGGCCATCACCGAGTCGCTGAGCTGGGTGGCGCGGTAGCGGCCAAGGATGGTGCCGCGCCGCTCCGCCCGGGCCCTGATCGCTTCGGCCCCAAGACCTGATGGCAGCCCCGAAAGCGCAGGCAGCACCATCAGTTCATTGCTGCGGGGCTGGCTGCGGCCCAGTTGGGAGGAACCTTCGTGTCACTGGGCAGCAGCCACCTTCACCGCCCTTCTTCCCTCCTGCGCTGTGGCTGGTTGCACCAGGCCCATGCTCAACAGGCCTGGAATCAGCAGAGTGAGTGCACTGGTCGCAAGCTGCTGGGGTGAACACTTTCGGAGCTGGGGCCAGGACTCAGGGATCCGACTTCGATGCAGAATGCTTGCCATGAATGCCTTTCTGCTGTGTTTTGCATAAGTCGGACTCCGGATACGTCAGGGTCATGACATCATTCTCCATCCTTTTCTGACTGGGCTTGGTTCTTTTCGGGAAAGCGGCGGCCAATCACGATGCCGAACGCTCCTTCTTTGCCGCGATTCCCATGCAGAGGCTTAACCATTTCTTGGCCGGGATTTATTCGACCCTCAATGGTGTATTTATGCTTACACCATGCCGTTGACGGTGCAGGGGCTGCCAGTTAGGCTTGACGTCACATGGCTGACAGAGGATCCATGTCGCCGAAGGTTTCCGAATTTCAGCAGCGGCACAAGGATCGACGCAGTTCGCTTCGCCAGGTTCTGCCGTCGGGCGTTCCCGCCAGCATCCACCTGTCCTCAGGAGGCACGGGCTTCGTGACGCTGGCTGACATCAGCAGGGCCGGAGCCTGCATCGTTCGTCGCGGACTGCTTGAGGTCAAGCCCAGTGATCAGGTCTTCCTGAATATCAGCGATTACGGACTGTTCCGAAATGTCTATTTGTCTGCCTGTGTTCAATGGATGAACATCTGGAATCACAAGACTCTTGTCGGTCTTGCCTTCACCGAGGGCCCACTGCTGCCTGGAACCATCCTGGATCAATACTTTGACAGAGCTCTGATGGCGCCCCGATCCATGGACGCCTGAAGCGCAACAGCGCGGCGAAGCGGATCCGTCAAAGAGCCTGTGGGATCGGGGACCATTGACGTACACCTGCCACCTCGACCGCATCTGGCTGCCGTTCAGTCCTCTCCACCAGGGCCGCTCCAAGGTCCTTCTCAGGGCCTGACTGCCTGTCACTGGAGGGGAGGTCGTCACTTCATGGACTAGGGTGTTGTTGGCGGGGCGTGGCGCAGCTTGGTAGCGCGGGTGCTTTGGGAGCACTAGGTCGCAGGTTCGAATCCTGTCGCCCCGATTGACTTTCCAGGGATTGGCTTCAACCCACGGTTGGACAGAGGTTGGAGAGAAGCCTTGTCAGGCTGGAGCAACGCCCAGTCCCTGATGGGCTACGCAGCATCCCCATCTGAATCAAGCAGTTGAGCAGTGGAAGATGCTTCAGAAGGAGGTGTGTAGTCGCGTCGAATTGTGGTAGTTGATCAGATCACCCCATTGGAGCTGCAGCGTTCCAAGACCTCCAGCAGCGCTGCCATCACCAGCGGCACGTCCGGTCCCTTCTCAGGGGTCGAACCCGTATTCAATGAAAAGGGCGCCCCGTATCGAGCGCCCTTTGGCCGGTTGCAGGGTCTTGGCTCGCGCTGCCCTGGTCGTGGCCTCTGATTCATTGATAGATCTGCCAGCCGTGGTTGTCAGTACAGCAAGCCGAAAGAGGTGTTGGGGCCTCAACTTCAAGAGAGCCAGATCACCACTGAGGGCTGCTGAGCGCCCATCCCTCCTTGCGCTTCTCACCCCAGAGCTTCAGGACCTCAGCCCGGCTCACCTCCCGGCGTGATTTCAGCAGCGGGATCTCCTGTCCCGGGATCAGCTCTCCGGTGGTGATCTCCAGGAGTTGGACCAAGCGCTCCCAGCGGGTCGGGCGAAAGCGCAGCACCTGGCTGTCATGGATCAGCCAGCCTTCCTTGGGGGTCACGGGGACACGGGGTGACGGCTGGCTTAAAATGGATAGCGTACTCCGGGGTGACTGGACGGAATCCTTCACCTTGACCGCCCTCGTGAAGGCTTTAGCCAGTCGCTCAGCCTCCCATGACCCGCTACCGCAACACTTCGATGCCGACGGATGGCCCTCGAACGCATTGACACCCTCACCGGCGAGCATGTCCTGGTCTTCACTGGCGGGCCCAGGAGTCGCTCCACTCACCAAAAGGAGGGCGCTGCTGTGGTCGTTGCCCTGGGTCGCGAGTTGAGCGCGAGGTGCAGGTTGCGTCGGCGCTGTCGCTGCGTGAGGGTGATCTGCCGCCGCAGCGTGAGCGGAATCGATCGTTCCGGCTCCCGGCTGCGCAGGAGCTCCCGGAGGAAGAGGGAGGCATGATGCTTGGGGATCGCCGCGATCCACCCGAAACGTATCAGATCCAACAATCTGACACAGTAAATGTAAAGATCTACAGATCGTAACCATTGCCCTCTAATCAAGGTGCTATCAATTTCATTAGATTGCTGAGGGTTTTGTGGCAAATCATCTAGTTCCGTTCACAAAAGGAATGAAGTTTGGCCTTGGTTACGACCGGTTGAGTGGTGCTGTTCGGCCCTCACCTGCTGTTGAGGGTCCATCAATTTCGTCAGTGCAAGGTGGAGGTGGTCAGGATGTCAAGAGCTCATTGACTAAGATAACTGACGTAGAGGCCTTGCACAAAACTCTGGGAGTCTCAGTTGATGCAGGGGGCTCGTATATGGGCTTCTCAGCAAGTGCAAAGACTGATTACCTTAATAAATGTGACTTTTCAAGTTTCTCAACATATGTCGTTGTCCAAGTAAGCGTTGAGAACGCTATTGAAACCATTGATTCTCCAGTTTTTACTCCAGACGCGAACCAGTTGTTAGTTCTTGATAACCCAAAACGCTTTCACGAACGTTTTGGAGATAGCTTTATCTCAGGTATTGTTAGGGGTGGTGAGTATTTTGCGATCTATCAGATCTCAGGAACAGATCAGATCGAGAGGGAAAGCGTAGGTGTCAAAGTGAGTGCGGCTTTTAAGGCTCCTTTGTCTCCAGCAGGGGCTAGCTTGGATGTCGATATTCAAACAGCAATGACTAACTCTAAATCTCATTTAGAAGTGCAATGTTTTGTATCTAGGCAGGGCGCTATCAGCACAGTCGACCAAAACTTTCTCGACATTATTAAAACCGCACGAGAATTTCCCATTTCAGTAGCAGGCGATAAGGCTTTCCCGTTCTCTGTTTTATTGCAAGACTATAAGGGCTTAAAAAGCCCTAGCGATGAGTTTCCCTTTATTGACATCGAAAAACGACAACAAGTCTTAGAGGACTTAGCAAGGAAACGATTTGAGTTCTTAGCCTTGAGAGATGATATTAAATATATTTTGAAAAATGGTGATGATTTTGAAAATACTGATGGTACCCCAGTAGATCGCGGGAAACTGAAGGCAGATTTCGACAATGTCGTAGATGCGATTAATGCCATGCAAACACAAGCTTCTGCTTGTACACGTGATCCAGACGAATGCGAGTTCACAAAGTTTGATACTTCCAAATTTGATCTTCCAATTCTAAAAAAACGAGATTGGCCAATGATTGCAGGCTTCTATAAGCAATTTGGCGGCAGCACTGCTGTTAGGTTTGAACAAGACGATCGTCTTGTTACCACCAGTCATCTAGATGCTGCATTTGACCATATTGCTGAAGGGGTATGGAATGGCAGCTTTTTTGAGTACACTGTAACTCGACGCAACAACCAGAATGGATGCGTTACCCAAATGTTTGGAAGGCTAACTGCTGTTAGTCAAAGCACCTTAAAAGTAGAGTTGACGAGTAGTGATGGAAAGTGTGATTTACCAATGGACTTTACAGAAAGCACTACATGGATAAAAGTTTAATACCATCATAGAAGTTTAGAGTCATCATCATAGGTTAAAGTCAGTGAGAGCCGCTTTTCGCTTACTCGACAACTTATCTTAGAGGCACCACGGCCTCGCCCAACCCTAGGAACTGCCCGCCCACCGTAACCGAAGATTTCAGAAGATCTTACCCCAAAAAAGAGAAATCTAGGGAGAATCTGGAAAATACTAGCTTATCTTGGAGCAAAACTGCCCTATTGATTACAGGCTAAGCCTCCGTCTATGGGTGGCAAACAGCTTGGCTTGCCGACTGCCAGCAGACCACAGCCAAGAAACGCATGAGACGCGAGAAGTTCTTAATTGAGATTGAGGCAATGCAATGAAGCTGTGGGAAGTATTGGTCAATGCTGATCGAGCCACGCTACCCCAGCACCACCAGACCCAAAGAAATCAGAGGGAAAGCCTCTTTGCTGGTCAGCTTGTGATACGGAGGCTGGATGAGTGCCAAAAAATCCTCCCAAGAAACCGTGACATCAGTCATGTACAAGAAGCACTAGCGACGCTTAAATCATCTAGCGTAAGTCTGCGTGTACTCAGTAAACCCCAACTGGAGGGGGTTGGCCATCCTTTCAATTCCCATTCTTGAGCCTGGATTTACGTTCCTTCTTTTGATTAGATGTTCTCTAATGATTAGATGTTCTCTAGGTAACAATGAAACGCAATACATAATTGGCAGCACCATTGCTCAAAGTGACTACCCTTTGCGCATTCATATTCTGTCTTAAATCTATTGTATCAATTAAATCGTCTCCCGTTAAATCTCTCTCAATTATTTGTAGAGTTGAGAAATCTACTGGAAGAGCTACTTGCCGATCTAGGTTTACCTTGTCATTTGCCTTGAAACTTCCGATTGTAAAGTCAAAAGCCGAAAAATTAGCAAACCTTCCAATGAGCTCATCGCTTCCTGTTAGATCATCGGTAGAAATGCATTCAATGCTAATGAGGAGTAGAAACTGTTGGTTAGTCATTTGAAATACCTCTAGGAATGATTTCAGCTGATATTGTTGTTAATAAGTTCTCAGCGGCTTTCAGGATAAGTGACGCCCCTTTAGCGGATGTCATACAACCCTAGCTAACATACGTTCCGCTGGCAACCTGTCTATTACTTCCAAGTCTCGATGTGCCAGCACCGTCTCAATGCCACCATCCGCACCTTCGGTCTGTATCCCCTTACCAGCTACAGACCCGACATCCGCGTCACCCGCCTCGTCGAGCTGATGGACTAGCTCCATGCCTTGTCCGAAGATGGCAGGGCCTCAGCACCGGGATCGCAGGAACGTGAGGCTGTACTGGAGCGGTGAGCGCCGGGAACCCTGAAGGCTGCCAAGCCCTCTGCTCATGTACCGTTACCTCCGGTACAAAAATCCTGAGGGCTTGCACCTCGAACGGATCGAACCCTTGACCGGCAACCACGTCCAGGTGTTCTGTTGTCGCCATCAGGAGATGCTTTACCCTCAAAATCGTTTACAGCCAATGACCTGCGAAGCCTCCGCAGCCGTATGACCTGGCCGTCGGAAAGAGCAAACTCTTCGCGAGTGGGGGCCCGACGTTTTACGACCGTAGCGAGGTTGTGCGGGAGCGCCCAGGTCCTTGCGCTGACACTTTGCCGCTCAACCGCATAGCGGAGAAAGGCAGCAGCGTTCTGGGTTGCAATCTGGCGACTACGGCTATCCAAATCCCATTGACGGACGGCTGCTCATAGCAGGTTGGGACTATCGGCCGGTGCTACCTGACGTTGCATCACATCGACCATGCGCCAAACAGCGGGAGCGTATTTCATGTGCTAGGTCGTTTCATTGACCCCAGGACCGTGCTCCCTCTTGTGCTTCTCAATCGCGGTGGCTGTAGCCGGCCAGTTGTAAGACGCTTTGCTGCTTGCCCCGTTGGCGAGGGTCGCTGCAGGTCGAAGCTCTTCCCCCTGGGTCACATAACTCGCAATCACCAGTGGTCGCTGGATTAGATCGTGTTCGTTCTCAATGGACCAGGCGTAGGGAAGTGAGACCTAAACGCTTTTGATCCGCCCGTCCTCTTGGGCGAATCGCTGTTGTAACCGTGCCTAGCCGGTTTTGTCGGGACCGAGGTTGCATCGAGCGGGCAGGTGCTTCCGCAAATGGGCCCGAACAAGGGGCTCCCTCGTCGCTTGAGCAGGTGCGTGGTTGGCCACCGGTTGGTCAGAGGTTGGACAGGGGTTGGACGGAACGGAGAAGAAGCGAGCACTCCTGAGCAGCCGCGCCCCGAGGTTGAATGCCGAAATCCTAGACTATGAAAAATCTTAGAGCAGATAGGAGCACTTTGGAACAGATAGGATCAGATGCTCTCCTGTCGCTTTGGGAGCATTAGGTCGCAGGTTCGAATCCTGTTGCCCCGATTGACTTCTCCCGATCCACCCAATAGGAACTGATCCCTATCTGCGCAAAGGGGTGAAAGTTTCAATCCACGGTCATCGTTGAAGGAAGGCTTGGCCAATCGTCGGGGGGCCTCCCAAGGCCCCCCCCCCCCCCCCTGCCGCGGCGTCAGAGCAGCACCAACGAGGTTCTGATCACCACTTCTTGTAGGGCAGAAACTTTCCGCACATGGTGACTTTGACCCTGTTGCCGGCTGGATCCTCCACTTTGTCCACCTCCATGGTGAAGTCGATGGCGCTCATGATGCCATCACCAAACTTTTCCTGGATCACATCTTTCAGTGGCAGGCCGTACACCTGCATGATTTCATAGAAGCGATAAATCAATGGATCGGTCGGAACTTCCGGATCCAGGCAGCCCTTCACGGGCGGGACTGTCAGCTCGCTGGCCAGGTTTGGATCCAGATCCAGGGCCGCCAGCAGCTTCTCCGCCTCCTCTGGAGAGGCCGTGGCCTGTCCGTACAGCAAGCTGGCGATCCAGACCTCATCGCGCTGGAGAAGTGTTTCCAGCGCGGCGAAGCTCACGCCCTTACGGCGCTTGGCGCTCAGCAGAGTTTGGCTGAGAGGGGTCAGTGGGCTCATGGCGCGATGCGGATGGGCGGAACGGGGCGACCAGGTGGTGGAGGCCCGACAGAGGTTAGCCGCGCTTTCCCACCTGGTCGCCCCATTGCCCTGGCCAGGGTGCTGGCCGGCTGGTGCCTGAGATCCACGCCGCCGACTCAGCCGTTGCCGACCCACGGGTTAAACGCCAAACCCCATCAGGTGCCTTTCTCCTTCATCAGGCCTTGGGTCATCTGATCGATCTTCGCGCCATCCTTGGCCCGCTCCTGTGTGTTTCCTTTCTTCTCCGTCTGGCCGCCCCCATCTGTCACAGAACCAATGGCGGACTGAAGCTTGCTGTCAGTCTCCTGTGTTGAGGCGGGAACGCTCTCTGTTTTGGCTCCAAGCAGTGTCTGCGGTGAAGCGATTGGATTCGAAAGAGCCATCACTGGAGATGGGATCAACAGTGAAGCCAGCAACAAGGCCAACGTAAGGAAAGACATCAATAAGGTTTTCATCGCAACTCTCATGGGATGGGCTCCTTAACCGTACTGCCGATCCCTGGTGCTGCGGAATGAACTGCGGCGATCATGCATCGTGAACATCAACCTTTCCATCCATTGCATTACCGCTGATACGCATGTCTTGGCACTCTCCTTGCCCATTTCGTCACGTTTCCCGGTACCTCTGGCCCGCCTTTCCACCCGCCACCACGGCGGCAGGCCGCTGGGCTTGCCGCCAACGGCGTCGCTCCGCGATCACCTGGCTGCCAGCCTGGGGACCGCCCCGGATGACGCTGCTTGCTCCCCGACCCCGCCACCCTTCGGCCCGTCCCCAGCACAGCTGCGGTGAGCGGGGTGCTCGAAACCCTCGCCTTCTTTCGTGACCCGGATTTCGCCCGCGCCCGTTTCGAGCGTTACGGCGATGTCTACGAAACCAGCCTGCTCGGGCAGCGCACCGTGTTCATCCGTGGTGGGCCGGCCATCGCCGACCTGTTCGCCCAGGCTGACGCGGTCGAGGGCTGGTGGCCGGACAGCGTGAGGCAACTGCTGGGGCTGCTGTCGCTGGCCAATCGCAACGGCGCCGACCACAAGGCGCGCCGTCGGGTGGTGGGCCAGCTGTTCGCCGCCGCCGCCCTGAGGCGCTACAGCCCGGCGATCGTGGCGTTGGTGGAGGGTCTCAACCAGGAACTGGCGGCTGCGCCAGCGCCCGTGGCCCTGGTGCCCCGGTTGCGGCGCTTCGCCTTTGCCGTAATCGCCACCACGGTGCTCGGGCTCGATGGCGCCGACCGCGACGCCCTGTTCGAGGATTTCGAAATCTGTTGCCGGGGCCTGTTCTCCTTTCCGCTCGCCCTGCCCGGCAGTCCCTTTGCCCGCGCCCGCCAGGCTCGGCAGCGCCTGCTGCAGCGCCTCGGCTCCGTGCTGCGCAAGGCCCAGATCGCCTCGGCCTCCGGTGCTCCCCTTGCGGCAGGCGGCCTCGATCTGCTGGCCGGCGGCCTGGATGAAGCCGGCATCCCCCAGGCCGACGACGACGTGGCGGAGCAGCTGCTCCTGCTGCTGTTCGCCGGCTACGAAACCACCGCCTCAGCCCTCAGTTGCCTGCTGCTCACCCTGCTGCTGCATCCCGCCGAGCTGGCCTGGCTGCTGGAGGAACTCGACGGCCTGTCCTGGCCCCCTGCCGAGGGGGACGCCGTGAGCGCCTATGACGCCCTGCGGGCCCCGCGGCTGGATGCGGTGGTGAAGGAGGTGATGCGGCTGACCCCGCCGGTGGGGGGCTTCTTTCGCCGCACCCTGGAGCCCATTGCATTGGCGGGTGTGCTGGTGCCGGCCGATCGCGTGGTGCAGGTGAGCATCACCGCCAGCCATCGCCATGGCGCAGACCCGGAGGATCTGGCGGCCTTTCGGCCCCAGCGGCATCTGGGGGGAGCCGAACCGGTGACCCTGCTGCCCTATGGAGGCGGTGAGCGCGTCTGCCTGGGCAAGGCGCTGGCGGAGCTGGACATCCGTCTATTGGCAGTGGGGCTGCTCAAGCAGCTGAGTCTTGCCCTGGAGCCGGATCAGGACCTGACGCTGCTGGTCATTCCCAGCCCCTCCCCGAGGGATGGCCTGCTGGTGCGCCCACACCGCCGAATCAACGCTGCCGGTTCTTAGATCGTCAGTCCCCAAACGTCTTGTCCAGCCATTGAGTCGCCACATAGACACCGATGAACATCGGAAGATAGGCGATCCACATATTGGGAAGGTTCAGCTCCGAGTTGTTGATCAGAACAAGACCCAGATAGCTGATGACGCCATAGATGGATGCCCTGCGCAGTGGCCCGATGAGCTGTTTCAAGTCTGATCAATTGCTGGTTTGACTCTACGCAGCCTCGTCATCGGCCGCCGCGAGGCCGCACCAGGCGGTCGAGCCGCAGCTGGTGGTCGGCGCTGGTGAGCCGTGCGTAGGCCAGGCCCACGACGCCGAACACCCCCAGCGCCGTCGCCGACGCGATCATGAACAGGATCACGATCTGGTAGCGAACCGCCGCCGCCGGTGCCGCCCCCTGGAGGATCTGGCCGGTCATCATCCCGGGCAGGCTCACCAGGCCCATCACCATCATCGAGTTGATCGTCGGGATCATCGCCTCGCGCACCACCGCCTGGCAGGCCTCCCAGCGGGTCGCCCCGAGGGCCAGATCCGTTTCGACCTGATCGCGACCGCTGCGCAGGCCGTCCATGAAGCGATCGAGTCCCAGGGAGATGCCGTTGAGCGTGTTGCCCAGCACCATCCCCAGCAGGGGGATCAGATATTGGGGGTTGTACCAGGGCTGGGGCCGGATCAGCCCCGTCACCGCCAAGCCCGTGACCAGCGCCGAGGAGGCCATCACCGACAGCAGGCTGTTGAGGTAGATGCCGGCAAAGCGGTGCCGGGTGCGCTGGACGGCGGACACGCCGGCGATCATCGCCATGGCCGCCCCCACCAGCAGGATCAGGGGCGCCTGGTCCTGCTGGAACAGCCACTCGAGCACGAACCCCACCAGCAGCAGCTGCACCACCATCCGGATGGAGGCCACCAGCAGGCTGCGGCCCAGGCCCAGGCGCAGCGCCGCCGATAGCCCCACGTTCACCAGGATCAGCAGGCCGGACAGGGCCAGGCGGCCATCACTGATCGTCAGGGCGCCGGCGCTCGAGGGGGTCATCGCTGCAGCTCCAGGGTGCGGGTGGCGAAGCGTTCGATCTGCTCGCCGTCATGGCTGATGAGCACGCAGGCGCGCGCACCGGTGGCCAGCCAGTCGCTCAGCAGGGCCTCGACGGCGGCGGTGGTGGCCCCGTCCAGGGAGGCGGTGGGTTCATCCAGCAGCAGCACGGTGGGATCGAACTGCAGGCCCCGCAGCAGGGCCAGCAACTGCAGCTCACCGCCGGACAGTCGCTCGGCGTCGTAGTCCAGGAACGAGGGATCGCGCCCCAGGGCCGCCAGCCAGCCGGTGATGCGCCCGTGGCTCCAGCTGCCCTGCCCGCGCCGCTCCCGGAACCGCCAGGGCGCGCGAAGGTTCGCCGCCACGGTTCCCCCACCGGCGACGGGCCGCTGGGCCAGATACAGCACCATGGCCCGCCAGCGCGGCAGACCCCAGGCCGCCGGCGAACGCCCGAGCAGGTGAAATGTTCCCGCCTCGGGGGGATCGAGCAGGGCCAGGGTGCGCAGCAGCAGGGTTTTCCCCGCCCCCGAGGGCGCCACCAGCCCCAGGCGATCACCACCGGCCAGCGCGAGATCCAGCTGGCTCCAGAGCAGCCGATCCCCCAGTCGCCGCTCGAGGCCGGCGGCGCTCAGCAGTTGGGGGCGGTCCAAGGGTGAGCGATGACCAGCCATCCCTCACTTTGACCCCGTCACGCACCGGCCGGCGCCGATTGGCAGCGGGTGCCTTTGGAGGCCAGCCACAGCTCCACGGTGCCCTGGGGGACGGAGCGTGCGTACCTCCATGTGCTCAGGTCGATGGGAGAGATGCCGGGCTTTGTATTCCCGGTTCCGGCAAGAAGGGCGCGGACCGATGGCGAGGTTGTCTTGAGGGCGCTGATCTGGGCGATCAGCTTCTCGGCCAGGTCGTTGTCGGCCTTGTGGAAGAAACGAACGGAGTTGTATGGACCGCAGCTGCTCGATGACGGTTCCACGAAGCGCACGCCAGAGACGATGTACCAGCGCTTGGCGGAAAGCTGGACCAGGATGGGTTTCAGTTGCTCGGCGATGGACGGATTGTCCAGATGGACGGTGACGACGGCCAGACTTGGTTCGGTGTAGGCACTTTTGGCCCGAGCCGTTTCGAGCCTGACGGCATTGAGCTGGTTGACCACCCTGGCCTGGGCCAGGGAGCCCGCCACCAGCCTGGGATCGACGATCGGATCCTGGGCCAGCTGGGAGACGCTGACCGACTGTTCGCCATTGCTGTCCTTGCCTTCCACCTGCTTGCGCAGCGCGTCGATCGCCAGCGCCCCGGCCTCACCGCAATCGGCCTGGATGTCAGCAGCCGGCGTCAGATCCTGGCCACCAAGTTTCAGATGGAGGTTGAACACCTGCTGCTGGTAGTAGTCATTGCAGGCCTCGCCGGAACTCTGAACCAGACGATTCAGCACCCTCGCGGCCTGGTCAACGCCATGGTTGAACTGGGTCTGGGTGGCGGAGGCGTGGCGGGAATTGTTATTCTGGGCATTGATCGACTCTTCCCCGGATGACCCCTCGATCAGCAGGATCGAGATGCGTGCGAGCAGTAACTTGTCCCTCGGGGCCTTATCCTTCCCCGGCTCCGTGTTGAGCATGTGCTCGATGGCCAGCAGGGAGATATCTCTGCCAAGTTGCTTTGATGTGAGTTTATCGGTGAGATCACCAACCAGTCCCGCCGTCCGTGATTGCTGCGACAGTTTGTTGACTTCGTTGGAGGTGATCGTGGCGACAATCAAGCCGATGGTGCCGGCGATGGCGGCGATGCCTGAGACGATATTGTTGAATGTTCTGCCCCGTTCGGAATCTGCCATTCGCGTTGTCTGAGGCCGTCATCTGGGGCCCAGTCTCAATGGCACCTCAGAGCGCCCAGGAGGCGGTCCCACATTTCTTATTGGTGTGCAAGGTGGCTCAGCTGGGGCGCCTTTCGCTGCAGCTACGGGGCGGCCGACCTGCGGCTCACACAGGCTCCCGGCCATGGGGAAGGAGATAGTCGATCGCCGGACCCACCGGCACAACACCCGTGGGGTTGATCATGGTGTGGCTCTGGTAATAGTGCCGTTTGATGTGCGCCATGTTCACCGTCTCCGCCACCCCCGGCACCTGGTAGAGATCGCGGGTGTAGGCGAACAGGTGGGGGTAGTCCACCAGCCGTTTCAGGTTGCACTTGAAGTGCCCCACATAGACCGGATCAAAGCGCAGCAGGGTGGTGAACAGGCGCCAGTCCGCCTCGGTGATCGCCGATCCCAGCAGATAGCGCTGGCCGGCCAGGTGCCCCTCCAGCCAGTCGAGCGTGGCGAACAGGGGACCCAGCGCCTCCTCGTACGCCTCCTGGGTGGTGGCGAAGCCACAGCGGTACACCCCGTTGTTGACGGTGGCGTAGATCCGCTCATTGAGGCGGTCGATGTCCTCGCGCAGCGCCGTTGGATAGACGTCCCCCTCCCGGGCGCCCAGGTGATCGAAGGCGCTGTTGAACATCCGCAGGATCTCGGAGGATTCATTGCTCACGATCGTGCGCCGTTGCCGGTCCCAGAGCACCGGCACGGTGACGCGCCCGGAGTAGTGGGGATCGGCCACGATGTACAGCTGGTGCAGGGCTTCGGCGCCCTCGTTGGGGTCCGGTACCACCCCCTCCGCCGCCTGGAACGTCCAGCCCCGCTCGCCCATGAGCCAGTGCACGACAGAGAGCGGGATCAGGTCCTCCAGCCCCTTGAGGGCGCGCAGGATCAGGGTGCGGTGGGCCCAGGGACAGGCCAGTGACACATAGAGGTGATAGCGGCCGGCTTCGGCGGCAAAGCCGGCCTCCCCGCTCGGACCGGCCGATCCATCCGGGGTGATCCAGTTGCGGAACGCCGCCCGCGAGCGCTCGAAGCGGCCGGCGCTGCTGCCCGTGTCGTACCACTGGTCTCTCCAGACCCCGTCCACCAGCAGGCCCATCACGGTCGCCATGACGCCCGCGGACCCTAACGGGCCTCCTGCGCCACCTGTTCACCCGGCGGACCCTGGGCGCTAGGGCGGGAAATCGCCCCCATCGTGGAGGGATGAGCGGCGCCGATCCCTGGATGCCATGGCCGGTTTGAACCGACGCGACCCCCTCCGCGGGATCGCCCTGGTCCTCTGCGGGGTTCTGTTGGCTTGGGTGTTGGCGTGCCTGCCGCTGCTGTCGCCAGCGGCGAAAGCCCAGGACCAGCCGGAGGAGCTGCGGGGGGTGTGGCTCACCGCCAACGACATGCCCGTGCTGCGGGACCGCAGCCGCATGCAGGCCGCCGTGGATCAGCTGGCGGAGCTGGGCTTCAACCGGCTCTATCCGGTGGTCTGGAACGGCGGCTTCGCGTACTACCCCAGCCGGGTGAGCGAGGCGCGCCAGCTGCAGGACTTCAGCTTCCGCGGCCTGCAGGGCCAGGACATCCTGGCCGAGCTGATCAGCGCCGGCCGCAACCGCGGGCTCAAGGTGATCCCCTGGTTCGAGTTCGGCTTCATGGCGCCACCGGAGTCGCCGCTGGCGCAACGGCACCGCAGCTGGCTCACCCAGACCCGCGACGGCGGGCTCACCTCCACCAGTGCCGCCGGCCGGGTGCTGTGGCTCAATCCCTTCCGGCCGGAGGTGCAGCAGCTGATCACCGACCTGGTGCTGGAGGTGGTGAACGACTGGGGCGCCGATGGCATCCAGTTCGACGACCACATGAGCCTGCCGCGGGAGTTCGGCTACGACCCCTTCACCAGGGCGCTTTACCGCAAGGACACGGGCAAGGATCCACCGGCCAACCCCGAGGACCCGGCCTGGGTGAAGTGGCGCGCCGACCGCATCACCGCCTTCCTCGACCAGCTGGCCAGGGCAATACGCGCCGCCCGCCCCGGCGCCCTGATCTCGATCTCCCCCAACTACTACGACTTCGCCTACAAGCTGCAGCTGCAGGACTGGCGCGAATGGGTGCGGCGCGGCATCGCCGATGAACTGCTGGTGCAGATCTACCGGCCCGATCTGGAGAGCTACGGGCCCCACCTCATCCGGCCGGAGGTGCAGGAGGCCCGCCAGCGCATCCCCACCGCCATCGCCGTGATGAGCGGCCAGCGCAACCGCCCCACCCCCCTGGCGCTGATGGCGCAGAAAGTCGCCGCCAACCGGGCCCGGGGCCTGGGGGTGGCTTTCTTCTACTTCGAGAGCCTGTGGAGCCTGGGCCCCGAGCCGCCCACCGAGCGCATCGCCGGGCTGGCCCAGATGCTGGGCCCCCGTCGGCAGGAGCCTGGCGGCCCCGGGGTTCGCGGAGCTACATCGCCGCCCCTGCCCCCGCCGCCTCCCTAGCGAACGCCGGGAGCTGACGTTGACACTCCCCAACGCCCCACTACCAAGGAAAGAATCTCCCGCCTTTTCCCCATGCCCGAGCCGGCCGCCGACCTGCCCCTGGCCGTCCCGACCCACCAGCGCCTCCTGGAGGTGTCCCCCGCCAAGGACACGGAAGCCGAGGAACTGCGGCAGAACCTCTCCGCCCTGGTGGCCCTTGACCGGGTGCTGTGGCTGGGGGGTGATGAGGGACGCAGCCTGTACCGGTTGGACCGCCTCGGCGATCACCACTACGGCAACCTCAGCGCCGTGAAGCTCAGGGAGTTCGGTCTTGCCGGTGGCAAGGACGACGGCGAATCGGACATCGAGGGGCTGGCCCGTGACGCCGATCGCCTTTGGATGGTGGGCTCCCATTCCCTGCGGCGTCGGAAGCACGACGCCAAGGCAGGCCCCCTGAAGCTCCACGACAGGCAGAGCCGCAACGCCCATGTGCTCGGCTGCCTGCGGCTGGATGGGGAGGGCCGGCCCGTGGCAGGGCAGCGGCTGGCCTTCGATGCCGCCGAGGGCCGCGATGCCCTCACCGAGGCCCTGGCGAGCGACCGGCGGATCGCCCCGTTTCTGGCGATCCCCAGCAAGGACAACGGACTCGACATCGAAGGCATCGCCGCCCGTGGCGAGCGGGTGCTGGTGGGGCTGCGCGGGCCCGTCCTGCGGGGCATCGCCCTGGTGCTCGACCTGCGCCTGGGTGGCCTCGATGGCGACGGCCCCACCCTCAGCCTGGAGGCCCATCGCTGCCGCTACCTCTCCCTCAGCGGCCTGGCGGTGCGTGATCTGGCAGTGGTCCCCGGCAGCGACGACGTGCTGGTGCTGGCCGGGCCGACGATGGACCTGGCCGGCCCCTGCTACCTGCACCGCTGGCGCAACGCCCTTAGCCCGCAGGGTTCACCCCAGCAGGACGGCATCACCCTGGAGACCACGGAGCCCCTGCTGTGGATCCGGGATGGCCGCCCCGGTCGCCCCGGCCAGGGCAGCGACAAACCGGAGGGCCTGGATGTGCAGCGCCATGGCGACCAGCTGCTGGCCTGGGTGGCCTACGACGATCCGGTGGCCGCCAGGATTGGCGAGCAGGGAGTCAGCACCCGCCTGGATGGCTTTGTGCTGCCGGACTGACGTCAGCCCAGCTCCACCCCGTCGAACAGGTGGCGGCCGGGGGCCTCCGGCGAGGGATCGAACCAGTACTGCTCCACCAGCGTCAGGAAGGCCTGCCGCGGCAAGCGGCCCGGGGGCAGCCCCAGCGCGGCCAGCATCCGCTCGAGGTTGGCGGCGATGCCAGCGGTGGGATGGCCGTAGGCGGCGGCGAAGGCGGCCAGGTCGTCGAGCTCGAGCTGGCCGTCGCCATCGAGGTCGAGCACATCGAAGAAGCCGCCGGCGGAGCGGGCCATGAACTCCCGGGCGGCCTGGGGATCGGCACCGAAGGCGGCCAACACCCGGCCATGGGAGGCCAGGAACTCGTCCTCATCCACCGTGCCGTCGTGGTTCTGGTCGCGGCGAGCGTTCTCGTGCCGGTAGGTGTCGAGCAGCAGCCCCAGCAGATCCGGGAAGCGGCTGGGCCGGCCCTGCCAGCGCCGCGCCATCCGCACCGCCACCGGTTCAAAGTCGCCCTCGATGGTGTGGCGGCCGTCGCCGTCGCGGTCGTAGAAGCTGAACAGCCGCCGGTAGCGCCGCATCAGCTCGGCCGGCAGGGAGACGCTCGACATCCACCGGGCCGCAGAGGATCTCGATGGTACGGGGCCGCCGCTGCCTGCGCCTCTGGCTGCCGCTGCCTGCCCCTGCGGCCATGGTTGACGCCAACCGTTACAACCTGTTACAATCCACGAAACAAACTGAAACACTCATGACCGACTCCTCCGCCCGCTTCGGCTTCGTCGCCTTCGCCGAAACCTGGAACGGCCGTCTCGCCATGCTCGGCTTCGTGATCGGCCTCGGCACCGAGCTGCTCACCGGCCAGGGGATCCTCACCCAGATCGGTCTCGGCTGATCAAGCGACGGCCCAGCCCCTTTCCTTTCCTTTCCTTTCCTTTCCCTGCCCGACCCATGACCAACACCCCCGCCAACGACGCCTTCCTCCAGGGCGACAGTGAGCGTTCCATCCACATGGAGCAGCTCAAGCGCGTGGAGCTCTTCAACGGCCGTGCTGCCATGCTCGGTCTGGTGATCGGTGTGCTCACCGAAGCCATCACCGGCTCCGGCATCGCCCACCAGATCGGCCTCGGCGCCCTGACCGACGGCTACGCCGCCTGCCGCACTCAGTTCCTGCCCTTCTGCTTCTGATCGTTCCGCTGCCGATGCTGCTCCCTCCCCCCTTGTGTCCCTTCACGGCGGCCCGGATCGCCGGTTTGCAGGCCACGGTGCTTCTGCTGCTCACCCTGCTGATCAAGGCCCGGGTGCAGATCAAGGCGGCTTCGGCCCTGGGCCTGTTCCTGCTGGCCCTACAGACCCTGGTGTTCCTGGCCGCAGCCGGAGCCCTGGGCCTGGTGGCCATCGGCGGAGCGGCCCTGGCCCTGACCCGTCCCCGCTCGGCCGCCGCCTGAGGTCACCCCGCCATGACCGCCGTGCAGCAGCCACCGCTGGGGGAAGACGTCCTCCGGGCCCTGTTCACCAAGCCCTACGGCGCTCCGGGGCCCACGCCGGAGCAGTGGCGGGCGCTATACGACGAGAACGTCCACTTCACCGACCCCACCCAGGAACGGCAGGGCCTCGAGGCCTACATCGTGGCCCAGGAGGGGTTGCTGCAGCGCTGCGATGACGTCTTCCTCGAGCCTGGTGCCGTGGCCCTCAGCGGCGATGTGGCCTTCGTGGAATGGACGATGGGCCTGAAGATCAGGGGCATCGAATTCATCTATCCCGGCACCAGCCGTCTCCGCCTCGGCGCCGACGGCCGGATCGTCGACCATCGTGACTACTTCGACTTCGTCGGCCCCACCTTCACCCCGGTGCCGCTGGTGGGAGGTTTCGTGCGCTGGCTCTACGGACGGTTCGTGGCCTGAAGGCTCTGATGAGCGGTGACTGCGCATGACGTACCTGCCGGGCGACGCCCGGTGAGTCGCGCCAGCCGGGCCAGGGGCGTGCCGGCGCGTCGCGAGGCCTCGCGCTGCAGCTCGCGCCAGGGGCGATCCACCGCTTCCATGGCCGCCGGGTCGTCATGGTCATGGACGCCGTAGAGCAGGCCGGTGATGCGCTCCGGGTCCATGGCCTCCGCGGCGGCTTCCTGCCAGAGGCGCTCGCTCAGGCAACGGTCGCCCCGCCGGAACTGGGCGTCGGCCAGCTGTCGGGTGAGCGAGAACACCAGCTGACGCTCCTTGAAGGCGGAGAAACTGCCCTCGAACTGATGGGGGAAGCAACCGCTGGCCATGGGGGGTGCCCTGCTGCTGGAGTTCTGCTTTCAACTGTATCTGCTGCTACAGATTCTGACGCCACTGCCCTGCCGGTCCTCGCCCGCGGGCGCCCGCGTCACCAGGGTGGGAGTTCCTCCTGCGTTGAGGCCATGTCCCCCTTCCCATGGCTGGTGATCGTCCACGCCCTGGCCGCCACGGTGTGGACCGGCGGCCACCTGGTGCTGGATCTGGGTGTGCTGCCGAGGGCCCTGCGGGAGCAGAGCGCTGAACGCATCCGTGATTTCGAGGCGATCTTCGAGCCCCTCGGCCTCACGGCCCTCGCCATCCAGGTGATCACGGGCCTCTGGATGGGCTCGATCCTGCTGCCTGGCTTCGATGGATTGTTCGACCCGGCGAGCCCGATCGGTGTGCTGGTGGGCACCAAGCTGCTGCTGCTGGGCGCCACTGCCGCCCTGGCCGTGCATGCCCGGCTGCTGCTGATCCCCAACCTCACGGACACCAACCTCGGCGGCCTGGCCTGGCACATCCGCGGCATCACCGCCCTGGCGATCGCCTTCGTGGTGGTGGGTGCCCTGATCCGGCTGGGTGGCGTGCTGGGATGAGCGGGTCCATTCGTTCTTCGCAGGAGAATGGACCCCAACTCCCCATGCCCGGTGGAAGGTGGCTGCAGAACGACGTCATGTCCTTGCCGCCCATGTCCATCCCGATGATCGATCTCCCCTTTCTGGCGCAACTGCTGGTGGCCCTGTTCGTGGTCGCCACCCTGGATGGCCCGCCGCCGGTGGAACCCGCCCAGGAACCGCCTCCCAGGGAGCCGGAACCGCCTGAGCCGTTGCCGGGTGGCTGGTCGGCGGAGACCGACCTCCACGCCCAGCGCCTCCTGCGGCTCGAGAAACGCCGTGACACCTTTGCCTCCCAGCCGTGACCGGCCAGACGGATCAGGTTCCTAAAGTCTTTCAGCGATCGGCCACGCACGAGGGAGTGGGCGCCATGCTCGAAGCTGTCGACCAGAAGGCGCTTTTTGATGACTGGCACGACCGTGTCCGGCTGAAGAACCTGCCGCGCATCGGCGCGCAGGAGCATGTGCCGACCCAGGTGCTGCGGCATGAGTGCACCAACTACGACGAGCTCAGGACTGTCCAGGCCGCCTCCCGCCGTCAGGCGCGCCAGCGCCGGCTCAACTGAGCACGCCGCGGGGGGGGGTGGTCCCGGTCCATTCGGCTGAGGAAGCGGTAACTGGCGAAGCCGATCACCACCATGGCGAGCATGAAGGCCGGATAGGAGATGTGCCAGTTGCGGGGGCCTGTGATCATCGTCCACTCGGACATGCCGCCGATGCCCGCCAGCAGGGTCAGCGGCATGAAGATCGTCGTGATCAGTGTCAGGCGCCGGACGGTGGCGTTGGTGTCGTTGGCGGCCTTGGCCATCTGATTATTGAGCATCGACAGGTACATCTCCATCAGGCTGGTGACGATGTCCCGGTACGACTCGGTGACTTCATAGAAGCGAACCAGATGGTCGTAGATATCGCGATAGTGGTAGATCGCCTTCTTGGATACCAGGGGGAAATCTCCCCGGCAGATCTTGCTGAGGATCTCCCGTTCATGAAACAGGCTCTTGCGCAGCCGCAGCAGGTAGCGCCGGAACCGGATCAGCTCGACCGGCTGAAAACTCGCCGGATCCGCCATCAGGGCTTCTTCCACTCCATTCAGCTCATCCTCGAGGGCCTCGATGGCCAAGAACTTCTGATCGACGACCTGATCGAGGATCAGGTGCATGAGATGGGACGGGCCCTGGCGGGCCTCTTCGATGCCCCTCTCGACCATCTTTTCCACCCCATCGAGGTAGGAGCGGTGACTGGAATCCAGGTGGCTGATGCTGACAAGAAACCGCTGACCGAGGAACAGGTTGATTTCACCCACCTCAAGGACACGGTGGCCGTACTGAAATGTGTTGAACAGGATGAAGGTGTTATCTGGATAATCGTCGATCTTGGGAATCTGATGATCATCGAAGCAATCCTCGATCGAGAGCGCATGCAGGCCCAGCAGGCCGACGAGCTGGTCCAGATCGTCCCTGCTGGCCTCGCGGTAATGCAACCAGGCGAAACCATCCAAATCGCTGACGCTCACCGCCTCGATCGCCGACGCCACCCGCTTCACCGGGCCCGTACGGCCGATCCGATAGAAGCTGGCGTCAGACATCGGCTCCATCGTGTCACGGAAACGGCTTCGGTTTTGGCAGGCTGGCTGCTTCGCTCCCTGACCGGATGCCCCACCACGTCGATCGCCCCACCAAGACCTGCCCGGTCTGCGGCCGACCCTTCCAGTGGCGCCGGAAGTGGAAGCAGGTCTGGGAGGAGGTGCGCTATTGCTCCGAACGCTGCCGGCGCCACCGCAACCGCGCCCGCCCGGATTCCATCGAAGGCCCTCAGATCTCGAATTCCGCCACCAGCGCCGCATGATCCGAGCCCGGATCGGCGACCCGGTCCGACGGTGATTCGGAGATCGACGGCAGATGGTCGCCCGCCAGCACCGTCCGCGCCACGGGGATGTTGCCGGGATTCACCAGCCGGTGGCTGGCCAGGATGTGGTCGATCAGTTCGCCCCGTCCCTGGAAGCGGCGGCTGAAGGGGGCCTCGCCCGGGGGTTCTCCGTTCGGCCCGACATTGAGGAGCGGTGCCAGGTTCCAGAGGCGGTAGCCATCGCCCTTGTCGCCCCGCCGGAATCCCTCGGTGCCCAGTTCGGAGCCGCTCGGCCCCTGCAGGATCTGGGTGGTGGCGGCGTCGGTCGCATCGTTGAGATCGCCGCAGACCACCACCGCCTTCTGGCGACCCAGCCCTTCCTCCGGATCCGATGATCCGGCGCAGCCGGAGAGAATCTGGTTGACCCGATCCCGCAGCGTCAGCGCTTCGGTGGTGCGCCGGTACAGGCCGTAGGCGGCATAGCGATAGCGTTCGTTCTCGTCGTTCGGGGCGAACTGGCTGCCGTCCACCAGCCCCTTCTGGCGTGCGTAGGAGATCAGCTTCGACTTGAAGTGGGCGGTGATGATCCGCACCGGGTGCCCCTCGATCTCCACCACCACCTCCAGGGCGCCGCGTCCCAGTGAGGCGGTGAGGGACTCATCCGCGGGGGTGGCGGGATCATCAAACACCGGATCCCTGGCCTGGACGGGGAAGATCATCTCCGGAAAGGCCACGATCGAGCGGCTGGTGCTGAAGGGATGGCGGGACAGGACGGCCACGCGGATGCCCCGGCCGTCGGGTCTGCCCTCGATGGCATGGGGCAGGGGGTTGGTCAGCGCCCCCTGCAGTGCCTGCAGGGCCCCGTCCGGGCCGATTTCCTGCAGGGCGAGCACGTCGGGCCGCTGGCTGTCGATCACGGCGGCGAGCGTGGCGAGCTTGGCCTGGAAACGGGCATGCACCTGCTCGCTGGCGCCGGCCTCGGGGAGGAACAGGTTCTCCACGTTCCAGCACATCAGGGTGAAACTGGCCATCGGCTGTCTCGGCAGGGGGTCAGGACAGGATCAGGTTGGAGGCCGAGAACTGGACGGGTCCCATCAGCATCACTTCGAAGTCGCTGGTGCCGTTGCCGTCGAGATCTCCCTGCAGGAGGGCGTTGGTCTGCCAGCGATTCTGTTCCAGCCGCAGCTGGCCCGCCTCCCCGTAGAACGCCCTGGAGCCGATCCAGGTGAAGGACTGAAGGCCAGCTCGGCGGCTGTCGGCGTCCACCCTCGAGAGGTCGATCCTGTCGTCGGCGGCGAAGTCGGTGATGACATCACGCCGCTCCGGGCTGCTCAGGCTGCTGTCGGCGCGGACGTAGACGAAGGTGTCCCGGCCGCCTCCGACCAGACCTTTCCACTGGGCCGGCGCGCCGGGCAGACCGAAGAACGCCAGGTCGCGGAAGCTGTTGGGGGCGGACCAGTTCGGGGCCAGAGGGGCGCCAGCCAGCCAGTCAGCTCCGTAGCCACCCGAGATGATGTCGTCGCTGCCGCTGCCGACGATGCCGTCATTGCCGCTGGTGCCGATGCTGGACGGGGCCAGCGCTCCGATCGTGAGGCTGACATTGGCGATGGCGGCAACTGTGAAGGTGCCGTAGTAATCGTCCTTGGAAGCGGTATAGAAACCGACGAAGTTCGGGTTGCCGGCCGTCGGTGATGTTCCGGCCGTGTCGGGGAGTTGCCCGGCCGCCTTGTCCCGCGCCGCCTGGGAGCGGAGGATGGTCGTATAGGCATTCGATTCAAATGAATAGTTCGGATTGGGTTTGTCCGCGCTTGGGTCGGCCGTCGTGTAGCCGTAGTTCCATACATTCCAGTTGTGGGCATAAAATTTCTCGCCCGTTGGCTGGGGCACCAGTGCCCCCTGCTTGCCATTCATGGCGGTCCAGGAGGTGTTGGTGGAGAAGTCGAAACCGAAGGCCGGATAGGTCTGCTGGGGATTCAGGCTGCTGGCGCCGGCGGCGAGCGGGTACCCGAAGGGGGAGGGCCCGTAGGGCACCTCCTCGAGGAACTGGATCCAGCCTGCGGGGGCATTCGGCGGCCAGTAGGCGGGTTGCCCCAACTGAACGGCATTGGCCATGATCACCTGCTGCTGCCAGAGCCGCATCGGGCCGACGAACCGCCGGTTCGGGGCATCCCAGAGATTCGAGGCCGTCCCGACACCTGTTCCCGAGGCGGCACTGGTGACGAATCCACCCGGCGGCAGAGCGGCGAAGTCCATGGCGATCGCCGCCGCGTTCAGGAAGCCGAAATTGTGGAGGCTTCCGCTGCTGTCGGTGATGTTGGTCTGGATCGGATAGGCCCAGTCATCGATGTACGACATATCAGCGGAAAAACCGCTGCCATCGATCGTGTATTCGTAGAAGGAGAAGGGCGCTGTGATGTTCCAGCCGATCGGTTCCTGGCCAGGGTTGGCGAACAGCGTGGCGGAGCTCGAGACATAGATCCTCATCTGAGGAGCCGCCAGGATCTGAACGCTGTTCAGACCCGGGGAGAGGGTGTTGCTCTGGCCGGGCTGGAGCGGCTCAACGCTGAACCCTGGGCCGACGACGTAGTAATAGAGGCTGCCTCCTGACTGGTTGTTGATGGTCAGGGAGGCGGTGGCCATGGTCCAGCTCGATACCCGGATCCAACGTAGGTGTCACCGGATGGACGTCAGCCAGCGGGCGCTGCGTTGCAGTCCTTCGTCGCAGTCGCCCTGCATCAGCAGGCCCGCCCCACCCCACAGCAGCCGCGGGGCCAGATCCAGCGGGCCGCCAGCCAGCTCCCGCAGCGGCGTGAAGCCGAGCCGCCGGAAGTAGCGCACCAGCCGCCGGTGCTGCTGCTCCCCATCGCGGATCGCCAGCAGGCGCGCCGAGCGGCAGGGCGTCTCCTCGAGGGCCCAGGCGAAGGTGGCCGCCCAGATCAGCGGCCCCACGGCTTCGCTGCGCTCCCCCTGCACCCGCATCGTGTCGAGGCGCAGGCCATCGGCCAGCGGCAGGCACCAGCCCTTGAGCTCCCCCAGCAGCAGGGGCGGCTGCTCCGCCCGGGCCCGGGCCACCCCCACCCGCAGCCCCCGCACCCCCGCCAGCCCCTGCACCTGGAGCCGCAGCAGCAGGCCGCGCTCCCGGGCCTGCCGCTCCAGAACCTCCAGGTTCAGCATGGTGCGCCGCCCGGCGGCGGTGGCGCAAAGAGCTCGGCGGCCAGCACCGCCTCCAGCGGCAGCGGTCCGTGGATGTGGGGGAAGCATTCGCCGCTCTCCGGGGCCGGCTCCCAGAGCAGCGGCGCGCTCAGGCGCCGGGGGTCGATGGTCAGCAGCAGCACTTCCCCCGCATCGGCATAGAAGCGCCCGTAGGTGGCCTCCACCTGGTCGGCGCCGCTGGCATGGATGAAGCCCACCTCCTGCAGCGACTGGCCGCGGGTCGAGCGCTCGTACACACCGCGGGCTTTGGCGTCCCGCCATTCGTTGGCCAGGGCAAGGTGATAGATCCAGTGCTCGGAGCGCCAGGGCCGGCGGGGCGCCCAGGGCCCGGCCATCACCGCCGCCAGTTCGGGCCCCTGCAGGAAGCGCTGCAGCCAGTCCTGCAGCGGCACCAGATCCTCCTGCCGGTCGAACCCCTCCGGATCGGCGAGCCGGAACTGGCGCACGAAGGGCAGCAGGGCCACATCGGCCAGGGATGGCCGCCCCCCCACCAGCCAGCCGCCGGCCTCCAGGGCGGCGCTCCAGCCGCGCAGGATCGCCAGCGCCTCGGGGCGGTGCTGCTCCCGGTCGCCGCCGGGGTGGCGCTCGGGGTACTTGAAGCGATCGAGATGGTGCTTGAACGAATCGTCGTTCTCAGCGATCAGGGCGGCGATCCGGGCCCGCTCCCGCGCAGCGGCTTCGGTGCTCCCCTGGCGCCGCAGGTCGCCGGGGTCGTGGCGCTCCAGGGCCCACGCCATCACCGACAGGCTGTCCGGCAGCACCCGGGCGGCCCCCTGGGGATCGTTGCCGGCGTCGGGCGGCAGCACCAGGGCCGGCACGGTGGCGGCGGCGGAGGCCTCCAGCAGTTCGGGGGGCTTGCGGCCCAGGTGCACCTCCCGCAGTTCGAGATCCACCCCCGGCGTCAGCCCCGCCGCCGCCAGGGCCAGCCGTGCCCGGATCGCATAGGGGCAGCGCCGGAAGCTGTACAGGATGGGCAGGCGCGGCGCCATCCGCTCAGCCGCCCACGCCGGGCATCACCCGGCCGATGTGGGTCTCGCCGGAAGCCTTCGCCCGTCCCATCTGGCGCTGGCGTTCGGCGAACCGCTCCCGGTCGGCGTCGGAGAAGCGACCGATGCAGTGGCGGCAGCTCACCCCGGCCACGTAGCTCTCCAGGGCCAGGTCGGCGGGGGCCAGGGGCAGGCCGCAGGCATGGCACACGTGATACGTCCCCGGCTGGAGCCGGTGGTCGAGGGCCACCCGCTGGTCGAACACGTAGCACTCGCCGTGCCAGCGGCTCTCGGCCTCCGGCACCTGTTCGAGGTAGTTGAGGATCCCCCCCTGCAGCTGCAGCACGTTGTCGAAGCCCTGGTTCAGCAGGTGGGCGGTGGCCTTCTCGCAGCGGATGCCACCGGTGCAGAACAGGGCCAGCCGCTGCGGCCGCTGCTGGGCCACGAGGGGCCGCAGGTGCTGCTCCACCCAGGCGGGAAAATCCCGGAAGTGCTCGGTGCCGGGGTCGATGGCGCCAGCGAAGCTGCCCAGGGCCACCTCGTAGTGGTTGCGGGTGTCGATGGTCAGGGTGCCGGGATCGTCCAGCAGGGCATTCCAGTGCTCGGGGGGCACCGGAACCCCTGTTCCCCGGGACGGCTGGGCCGAGGGCTCGGCCATGGTCACGATCTCGGCCTTCAGGCGCACCTTGAAGCGGTGAAACACCCGCCCTTCGGCCTCACTGCGCTTCACCTCCAGGTGCGCCAGGCGTGGGTCGGCCTGCAGCAGCTCCAGCAGGGCGGCCACGCCGGAGGCGGATCCGGCGACCGTGCCGTTGATGCCCTCGGTGGCCAGCAGGATGGTGCCCAGCAGGCCGGCCTCGCTGCCCAGCGCCAGCAGCCTGGTTTGCCAGTCGGGCAATTCCTCTCTGGCCAGGGGGACGAACCTGTAGAAGGCGGCGACCTGCACCCTCAGCGGCCTGCGGCGGCCGCCAGCTGCACCCGCACCCCGGCGGCCCGCAGCAGCTCCTGGTCGCTGGCCACCGCCGGGTTGGAGGTGGTGAGCAGGGTGTCGCCGTAGAAGATCGAATCGGCCCCCGCCAGCAGGCAGAGGATCTGGGCCTCCCGCCCCAGCTGCTCGCGCCCGGCGCTGAGGCGCACCCGGCTGTGGGGCATGAGGATGCGGGCTGCGGCCACCATCCGCACCAGCTCCAGGGGGTCGACCGCTGGTAGACCTTCCAGGGGGGTGCCCTCCACCGCCACCAAGGCGTTGATCGGCACGCTCTCGGGGTGGGGATCCATGGTGGCCAGCACCTGCAGCAGCCCGGCCCGGTCGTCCGGCGTCTCGCCCATGCCGATGATGCCGCCGCAGCAGAGGTCGATGCCGGCGCCCCGCACCCGCTGCAGGGTGTCGAGCCGCTCCTGGTAGGTGCGGGTGGTGATGATCCGGTCGTAGTGCTCGGGGCTGGTGTCGAGGTTGTGGTTGTAGGCGGTGAGTCCCGCTTCCGCCAGTCGGGCCGCCTGGCCGTCTGTGAGCATGCCGGCGGTGACACAGGCCTCAAGGCCGAGCTCCCGCACCCCCCGCACCATGGCGAGCATGGCGTCGAAGGGGGCACCATCACGGATCTCCCGCCAGGCCCAGCCCATGCAGAAGCGGTGGGCGCCGGCCGCCTTGGCCTGCCGGGCGCGCTCCAGCACCGGCTCCACCGCCAGCTCCGGCCGGCCGCCCACGTCGCTGGGGTTGTGCATCGACTGGGGGCAGTAGGCGCAGTCCTCCTCGCAGCCCCCGGTCTTGACGCTCAGCAGCGACGCCAGCTGGACGTGGTAGCCGGGATTGGCGCTGCGGTGCGCCGCCTGGGCCTGCCACAGCAGATCCATCAGGGGCAGGTCGAGCAGGTCCTGTATCTCCTGGCGGGACCAGTCGTGGCGCACGCTCATGGGGTGGTCTCCACACCGTTCTGGACGCCACTCTGCACGCCACCGAAGCGGCGCTGGCGCCCCTGATAATCCAGCAGCGCCGCCAGCAGGGCCTCGGTGTCGAAGTCGGGCCAGAGCACGTCGGTGATGTGCAGCTCGGCGTAGGCCAGCTGCCAGAGCAGGAAGTTGCTGATGCGCTGCTCGCCGCTGGTGCGGATCAGCAGATCGGGGTCGGCATCGCCGGCGGTGAACAGCTCGGCGGCGAAGATCTCCTCGTCGATGCGGGCCGGATCGAGCTCGCCGCGGGCCGCCTGCTCGGCCAGACGGCGGGCCGCCCGGACCAGCTCACTGCGGCCGCCGTAGTTGGTGCAGACGTTGAAATGGATGCCGGTGTTGCCGGCCGTGCGCTCGGTGGCGTCGTTGATCAGGACCCTGAGACCCTCCGGCAGGGGGTCGAGGTCGCCGAGGAAGCGGATCCGCACCTGCTGGCGCTCGAGCGCCTCGAGCTCCTTGGCCAACACCCGTTCGAACAGGGCCATCAGAAAGGCCACCTCCTCCCCGGGCCGGGTCCAGTTCTCGGTGGAGAACGCATAGGCGGTGAGGGCGCCGATGCCCCAGTCGCTGCAGTGGCGCAGGGTGCGCTTGAGCACTTCCACCCCGGCCCGGTGTCCCATGGCCCTGGGCAGACCGCGCTGACGGGCCCAGCGGCCGTTGCCGTCCATGATCACCGCCACGTGACGGGGCAGCCGAGCCGGATCGAGCTGGGCGGGCAGCTGATCGGGATCGGACGATGGAGTGGTCGCCAGGGCGCGACTCATCCGCGATGTTCCGGCGGGTCCGCAGCCACGCTACGCCCCGTGGGAGCGGTGGCCAGGGCGTCGGTGAGCAGGTCGTGAAGCCGGCTGCTGGTGATCGGCCGCTCCAGCCGCCCCTGGGAGGCGAGGGAGAGGGTGCCTGTCTCCTCCGAGACGACGATGCAGAAGCAGCCGTCGTGGCGCTCGGTCAGCCCCATGGCGGCCAGGTGGCGGGTGCCGTAGCGGTTCAGGCCCTGGCGCGAGAGGGGCAGGATCACGCCGGCGGCCACGATGCGGTTCTTCTGGACCAGCACGGCTCCGTCGTGCAGGGGCGTGTCCACCGCGAAGAGGTTGAGCAGCAGGTCGACGGAAAGCTGGGCGTCGATGCGGATGCCGGGGTTGAGGAAGTCCTCCGGGCGCAGATCACTGCCCAGGTCGAGGACGATCAGGGCGCCGCAGCGGGCCTGGGAGAGGCGGCCGGCGGCCTCGGTCAGCAGGCTCACCGACCCCGAGGCCAGCTGGTCCCGGCTGCGGTCGGCGAACAGCACCCCGAGGCGTCCGGTGCCCAGCAGTTCCATCAGGCGCCGCAGTTCCCCCTGCCACAGGATCGCCAAGGCCAGGCTGCAGGCCAGCACCAGCGCATCCACCAGGCTGCTGGTCAGCGGCAGGTTGGCGTAGCGCTGCACGAACCAGGCCAGCGCCACCAGAAACAGGTAGCCGCGCAGCAGCCACAGGGTGCGCGCCTCCGTGACCCTGCCGAGCAGCAGGAGCCCGAGCAGGGAGGCGAACAGAAGATCCAGCAGCAGGCGGAAGTCGATGAGCCGCAGCCAGATCACAAGACAAGGGAGGGGCAGGCCGGTTCAACGGGTGGCCGCCTGACCGGCTCAGGATACCGGCAGGAGCCGGTGGGGCAGGACGTCGTAGCGCAGTAGGTCTTCCGGCTGCTCGCGCCGCTGCACCAGGTCCGCCACGCCGTCGTGGACGAGCACCGCCGCCGGCCTGGGGATGCGGTTGTAGTTGGACCCCATCGCCGCGTTGTAGGCCCCGGTGGCGAACACGGCGAGCACGTCGCCGGGGCTGGTGAGCGGCAGGCGGACGTCGTGGAGCAGAACGTCGCCGGACTCGCAGTGCTTGCCGGCCACGGTGACCGCCTCGGTGGCCTCCGCCAGCGGGCGGTCGGCCAGGGCGGCCGTGTACAGCGACTGGTAGGTGATCGGCCGGGGGTTGTCGCTCATTCCACCATCCACCGAGATGTAGGTGCGCAGGCCGGGGATCTCCTTGCGGCTGCCCAGCGTGTAGAGCGTCATCCCCGCCGTCGCCACCAGGGAGCGGCCGGGTTCGCACAGCAGCCGCGGCAGCGCCAGCTGGCGCTGGCCGCAGGCCTCGGCCACCGCCGTGGCCACCACCCGCACCCACTCCTGGATGCTCGGCGGGTCATCGGAGCCCACGTAGCGGATGCCGAGGCCGCCGCCGACGTTGAGGTCGCCGCAGGGGTGGCCCAGGGAGCGGGCCAGGCCGAGGGCCTCGGCCATCACCCCGGCCAGGTCGCGGTGGGGTTCGAGTTCGAAGATCTGGGAGCCGATGTGGGCGTGCAGGCCATCCACCCGGGCCCAGGGGCAGGCGGCCAGGTGCCGCAGCACCGCCTCCAGCTGGTCGGGGTCGAAGCCGAACTTGCTGTCGAGGTGGCCGGTGCGGATGTACTCGTGGGTGTGGCACTCGATGCCCGGGGTGAACCGCACCAGCACCCGCACCGGCGCGGGCCGTCCCGCCGCCAGGGTGCCGAGCAGGGTGATGTCGTTCCAGTTGTCCAGGATCACCGTCACGCCCCGGTCGACGGCGAGCTGGAGCTCCTCGGCCGATTTGTTGTTGCCGTGGAAGACGACCCGCTCGGCGGGCATGCCGCCCTGCAGGGCGGTGAGCAGCTCCCCGGCCGAGACGGCATCGAGGCCAAGACCCTCCGAGGCCACCAGGGCCGTGATGGCGAGGGAACTGTTCGCCTTGGAGGCGTAGAGGGCCAGGGCCTCGCCGGGGTAGTGGGCGGCAAGGGCCTCCCGGTAGGCCCGGCAGGTGATCCGCAGGGTGGCCTCGTCGAGCACGTAGAGCGGGGTGCCGTAGGTGCGGGCCAGGTCGCTCAGCAGGCAGCCCCCCACCTCCAGCCGGCCCAGGGCGTCGAGGCGGGCGGTGAGCGGGGCCAGGTTGCGGTTGGGGCTGAGCGGATCGCCGCCGTGCTCGAAGGGCCCCCCGGGGGCGATCGGCGCCGCGGGGACGGGAGCGACCGGATCGGTCGCCGGGGAGGCGCTGGTCACCATGGCGGCCTGTGCGGGGAGGGGGTCAGGATGTCCGATCGTAAGGATGTTCGTGTCCAACGGCCGTGCCGGCACCACCTACGCCACCGCTGCCCGCCCCGACCCTGTGTCCGCTGGTCCCGGCCGATGCCGTGGACTGCCTGGCCCTCGACCGGGCCGCCCTCGGCGGCCTCTGGAACCTGGAGCAGTGGCAGCGGGAGCTGGAGGAGGAGGGCCGGCCGGGCCTGGGGCTGCGCCGGGGCCCCGAGCTGCTGGCCATGGCCAGTGGCTGGCTCGTGGTCGACGAGCTCCACATCACCCTGGTGGCGGTGGCCCCGGACCAGCGCCGTCGGGGGCTGGGGCGCCGGGTGCTGCAGGAACTGATGGCCACCGGCCGCGCGCGCGGTGCCACCCGCGCCACCCTGGAGGTGGCGGCCGGAAACGGGCCTGGGATCGCGCTGTACGGGGCCCTGGGGTTCCGCACCGCCGGCATCCGTCATGGTTACTACCGCAATGGAGAGGATGCCCTGATCCAATGGATCAACCTGACAATGTGCTCCTGACAATGTGACAGGGGTGTGGATAACCGTAGATTGCTATACCTATTTCTGCTGATTCCCGGCGTTTCGTTTGTGTTCTGGTCCGTCTGAGCGCCTGCGGCACATGGGTTTCGCCTGAGAGTGCTCCCCAGCTCCCACAGGGCCCTTCAATCCTGATAGGTTGGATCCACTTGCATCAGGTCCCGCCCCATGTTCGAGCGGTTTACCGAGAAGGCCATCAAGGTGATCATGCTGGCCCAGGAAGAGGCCCGCCGCCTCGGCCACAACTTCGTCGGCACCGAGCAGATCCTGCTGGGCCTGATCGGCGAGGGCACCGGTGTCGCCGCCAAGGTCCTCAAGTCGATGGGGGTCAACCTGAAGGACGCCCGGGTCGAGGTCGAGAAGATCATCGGCCGCGGCTCCGGCTTCGTCGCCGTCGAGATCCCCTTCACCCCCCGGGCCAAGCGGGTGCTGGAGCTCTCCCTGGAGGAGGCCCGCCAGCTGGGGCACAACTACATCGGCACCGAGCACCTGCTGCTGGGCCTGATCCGCGAGGGCGAGGGCGTGGCGGCCCGGGTGCTCGAAAACCTCGGCGTCGACCTGGCCAAGGTCCGCACCCAGGTGATCCGCATGCTGGGCGAGACGGCTGAAGTGGCCTCCGGCAGCTCGGGCAAGGGCTCCACGAAGACCCCCACCCTCGATGAGTTCGGCAGCAACCTCACCCAGCTGGCGGCCGAGTCCAAGCTCGACCCCGTGGTGGGCCGCCAGAACGAGATCGACCGGGTGATCCAGATCCTCGGCCGCCGCACCAAGAACAACCCCGTCCTGATCGGTGAGCCGGGCGTCGGCAAGACCGCCATCGCCGAGGGCCTGGCCCAGCGCATCACCCAGGGCGAGATCCCCGACATCCTCGAGGACAAGCGCGTCCTCACCCTCGACATCGGCCTGCTGGTGGCCGGCACCAAGTACCGGGGTGAGTTCGAGGAACGGCTCAAGAAGATCATGGAGGAGATCCGCTCCGCCGGGAACGTGATCCTGGTGATCGACGAGGTCCACACCCTGATCGGCGCCGGTGCCGCAGAAGGCGCCATCGACGCCGCCAACATCCTCAAGCCGGCCCTGGCCCGGGGCGAACTGCAGTGCATCGGCGCCACCACCCTCGATGAATACCGCAAGCACATCGAGCGCGATGCGGCCCTGGAACGCCGCTTCCAGCCGGTGATGGTGGGCGAGCCCTCCGTCGTCGACACGATCGAGATCCTCAAGGGGCTGCGGGAGCGCTACGAGCAGCACCACCGCCTCAAGATCAGCGATGAGGCCCTCGTCGCCGCCGCCACCCTGGGCGACCGCTACATCAGCGACCGCTTCCTGCCCGACAAGGCCATCGACCTGATCGACGAGGCCGGCAGCCGCGTGCGCCTGCTCAACTCCAAGCTGCCGCCGGCGGCCAAGGAGGTCGACAAGCAGCTGCGCGGCGTCCAGAAGGAGAAGGAGGACGCCGTCCGCCAGCAGGACTTCACCAAGGCCGGTGAACTGCGTGACAAGGAGGTGGAGCTGCGCGACCAGATCCGCACGATCCTCCAGGCCCGTCGCGACGACGAACCCGCCGGCACCTCCTCCGGCGAGACCGACACCCCGGCCCTGCTGGGCGGCCCCGTGACCGACGACGCCAGCGAGGAAAGCCGCTCGCCCCTGGTCACCGAGGAGGACATCGCCCAGATCGTCGCCTCCTGGACCGGCGTGCCCGTCCAGAAGCTGACCGAGAGCGAGTCGGTGAAGCTGCTGAACATGGAGGAAACCCTCCACCAGCGCCTCATCGGCCAGGACGAGGCCGTCAAGGCCGTGTCCCGGGCCATCCGCCGGGCGCGGGTCGGCCTCAAGAACCCCAACCGCCCCATCGCCAGCTTCATCTTCTCCGGCCCCACCGGCGTCGGCAAGACGGAACTCACCAAGGCTCTCGCCGCCTACTTCTTCGGAAGCGAGGACGCCATGATCCGGCTCGACATGAGCGAGTTCATGGAGCGCCACACCGTCAGCAAGCTGATCGGTTCGCCTCCGGGCTACGTGGGCTTCAACGAGGGCGGCCAGCTCACCGAGGCCGTGCGCCGTCGTCCCTACACCGTCGTGCTGTTCGACGAGATCGAGAAGGCCCACCCCGATGTCTTCAACCTGCTGCTGCAGCTGCTGGAGGACGGCCGGCTCACCGATTCCAAGGGCCGCACGGTCGACTTCAAGAACACCCTGATCATCATGACTTCGAACATCGGTTCGAAGGTGATCGAGAAGGGCGGCGGCGGCCTCGGCTTCGAGTTCGGCGGCGGCGACGTGGAGGAAACCCAGTACAACCGCATCCGCTCCCTGGTCAACGAGGAGCTCAAGCAGTACTTCCGCCCCGAATTCCTCAACCGTCTCGACGAGATCATCGTCTTCCGTCAGCTCACCCGCGACGAGGTGAAGCTGATCGCCGAGATCATGCTGCGGGAGGTCTTCGCCCGCATGCAGGACAAGGGCATCGGCATGTCCGTCACCGAGGCCTTCAAGGAGCGCCTCGTGGAGGAGGGCTACAACCCCAGCTACGGCGCCCGTCCCCTGCGCCGTGCCGTGATGCGCCTGCTCGAGGATTCGCTGGCGGAGGAATTCCTCTCCGGCCGGATCGGCGAGGGCGATGCCTGCCTGGTGGATGTCGACGACGACAAGCAGGTGGTGATCCGCAAGCAGACCATCACCCCGCCGCTGCCGGAGCTGGCCAGCGCCAGCGCCTGATCGATCGCGACCCGGATCGGCCGACTTCTACATTTCATCCATGAGATGGCGGCCATGACGGATCCCCTGCAGACCCAGGCCATCGCCCCGGCGGTGGTGCTCCGTGGGGAGGGTGCCTGGCCGCAGGCCCTTCCCCGCATCGTCGCCCTGGGCCGCCGCCCCCTGCTGCTCGGCCGCAGTGCCTCCACCTTCGGGCTGCGCCAGCAGCTGGCGGTCGATCTGGAACAGGCCGGTGCCCGCCCCGTGGCCAGCCAGGGTCTGCGCGACTGCTGCGAGGAGGACCTCGGCCCCCTGGCCCTGGACGCCGCCGCCGCCGGCTGTGATGCGGTGATCGCTGCCGGTGGCGGCAAGGTGCTGGATGCGGGCAAGCTGCTGGCCCAGCGGCTCGGTCTCCCCTGCATCACAGTGCCCACCAGCGCCGCCACCTGCGCCGGCTGGACGGCCCTGGCCAACCTCTACACCCCCGAGGGGGCCTTCCTGGGCGATGTCGCCCTCGACCGCTGCCCGGACCTGCTCGTCTTCGACCACGCCCTAGTGCGGCAGGCGCCGGCCCGCACCCTGGCCAGCGGCATCGCCGATGCGGTGGCCAAGTGGTACGAGGCCTCGGTGAGCAGCGGCGCCAGCGGCGATGGGCTGGTGCAGCAGGCGGTGCAGATGGCCCGCCTGCTGCGGGATCTGCTGCTGCTGGAGGGGCAAGCCGCCCTGGCCGACCCCCATGGGGAGGCCTGGGTGCGGGTGGCCGAGGGCTGTGCCCTCACCGCCGGTCTGATCGGCGGCATCGGTGGTGCCCGCTGCCGCACGGTGGCCGCCCATGCCGTCCATAACGGACTCACCCAGCTCGCCGCCACCCACGGCTGCCTGCACGGCGAGAAGGTGGGCTTCGGGGTGCTGGTGCAGCTGTGGCTGGAGGAGCAGCTGGCGGGCAACCGCCTGGCGGCCCAGGCCCGCCGCCAGCTGCTGCCTTTCTTCCGCACACTGGGGCTGCCCACCGATCTCGAGGCCCTGGGGCTGGCCGGCGCCAGCCTCGACCAGCTCCGCCAGGTCTGTCGCTTTGCCTGCCGGGAGGGCTCCGACCTGCACCGGCTGCCCTTCGCGGTCGCCCCCGAGGATCTGCTCGCCGCCATGGTGGGCGCCACCGCCGAGCGGCAGCAGGCGTGACGGACGGCCCCTCCAGCGGCCGCGACCTGGTCACGGCCGCCGCCGCGTCGCTGCTCGATCCCCTGGGCCGCGACCTGGCCGCCCAGGTGCAGTGGTGGGAGCTGCCACAGCACCCCGGGCAGTGGCCCGTGGCCGTGCTGGGGGAGGGACCGCCCCTGCTGCTCCTGCATGGCTTTGACAGCTCCTTCCTGGAGTTCCGCCGCCTGGCCCCCCTGCTGGCCCAGCGGCACCGGCTGCTGATCCCGGACCTGCACGGTTTCGGCTTCTGTCCCAGGCCCGCGGAGCGCGCCTACACGCCCCAGGCCGTGCTGGCCCACCTCGATGCGCTGCTGGAGGCGCTGGAGCAGCGGGAGCCCGCGGGCGGGTGCAGGCTGGGCCTGATCGGCGCCTCGATGGGGGGTGCGGTGGCCGTGGCCCTGGCCCGTCGCCATCCCGAGCGCTTCGAGCGCCTGCTGCTGCTGGCCCCGGCCGGTCTCACGGGCCGGCCCATGCCCCTGCCGCCCCTGCTGGACGGGCTGGGGGTGCGTTTCCTGGCCCTGCCCTCGGTGCGTAAGGGCCTCTGCCGCAGCGCCTTCGCCGACCCCGACCGGGATGTGGGTCCGGCGGAGCTGGAGATCGCCTCGCTGCACCTGAAGTCGCCGGGCTGGGCCGGCGCCCTGGGCCGTTTCGCCCGCAGCGGCGGCTTCGCCGGCTGCGGCGACCCCCTGCCCCCCCAGCCCCTGGCGGTGCTCTGGGGCGCCGACGACCGGATCCTGCGGGCTCCGCAGAAGCGCGCCGCCCAGGCCCTGCTGGGCCCCCGCATCACCGAGCTGGCGGCCTGCGGCCACCTGCCCCACATCGACCAGCCCGAGCAGGTCGCCGCCGCCTGGCTGGGCGCCCCCTGCGCCCCCATCCCCACCCACCACCCATGACCCCTGCCTCCCGCCTCTGCCTGCCGCGTCTTCTCGCCGGCCTGCTGCTCGTGCTGCTGCTCGGGGTCCCCGCCCTGGCGCTTCCCGGCCGGGCCGAGGCCTCCCTGCTGCACCTGGAGGGACCGGTGCCGGAGGATCTCGGCCTGCACGGCGGCTCCCTCTCCCCCTGTGCGGCGCCGGCCCACTGCGCCCGGGCCGACTGGCCGATCGCCGATCCGGAAGCGGCCCTGAGCGCCCTGGTGCCGATCCTGGAAACCACCGAGGGGGTGCGGATCCTCGAGCGGGACGGCCGCTACCTGCACGCCACCGCCACCAGCCGGCTGTTCGGCTTCGTCGACGACCTCGAGTTGTACGCCCAGCCCGCCGCCGGCATCCTGCAGGCTCGCTCCATCTCCCGGCTGGGGGATTCGGACCTGGGCGTCAACGGCCGCCGGCTGGCGGCCCTGCGGCAGGAACTGCCTGGCAGCTGAAGCTCTCGATGGCGCCGCGGCGGTGCAGAAAGCGGGGCTGGGCCGGATCCTCGAGGCTCCACCACCAGATTCCGTCGGTGTAGCTGGGCGGACCGGCGTTGTTGGTGCGCGGCAGCTGCAGCCGCAGGTCGCGCCACTCCAGCAGCACCGTGGCGCCGGGCACCGTGCCGGCGGCGGTGTTGGGGATCCCCGGCGCATCCACCGCCCCGTTGTCGCTGGTCGCCAGCAGCAGGTCGCCGTCGCAGCGGTAGGGGACGGCCGTGGCCGCCGCCGCCGTCGCCGGGCTTCCCAGGGCGAGGCAGAGCAGCAGCACCAGGGCCAGCAGCCGGCCCGTCAGGGACTGGGCACTGCGCAGGGCCCCCTCGATCCGGCCGAAGCCCGGCCCCGCGATGAAGTCGCCGCAGAAGGCCACCCGGCTGCGGGGGCAGACCGTGGCGGCGGCCGGCAGGCCGGGGGCCGTGGGGAAGGCGGCCCCCCAGCGCATCAGCTGACGTCGCTCCACCCCCGCCAGCGCCTCGCCGCCGCCGTGCCGTTCCCCCAGCCAGGGGGCTAGGGCCGCCGCGACGGCCGCCTCCAGCGCGGTGATCGCTGCAGCGTCATCGGGCTCCTCCTCCAGAACCCCATGGGCCACGACGGCGCAGCGGCCATCGGCCAGGGGCTGGATCGACAGCCGCCGCAGTCCCCAGCGCCGCTGGGCGGGGCCGTCCATGCCCAGCAGCCGGAAGGGCAGGGCCATCCAGCGGGCCGCCGCGCCGGGCTCGATCGTCAGCATCAGGTTGGTGCGCACGTCCATGTCCATGCTGGCGATGGCCGCCAGGGCGACCTCCAGCTCGGCGTCGCCCAGGCCCTGCGACGCCTGCAGCAGCGGCACCTGCGGCCAGCCGAACCGCTCAAGGGCCCGGGGATGGGCCAGCAGGGTGCCGGTCAGCACCAGCCAGTCGGCCTCCCCCAGCACCGCCCCGGTGGCATCGGCCAGGCGCCAGCCCCCTCCGGGCCGGGCCTCCAGGTGGCGCACCAGGGTGCCGTAGCGGCCATCAAGGTTCCCGGCCGGTCCCTGGGCCTCCGCCAGGGCCAGCAGCCCCCGGGCGAGGTCGTCCATGCCCTGGCGGCCCCGGTAGAGGCGGCCGCGCAGCAGGGGATCCCCATCGGCCGGCCCCAGGTTCCCTGCGCTGTCCAGCACGGCCGCCGGCTCCCGCCAGGGCTCGATCCAGCCCCCCGCGAGCAGGGGCGCCACCAGCTCCGGTTCGGGGCCCTCGAGCAGGTTGACCAGGGGTGCCCCGTGGTCGATCTGCCAGCCGGGGTCGTGGCGGGAGCGGCGGGTGGCGGCCCGGCCACCGGGACCCCGACCCGCCTCCCAGAGCACGATCGACCCTCCCCAGCCGCCCCGGCGCAGCCCCGCGGCCAGGGCGCAGCCGGCCACCCCGGCACCGATCACCGCCAGCGAGGGCGCAGGTCGCCCCTGGGGCTGGCCAGACTCAGCGCTGGATCCAGCCATGGAGCGACCCCGATGACGCCTGACGACAAAGCCATCCTGGCGGCGTCCGCCCCCTGGCTGGGGGCCCTGCTCAACGTCGTGCCCGGCCTGGGCACCGGCTACATCTACCAGCGCCGCTGGCGTGCCTACTGGATCACCACGGCCCTGGCCACGGGCTGGTTCCTGCTGGGGGCGGTGCTGGGGGGCGCCGGCACCGTGGCGGACCCGTCGACCGCCGATCCCACCGACCAGCTGATCGGCCTGGGGGGGCTGCTGCTGCTGGCGGCGGTCACGGCCGCCGAGGCCTTCCGCGCCGCCCGCCAGGCCCGGACGGAGTGAGAATCTGGGGAGCCCTGTCCCCTGGTGGCGGATGAGCGAGACCCCGGACGGCGAGCGACCCAGCGAGCGCCCCAGCGAGGAGATGGCGCCCGAAGCCTCCGAGACCACCGGCGGCCCGGTGATGGGCCTGCTGGCCCGGGGGCTGGAGCTGTGGCTGCGCCAGCAGTGCGACGCCATCGAACGGCTGGAGATCCGCCTGGAGGGCTCCGGGCTGCGGCTGCTGCGGGGGCGGCTCGACGGCGTGCGGCTGCGGGCCCGGCGGGTGGTCTACCAGGCGATGGAGATCGAGGAGGTGGAGCTGCGCTGCGATGGCATCCAGGTGCGCATGGGTTCCCTGGTGCGCAACCAGGCGGTGAAGCTGGAGTCGCCCTTCCGCATCCAGGGACAGGTGAGCTTCAGCGGCGATGGGCTGAGCCGCTCCCTGAGCACCCCGGCCTGGCGCAGCCTCGGCGACGGCCTGGCCGACGACCTGCTGGGCCTCACCCCCCTGGCGGGGCTGCGCATCCGGGAGGACCGGCTGCTGCTGCGGGCCTTCGCCAGCGGCGACCGGGAGCCGGTGGAGCGGGAGGTGGCGGTGCGGGCCGATAGCGGCACCGTGGAACTGCGCTGCGCCGAGGGCACCCCCCACGCCCGGCTGCCGATGGATCCCAGCATCCGCATCGAGCGGGCCGAGCTCGGCGCCGGACTGCTTCACCTGGAGGGAGAGGCGCGGGTCTCTCCCTGAGGGGCCCTCAGCCCCGCTGCAGCAGGGGCAGCACCAGGGTCACCAGGGAATAGACCACCGCCGGCACGAACAGGTAGCTGTCGATCCGGTCGAGGATGCCGCCGTGGCCGGGGATCGCATCGCCGGAGTCCTTGAGGCCCGCATCCCGTTTCATCATCGATTCGGTCAGGTCACCCACCAGGGCGAACAGGGAGACCACCGCCCCCAGCACCGCCCCGATCAGCCAGCCCCAGCGCCAACCCAGCAGCACCCCGCCCAGGCCCCCCACCAGCAGGGCGCAGGCCACCCCGCCCAGGGCCCCCTCCACCGTCTTGCCGGGGGAGATCGGCGAGAGGGCGTGGCGCCCCAGGCGCCGGCCGATCACGTAGGAGCCGATGTCGGTGGCCACGATCATCAGGCAGGCCAGCAGGGTGAGGGCCATGCCCGGACTCCAGGGCCAGCCCAGGTCGTCGAGGGCGGGGGCCAGGGCGGGATCTGTGAGGTCCCGCAGCTTGATCCAGTGGCTGGGCAGGAAGCCCAGATAGAACAGGCCGAACACCGAGGCGGCGATGTCGGCGATGGTGCCGGTGACGGGCTGGAGCAGCAGCCAGCCGCAGATCACCGCCCCGGAGGCGGGCAGCACGGCCGCCGCCACGTCGCCCGCCATGCCGCTCCCTCCCCAGAGGCTGCCGGCGGCCACCTGGGTGGACACCAGCAGCAGCTGCACCGCCACCAGGGTGGTCTTCACGGCCGGCCGGATGCCCTTGAACTGGGCCATGCGGAAGAACTCCAGCAGGCCCAGGTGCACGATCACCCCCACGGCGACGGTGAACCACCAGCCGCCCAGGCCCACCACCACCAGCCCGAAGCCACCCGCCAGCCAGCCGCTCAGCAGGCGGGAGAGGGACGTGGCGGGGCGAGGGGCGGGAGGCAAGGGTTCGGACTCAGCGCTCGGCGGCGATCACGAACAGCGGCTCGGCGGCCGCCAGCTTGGCCTGGCTGCCGCGGCGCTGCATGCGGTGCACGGTGGCCTGCACCACCTGCACATCGTGGGCGCCCAGCTGGGCGAGGGTGTCGGTGGCCTTCACCAGGCCCTCGAGGTTGACGGTGCTGATCACCAGCCGTCCTGAGGGCTGCAGCGCCCCCCAGACGGACCGCAGCACGTCCTCCAGGGGTCGCCCCACCTCCAGCAGCACCCGGTCGGGGTTGGGGGGGAGCAGGGCCAGGCCCTCCGGGGCCTCGCCGGCGTGGATGTGAAGGTTGTGGATGTCGAAACGCTGCCGGTTGCGTTCCAGCAGCTCGATCGCCTCCGGATCCCGTTCCAGGGTGTGCACCGCACCGCCGGGCATCAGCCGGGCGATCTCCAGGGCCAGGGCGCCGGTGCCGCCGCCCACGTCCCAGACGAGGGAATCGGCCCGGGGCCGCAGGTGGGCGAGCAGCATCACCCGCAGCTCCAGCGGTGTGGGGCTGAAGCCCGGGGCGTCCTCGAAGGCGCTGTCCGGCAGTCCGGGGGTGACGAAATCCCAGTGGAAGGGGTTCGGCAACGGGCTCACGAACCGGCCACGACGCTCACCGTATCAGCGATCTGACCGGGCCAGAGACGCCGTTGCGCCAGCAGCCAGTCGGCGCGGGCCGGATCGATCCGCTCCCCGGGCACCAGCAGCGGGATCCCCGGCGGATAGGGACAGATCGGCGCCGCCGCCACCCGGCCGGCGGCCTCCTCCAGGGGGATGGCCTCGGCGGGGCTCCGCCAGGCCACGCCGATCGGCAGCTCCGGTGCCGCCAGCAGCGGCAGGGGGGGCGGCGTGAACGGGGGCAGCGGCGGCCCGCCGAGGGCCCGGCGCAGGGCCTCCAGCTGGCGCGGCAGGCGCCGCTCCACGCCCCGGGGAGGGTTGAGCCCCAGGCAGAAGGTGAGGGCGCCGGGTTCCGGCAGCTCCGCGATCACCCCCCGCTCCAGCAGCCAGGTGTCGGCCTCCAGGCCGTTGATCCCCAGCGGGGCCGTGGCCAGCACCAGGCGCAGGGGATCGCCGTTGGTCACCAGCGGCAGGCCCAGGTCCTCCAGCCGCCGCCGCAGCTGGCAGGCCCGGGCCATGGCCCGCTGGCGCTGGCGCCGGCCGGCGGCGCTGGCGCAGTGCTCCAGGGCCGCGGACGTCGAGGCCAGCAGCAGGGCGCTGGGGCTGGAGGTCTGCAGCCACAGCAGGGCGCGCTCGATGGCGGCCGGTGCCACCCGTTCTCCCTGGGCCAGCAGGGCGGCGCTCTGGGCCAGGCCGGTGCCGCTCTTCTGGACGGAGAGCACCACCAGATCGGCGCCCGCGGCCAGGGCCTCGCCGCCGCCGTGGGCCTGGTCCACCAGCACCGGCAGCCCCGCCCGGTGGGCCAGGGCCACCAGGGCCGGCAGATCGGCCGCCAGCCCCTGGTAGGTGGGATCCACCAGCACCAGGGCCACCGCGGGGCTGCCGGCGTCCGCGGTGGTCGCCGCCAGCACCCGCTCCAGCCGCCGGGGCTCCGGCGGTTGCCAGAGGCCCGTGAGCGGATCGCTGCTGAGGTCGTACAGCAGGGGCTCGAAGCCCCCCAGCACGCAGGCGTGCAGCAGGCTGCGATGCAGGTTGCGGGGCAGCAGCACCCGGGAGCCCGGCGGGCCCAGGGCGAGCAGGGCCGCCTGCAGCAGCCCCGAGGCCCCGTTCACCCCGAACCAGCAGCGTTCTGCCCCCAGCAGGGCCGCCGCCCGTTGCTGGGCCTCGGCCACCGTTCCCTCCTGCTCCAGCGGCCCCCCGAAGCCGGGCAGTTCGGGCAGATCCCAGCTCCCCGGCGGCTGGCGCAGCAGGCGCCGCAGATCGGGGGCCAGGGCCCGGCCCCGGCCATGGGCCGGCAGGTGCAGGGCCAGCGGCGCTGACCGCCAGAAGGGGCCCATGGACCGGGGAACACAGTTCCTAGAGTCTGGCCATCGATGGGGCAGGACCCTGGCCGAAGACGTCACCCCCACCCCGCGCTACGACCCCAACGCGGACCTGCGCTGGCTGCTGCTGCGGCCCTGGGTCCTGGTCAGCCGGCTGATCGTGGTGCTGTGGCGCCTGGCGGGCCTGGGCCTGCGGCTGGCGGTCCAGTCCAGCAGCACCGATGCCCGGGTGCAGCAGCGGCTCGCCCGCGCCATCCTCGAAACCCTCAACGACCTGGGCCCCTGCTTCATCAAGGTGGGCCAGGCCCTTTCCACCCGTCCGGACCTGGTGCGGCGCGACTGGCTGGAGGAACTGGCCCGCCTCCAGGACGATCTGCCCCCCTTCCCCCACAAGGTCGCCCTGGCGCTGATCGAGGCGGAGCTGGGGGCCCCGGCCCACCAGCTGTACGAGGAGTTCCCCGACTACCCGATGGCGGCCGCCAGCCTGGGCCAGGTGTACCGGGCCCGCCTGAGCGAGGGCCACTGGGTGGCGGTGAAGGTGCAGCGGCCCGACCTGCCCTTCATCCTGCGCCGCGACCTGGTCATCATCCGATCGCTGGCGGTGCTGGCGGCCCCGTTCCTGCCGCTGAATCTGGGCTTCGGGCTCGGGGCGATCATCGATGAGTTCGGCTCCACCCTGTTCGAGGAGATCGACTACCGGCGCGAGGCCGACAATGCCGAACGCTTCGCCACCCTCTTTCAGGACCATCCGGAGGTGACCGTTCCGGCGGTCGTCCGCAATCTCAGCAGCCGCCGGGTGCTGACCACCAGCTGGATCAACGGCACCAAGCTGCAGAGTCGCCGCGAGCTGGAGGCCCACCACCTGGATCCGGCGGCCCTGATCCGCACCGGCGTGATCGCCGGCCTGCAGCAGCTGCTGGAGTTCGGCTACTTCCATGCCGATCCCCACCCGGGCAACCTGTTCGCCCTGCCGGGCAAGACCAACGGCCTGGGCCATGTGGCCTATGTCGATTTCGGCATGATGGACTCCCTCAGTGATGCCGACCGGCTCACCCTCACCGGTGCGGTGGTGCACTTGATCAACCGGGATTTCGACGCCCTGGCCAGGGATTTCGTGGCCCTGGGCTTCCTCAATCCCAGCACCCCCCTGGGGCCGATCGTGCCGGCCCTTGAGCAGGTGCTGGGTGGTGCCCTGGGGGAGAACGTCGGCAGCTTCAATTTCAAGGCGATCACCGATCGCTTCTCGGAGCTGATGTACGACTACCCCTTCCGGGTGCCGGCCCGCTTCGCCCTGATCATCCGGGCGGTGGTGAGCCAGGAGGGCCTGGCGATGCGGCTCGACCCCGACTTCCGCATCATCCGCGTGGCCTACCCCTACGTGGCGAAGCGTCTGCTGGCCGGCGACACCGCCGAGATGCGCGAGAAGCTGCTGGAGGTGATCTTCGATCGTGAAGGTCGCCTGCGGGTGGAGCGGCTGGAGAACCTGCTGGCCGTGGTCGAGAACGGTTCTGCCTCCACCGATCTGCTGCCGGTGGCCCGCGATGGTCTGCGCCTGCTGCTGGGCAAGGAGGGCACCAGCCTGCGCCAGCGGCTGCTGCTGAGCCTGGTGAGCCACGACCGGCTGCACACCGATGATCTCCAGGCCCTGCTGGGCCTGATGCGGCGCACCTTCTCGGCCCGCAAGCTGGCCACGGGCCTGCTGGCCCGCTTGAATCCGCTCGCCGCCTGACGCCTTCCGGTGCCCGTTGATCCCCACGGCCCCGCGGCGCCTTGAACGAGGCCCTGCTGGTGATCCTCCTGCCCCTGCTGGTGGCGGGCTGGGTCCTGCAGGTCCGTGCCCTGGAGCGGCGGGTCCGGCGCCTGGAGCAACAGGCCGCCTCCCTGAGCGAGCGCTTCTTCGCCCTGTCGCTGTGGAGCGAGGTGCTCCAGAAGCGGCTCGACGGGGACGCCGCACCCGAACCGGCCAGGCTCGCCGCCGCTGAGGAGCTCTCCCCACCGGCGCCCGCGGTCGAAGCTGTAGCCAGGTCCGTAGCTGAAACCGAACCCGTGGCGGTGGCGGCCCCGGTGGCCACCCCCGCGCAGCGCCCCCCGACGACCCCCGGCCTCCCCCGTGCCCCCCGGCCCCGCGCGGCGACCGGCGGGCCCTGGAAGCGGATTGAGCGGCTGCTGGTGGAGAACTGGAGCGGCCTTCTCGGGGTGCTCGTGGTGGTGGCCGGGGTCACCTTCCTGACGATCAACGCGGGCCTGGAGCTGGGGCCCCGCGAGCGGTTCCTGCTCACCCTGCTGGTGGGCGGGGCCCTGGCCCTGCCCTCTGTGCTCTGGGGCCGGCGCCCGCGCTGGCGCGACCTCACCGACGCCATGCGCAGCGGTGGCGGCGCCCTGGTCCTGTTCGCTTGCGCCGCCGCCGGCGGTCTGCCCCAGCTCGGCCTCCAGTGGATCGAGCAGCCGGCCCCGGCCCTGGCCCTGCTGGCCGTGGGCGTGGCCGCCAACCTGGCCCTGGCCGCCATCGCCCGTACCGCCGCGATGGCCTCCCTGCACGTGGCGGTGAGCCTGGTGCCCCTGGCCATCGGTCTCCAGGGCGGCCCAGCCCTGGCCATCGCCGCCGCCATTGCCCTGGTGGGCTCGGAGCTGCCCGTGCGGCACCGCTGGCCGCGGCACCGGCTCGTGGTCAGCTGGGTGTTCGGCGCCTTCCAGGTGGCCTGGTTCCTGCGCAACGGCCCCGCCCTGGCGGCCTCCCCCGCCCTGGTCGGCGGAGCGGTCCTTGCGGCGGTGCTGGTGTTCGGCCCGGGGCTGCTGCGGCTGCACCGCCCTGGGGCCGCGCCTCCCCGGCTGCAGGCCGTGCCGGCGGCGTTGCTGCTCAGCCAGTGGGGCGGCCTCGCTCTGGCCCTGCTGCTCTACCCCCCTGTGGCGTCCGTCCGCGCCGGGGCCCTGGCGGCCGCCGCCGCGGCGGCACTGCTGCTGGGTCAGGGGGCCCGGCGCCGGGGGCCGCGCTGGCTGGCCCTGGGCGATGGCCTGGTGGGCCAGACCCTGGTGCTCGCGGCCCTGCTAAGCCTTGCCCCGGTGATCGCCGACGGGCCGTTGCTGGCCGGCGTGGTGCTGTTGGAGTCGCTGCTGTTCCTGGCCATCGCCGTGCGGGAGGGCTCCGGACCGCTCAGTCGCGTCGGCTGGTGGCTCAGTGCCGCCGCCGGGTCGGTGCTGACCCTGAGCGGCCTGGGAGCCGCACTGCTGCGCGGCGACCCGGTGAACCAGCTGCAGACCGCTGCGGTGCTCACGGTCGGGGCGGCCCTGATGGCGGCGATGCAGGTGCTGCTGGAGCGCCGCGGTGTGTCGCTGCCCCTGCCGCCCCTGCTCGGCTGGCTCGCCGGCGGCCTGGTCGCCGTGGGCACTGTCCTGGTGGCGCCGGAGGACTGGCGTTCGGCCCTGAGCCTGGTGGTGATGGGCGCCTTCCTGGTGGCGGCGCGCCGCTGGCGCCCCCCCGGCCTGCTGAACGGCATCACCGTGGCGATCGCCCTGTGCCATGGCGCCGGCTGGCTGACCCTGCTGGCCCAGGCACCCTGGCCCCCGCTGCTTCTGCTGGCCCGCCTACTCCCCTTGGCGGTCCTGGCCCTGCTGCTGACGGTCACCGCTGGCGACGGCCGCCGCCAGGGCCTGGGGATGGCGCTGCTGGGCGTCGATGCGGGGCTGGCCGTGCTGTGGCTGCTTGAGCCGATCTCGCCGCTGCTGCCGGGGGCGGCCTGGCTGCTGCTGTCCGCCGCGGCCCTGGCTGGGACCCGCTGGCTGCGGGGCGGTGCCCTGCGGGTGGCCCTGGGGCTGTCCCTGGCCTACCTGGCCGCCTTCGGCGCCTCCTTCCTGGTGGTGATCGGGCCCAGCCAGGAGCTGGTGACGCTCGGGGTCCTGCAGGTGCGCGGCCGCCTGTTGATCGAGCTGCTGGCGATCGCCGTCGGCCTGCACGGCTGGTTCTTCCGGCCGGGGCCGGAGCTGGCGCGGCTGCCCAGCTGGAAGGCGGTGCAGCCCTGTTTCCTCGAGGCGGTCCTGCTGGGGGTGATGGTGCTGCTGCAGGGGGAGATCAGCGCCCCCTGGCGACCCGTCGCCTGGACCCTGCTGGCCCTGCTCCTGGTCTGCCCGGCCCTGGTGCGGCGCTTCGCCATCCGCCTGCAGGTCTATGGGGTGATCGTCTACTGGCTGGCGGTGGCGACGCTGATGGTCGGCCTCAGCATCGACCTGCCGTCCTTCCCCGCCGCCACTGGAGCGGCCCAGACCGCCGGGCTGGTGGCGATCGCTCTGCAGACGGCCTTTGTCCTCGCCTGCCGCCGCTGGCTCGACCTCGAGCGGCTGCCCGATCCGGGCGGATGGCCGCCCCTGGCCTGGGTCGGCGGACGGGTGGCACGCCGGCGGAACCTCTGGCTCGGCCATCCCCTGTTCATCGCCGTGGCTGTGGTGCTGGCCAGCGGCTACGACCGGGCCCTGCTGACCCTGCTCTGGACGGCGGAGGCCTTTGCCGTCTACCTGCTGGGGGTGGTGCTGCGGGAGCCCCAGTTCCGCCGTGTGGCCCTGGTTGGCCTGGGGGCCTGCCTGCTGCGGCTGCTGGCCATCGACATGGCCCAGGCCGACCTGGGGCTGCGGGGGCTGGTGTTCGTCGGTGTCGGGCTGCTGCTGCTGGCCCTGAACGCCCTGGTCCATCGTTTCCGCAGCCGGTTCGGCTGAGGGGTTCCGCTGACGGGTCACTCGGATGGGGCGGCTCCGGCGCCTAGGGTCGGGCGCGATCGCCTGTCTCCGTCCCCGCCGTGTCCCTGCTGCTGGCCGCCCTCGACGCTGCTCCCGTGACCCTCCGGCAGGCGGGGCTGGACCAGGCCAGCGGCGCCTACGGCGATCTGGACGCCATGGAAATCCTGCTGGAGTACGCCCCGCTCACCTACCCTCCCTACATGCTGGCCGGCATCGGCCTGGCCATGGCGGTGCTGTGCGGGCTGACCTTCGCCCGGATGGTCCAGAACCGGCTGGAGGGCTGGAAGCAGGACCGGCTGGCCCTGCTGCCGATCGCCAACCTGGAGACGACCATGCCTTACGCGGGGCTGGTGATCGGGGTGACGCTGTTCATCGGCGCCAGCCTGCAGGTGTTCGGCTTCGCCGCCGGTGCCGCCCTGCTGGTGGCCTTCGTGCTGTCGCTGCTGACCGGCGGTGCCCTGTGGGTGCAGCTGGAGCGGCTGATGGCCCAGGTGCAGGACGGCACCTTCCGCGCGGTCGACTTCGACAACTTCGACCAGTTCTTCTGATCCTGGTTGCGGGAAGGGCCCTGGGCCCGATGGGAAGCCCGGTACGGATAGCCGCTCCGGGAGTCGCCGCCCGCCAGCTGGCAACCGCTCGTAATGTTCTGAAATATCGCAAGCAGGACATGCAGCCCTCCCTTTCCCTTAACCGCCAGTTCTCGATCGCCGTCCACTCCCGCGCCATCGACAACTGCAACGACATCGAAGAGCTCCGCAAGGTCGCCAAGACCCTCCTTTCCGCCTGGCAGCACCAGGCCGAGTTCAGCGAGCACTACGGCGCCCAGGCCCTCGGCATCCGCCCGTAGGCCGAGGCGTTCAGGCTGTTCCGTCTTCGGAGCCACCGGCGCCTCTTCGGCGCCACAGCTTCAGGCCGACGCCGCCCCACAGCAGGCTCCAGAGCACGAAGGTGATCAGGGTCCCCACCTGGCCGCCTTCGAGGTCGTAGACGCCGGCGCCGATGAGGCCGGCATCGATCAGCGAGCCCCCCACGCCCCAGCCCAGCACCCAGAGCGCCACGAGGGCGATGGCCGTTGCTTGCTCCTTCATGGTTCGCCCTGCGCAGGGGTCCCAGCCTGCCAGCCCATCCAGGCTGTACGCTTCTGATGATTCAAAGATTTCTCTTCGGCGAGTGACAACGTCCAGCAAGGGCTATCGACGAATCGGTACATAATTGTTTCTCTGTTCATGACGATTTACGTTGGAAATCTCTCCTTCGATGCGGAGGTGGAGGATCTCAACCATCTGTTTGCGCAATATGGAGCGCTGCGTAACTGCAGCCTGCCCCTCGACCGGGAAACCGGCCGCAAGCGCGGCTTCGCCTTTGTTGAAATGGCCAATGAGGCCGATGAAACCAAGGCCATCGACGACCTTCAGGACGTCGAGTGGATGGGGCGGATGATCCGGGTCAACAAGGCCCAGCCCCGCACCGGTGGTGGCGGCGGCGGTGGCGCCGGCGGAGGTCGCGCCCGCTACTGAGTTTCGCCGAAACGGTCGGCAGCCCCCGGAAACGGGGGCGTTTTCATGGCCGTGCCTTTGGCTTGGCCTCCGGCCTTGCCCCCCAGAGGCTCAGGCCACCAGGTAGGCCTCCAGGGAGCGTGAGTGGTGGCGGATACCTTCGAGAGCCCGCCGCTCCAGGTTGCGGGTCTTGTCCCGGCTCATCCCCAGGGTTCGGGCGATGCCGGTGAGGCTCATCGGCTCCTCGCCGTCGATGCCGTAGCGCATCTTCAGCACCCGCCCCTGCAGTTCCGGCAGCTGCTCCAGCAGGGCCCGCAGGTCCCCCTTGAGGCATTCGCCGTCCACCAG
>NZ_JACJTY010000006.1:0-250079 GCF_014698945.1 Synechococcus sp. FACHB-909 | reverse complement strand
TCAGAAAACTTACAACACCGTCGGCTCGCGCCTCTCGATCCCGTAAGCCTGCCCCCCGCTCGAGCTCTCGCTCTCTGGGGCGCAGTCCAAAATCATATCACCTTGGGCGAGCACACCAGGGGGAGGGCCCAAATCAGCGGTTCCTTGCCTGCCCAGCTGGGGCCAGCGCCAGATCGGAGCAGCCCCAGGGACGGGGGTGGGCTCAGCAGAGCTGTTCCCCTGGCGGCAGGATGGACTGGAGCGGCTGGCTGGGCTGAGCAACCGGAGCAGGGTCAGCGACGCTGCCAGCCGTCCCTGAGGGACGTGCCGAGGGCCTGTGGACTCCCCCAGACCCGTGCGGACCGACCTGCCGGACAGAGCGCCAAAGGCGAGGCCCAGGCCCACGCTCAAGGGGCTGCCGGAAAGCGGGCACAAAAAAAAGCCGCGATGGCTCGCGGCTTGCAGGGTATGGAGGGTGGCGGAAGCCGACCGACGACTCAGAACAGGCCCAGGGTGAGGGACTTGTCGATGGGGAGGCAGGCGCCGATGCCCAGGTAGATGGTGAACACGGTGCCGAACAGGAAGGCACCCATGGCCACAGGCCGGCGGAACGGGTTCTGGAACTTGTTGAAGCTCTCGATGAAGGGGATCAGCATCAGACCCAGGGGGACCATCGTCTGCAGGGTGATGCCGAGCAGCTTGTTGGGGACGACCCTGAGGATCTGGAACACCGGGTAGAGGTACCACTCGGGGAGGATCTCCAGCGGGGTGGCGAAGGGATCGGCCCGATCACCCAGCATCGCCGGATCCATGACGGCCAGGCCGACGAGGCAGGCGATCGTCCCGAGGATCACCACCGGGAAGATGTAGAGGAGGTCGTTGGGCCAGGCCGGCTCACCGTAGTAGTTGTGCCCCATGCCCTTGGCCAGCTTGGCCCGCAGCTTGGGATCGGTGAGGTCAGGCTTCTTGAGGATGTGCATGGTGGGAGCTCGGAGCGCTGGTGACCGGTGGGGGAAGGCTAAGGGGAAGAACGGGGTTCAGAGCGGGCCGGAGATGCCCTGCTTACGGATCATCAGGAAGTGGATCAGCATGAACACCGCCAGCAGCCAGGGCAGAACGAAGGTGTGGAGGCTGTAGAAGCGGGTCAGGGTGGACTGGCCGACGCTCTCACCACCGCGGAGCAGCTCGACCATGAAGTCGCCGACCACCGGGACGGCGGCGGGGACGCCGCTGACGATCTTCACGGCCCAGTAACCGACCTGGTCCCAGGGGAGGGAGTAGCCGGTGACGCCGAACGACACGGTGATCACGGCCATGGTGACGCCGGTGACCCAGGTGAGCTCACGGGGACGCTTGAAGCCGCCGGTGAGGTACACCCGGAAGACGTGCAGGATCAGCATCAGCACCATCATGCTGGCGCTCCAGCGATGGACCGAGCGGATCAGCCAGCCGAAGCTGACGTCGGTCATCAGGTACTGGACCGAGCTGTAGGCCTCCACCACCGTGGGCTTGTAGTAGAAGGTCATCGCGAACCCGGTCGCGAACTGGATCAGGAAGCAGACCAGGGTGATGCCGCCCAGGCAATAGAAGATATTGACGTGGGGGGGGACGTACTTGGCGGAGATATCGTCGGCAATGGCCTGGATCTCCAGGCGCTCCTCGAACCAGTCATAGATCGGGGACGACTTGGCGCCGGTGGACGAGTTCGCCATGCAGCGTGGGGCTTGGGTTGCGAGAGTCTACCGATCGTTCTGACCCCCCCGTGAGAGACCCGGCCCGCCGCTCCCTGCCGGCTCAATGCTTTGCAACAGGGCTGCGCACCCGATTGGCGCCGCTCCGGCTCCTGGTGGGGACCGGGCTCTGCCTGCTCCTGTGCCTGCCGCTCGGCATGCCCGCACCGGCACTGGCGCTCAACGATGCCCAGCAGCTGGTGGTGGAGGCCTGGCGGCTGGTGAACCTGAGCTACGTCGATCCGGAGCAGCTGGAGGCGGTGCAGTGGCGGCGCCTGCGCCAGAAGACCCTGGAGCAGCCGATCAGCAGCTCGCTGGAGGCCTACGCGGCGATCGAGGCGATGCTGGCCCCCATCGACGACCCCTACACCCGGATGCTGCGCCCAGAGGAGTTCGCCACCCTGCGCTCCAGCACCCAGGGGCGGGTGAGCGGTGTGGGACTGCAACTGGGCCGGCGGGCGGGGGACCAGCGGATCGTGGTGATCGCCCCCCTCGACGCCTCCCCCGCCGCCGACGCCGGGATCGTTTCCGGCACGGAGATCCTGCGGGTGAACGGCGCATCGGCCGAGGAGCTGGGGCTGGACGGCACCGCCGCCCGGCTGCGGGGACCGGCCGGCAGCGACGTGCTCGTGGCCCTGCGCGCCCCATCGGGACAGGAGAGCGAGGTGCTGCTCGATCGCCGCGAGGTGGATCTGCAGCCGGTCCGCAGCCACCGCCTGCTCAGCGGGGGCCACAGCCTCGGTTACCTGCGGATCACCCAGTTCAGCGAGCCGGTGCCCCAGCAGGTGCGGGCCGCCCTGGCCGCCCTGACCGCCCCCGGTGGCAGCGGGCCGATCGAGGGGCTGATCCTGGATCTGCGCAACAACTCGGGCGGCCTGGTGGCCGCCGGTCTGGCGGTGGCTGATGGGCTGCTCGACGGGGACCCGATCGTGGAGACCCAGGACCGGGGCGGCATCGCCGACCGGCAGCAGGCGGGTCCTGGACAGCTGTATGGCGGCCCCATGCTCACCCTGGTGAACGCCGGCACGGCCAGCGCCAGCGAGATCCTGGCCGGGGCCCTCCAGGACAGCGGCCGCTCGCGCCTGGCCGGCAGCCGCACCTTCGGCAAGGGGCTGATCCAGACCCTGATCAACCTGAGTGACGGCAGCGGCCTGGCGGTGACCGTGGCCCGCTACCTCACCCCCAGCGGTCGCGACATCCAGAACCAGGGCATCGAACCGGACGTGCGGCTGCCCCAGCCGGAGCCGCTGGAGCCCGATGGGGAAGGGGACACCTGGCTGCAGGACGCGGCCGGGCTGCTGGTCGCCGGTCTGTCGGCCCCGGTCCCATGAGCCAGCGCACCTACCACGATCCCCTCCATGGGGCGATCCGCCTCGATCGCCAGGATCCGGCCGAGGCCCTGGTGATCGACCTGATCGACACCGCCCCCTTCCAGCGGCTGCGGCGCATCCGCCAGCTGGGGCCCGCTTTCCTCACCTTCCACGGAGCGGAATCCAGCCGCTTCACCCATTCCCTCGGCGTGCTGGCGGTGGCGCGGCTGGCCCTGCAGCAGCTGGAGCGGCTCGACCCCTCCCTGTCCCGGCACCGGGACGTGCTCTATGCCGCCGCCCTGCTGCACGACGTGGGCCACGGGCCCCTCAGCCACTCCGGCGAGGAGATGTTCGGCCTGCGGCATGAGACCTGGTCGGGCCGGCTGATCCGCGACCATGCCGCCCTGCGGGACCGCCTCGATGACGGAGCACCGGGCCGGGCTGCCCTGGTGGCCGACCTGCTGGAGCACGGCCGCCACCCGAGCCGGGCGATCAAGGCGCTGGTGAGCAGCCAGCTGGACTGCGACCGCCTCGACTACCTGCTGCGCGACAGCTACAGCACCGGCACCCGCTACGGCCAGCTGGATCTGGAGCGGATCCTCGCCAGCCTCACCCTGGCGCCCGACGGGGATCTGGCCCTCCACCCCCGCGGCCTGATGGCGGTGGAGCACTACCTGGTGGTGCGCCATCTGATGTACCGGAGCGTCTACAACCACCGGCTCAACATCGTCTGCAACTGGCTGCTCAACCGGGTGATCAGCGTGGCCCGCAGGCTCGGCCCGGGCCTGGTCTGGGCGGACGCCACCATGGCCCGCTGGCTCTGGGACCGGGATCACCTCGACCTGGACAGCTACCTGGCCAACGACGACATCCGCACCGGCTACCACCTGGTGCGCTGGCGGGAGGAGGGGCCCGAGGAGCTGGCCGATCCCTGCGGGCGGCTGCTGGAGCGGCGCCTGCCCAAGGCCACCGACGTCAGCGACCTCTCCCCGGCCAGCCAGATCGAACTGCTGGCGGTGGCAAGGGGGCTGTGCGAACGCGCCGGCCTGGTGGCGGACGGCTGCTGCGCCCTGGAGCAGCGCCAGAGCCGGGGCTATCACCCCTATTCCGGGGGCCTGCGCCTCTGGGACGGCCAGCGGCTGCAGGCCCTCGAGCAGCGCTCGCCCCTGGTGGCCAGCCTCTGCCAGACCGTCGACATGGCCTGGCTGATCCATCCGGCCCGGGTCAGCGATGCGCTGCGGGAGACCCTGGCGGTGCGGCGGCAGGACGACGCCGGCCGGCGGGACCTCTAGGTTCGCTGCACCGCAGGACATCGTCGTGGCAGCCGCACTGATCCAGGCGATCGATGGCCAGCAGCCCCACCTGCTGCGGCTGCCGGCCGAGGAGGGATCCGCCAGTGCCGTCGAGGAGGTGCGCTATGCCCTCGGCAGTCGCCAGCCGCCGGCGGGCTCCGTGGTGCTGGAGGCGGGCCGCTGGCTGCTGCGGCTGCCGGACCTGCGCCATCTGCAGGAGCTGCTGGGTTCGGTGCAGCTGGAACTGGTGCGCGTCGCCAGCCGCCGGCCAGAAACCCTTGTGGCCGCTGCCGCCCTCGGCCTCGACACCGATCCGGGCCCGCCGCGGCCGGCGCCATCCGCCGCGGCCCCGGGGGCACCGGCACCCGACCTGCTCGTGCATCGCGGCACCCTGCGCGCCGGCGACCATCTGCAGGGGGAAGGTTCGGTGCTGCTGCTGGGGGATGTGAACCCCGGCGCCCGGATCAGCGCCGCCGGCAATGTCCTGGTGTGGGGGCGGCTGCGGGGCGTCGCCCATGCCGGCGTCAGCGGAAACCGGGAGGCGCGCATCGTGGCCCTGCAGCTGCGACCCCTGCAGCTGCGCATCGCCGATGTGGTGGCAAGGGGCCCCGAGGGTCTGCCGCCACCAGGGCTGGCCGAGCAGGCCACGCTGGTGGAGGGGGAGATCCGCATCGATCCGGCCGCACCGGACTTCAGCGGTTGAGCGGAGATCAGCGGTTGATCAGCGGTTGATCAGGCCGAAGGCCCCGAGCCCGCCGGCCACCGCCATGAACCACAGCGGCGAGATCCGGGTGCGCAGCATCAGCACGCACACCAGCAGGGACACCACCACCCCGGGGGCGTTGGTGTCGGCGGTCTGGAGGATCTTGACCCCCACGGCGAACAGGATGCCGAGGGTGATCGGGCCCAGGCCCCGCTCGAAGGTCACCCGCCAGGGGGACTCCCGCAGCCGGTTCCAGCTGAGGCAGGCCACCACCATCAGCAGGGTGGAGGGCAGCAGGATGGCGATCTCGGCGCCGTAGGCGCTCAGCAGGGCCCAGCCGGGCCCCTCGGGCCAGCCGGCCCCCATGCCGAGCAGCCCCACGATCATGGAGCTGGGGCCGGGGGCCGCCTCGGCCAGGGCGTAGATGTCGGCGAACTGGGCGGGCCGCAGCCAGCAGTACTGGACGACGCTGAGGTGGTGGTACTCGGCCAGCAGGGTGTTGCCGCCCCCCAGGGAGAACAGCGACAGGCCAAGAAAGGTGCCCATCACCTGCAGCAGGTGGCCGAGATCGTTGAGGCGCATGGGGGCGCAGCTGGCCGCCTCGGCGGCGGCCGCCAGCAGCAGGGGCGCCATCAGCGGGGCTCTCCGGCCGGGGACCCGGGCTGGGACCGCCGCGGCCAGTACCAGGCCATCGCCAGGGGGCCGGCCACCAGCACCAGCGGCACCAGCCGCACATGGAAGAACGTCATCAGCACGAAGGTGACCGCCGCCAGCAGCAGGGCCATCGGATCCTTCCAGTACTCATCGAGGATCTTGAAGCCCATCGACAGGGCCATCCCCGCAGCCGCCGCCACCACCCCCGCCAGCACCCGATCAAGGGCGGGCAGGCTGTGGAACTGGAAATAGAGCAGCCCGATCGCCATCAGCAGGGTGAAGGGCACCAGCAGCATCCCCGCCAGGGCCGCCAGGGCCCCGGGCAGGCCGCGGAAGAAGGTGCCGACGTAGACGGCCATGTTGATCTGGTTGGGGCCGGGGAAGAGCCGCGCCACGGTGAGTCCGGTGAGGAACTCCTCGTTGCTCATCCAGCGGCGCTGCTCGACGATGATCCGCTGGCTCCAGGCCGAGAGGCCGCCGCCGAAGGCGGACAGGGCCACCATCAACATGCCCGTGAACAGCTGCCCCAGCCCGGGCGGAGCGTCCGTCGGGGCGGGGGCGGGGGACTCAGTCATGGACGAAATGGGGATCCGGAGGCAGTTCCCCTTCCTCGTGATACTTGGGGTCGAGGGGATCGGGGGCGTTGTACTTGTCGGCGTTCTCCCAGTCGGTCTCGAACATCTCGCGCAGCCGCGCCACCACCTCGGGGGCATCGCTCTCGATGCCCAGTTCGCGGCGCAGATCGAAGGCACTGCGGTCGATGTTCATCGAGCCCGTCTGGGCGAAGGCCCCATCCACCAGGATCAGCTTGGCGTGCAGCTTGGGCCGCTGCTGGCGCCGCACCTTGACGCCGAAGCGCTGCATCACCCGCAGGGAGGAGAAGGTGTCGTAGATGTCCCAGTCGCTGATGCCGTGCTTGCCGCCGCACAGCACCCGCACCTTCACCCCCCGCTCCCGCGCACTGATGATCCGCTCGAGGATCACCGCATCGACGAACTTGGGGTGCTGGATCCAGAGGGTGCGGGTGGCGGCATCGACGATGCGGGCCATCTGACCGCGGCTGTGGGCGCTGCTCCACACCAGGCCCACCCCCAGGTCGGGCTGGAAGAAGACGCGCTGCCAGTCGGCCTCGAAACCGGCGGTCACCTGGGCCACCACGGCCGGGTTGTAGGTGAGCACCCCGTAGTCGCGGGTCTCGGTGAAGTACTTGTCGGCCAGGTTGAAGGTGGCCACCAGGGCGGTGTGCCGGTCGACCACCATCGATTTCTCGTGGGTCACCGGGAAGGCCTCGCTGGTCCAGGCGGTGTCGATGCCCCAGCCCTGGAGGCGGGCGAAGGCCTCGTCGTTCCAGCGGTCGCCGCCGGAGGTGTGGGGGTTGAGCATGACCCGCACCTCCACCTCCCGCTCCCGGGCCCGCCGCAGGGCCTCCTCCACCGCCTCCGACTGCAGCTTGAACTGCTTGAGCAGCAGCTGCTCGCTGGCGGTCTCGATCAGCGCGACCACCGCGTCCACACCGTCGTCGGGCATCACCAGCAGCCTCTGGGGCCGGTGGGGGGCAGTGGTCATCGCAGCGTGGAGGGGATGGGCCTTTCTAGCGGCAGTTCCAGGCCTTGGCACAGCCGTTCCGCCCGGTGGGATTAGCCTGCGCCGACGCCCGTGGACGCCGTGACGTCAGCCTCCCCTCGCATCATCCTCATCTGCTCCGGCAAGGGGGGCGTCGGCAAGACGACCCTCACCGCCAACCTGGGGATCGCCCTGGCCCGGCTGGGGGAGCGCACCGTCGTTCTCGATGCCGATTTCGGCCTCCGCAATCTCGATCTGCTGCTCGGCCTGGAGAACCGGATCGTCTACACCGCCCAGGAGGTGCTGGCCGAAACCTGCCGGCTGGAGCAGGCCCTGGTGAAGCACAAGCAGGAACCGAATCTCTCCCTCCTGCCCGCCGGCAATCCCCGGATGCTCGAGTGGCTCACCCCCGAGGACATGCAGCGCATCGTGGCGATGGTGGCGGAGCGGGCTGATTTCGTTCTGATCGACTGCCCGGCAGGGATCGAGGACGGCTTCAAGAACGCCGCCGCCGCGGCCCGCGAGGCGATCGTGATCACCACGCCGGAAGTGTCGGCCGTGCGGGATGCCGACCGGGTGATCGGCCTGCTCAACACCCGGGGCGTGACGCCGGTGCAACTGGTGCTCAACCGGGTGCGGCCCAAGATGATGGCCAGCCAGGAAATGCTGGGCGTCGATGACGTCACCGACATCCTGGCCCTGCCCCTGGTGGGCCTGGTGGTGGAGGACGAGCAGGTGATCGTGTCCACCAACCGGGGGGAACCGCTCACCCTCAACGGCAACGGATCCCCCGCCGCGAAGGCCTACCAGAACATCGCCCGGCGCCTGCGGGGCGAGGACGTTCCCCTGGAGGATCCCTCCAAGGCCCGCAGGGGCCTGCGCGCCCGGCTGATGAACAAGATCCGCAAAACCACCGGTCTCTTCTGAGCACCATGACGCTGTTCGATTTCATCCAACGGTTGCTGGGGCGCCAGAAACCCAGCGGCACCATGGCCAAGGAGCGGCTGCAGCTGGTGCTGGCCCACGACCGCAGCGATCTCAATCCCGAACTGCTGGAGCAGATGCGGCGCGAAATCCTCGAGGTGGTGCAGCGCTACGTGGAGATCGACATCGAGGAAGGCGACGTGAGCCTGGAGACCGAGGACCGTGTCACCGCCCTGGTGGCCAACCTGCCGATCAAGCGGGCCCGTCCCCTGCCGGCCCTGGTGGCGGCAGCCGCCGCCGTGGGCATGGCCCAGGCGCCCGAGGCCGAAGCCGCGCCGCAGGAGCTGGCCGTTCCCCTGGCCAGCGAACCGACCGAAGAGCCCTCCCCCGCCGATCCCGACTGAGACGCCGCCGCCCGGGAGACGGCCGGCGGGAATCCTGCAGGCAGTGCAGCGATGGCAGGCCGTGGCCGAAGCGTTCCCGGTGGCGATCACCCCAGCGGAGCAACGGGTCCTCGATCTGCTGCGCCAGGGCGACAGCAACCGCCACATCGCCGCCCAGCTGGTGCTGAGCCCGCGCACGGTGGAGTGCCACGTCTCCCATCTGCTGGCCAAGACCGGCTGCCGCAGCCGCACCCAGCTGCTGCTCTGGGCCCTGGCCCAGGGATAGGCTGGGCTGGGCCAAGGGCCCATGCCGGCTTAGCTCAGTGGTAGAGCAGCGCTTTTGTAAAGCGAAGGCCATCGGTTCAAATCCGTTAGCCGGCTTGCCAGGGGATGGGCACCGCCACCGCCCTTACCATCGGCGCAGCACAGCGCACGGGAGGCCATGGCGAGCCACACCTGGCTGGTGGCAGGGCTGATCGTCCTGCCGGGGGCCCTGGCCCAGGTCCCACCGGGCCCGCCACCGCCCCTGCCGCCGGCCCGCTCCGGCGCCGAGATCCTGGGCAGTCCCGGCATCCGCACCCGCTACGCCGATCCCAGCGGCCCGGCGCCAGCGGCTGGGTCCAGAACGCTGCCGGCCGTCGGCCCACCGGCGCGCCCCCTGACGGTTCCCGTCAACGAACGGGTGGATTTCGCCCCGACGATGGAGGAAGGCCCGTTCCAGCAGCCCACCTTGCGGGGGCTGTTCCGCTGGGATCTGCAGCAACCCGCTTCCCGCTGAAGGGCGTCAGCCGATGGCCTGCCAGAGCGACAGCAGGCCGAAGGCCAGGAACAGGCCACCACTGAGGCGGTAGAGCACCCTCTCGCTGATCCTGCCGCCGATCCACTGGCCCGCGCCCACCGCCAGCCAGGTCACCAGGGCATGGCCCAGCAGCGTGCCGGCCAGCAGGCCGGCGAAGGTGAAGGCCGGCGCCGCCGCCAGAAAGATGGTGGCGAACTGGGTGCGATCCCCGAGTTCGGCCAGGAACACCAGCACGAAGGCTTCCCAGATCACGGCCCCCGGGCCACGGATGCTGCCATCGCTCTCGGCGGCGTCGATCGCCTCCCTGGCCTCCTGGGCCTCCTCCTTGGCGGCATCGGCGGGCAGGCCGGCGGCATCCACCAGCAGCTTGATGCCGAAGCCGAGGAACAGGGCCGCTGCCAGCCAGGGAACGATGGCCTGGGGGAGCCACTCCCTGAGGCCGTACCCCATCCCCAGGGACAGAAGGGTGACCAGGGTGAGGGCGGCGAAGGCCCCCACGAACACCCAGCGGGGGCGATGGCGCGCCGCCAGGATCAGGGCCATGAAGAAGGTCTTGTCGCCCAGCTCGGCCAGGGTGATGGCCGTGAGGCTGGAGCCGAAGGCGGCCAGGCCGGGATCACCGGCGGGGGGAAGGGTCATGGGGGCGTCGGGCACGCCTCCATCGGCGCTGGACAACGGGACCGGCCGCGGGCAAGGGCGATGCCGGGGGAATCGGTGGGGAGGCTAGGTGCCGGCCGGCCCCGGGCGGCCGCTGGGCGGGCGTCACGTCAGCGGGGGGCCATCAGGCGCCGGCGAACAGCCACAGGCCGAGGGCCAGCAGCAGCCAGCCGAGCCAGCCCAGATCGAAGATGGGGGTGGCCAGGTGCACCAGGGGCACCAGCGTCCAGTGGCTGAGGGACACTCCCAGCAGCACCACCAGCAGGAGCGGCAGCATCAGGCGCCTCCAGCGCCCGGCGCCGGCGTGGCCCCGGAGCGGAGCACCGCCCAGGGGTCGTCGCTGGACTCCTCCCCCCGCCAGGCCAGGACGGTGCTGGCCTGCCCCGACCCCGGGGGCCAGGGCAGGGGCTCCAGCAGGGCCAGCCCGGGGAACTGGCGGGCGGCCTCCGCCGCCGTGGTGGCCGCAGGCTGGCCGGAGCGGTTGGCGCTGGTGGTGGCCAACGGACCGCTGAGGCGCAGCAGCTCCCGGGCCCGCTCGCAGGCCGGCACGCGCAGGCCGAGGCTGGTGCCACCGGGGTGGAGATGGTCGGTGAGGGCTCCGGTGACCGGCAGCACCAGGGTGACGGCCCCGGGCCAGCTGGACCGGGCCTGCTCCAGCCAGGCCTCCTGCCAGGGCACCCCGAGGACCGCGATCAGCTGGGGCAGGTCGGCCCCCATCAGGATCAGGGGCTTGTCGGCGGGCCGTTGCTTGAGGCGCCAGAGCAGGGCGGCCGCCGCGGGCCGGCAGGCCAGGGCCGGCAGGGTGTCGGTGGGGAACAGGACGGCCTCCCCGGCCGCCAGGCACCTGGCCAGATCGGCGGGACCGTTCATCGGGCGCCGGGCCTCCAGGCACTGGCGAAGCGGGCCTGGCCCTCCAGGTCGGCGTGGACTCCGGGGCGTTCCAGACCGGCGGCGCGCAGCAGCTCGCCGACCGCCTCGCTCTGGTCGTGGTGGTGCTCCAGCAGCAGCAGGCCGCCAGGGGCCAGCGCCTGCAGGGCCCCGGCCACGATCGAGCGGAGGGCCGTCAGCCCGTCGGGGCCGCCATCGAGGGCCAGGCGGGGTTCGTGATCGCGCACCACCGGCTCCAGGCCGGCGAGGGTGGCGCTGGGGATGTAGGGGGGGTTGCTCACCACCAGATCCAGCTCCCCCCACCAGGGCTGCAACGGCTGCCACCAGTCGCCCGCCAGCAGGGTGACCTGGCGCTGCAGGTCCCAGCGGGCGAGGTTGGCGCCGGCCTGGGCCAGGGCCTCGGCGCTCGTCTCGACGGCAAAGCCCCGGCTGGTGGGCAGGCAGCGGGCCAGGGCGATGGCCAGGCAACCGGAGCCGGTGCCCAGGTCGGCCCAGCAGGCGATGGGGGGGGCCGGCCGCCGCAGCTCCAGGGCCAGGTCCACCAGCAGCTCCGTTTCCTGCCGGGGAATCAGCACCCCGGGCGCCACCGGCAGTTCCAGGTCGCGCCAGGGGCAACGGCCCACCAGGTACTGCAGGGGCTCGTGGGTGTGGCGGTGGCGGCGCCAGAGGGCTTCGAGCGCCTGCAGCGGGCGATCGAGCCGGATGGTGGCCTGCGGGTGACACCAGAGCGACTGCAGCTGGCTCCAGCGCAGCCCGCCGCCCAGATCCAGCAGCCAGTCGAGGTCGGCGGCGGCGCCGCCCCGGGCCAGCAGGCGGCGGCGCCACTCGAGCAGTTCCGCCCCCGTGACCGTCAGGGCCTCGGACCCGGGCGCCGGGGGGGCGGAGATCGGGGGGGTGCCGGCCTGGGAACGCATGGGGGGAGCCTAATCAGGGGCGACGGCCTCAGCAGGGACGCCAGCAGAGGCCCGCTTCGGCCCGCAGCCGCCCGGCCAGCTCCAGCTCCAGCAGCCGGGGCATCAGCTCGGCCATGGGGCGATCGAGCGCCAGGCTCAGCTGCTCGAGGCTGGCACCTCCGCCCACCGCCGCCAGCAGGCCCTCGGCCGCCATCACCTCGGCATCCGCCGGCTCCCCTGGCGGTGCCGACCGGGGCCCGCGGCGGGCCAGGGGACCGGGACCCAGCTGGTCGATCAGGTCGGCGGGGAGGAGCAGGGGTGTGGCCCCCCTGGCCAGCAGCCGGTTGCTGCCCATGGCCGAGGCCCGGCCGGCATCGGCGGGCACCACCCACAGGGGCAGCTCCAGCTGCCAGGCCAGCTCGGCCGAGTGGAGCGCCCCGCTGACAACCGGGCACTCCACCACCACCACCGCCGCCGCCATGGCCACCAGCAGGCGGTTACGGGCGGCGAAGCTGCCGGGACGCACGGCGGCGCCCTCCGCCAGCTCGCTCACCAGCAGACCCTGGCGGGCCACCTGGCTCTGCAGCAGTGCGTGATGGAGGGGATAGGCGCGACCCAGCGGTGTGCCCAGCACCCCCACCGGGGCCCCTCCGGCCGCCAGACACCCCTGGTGGGCGGCCCCATCGATGCCCTCCGCGAGCCCGCTCACAACGGGCCAGCCCGCCTCGGCCAGGGCAGCACCGATGGCCTGGGCCATCGAGAGACCGTGAAGGGACGGGCGGCGGGTGCCCACCACCGCCACCGAACGGCGCTGGCCCAGGTGGGGCCAGAGGCTGCCCCGTCCCTGCCAGCACAGCTGCAGGGGCGGCCGCTGCAGCTCCCCCAGGCCCGCTGGCCAGCCCCGATCGCCGGGGACGAGCACGCCGCGGCCGAAGCGGCACCGGGGCGCAAAGGCCTCCAGGGGCCGGGGCCCCCAGCGGCGGCGGAAGCGCTCCACCCCCGCCACCAGCCCCTCACCGAGACCCGGCACCGCCGCCAGCTCGGCAGCGGAAGCCGCCCAGGCGGCGGCCAACCCACCACAGCCGGCCTCAAGGGCCCGCAGGCGCTGCCAACCGAGGCCGGGGCAGCGGCTCCAGAGCAGCCACCACAGCCGCTGCTGCCGGTCCCAGACCGCAGACAGCCTGCGGGGGAACGCCCCCTGCACCAGATCTCCCATGGCCCGCGCCGGCGTCCGATCAGCAGTACAAACGTACTATGGCTGGATCCCGGTGTCGGGTGGTCCCTCCCGCAGGATGGCCAGGGCCTGCTCCAGGTCCTGCGGCAGCCGCCGCTGCAGCCGGCGCCGCGCCGCACCCCCGGAGAGATCCACCAGAACGAGGTCGACGCAGGCCTCGGCCGCCAGCGCCCCATCCGGGCGCAGGAAGCGGCTCTGCCAGGGAAGCTTCACGCCCTCCCGCGGCAGCACCCGGCTGTGGATCGCGACCGCGTCACCGTGGAGCAGGGCCTGGCGGTAATCGATGCGCAGGCCCACCACCGGCAGCTCCAGCCCACGGGCCGACAGGTCGCTGTAGTGGAGGCCGGCCCGGGCCAGGGCCTCGACGCGGGCCTCCTCCAGCCAGGCCAGATAGGCCCCGTGCCACATCACGCCGGCGTGGTCGGTGTGCTGCGGCAGCACCCGCCGGTTCAGGCACCACCAACCCGCTTCGGAGCGCTGCATCACGGTCTTCACCACGGGGGACTGCGGACAGAGGATCAGCCATAGGCTGATCCAGAGCCTCTTTGACGTCCGTGTTCCGCAACCTGCTGATCGCCGATTCCGGCAAGGGTCATGTGGAGGAGATGGTCCGCATCCTGCGTGACATCCCCCCCTGCCGTCAGGCCCGGATCAACCTGCTGCACGTGATTCCCGAGCAGGGGGGTCTGGATCTGGAGAGCCACCGCCAGCAGGCCGAGGTGCTGATCAAGGAGGCCATCGAGCGTCTCGGTCTCAGCCCCGGCGAGGTCAACACCCTGGTGCGGGAGGGCGACGCCAAGCTGACCGTGCTGAACGTGGCCGATGAGCTGGAGGCCGACCTGATCGTGATGGGATCGCGGGGCCTGGGCCGGCTGCAGTCGATCCTCGGCAACAGCGCCAGCCAGTACGTCTTCCAGCTCTCCACCCGGCCCATGCTGCTGGTCCGGGACGACCTCTACGTGAAGGCCATCAACCGGGTCCTGGTGGCCATCGACGGCACCGGGGTCGGCGACGATGCCCTGCGGCTGGCCTGCGAGCTGGTCCAGGGCATCCCCGGCGGCAGCCTCACCGGCGTGCATGTGTCCCGCCAGGACATCACCCCTTCGCGGGGGGGACGCACCCCCGGCGACGACGTGCTGCAGAAGGCGATCCAACGGGCCCGCAGCTTCGGCGTGGAGATGAAGGGCGTGCATCTCACGGGCGACATTGCCCGCGGTGTGTGTGCCGCCGCCGAAGAGGCGAAGGCGGATCTGGTGGTGATTGCCTCCCAGGACCGCAGGCCGCTCGTGGCCCGGGCCCTGGTGGATCTCGACAAGCTGCTGGGCAGCTCGGTCAGCGATTACATCCGGGTGCACGCTCCGGCTCCGGTCCTGCTGGTGCGGGAACCGGAGGGACGGGCGCGCTGAGGCCGACTCAGCCGCCCTGGCGGCTGTTGGTCTGGATGTAGAGAATGATCAGAAAAACGGCGGGAACCAGAACGAACAGGAGGCTGGCAACGAAGCCGAGGTCGTTGGTTTCCATGACTGCTGGAGAGGTTCTGAGAAGGTATCACCGCCCATCGGCGGGAAGGACGCCCCCTTCATCGCTCGTTGCGGATGGGCCGGCCTCCCCCTCCGGCTCCTCCTCCTCGGGGGGGAGGGGCCAGGCGGTGGGACCCTCCGGCAGGGCCTGGGTGCGGGCCCGGGCCAGGTCGCCCTCCCGGTCCGCGAGTCCCACCTGGGGCCTGGTGAGCACCATCACCGATTTCTGCACCAGGGCCTGACAGGCCAGCCGCCAGCCCTGGGGACGCCGTCTCAGCTTGAGCTGCTCCACCGCCGTCTGCTCCGTGAGGGCGTTGGCCGCTCCGCCCTCCACCACCTCCACGAAGCAGGTGATGCACTGGCCGCAGCCGCCGCAGTTGCCCAGCCGTCCCTTGAGGCCGTACAGCTCGATGCCTTCGCGCAGGGCGACCTCGCGGAGGTTCTCCCCCGGATAGCACTCCACGTCACGCTGCTCACGCACGAACCGGATCACGGGCATGGCGGAAGCCTCTGGGGGAACTGGACGGCTCCCATTGTGAGGTGCGCCGTTGCGGTCCGTTACCTGGGCCCCGTGCCGTTGCCCGCAACCCTTACCATCGCCAGCACGGATCGGTATCCACCGAGCGTCTCCTTAGCCGCCATCGCCCCGGCGACCGGCTTCGGCAACTGTCAACCCAGACCTGACCCCCCAATGGGATTGCCCTGGTACCGGGTGCACACGGTCGTCATCAACGACCCGGGCCGACTGCTGGCCGTGCACCTCATGCACACCGCCCTGGTAGCCGGCTGGGCCGGCTCCATGGCGCTCTACGAGCTCGCGATCTTCGACCCCTCCGACCCGGTCCTCAACCCCATGTGGCGCCAGGGCATGTTCGTCATGCCCTTCATGGCCCGCCTGGGCGTGACGGGCAGCTGGGGAGGCTGGAGCGTCACCGGTGAAACCGGCGTCGACCCCGGCTTCTGGAGCTTCGAGGGCGTGGCCGCCGCCCACATCATCTTCAGCGGCCTGCTCTTCCTGGCCGCCATCTGGCACTGGACCTACTGGGATCTCGAGATCTGGCAGGACCCCCGCTCCGGGGAGCCCGCTCTCGACCTTCCCAAGATCTTCGGCATCCACCTGCTCCTGGCGGGTCTCGGCTGCTTCGGCTTCGGCGCCTTCCACCTCACCGGTGTGTTCGGTCCGGGGATGTGGATCTCCGATCCCTACAGCCTGACGGGCCACCTCGAACCGGTGCAGCCCGCCTGGGGACCCGAGGGCTTCAACCCCTTCAACCCGGGCGGGATCGTGGCGCACCACATCGCCGCCGGCATCGTCGGGATCATCGCCGGCATCTTCCACATCACCACCCGACCCCCGGAGCGCCTCTACAAGGCCCTTCGCATGGGCAACATCGAGACGGTGCTGGCCAGCGCCATCGCCGCGGTGTTCTTCGCGGCCTTCATCGTGGCCGGAACCATGTGGTACGGCTCGGCAGCCACCCCGGTTGAGCTGTTCGGCCCCACCCGCTACCAGTGGGATCAGGGCTACTTCAAGACCGAGATCAACCGCCGCGTCCAGACGGCCATCGACAACGGCGCCACCAAGCAGGAGGCCTTCGCGGCCATTCCCGAGAAGCTGGCCTTCTACGACTACGTCGGCAACAGCCCCGCCAAGGGTGGTCTGTTCCGCGTGGGCCCGATGATCAACGGTGACGGCCTGCCCACCTCCTGGATCGGTCACATCGCCTTCACCGACAAGGAAGGCCATGACCTCGAGGTTCGTCGTCTGCCCAACTTCTTCGAGAACTTCCCGGTGGTGCTCCAGGACGAGCAGGGCATCGTCCGCGCCGACATCCCGTTCCGTCGGGCCGAAGCGAAGTACTCCTTCGAGCAGCAGGGTGTGACGGCCACCGTCTACGGCGGTGCCCTCAACGGTCAGACCTTCACCGACCCGGCGGATGTCAAGCGGCTGGCCCGCAAGGCCCAGCTCGGCGAGGCCTTCGAGTTCGACCGTGAGACCTACCACTCCGACGGCACCTTCCGCAGTTCCCCCCGCGGCTGGTTCACCTTCGGCCACGCCTGCTTCGCCCTGCTCTTCTTCTTCGGCCACATCTGGCACGGTGCCCGCACCCTCTACCGTGATGTCTTCGCCGGTATCGACCCCGATCTCGGTGAGCAGGTGGAGTTCGGTCTGTTCGCCAAACTGGGCGACCGTTCCACCCGGCGCCTGCCCGAGGGCTACGTGCCCCCGGCCGGTTCCACCCTCAGCTGACCGCCAGTCCCCCCGAGGATTCCCATGGAGAGCTTCGCCTACATCCTGATCCTGGCCCTGGCCATTTCCACGCTGTTTTTCGCGATCGCCTTCCGCGATCCCCCGAAAATCGGCAAGTGACCAGCCTTCCTGATTGATGCAGCCCCCGGGAAACCGGGGGTTTTTTCATGCTTAGGGCCCCAACCGGGAGCCCCCCCTTCTCTTTGCGCGCGTAGCTGTTTACACTCCGAACACTTGGACGCGTGCCCGGGGATGCAATGTCCCTCCTGCCAACACACCGATAGCCGCGTTCTGGAATCAAGGGCCGCCGATTCCGGGCGCAGCGTGCGGCGGCGAAGGGAGTGCCTCAACTGCGATTTCCGCTTCACCACCTACGAACGGGTCGAGACCGTTCCGATCACCGTGGTCAAGCGCAACGGCAGCCGCGAAACCTTCAACCGCAGCAAGCTGCTGCACGGTCTGCTGCGGGCCTGCGAAAAGACGGGCCTGGAACCGGCCCGGCTCGAGGCCGTCGTTGACGACATCGAACTGGCCCTGCAGCAGCGGGTCGGCCGCGAGGTGAGCAGCAACGAGATCGGCGAGCTGGTGCTCCAGCGCCTGCGGGAGATGAGCGAGGTGGCCTACGTGCGCTTCGCCTCCGTGTATCGCCAGTTCCAGAGCGTCAGCGATTTCGTGGCCACCCTCGAAGGGCTGGGCAGCCGCGGCAAGGCCAAGAGCCGGCTGGCGGTGGTGGGCTGAACCCGGCCCCAGGCCCGCGAGCCGATCGGGGCGCCGGTCCATTGATAGAGTGATCGATCGGGTGTGCGCTGCAGGCGGGCAGCCATCCCGTTCCTTCGCACTGCCACCGGCAGACCGCCCCAGCTCCATGACCCTCACTCCTTCTTCCGAAGCCGACACCCTCGAGGCCCTCACGCCGATCAGCAGCGAGGAGGCCGCCGACATCGAGACCACAGCCGATCTCGATCTGGCGATCCCGGAAGAGGTGCCCAGCGCCGACGACTCCAGCAGCCGGGTCAGCGCACGGGACGGCGACGGTGTGGGCTTCACGCTGGACGAGTTCGCGGCCCTGCTCAGCAAGTACGACTACAACTTCAAGCCCGGCGACGTCGTCAACGGCACCGTCTTCGCCCTGGAATCCAAGGGCGCCATGATCGACATCGGCGCCAAGACCGCCGCCTTCATGCCCCTCCAGGAGGTGTCGATCAACCGCGTCGAGCACCTCTCCGACGTGCTCGAACCCGGCGAGGTGCGCGAGTTCTTCATCCTCAGCGAGGAGAACGAGGACGGCCAGCTGACGCTGTCGGTCCGTCGCATCGAGTACCAGCGCGCCTGGGAACGGGTGCGCCAGCTGCAGAAGGAGGACGCCACGATCTACAGCGAGGTGTTCGCCACCAACCGCGGCGGCGCCCTGGTGCGGGTGGAGGGTCTGCGGGGCTTCATCCCCGGCAGCCACATCAGCACCCGCAAGGCCAAGGAGGAACTCGTGGCCGACTTCCTCCCCCTCAAGTTCCTCGAGGTGGACGAAGAGCGCAACCGTCTGGTGCTCAGCCATCGCCGCGCCCTGGTGGAGCGCAAGATGAATCGCCTGGAAGTGGGCGAAGTGGTGCTGGGTACCGTCCGGGGCATCAAGCCCTACGGCGCCTTCATCGACATCGGCGGCGTCAGCGGACTGCTGCACATCTCCGAGATCAGCCACGAGCACATCGAGACTCCCCACACGGTGCTCAACGTCAACGATCAGATGAAGGTGATGATCATCGATCTCGACGCCGAGCGGGGCCGGATCTCCCTGTCCACCAAGGCCCTCGAGCCGGAACCGGGCGACATGCTCAGCGATCCCCAGAAGGTGTTCGACAAGGCCGAGGAGATGGCCGCCCGCTACAAGCAGATGCTGCTCGAGCAGGCCGAGGACAGCGAGCCCATGGGTGTCTCCCTCGAATGAGCACGGCTCGGATCCGCTGACGATGGTTCACCTTTCCCTGCGGGGCACCCCGCTGCCCTGCGGGGACGGGCCACTGAAGGTGGTGCTGTTCGACAAGGACGGCACCATGAGCCACAGCGAACCGATGCTCGAGGCCCTGGCTCAGGCCAGGGTCTTTCACTGTCTGGCCCTGGCCGGCCAGGCCGAGGGCGACCCGGAGCGCCTCCGCGACCTGGGCGCCCTTCTGCATCGTGCCTACGGCCTTTCCGCCGAAGGGATCCACCCGGCCGGCACGATGGCGGTCGGCAGCCGCGACCAGAACCTGGTGGCCACCGGCACCGCCCTGGCCCAGGTGGGCTTCGGCTGGCCCGAAGCCCTGGCCATGGCCGAGGCGGTGTTCGCCAGCACCGATGGCCTCCACGGCCAGGGGAGTGAACAGCGGCCGGCCCCCACCCCCGGCCTGCGGCCCCTGCTGGAGGCCCTGCGCCAGGCGGGAGTGCGTTGCGCCGTGATCAGCAACGACCATGTGGAAGGCATCGAGGCCTTCCTGGCCGCCCACGATCTGGCCGCCTACGTGCACGCCATCTGGAGCGCCGAGCACCAGCCCCGCAAACCCGACCCCGCCGCCATCCACGGCCTGTGCGAGGAACTGGGTGTGGCGGCAGAGTGCTGCGCCCTGGTGGGCGACGCCAACAGCGACCTGCGCATGGCGCGGGCCGCCGGGGTGCCGGTGGTGCTCGGCTATCGGGCGGGCTGGCGAAGGCCGGTGGCGCTGGATGGCTCCTTCCTGCAGCTGGACCACTGGCAGGAGCTCGCCGTGGTGCCAGGACCGGCGAACCGGGGGGAATAAGCTCAGCCATCGACTGACCCCACTCCCCTATGAGCCGTTTCGTCTTCACCTCGGAATCGGTGACGGAAGGCCACCCCGACAAGATCTGCGACCAGGTGAGCGACGCCGTGCTCGACGCGCTGCTGGCCCAGGATCCCTCCAGCCGGGTGGCCTGCGAGACCGTGGTGAACACCGGCCTCTGCCTGATCACCGGGGAAGTCACCACCAACGCCCGCGTCGACTTCAACACCCTGGTGCGGGGCGTGATCGAGAAGATCGGCTACAGCGGCGCCCGTGCCGGCGGCTTCGATGCCCGCAGCTGCGCCGTGCTCATCGCCCTTGATCAGCAGTCGCCCGACATCGCCCAGGGTGTGGATGAGGCTGACGACCACGACGGCGACCCCCTCGACAAGGTGGGCGCCGGCGACCAGGGCATCATGTTCGGCTACGCCTGCGACGAGACGCCGGAGCTGATGCCGCTGCCGATCAGCCTGGCCCACCGGCTGGCACTGCGGCTGGCCCAGGTGCGCCATGACGGCAGCCTCGGCTACCTGCTCCCGGACGGCAAGACCCAGGTGAGCGTGGTGTACGAGAACGACCGCCCCGTGGCGATCGACACGATCCTGATCTCCACCCAGCACACCGCCGAAGTGGAGGGCATCAGCGACGAGAAGGCGGTGCAGCAACGCATCAGGGAGGACCTCTGGTCCCACGTGGTGCTGCCCGCCACGGCCGATCTGCCCCTCAAGCCCACCACGGAGGGCACGCGCTTCTACGTCAACCCCACCGGCAAGTTCGTGGTGGGCGGCCCCCAGGGCGACGCGGGGCTGACGGGCCGCAAGATCATCGTCGACACCTACGGCGGCTATGCCCGCCACGGTGGCGGCGCCTTCTCGGGCAAGGACCCCACCAAGGTGGACCGCTCCGCCGCCTACGCCGCCCGCTACGTGGCCAAGGCCCTGGTGGCTTCCGGCCTGGCCCACAAGGCCGAGGTGCAGCTCAGCTACGCCATCGGCGTGGCCCGGCCCGTGAGCATCCTGGTGGAGAGCTTCGGCACCGGCGCCCTCAGCAACGCCGACCTCACCGCCCTGGTGCAGGAGCACTTCGACCTGCGCCCCGGCGCCATCATCGAAGCCTTCGGCCTGCGGGAACTGCCCCAGCAGCGGGGCGGACGCTTCTACCAGGACGTCGCCGCCTACGGCCACTTCGGCCGCAAGGACCTCGACCTCCCCTGGGAGGACGTGACCGCCATCGCCGCCACCCTGAAGCAGGCCACGGCGAGCCGTGTCAGCGCTGTATCTGGGGGTTGACCTCGGCAGCAGCGGCCTGCGCCTGGCCGTTCTGGCCGAGGCCGGCGCCCCCGGCGGGGACCCCGCCAGCCCCGTTCTGGAGCGGCAGTCCCCCTACCCGGGCCGCTTCGAGGATCCCGAGGCCTGGCGGCAGGGCCTGATCGATCTGCTGGCGGCCGTGCCCGAGGAGGTCCGCCGGCAGGTGGGGGCCGTCGCCATCGATGGCACCTCCGGCACGCTCCTGGCCTGCGGTCCAGGAGGCCGCCTGCTGCCGCCGCCCCTGGCGGACGCCCTCCCCTACCACCAGGCCTGTCCGGAGCAGGCCGGGGCCATCGCCACCCTGCTGGCCGCGGGGAAAGGGGCGTGGGACGCGGAGAGCGGGGCGTGGGCCGACCATCCCGCCGCCAGCAGCAGCGGCAGCCTGGCCCGGGCCCTGCGTCTGCAGTCCCTGGCCCGGGAGACGGGCCTCGCCCAAGGCCTGCTGCTGCGCCACCAGGCCGACTGGCTGATGGGCTGGCTGCTGGACGACTGGCGCTGGGGCGAGGAGGGCAACAACGTGCGGCTGGGCTGGGACCTGCAGCAGGGCCGCTGGCTCCCGGGGGTGGCCGAAGGCCTGGGTGCCGGTGCCCTGCCGGGGATCCGCAGCAGCGGCAGCCGCCTGGGGCGGCTGGCTCCGGCGGCGGCGGCCTGCCTGGGCCTGCCGGCGGACTGCCAGGTGGTGGCCGGCAGCACCGATGCCAACGCCGCGGTGCTGGCCGCCGATCCCCAGGAGGGCGACGGCATCACCGTGCTGGGCACCACCCTGGTGCTGAAGCAGTTCGTGGCCGCCCCCCTGGCCGGGGCCGGGCTCAGCAACCACCGGGTGGGCGGCCGCTGGCTGGCGGGGGGAGCCTCCAACGCCGGCGCCGGCATCCTGCGCCGCTTCTTCGACGACGCCCAGATCGCCGAACTGAGCCGCCAGATCACGCCGGGTCGTCCCACGGGGCTGGCCCTGCGGCCCCTGAGCCGCCGGGGCGAGCGCTTCCCGGTGGACGACCCGGCGCTGGAGCCGATCCTGGAGCCGAGGCCCGCCAGTGATGCCCGCTATCTCCAGGCCCTGCTGGAGGGTCTCACCGCCATCGAGGTGGCGGGCTGGCGGCGGCTGCGGCAGCTGGGGGCCCCGGCCCTGCGGCGGGTGATCAGCGTCGGCGGCGGCGCCCGCAACAGCCAGTGGCGGGCCCTGCGGTCGCGCGCCCTGGGGATCCCGGTTCTGAACCGACCGAAACGCACGGCGGCCCTGGGCATGGCCCTGCTGGCGCGGGCCAGCTCCAGGATGGGGGCCGAATCCGTCTCGCCCCGGCCATGAACGAACGTCTCAAATCGATCCTCGCCATGGCCCTGTTCGTCGTGCTGGCCGGCTATGTGGGCTTCAGCGGCGTGCGGCTGGGTCTGCTGCTCTGGCAGCGGTTCGCCGGCGCCTGATCCCAGAATTCCCCCAACCGACCTGAACCCATGGCCGCCGATCCCCTCACCGCTGCAGTGAGCGACCGCATCTGCAAGCACATGAACGACGACCACGCCGAGGCCGTCCTGGCCTACGCCCGCCACTACGGCGGCTGCACCGAGGCCAGTGAGGCCAGGATGGTGGCCGTGGAGCCCGAGGCGATGCGCCTGGAAGTGGACGGCACCCGGGTGGAGGTGCCCTTCGACCACGCCCTCACCGACAGCGAGGACGCCCACCGCACCCTGGTGGCCATGCTGCGGTCGCTCCCCGGGAAGGCTTGAAGCAGCGACTGCGCCGCCGCCGGCGGCGCCGGACCCCTGACCCTTCTCGCACGCCTGAGCCGGCTTCCGCTCGACTGGTTCGCCGCCACCCCCTGCCCCCTGTGCCGTGGCCTGCAACCACCGCAGCACGGGGGCGGAGCGGCCTGCCCGGACTGCCGCCGCAACCTGCCCCTGCCGGCCGGGGCCCTGAGGGGCAACGAGCCCCTGCTCTGGTGGGCGGCCGGCTCCTACGACGGCGAGCTGCGGCGGTTGCTGCTCGGGCTGCGGCAGCGGCCTGAGCCCGCCGGGGTCGGCGCCCTCGTGAAGGTGCTGGCGGAGGGATTGCCCCAGTGGCGGCAGCGGCCGCTGATGGTGCCGGTGCCGAGCTGGAAACGGCAGGGCAATCCCCTGCCGGCGCTGGTGTGCCAGGAGCTCGTCCGCCAGCTGGGCTATCGCCGCGCCGATCTGCTGGAGCGGTCACGGCCCGTGCTGGGCCAGCACCACCTCGGCAGGACCCTGCGCCTGGCCAACCAGGAGGGGGCCTTCCGCTGTCGCCGGGGCCCCCGCCTCGGCGAAGCCCTGGGCCGGCCGGTCCTGATCGTCGACGACATCCTCACCAGCGGGGCCACCGGCTGCAGCGCCGCCACAGCCCTGGAGACCCTCGGCTGGCAGGTGGTGGGACTCCTCTGCCTGGCCCGTACGCCCCGGGGGCGCACCCGGACGGGCCGCCCCCCCAGCGGGCCGTGATCTAAGATCCCAGCGTCGCTTCGGCGACGGGCCGGGATAGCTCAGTTGGTAGAGCAGGCGATTGAAAATCGCCGTGTCCCCAGTTCAAATCTGGGTCCTGGCATTGCGTGCGGACTGCTCTGCAGCCCATCACCATGCCCCATCAGCCCTCGACCTCCAGCCAGATCTTCAACAACGCCGACAGCTTCGCCCAGGCGTTCGATGAGGCCTGGCAGGAGCACAGTCGACAGGATCCCTCCCACGGGCTCTCGACCGCCGAAAAGCTCGAGGCGATCCTCGGCCGGGTGGCTGGCCACCCGTTCGCCGAAGCTGATCCGGCCATGGCCCGCCAGGTGGGGGCCTTCAGGATCCGCCTCCTCGACCTTTAGGTGGCGCCCATGAGCAGCTCCCTCGCCCGCCTTCTCCAGCTCCTGAGCGGTGGCTTCAGCAACCAGAGCCAGGCCTTCGACAATCCGCCCATCTACGCCCACATCCTGGTCAAGTTCCGGCCCTTGCCCCACCTGGCCCCGGGCTCGCTGCTGCTGGAGCAGTCCTACGCCATCTCACCCGGCACGCCCTACAGGATCCGGGTGCTGCGGGCCGAGCGCCGCGACGGCGACCTGATCATCCACAACCAGGCCCTCCAGGACGAGCAGCGTTTCTGGGGCGCCATCGAGGATGAAGAGCGACGCCGCAGCATCGCGGAGAGCGACCTCCTGCCCCTCGAGGGCTGCACCTACGTGGTGCGGGAGGTGGGCGAGGGGTTCGCCGGCGAGGTGGAACCCGGCTGCCGCTGCCTCGTGGAGCGCAAGGGAAGCCTCGCCTACCTGGTCAGCAGCTTCGAGATCGATTCCCGGGGCATGCGCACCATCGACCGGGGCCACGACCCGGCCACCCATGAGCAGCTCTGGGGATCCCTGGCCGGCCCCTTCGAATTCGAACGCACCGACGACTACCGCGGCGAACTGCCCGCCGCCTGGCTGGAGATCTGATCGGGCAGGGGCCCTTTCAGCCGGCGATCAGCTCGTCCATGAAGGGCTGCTCCCCCTCGTCCAGAAAGGGATCGATCTCCTCCTGGCCCAGATCGAAGGATTCCGCCACCGGCAGGGAGGCCGGCGGCTCCTGCTGGAGAGCCGGCGGCTGCACCGCCTGCAGATGGCGGGAGGTGCCGGCGCGATCCAGACCCCGCAGGGCCGCCTCGATCCTGGCCAGGCGCTCTTCGGTATCCCCCAGGCGCTCGTCCATGGCGGCCCCATGGGTGGCCTCGAGGTCGGCGACCTCCTCCAACCGCGCACCGATGCGATCCTCGTGGCCCCCGAGCCGTTCCTCGAGCTCCAGCAGGCGGTAGGTGAGCGCTTCGGCCACCTGGGACAACACCTGCAGCTGATCGGCCAACCGGAGGGAGGAGTCCTCGGATGGGGACACAACAGAAGCCATGACGGCACCGGGATGATGGCCGGATGGTATCGGCGTGGGGCCGACCCGCCAGGGGTGGCCCCGGCAGGGGGATTTGTAACGATTCTGAAAACCCTGTCGTGGCGAGCGGACAGGCCCATAGGATCCGCCTTGCAGCCCATGATCGGGACGTTTCCTGCAGCCGTCCCCGAAGGCCTCTGCAGATCCGCCACTGCAGATTCGCAGTCGCAGATCCGCAGCTGCAATCCGCAGAGACCAAGCGCCCTGCCCACCGACCTTCTCTCCAACGCCTCTCCCCCGGCACCCACGCTCATGACACTTGCCAACGCTGCCTATCTGGGCATCGAGCGTTTCTCCAGCGACCGCAACAAGGAAAACTGGACGAACGCCACCGAAAACGACAAGGCCGCCCTGATCCGCGCCGTCTACAAGCAGGTGCTCGGCAATCAGTACGTCATGACCAGCGAGCGGCTCTCGGGTCCGGAGTCCCTCTTCAAACGCGGCTACCTCAGCGTGCGGGAGTTCGTACGCCAGGTGGCCAAGAGCGGGCTCTACAAGGCCAAGTTCTTCGAGAACTGCAACCCCTACCGCTTCATCGAGCTGAACTTCAAGCATCTCCTTGGCCGGGCGCCCCAGAACAAGGCCGAGATGCTGCATCACTTCACGATCCTGCAGGAGCAGGGCTACGACGCCGAGATCGATTCCTACCTCGACAGCGCCGAGTACCAGAACCGCTTCGGCGAGGAGGTGGTTCCCTACCTGCACGGCTGGGACTACTCCTCCGGCCAGCAGGGCCTGCAGTTCTCCTACATGCTCCAGCTGACCCGGGGTGTGGGCGCCTCGGTTCGGGGCGATCTGCTCAAGAACCAGTCGCGCCTCAACCCCTCGGTGCATGCGGAAGCCCCCATGCCGGTGGTGAGCCCCAACGCTCGCGGCAGCGTCTTCCGCAAGGTCTCCACCGACGGCGTCACCCGCCAGGGCGTGGGCGCCGGTGAAGAGGGACGCACCTTCCGGGTCGAGATCTCCGGCTTCAACAACTACCGCCTGCACAAGCGCAGCAACCGGGTGCGCTTCATCCCCTTCAACAAGCTGCTCCAGACCCAGCAGCAGATCCTCCGCGAAGGCGGCCGCATCGCCAGCATCACCCCGGTCAACTGAGCCGGGCTCCCGTTCAGCCTTACCCCCCTACCCCTCCGAATCCATGAAGGTTTCCGCAGGTACCCGAGGCACCGGCCTCAACAGTTCCCGCCAGGTGGCGTTCACCGTCACCGGCGTCAACAACAACGACTACTCCCGCACCGCGGACATGGTCATGAACGTGCCGTTCACCCGCATGAACGAGACCATGCGTCTCGTCCACGCCATGGGCGGCAAGATCGTCAGCGTCTCCGTGACCGGCGGCGGTACGGGCGCCGAGGCGCCGGCCCCCCGCAAGGGCAAGGCGAAGGCCGAAGGCTGAGGCCAGCCCAGGACCAGACCACAGTCCGGCCTTTCGATGGGGCCCCCTCCGAGGGGGCCCTTTTTCATGGGCCCCTGTTCATGGGCCGGGTGCATGGGCCGGGTGCATGGGCCGGGTGCATGGGCCGGATTCGAGACTCGGGACACCGGGCATTACACCCATCCGCTGGATGAACCGTCCAGCCTGAACCCCAGCGGCCGGCCAGATGGCCAGAACCATTGCGGCCGTTTGGATCCAGGCGGTGGTGACCATTTATTAAGGCACCCCCATCCACCGGACGCCTTCCCCAACAATAGGTAGGTCTTTCGGAGCGATGCCCGGCCCTGGCCAGGCGATCATCGAAAGCAACGACGCAGTCGACGTCAGCCCTCCCCCCGGACTGACGCTCCAGACTCGACCCCCTTACCCACCCAATCCCGACGTTCGACGTCGAGAACAGGAGCTAACTCAATGTTCGACGCCTTCACCAAGGTCGTTGCTCAGGCTGATGCCCGCGGCGAATTCCTCAACGCTGGTCAGATCGATGCCCTTTCCGGCGTCGTCGCTGACAGCTTCAAGCGCATGGATGCCGTGAACCGCATCACCTCCAACGCTTCCAAGATCGTCACCAACGCGGCCCGCGATCTGTTCGATCAGCAGCCCGCCCTGATCGCCCCCGGCGGCAACGCCTACACCCATCGCCGCATGGCTGCCTGCCTGCGCGACATGGAGATCGTTCTCCGCTACGTCACCTACGCCGTCTTCACCGGTGATGCTTCCGTCCTGGAAGATCGCTGCCTCAACGGCCTCCGCGAGACCTACCTGGCCCTCGGCGTGCCCGGCGCTTCCGTCGCCGAAGGCATCCGCAAGATGAAGGACGCCGCCATCGCCATCGCCAACGATCGCAACGGCATCACCCAGGGCGACTGCTCCTCCCTGATGTCCGAAATCGGCACCTACTTCGATCGCGCAGCCGCTGCTGTCGCCTGATCAGTCGTCGACTGATCGTCGCCTCATCTTTCGGTTCACCTTCTCCTTAACACCCTCCCCATGAAGACTCCCCTCACCGAGGCCGTCGCAGCCGCTGATTCCCAGGGCCGCTTCCTGTCCAACACCGAGCTCAACGCCGCCTTCGGCCGCTTCGAGCGCGCCAAGAACGCCCTGGAAGCTGCCAAGGCCCTCACCGCCAACGCCGACTCCCTGGTGAACGGCGCCGCCCAGGCCGTCTACAACAAGTTCCCCTACACCACCCAGATGCAGGGGAGCAACTACGCCTCCGACGCCCGCGGCAAGGCCAAGTGTGCCCGTGACATCGGCTACTACCTCCGCATGGTCACCTACTGCCTGGTCGCCGGTGGCACCGGCCCCATGGATGAGTACCTGGTCGCTGGTCTCGACGAGATCAACCGCACCTTCGAGCTCTCCCCCTCCTGGTACGTCGAAGCCCTGACCTACATCAAGGCCAACCACGGCGTCTCCGGCGATGCCGGCGTCATCGCCAACAACTACATCGACTACGCCATCAGCGCTCTCGTCTGAGCTCTCAAGGCCATCGTTGTCTCGGGGTCCCCTTCGGGGGACCCTTTTTTTCTGGCCGGATTCACCTGTTGTGGCGTTTGCGGGCTCTCATCTGCTGTAACGATCGAACATCATCTTGAAATCCTGTGCGGACTTCCTCATAGGATCAGAACGGCGCACCGTACGCGTGCAGTCCTCCCCCTTCTGGCCCGCCATCCATGACCCTCGTCAATGCGCCCTATCTGGGCATCGAACGCTTCGCGAACGACCGCAACAAGGAAAACTGGTCAAATGCGTCCGATCAGGATAAGAGCACAATCATCCGCACCGTCTATCAGCAGGTGCTCGGACGCCAGTACATCATGGAGAGCGAGCGTCTCGAGGGTGCTGAATCCCTCTTCCGCAACGGCTATCTGAGCGTGCGCGAATTCGTGCGTGCCGTGGCGAAGAGTGGCCTCTACCGTGCCAAGTTCTTCGAGAACTGCAACCCGTATCACTTCATTGAGCTCAACTTCAAGCATCTGCTGGGCCGTGCCCCCCAGAACAAGGCGGAGATGCTGCATCACTTCACCATCCTGCAGGAGCAGGGTGTTGATGCCGAGATCGATTCCTACATCGACAGCGCCGAATACCAGGAGCGCTTCGGGGAGGAAGTGGTTCCCTACCTGACCGGCTGGGACTACTCCGCCGGCCAGCAGGGTCGTCAGTTCTCCTGGCTGATGCAGCTGGCCCGGGGCGCCGCAGCTTCGGTCAAAGGAGACACCGCCGGCACCAACTTCCGACTCGGCAAGGCCCTGCACCAGAACCGCGCCGTTCCCGTGGTGAGCCCCAACGCCAAGGGTTCGGCCTTCCAGCCCAGCCAGGTGGCCAATGAATCGATCACCAAGATGGCCAAGGGCATCGGCCAGAAGGCCAAGGTGTACCGCATCGAAGTGACCGGACTCAACGAGTACCGCCTGCACAAGCGCAGCAACACCGTTCGCTTCGTGCCCTTCAACAAACTGCTGGAAGCCCAGCAGATGATCCATCGCCAGGGCGGACGGGTCGCCAGCGTGACCCCTGTGAACTGACGGTCAGTTCCACCGCTCAGGTCCACGGCCTTCTGCCTCCCGGCCCCTTTCGGCGTGATGCCGAAAGGGGCTTTTTCATGGCCTGGCTGCACCGGGATCGCTGCAGGATCGCAGCTCCTGAGTGTTCATGAAGGCACAGATCAGGTCCTAGATGGCGTGCCCAACAGGCCCACGACTGACCCCGGCCAGAGAAGGCCAACGACTACCGATGACCCTTTGTAAACTTCACGGATCCTGGCGCGATTCTTTCAGACAATAAGTCCGTGCCCAGCACAGGTGAACGTCCTTGGCGTTCCCACCCCCCTTACCCACCCCACCACGACGTTCGACGTCGAGAACAGGAGCTAACTCAATGTTCGACGCCTTCACCAAGGTCGTTGCTCAGGCTGATGCCCGCGGCGAATTCCTCAACGCTGGTCAGATCGATGCCCTTTCCGGCGTCGTCGCTGACAGCTTCAAGCGCATGGATGCCGTGAACCGCATCACCTCCAACGCTTCCAAGATCGTCACCAACGCGGCCCGCGATCTGTTCGATCAGCAGCCCGCCCTGATCGCCCCCGGCGGCAACGCCTACACCCATCGCCGCATGGCTGCCTGCCTGCGCGACATGGAGATCGTTCTCCGCTACGTCACCTACGCCGTCTTCACCGGTGATGCTTCCGTCCTGGAAGATCGCTGCCTCAACGGCCTCCGCGAGACCTACCTGGCCCTCGGCGTGCCCGGCGCTTCCGTCGCCGAAGGCATCCGCAAGATGAAGGACGCCGCCATCGCCATCGCCAACGATCGCAACGGCATCACCCAGGGCGACTGCTCCTCCCTGATGTCCGAAATCGGCACCTACTTCGATCGCGCAGCCGCTGCTGTCGCCTGATCAGTCGTCGACTGATCGTCGCCTCATCTTTCGGTTCACCTTCTCCTTAACACCCTCCCCATGAAGACTCCCCTCACCGAGGCCGTCGCAGCCGCTGATTCCCAGGGCCGCTTCCTGTCCAACACCGAGCTCAACGCCGCCTTCGGCCGCTTCGAGCGCGCCAAGAACGCCCTGGAAGCTGCCAAGGCCCTCACCGCCAACGCCGACTCCCTGGTGAACGGCGCCGCCCAGGCCGTCTACAACAAGTTCCCCTACACCACCCAGATGCAGGGGAGCAACTACGCCTCCGACGCCCGCGGCAAGGCCAAGTGTGCCCGTGACATCGGCTACTACCTCCGCATGGTCACCTACTGCCTGGTCGCCGGTGGCACCGGCCCCATGGATGAGTACCTGGTCGCTGGTCTCGACGAGATCAACCGCACCTTCGAGCTCTCCCCCTCCTGGTACGTCGAAGCCCTGACCTACATCAAGGCCAACCACGGCGTCTCCGGCGATGCCGGCGTCATCGCCAACAACTACATCGATTACGCCATCAGCGCTCTCGTCTGAGCTCTCGCGGCCATCGTTGTCTCGGGGTCCCCTTCGGGGGACCCTTTTTTCTGGCCGGATCCCGCCGGCCCCGGGGATGGCAGCATTCCCCGAGCCCCCTCGCACGTGCGCAGAGCCATGGCCGGTGACGGCGAACCGATCAGCGAAGCCGAGGCCCTGGAGCAGCTTCGCCAGACCGACGACCAATCCCGTCAGTACTACGCGGCCTGGTGGCTGGGGCGCATGCGCAGCCAGCACCCGGAGGCCGTTCCCCTGCTGCTCGCCGCCCTCACCCAGCGCCAGCCCCGGGATCCGGGTGCCGGTGTCGAGCACAACGCCGTGGCCCGCAATGCGGCCCGGGCCCTGGGCAAGATCGCCGACCCGCGGGCGGTGCCCGAATTGCTGGCGGTGCTCGACGACGCCGACGACGGCCTGCGGGAGGCCGCGGCCCGCTCCCTCGGCGAGCTGGGGGCGACGGCAGCGGTGCCTCTGCTGGTCCGCCGGCTGGCCAGTGGCCCCGACGTCGCCGGCGCCTGCCGCAGCGACAGCCCCCGGCTGCAGGAGCCCTGCGAAGCGATGCTGGAGGCCCTCGGGGCGATCGGGGAGGCCCGGCCGGAGGTGCTGGACGTGATCCGCCCCTTCACCGCCCACGACAGGCCTCTGGTCCGCAGCGCCGCCTGTCGCGCCCTGCTGCAGCTCACCGGGGAGACCCTCTGGGCGGATGAACTTCTCCAGCTGCTGCAGCATCCCCAGCTGCAGGTGCGCCGTGCGGCCCTGATGGATCTGGGGGCGGTGGGATGGCGGCCCGCCCTGGAGCCGATCCGGCGCACCTTCGCCGAGAACAGCCTCAAGCTGATCGCCCTGCGGGGGCTGGTCGAGCATGGCCGCGGCTCCGGCAGCGGCAGTGAGGCGGACAGCGATGATGAGGCCCTCCTGATGGCGATGGACGCCCTGCTGTGATGACGGCCGGAAGCGGAGATTCCCAGCGCGCAGCCGACCGGATCCGGGCCTTCGAGCGGGCCGGCAGCGCCGAGGAGCTGGTGGCGGCCACCCGCCTGCTGACGGACTGCGACGACCCCCTGGCCACGGTGCCCCAGCTGGTGCAGGTGCTGGGGTTCAACAATCCCGGGGCCGCCGTCGCCGCCGTGGACGGCCTGATCGCCATGGGCACGGCGGCTGTCGGGCCCCTGCTGGCCAATCTGGATGCCCACAACTACGGCGCCAGGGCCTGGGCCGTCCGGGCCCTGGCGGGCATCGGCGACCCGCGCGGGCTGGACGTGCTCGAGGACGCCCTGGCCACCGACGTCGGGCCCAGCGTGCGCCGGGCCGCCGCCAGTGGCCTGGGGGCCCTGCGGCTGGAGAGCCTGGCCGAGCAGGAGCGGGAAGGGATCCGCCTGCGCTGCCTGGAGGCCCTCGAAGCGGGCCGCAGCGACGGCGAATGGGTCGTGCGCTATGCCGTGGCCGTGGGGTTCGAGGGCCTGGCCCTGCCCCTGTCCCCGCCCCATCCCCACCGCCAACGGGCCGTGGCGGGCCTCAGCCAGCTCGTGCAGCCGGAGCAGGAGGAGACTCTGGTGGTGCGCCTGCGGGCCGGTGTGGCCCTGAAGCGACTGGACATCCAATGACCTCCCCTGATCCGACCGCCGGGACGAGCCGCTCCGAAGACGGCCGCCCCACCGGCATCCTGTTCGTCTGCCTCGGCAACATCTGCCGCTCCCCGGCCGCCGAAGGGGTCTTCCTGCACCTGATCGCCCGCCAGGGACTGGAGCAGGCCTTCACGGTGGACTCGGCCGGCACCGGTGACTGGCACGTGGGCCGCCCCGCCGACGCCCGTATGCGCAGCGCCGCCGCCCGCCGGGGCATCGTCCTGCCCAGCCGGGCCCGCCAGATCACGGCGGACGACCTGAGCCGCTTCGACCACGTGCTGACGATGGACCGGCAGAACCTGGAGGCGGTGCAGGGCCTGGCCGGGCGGGAGGAGCCCGCCGCCCGCATCGGCCCACTCACCCGCTACTGCCGCCGCTACAGCGTCGAGGAGGTGCCCGATCCCTACTACGGCGGCGAAGAGGGCTTCGATCGGGTGCTGGACCTGCTGGAGGACGCCTGCGGCGGCCTGCTGGAGGCCCTGAAGGCCGATCAGGGCCCCGGCCAGGGCACCCGCTAGGGCGCAGTCCCCTCCAGGGGGGACGGGCCCGGCCAGGCGTCCTCCGGCACCCGCTCGCGGAACAGGTCGACCAGCCGCTGGATCACGGCGTCGATGGCCAGGCCGTCGGTGACCAGCTCCACCGCGTCGTCCGCCTGGCGCAGGGGAGCTTCGGCCCGGCTGGAATCACGGTGATCCCGCTCGGCGATCTGGGCCTCCAGTTCCGCCAGGGCCGGCACCTCGAAGCCACGCTGGGCCAGATCCGCCGCCCGTCGACGGGCCCGCTCCGCCACCGTGGCCGTGAGGAACACCTTGCACTCGGCCTCCGGGAAAACGGCGGTGCCGATGTCGCGGCCCTCCGCCACCAGGCCGCCCCGCCGGCCCATGGCCTGCTGCTGGCGGGTGAGGGCCGCCCGCACGCAGGCGTGGGCGGCCACGGTGGAGACCTGCCCGGTGACCTCCGGGCCACGGATCGCCTCGCTCACCTCATGGCCGTTGACCCGCACCCGCTGCTCCCCGGCGGCGTCGCTCTCCAGCCGCAGGTCGAGGTCGGCGAGCAGGGGGGCGATGGCGTCGGGGTCGGCCGGGTCCACGCCCCGGTGGAGCACCCACCAGGTCAGGGCCCGGTACATGGCGCCCGTGTCGAGATAGACCAGGCCCAGGCGGCGGGCGAAGGCCCTGGTGACCGTGCTCTTGCCCGCCCCGGCGGGGCCATCGATGGCGACGATCGGCGGGCGGTTCATCAGAAAGATGTGATCGATCAGGCGGGTGCTGCCGCAGCGGGCGGCGGCGGCCAGCAGGGACATCCCGGCGGCGCCGGACACCGCAGCCAGGGTAAAGGGATGGACGAGCTGCACATACTCCACGCCGAGTCCCGCCGCCTCCAGCTCCCCGGTCACCGCCGCCGTGAGTGCCGGGGCACTGGCGGTGCCGCCCCGCCAGAGCGCCAGCGCCGCCCCCAGGGCGGCCGGCAGCGCCGTCGCCTGCTCACGCTCGGCGGCACTGAGGTAGCGATGGCGGGAACTGCAGGCGAGCCCATCCGCCTCCCGCACGGTGGCGCAGCCCTGGACCGTCACCGGCAGGGCCAGATCGGCGACGACGCGGCGCAGGATCGTGAGCTGCTGCCAGTCCTTCTCCCCCAGCAGGAGGCGATCGGGCCGCACCAGGGCCAGCAGGCGACAGACGACGGTGGCGACCCCCTCGAAATGGCCGGGGCGTCCGGGGCCGCACAGGGACCGGCGCAGGCCGGCCGGAGGGACCACCCTGGTGAGTTCCTCCTCGCCGTCGGGGAACAGTTCCGCCACGGAGGGGGCGAAGAGGGCCTCGGCGCCGGCCGCCGCCCCCAGGGCCGCATCGGCGGCCAGATCGCGGGGATAGCGGGCGAAATCCTCGGACGGCCCGAACTGGAGTGGATTGACGAACACGCTCAGCAGCACGGCGGGCCGGCCAGCGGGGACGGCCGCCGAGGCCCGCCGCAACAGCTGCTGATGGCCCTCGTGAAGGCTGCCCATGGTGGGCACGAAATGGAGCGGCCGCCCGGCCTGGCCGCGGCGCCAGTCGCTCAGGTCGGCCAGGGTCTGAAGCAGTCGCACCGGCACAAAGGAAAAGCCCATCCGCCAGATTGGCGGATGGGCTGATGGACAACGTTCCGACCGCGGCCGGAGCGAGGAGTCAGGGCAGCACTTCCAGCTTCACGTCGGCAATGCCACTGGCGGTGAGGCCAAGCTCCTTGGCGGCACCGTGGGCCAGATCGATCACCCGCCGACCATGGAAGGGACCGCGGTCGTTGATGCGCACCACGGCGGAACGGCCGTTCCAGAGGTTGGTGACGCGCACCATGGTGCCGAAGGGCAGGGTGCGGTGGGCGGCGGTGAGGGTGCCGGGGCGGAGCACCTCGCCACTGGCGGTGCGGTTGCCGAAGAAACCGGGGCCGTACCAGCTGGCCTCACCGGTGGTGACCCGACCGGCGGAAGCGACCAGGTTGCTGGCCGTGGGGACGGTGCGGATCTCTTCAACGAAGCGATCCCAGTTGGAGGGAAAGTCGGCGGGGCGAATGGCAACGGAACTCCCTGGCGCCTGCGGGGCAGTAAGGGAGCCGGCTTGGGCCGGGGCGATGCTGCTGGTGAAGAGGAGGGCGGCGGTGCCCAGGAGTTGAGTGACTCGCATGACAGGCGGAATGCACCGGCGGAGCAGACAGGCGGGGAAGGGACTTCCTCGGTGACTGCATTCGGACGTTGACGACAACCGGAACCTGAAGCGGTGTTGGCTGAGGTGAACGGGACCGAATGGGCCTGGCGAATTCCTTACAGAAAATGACGACCCCGGAAAACTATCCGAAGTCCGCAGGGCCCCAAAGCACCCCTGACGCCCCCTTGGATCGATCAGTTTTCTTCATCTTTGCCACCCTTCCAGGCGTCCACTGGCCTGACTGGCCCATCGGCGCTATCGAAACATCAGTGGATTTGATTGGTTTCATAAGCCGCGGCGATGGAAGTGTGGGCCAATCCCGGGATCGTCCACGCGGAGGGGCCATCCAGCGCCCTTCCGGCCCGTCGCGGCCCCGTGCCGATGCAGGATCGGTGCAGCGCTGACCCTTGCCCATGGACTACCGCTCTGCCGGCGTGGACGTGGCCGCCGGCCGCGCCTTCGTGGAACGCATCCGGGACAGCGTCGAGACGACCCGACGGCCAGAGGTGCTGGGCGGACTGGGGGGCTTCGGCGGGCTCTGCCGGCTGCCGGCCGGGATGAAGCGTCCGCTGCTGGTGGCCGGGACCGACGGGGTGGGCACCAAGCTCGAACTGGCCCAGGCCCACGGCGCCCACCACGGGGTGGGCATCGATCTGGTGGCCATGTGCGTCAACGACGTGATCACCAGCGGCGCCGAGCCCCTCTTCTTCCTTGATTACATCGCCACCGGCAAGCTCGGCCCCGAGGCCATGGCCGAGGTGGTGGAGGGCATCGCCGATGGCTGCCGTCAGAGCGGCTGTGCCCTGCTGGGGGGCGAGACCGCGGAGATGCCTGGCTTCTACGGCACCGGACGTTACGACCTGGCCGGGTTCTGCGTGGCGGTGGTGGAGGAGGACGAGCGGATCGACGGCACCCGGGTGACCGCCGGCGACCGGATCGTGGCGGTGGCCAGCAGCGGTGTCCACAGCAATGGCTTCAGCCTGGTGCGGCGCATCCTCGAGGCCGAGGCCGTCGACACCGCCACGCCGCTGCCCGCCACCGGCCAGGGGCTGATCGACGCCCTGCTCACCCCCACCCTTCTCTATGCCGCCCTGGTGAAGGACCTGCGCCGCTCCGGCCTGCCCCTCCACGCCATGGCCCACATCACCGGCGGTGGCCTGCCGGAGAACCTGCCCCGCTGCCTGCCGCCGGGGGTCCACGCCGTGGTCGACCCGGGCAGCTGGGAGCGCCCGCCCCTGTTCCGCTGGCTGCAGGAGAAGGGACAGGTGCCGGAGGCCGACCTCTGGAACACCTTCAATCTCGGGGTCGGCTTCTGTCTGGTGGTGCCGCCCGAGGCCCTGAGCGCCACCCTCGAGCTCTGTCGCTCTTCGGGCCATACGGCCTGGGAGCTGGGCGGCGTCGCGGCGGGCGACCCCGGCGAGATTCCCCTGGCCGGATTGCCGCACTGAGGCGGCTCAGGTCCTGATGCATCGCTTTTCCTAAGGTCGTCAGCGTCTTTGCCGACACGACCAGGCTCCCTCCCGCTCCGAAGAGTTCGTTGCCCGATGTTCGATACGTCCAGACGCATCACGCGCCGCCGCAGTTCCGCCGGCCCGATCCCGCCCCAGCGCCCCCAGCAGCCCCGTCCCCGCCTGCGGGACGCCGGTGCCCCGCTGCAGCGCGAAGGCACGGGCGGCCAGCGCCCCACCTTCCTGACCCTGCGGGACCACGGCAAGGTCTATGTGGCCGACCTGCCGCGGCTCTCCGACGGCCAGCTCACCCAAATAAATAAGGAGGCCCAGGACGTTCTCGACAGCCTCAACCGCCGTCTGCAGGAGCTGGAGGCCCAGACCCACCTGAGCGAGGCCGACCAGGACACCCGGATCCGGGCGACCACCAAGCGCGACATCACCCAGCGGTTTCTCAACTCGATCGCCCAGGAGCAGGAACTGCGGCGTTCCAACCCGGCGCTGCGGGCGGCCGCGGGCGAATCCCTGGCCCGCGCCTTCCTCGAACTGGCCCGCCATCGGCTGCCCGGCTCCACCTTCGACTCCCTGCTGCAGGAGGCCCTCAGCGCCTGCGGCCCCGGTGAGGACGGCGCCCTCAGCGGCGAAACGGCCGATCCCCAGGTGGTCCGGCTGCTGCAGCGGGCCGAAGCCCCCCAGCCGCGGCCGGCGGCCCTGCCGGTGGTGCTGAGTCCCGACCCGGCCGACGCCCTCAGCGCCTGAGGTCGTCAGCCGCTCTGGAACGGGTTGGCGGGCATGCGCGCCTCGCAGCGCAGCGCCACCCGGTCCAGATCCCGCCGTTCCTCCTCTTCAAGGCACCAGGTGGCGGCGGCCGCCGCCGCTTCGGCCTGATCGGGCCGGCGCATGCCCACCAGGGGCAGGGCGCCGTGGGCCCGGCACCAGTTGATCGCCACGGCCGCCATCGGGGCGTCGTGGACGCGGGCGATCCGCTCCATGGTCTGCAGCAGGGGCTGGATGCGGGGCCGCAGGCGCCGGAACAGCAGGCCCCGCGGTCCCGGAGGCAGCGCCGCCCGGGCCTCCCCCGGGGACTGGGCCAGCAGCCCCAGGGCCAGGGGGCTGTAGGCGAGCAGCTCGATGCCCAGCTCCCGGCAGACCGGAGCCACCCCCTGGTCTGCGAGCGCCTCAGGGGCCAGCAGGGAGAGCTGCACCTGCAGGCTGGCCAGACGCAGGCCGCGCTGGGCCAGCTGTTCGTGCACCCGGCGCAGACGGCGGGGCCCCAGGTTGGAGACCCCCAGGCTGCCCACCCGGCCCTCTGCCACCAGATCCGCCAGTCCCTCCAGCAGGGCCCCCTCCTGCCAGGGGGCATAGCGGGCCGTGCTCCAGTGCAGTTGCACCCTGTCCAGGTGGCCCCTCAGCCGCCGCCGGGACGCCTCAAAGGCCCGATCGAACCCGCTGCGGCCCAGGCGCCAGGGGAACGGGGCCAGCTTGGTGGCCACGGTCAGCCGCTGGCGCCGGGCCGGCGGCAGGGCCTCGACGAACTCGCCCAGGAGCGACTCGCTGCGTCCCCCGTAGCGGCCGGTGCCATAGGAATCGGCCGTATCGAAGAACGTCAGCCCCAGCTCCACCGCGCGGCGGAAGCAGGCGGCCAGGGTCTCGTCCTGGGCGGGGTCGTACCCCCAGAGGAACTGGTTGCCCCAGGCCCAGGTGCCGACCCCGACCCCGGGGACGGACGACTCCGGAGCGGGCAGGATGGCGGCAGGGTCGGCCATGGCGATCACGCAGGTCCCGGTCCGTAGCCATGATCGATCCGATCCTCCCCCCGGGGACACGCGATGACCAATCCAGCGGCCCTCGGGCCGGCGCCCTCCCCGGCCAGGCCCGCCGCCGACCAGCCCGCCGCAGCCACGCCCCCTGGCCCCGCCGCCGATCCGGTGCTCTGCCACCACTGCGGCCGGACCGCCAGCAACGGGATCAGCTGCCAGGGCATCTGCGTCGCCGATTCGGGCTATTGAAGCTCCGGCCGGGCCTGGCGGGACTGGCCTTGCTGGTGGTCCTGGGCGTCCTCTGGGCGCCCCTGGGGGCCCGGGAACTGTCCGGCGACGATTTCGGTCGCTGGGAAAGGCCCCTGCGCCGCTGCCGCGTCATCACCCCCTCCGGCACGGGCCCGGTGCCGCCCCCGGCCAGCTGCCGCCTGCTGCGGCTGGACCAGCAGATGGAGGGTCTGCTCAGTGTCCGGTTCCTGCAGCCCGGTGGCGACCATTCCTTTCTCGACCGCCAGCTCGTCTTCGCCGGGGTGCTGGCGGAAGGCTCCGCCGCCATGGCCTGCCACCGGAGCCGCTGTGAGCCGCGCTGGCCGGTGCGGCTGCGGGTCAGCGCCGTGGGTCAGGCGGGATTCGGTGACGGGGAGGCGGCGCTCGGGCTGACCAGGGCCGAGCTGGCCAGCGGACAGTGCCTGCTCGACGATCGCTCCTTTCGCTGCGAGGCCACCGGCCCGGAAGGGCGGCAGTGGCGGGTGGAGGCCGCCCCCTGAGCCGACCGGGAGCGGGTGGGCGAGAGGGCGAGGGAGACGGAAATGACGATCGGCAACGAAGGCCACAGACAGGAACGCCGCTCTTCAGATTCTCTTTATGATTGATCCGTCCGGGAGATGGCCATGCCCCCATCCACGTCCCTGCTGGCCCTGGTGGGCGTTGTGGGTTTCGCCATCATCTCGCTGCTCATGGGCGTTCTCCCCTGAGAGGCAACGGCGGGTCGATCGAACGTCGCCGCTAGGGTGCCGACGACCCGCCGGACGGCATGTCGACCAAGGACGCCTTCACCCGCATCTATCAACGTGACACCTGGGGGGGAGGCTCGGGACAGGGATCCCGGCCGGAGTTCAACGGCGAATACATCGCCACCCTGCAGCGCTTCCTGCGCCTCAACGACATCGGCAGCGTCGTTGATTTCGGGTGCGGCGACTGGCAGTTCTCCCGCCTGATCCACTGGGGGGACATCACCTACACAGGCGTCGACATCGTCGATTCGGTGGTGGCGGCCAACCGCGAACGCCATGCCAGCGACACGGTTCACTTCCAGCTGTTCGAGGACCTGACCAGCCTCCCCCCTGCCGATCTGATCCTTGTCAAGGATGTGCTGCAGCACCTTCCCAACACGCTGGTGCGGGAGTATCTCGACCACTTCAAGAGCAAGTACCGCTGGCTGATCGTCACCAATGATGATCTGCCCCAGTCCAGACTCAATCAGGAGATCGATGCGGGCGCCTGGCGTCCCCTGCGTCTGGATCTCCCGCCCTTCAGCGAGCACTGCTCCACCCTGGCCCAGTGGGTCGTGCTGACGGAAGCCTCCATGAGTCTGCACAGGAAGCGGGCGGATCTGATCCTCGGGGAGGGACCACGCCGGCCGCCGGGCCGGCGGGACGATCAGGCCCCTTGAGGCGCTGATGGATTGGGGATCAGCCGGGCTGAGAATCAGTCAGGTTGATGACGGCGGTGGGACCTGGATGACGGCGGGCCGATCACCAACATCCGTTCACCAGTTACCGACTCTTTTGAGTGCGGTGTAATACTCGATGATGGCATCCTCCAGAATCGCTCTGGGTGTGGAGGGAAGCTGAATTCTTTCGCGATAGGCCTGGATCTTTTCAAGCATCTCCAGACATTCCTCGCTGAGCAGAGCCACGAACGGATCCGGCTCTTCCGGGGAATTGGCTGCCACCGCAGTCCTCATCGGCGTGTCCGGTGCAGTCTGCCACCCATGGGCGGTCACCGTGCCGGCCGCCCACGCACTGGGGAGCGGCCAGGAGACTCCCGGTTGTTGCAGAGGCGGCACCCAGATTCGAACTGGGGATAAAGGATTTGCAATCCTCTGCCTTACCACTTGGCCATGCCGCCTGCCGGGGAGCAAACTCCCCGCAGCGGATCGTATCAGCCATGGCATGTCCTCCCCCCGTCTGCTGGTTCTGAGCAACGGCCATGGGGAGGATCTGATCGCCCTGCGGCTGATCGAGGCCCTCAGGCAGCAGGCCCCCGGGCTGGAGGTCGACGTGCTGCCGCTGGTGGGGGTCGGCCAGGCCTACGCCGGCGCCGAGGCGGCCGGGGAGCTGCGGCGGGTGGGCCCGCGGCAGCCGCTGCCCAGCGGCGGCTTCAGCAACCAGAGCCTGACGGGGCTGCTGCAGGACCTGGCGGCCGGGCTGCCGCTGCTCAGCTGGCACCAGTGGCGGATCGTGCGGCGCTGGGGCCGGCAGGGTCTGCCGATCCTGGCGGTGGGCGACCTGCTGCCCCTGCTGTTGGCCTGGGCCGGGGGCGGCCCCTACGGCTTCCTCGGCACCCCGAAGAGCGACCACACCTGGGCCTCACCGCCTCCTTCCGGTTGGGGCCGCTCCCCCCTGGCCGATGGCTACCACCGGGCCAAGGGCAGCGAATGGGATCCCTGGGAATGGGCCCTGATGGGCCGGCGCCGCTGCCGGCTGGTGGCGGTGCGGGATCGCCTCACCGCCCGGGGGCTGCGGCGCCACGGGGTGCGGGCCGTCGCCCCGGGCAATCCGATGATGGATGGCTTCGCCCCCGCCCCGCCGCTGCCCCCCTGGCTGCAGGGACGGCGCCGCCTGCTGCTGCTGCCCGGCAGCCGTCTGCCCGAAGCCCTCGGCAACCTGCGCGGCCTGCTGGCGGCCCTGCCGCCGGCCGAGGGGTCCCCCCCGATCAGCGTGCTGCTGGCCACCGGCTCCCGTCCCGACGCCGCCGAACTGGCCGCCCCCCTGACGGCGGCGGGCTTCGTCCCCGGCACACCGCCGGAGGGCTCCGGGGCCACGGCCCTCTGGCGGCGCGGCCCCCTCGAGCTGCTGGTGGGTCCGGGCCGGTTCGCGGCCTGGGCGCCGCTGGCGGAGCTGGGGCTGGCCACCGCCGGCACCGCCACCGAACAGCTGGTGGGGCTGGGGGTGCCGGCCCTGTCGCTGCCGGGGCCAGGGCCCCAGTTCAAGGCCGGCTTCGCCCGCCGCCAGAGCCGGCTCCTGGGGGGAGCGGTGCAGCCCTGCCATGGCCCAGCCGAGCTGCGCCACCGGCTGCTCGCCCTGCTGGCCGACGATGGGGAGCGGGCCCGGCTGGGCCGCATCGGCCGGCGCCGCATGGGACCGGCCGGCGGCAGTGCCCGGCTGGCGGCCCTGATCCGGGAGCGGCTGCTGCCGGGGTAGGGGGATGATGGGGCCGACCGCCCCTTTGTCCTCCGCACCGATGCCCGGCATCCCCGACCGCAGCTTCAACGCCGCCTGCGGTCATCTGGCCACCCAGCTGGGCATCAGCCTGGCGGCGGCCCGCCGGCGGGTGGAGATCCTGGCGGCCAAGGAAGGGCTCCGGGACACGGCCGGCAAGCTGGCCCTGGCAGAACGCCTGCTGGAGGAAACCAGGGCCAGCGGCCTCGACCGGGGTCAGCTGTTCGACGGCCAGCTGCGCTCGGTCGGGGAAGACGACCTGTTCATGATCGAGGACTGAGCGCCACCACAGACGGGCCGCCCAGCGCGTCCGGGCTCAGTGCTCGAACACCTGGTTGAACCGCTGCCGGTCGAGGGCGGAGAAGACGGGCACGCAGGCGAAGCAGCGGCGAGCCAGCTCCCAGCGCTCCTCGCGGCGCAGCATCACCTCCAGCCTGTCCCGGGCGGCCAGCAGCCAGCGCACGTCACCGGCGGCATAGGCCAGCTGGGTGTCGCTGAGCTCCTCCACCCGGCCCCAGTCGGAACTCTGGGCCTGCTTGTCGAGCTCCACCCCCACCAGCTCGTTGACCACGTCCTTGAGGCCATGGCGCGGGGCGTAGGTGCGGGCCAGGCGGCTGGCCACCTTGGTGCAGAAGACGGGGTCCACGGCGATGCCGAGGTTCTCCGCCAGCGCCGCCACATCGAAGCGGGCGAAGTGGAACACCTTCTCGATGGCCGGGTTCTCGCACAGGGCCTTCAGCCGCGGCGCCTCGGTCTGTCCCCGGGCCACGCGGATGCAGCAGACGTTGTCGTCGTCGTCGCAGATCTGGACCAGACAGAGGCGGTCCCGCCCATGGATCAGCCCCATGGCCTCGGTGTCGATCGCCAGGGCCCGGGCCTTGCCGAACAGCTCCGCCCAGGCGGCGTCGAGGTCGTGGTCGAAGACGGCGAAACGGGCCGGCGGACCGGGGCTGGCACTGCCGCTGGAAGGGGTCTGGGCCATGGGGGAACAGGGGGGAGGCGGCCATCGTCGCCCACGGCGGCCGCCGACCGGGCCGGCCGGGCCAGAATGCGGGCCCGAAAGGCTTCGCCGCCATGCCCACCCTGGGTTCCACCCTCCTGCTCACCCTGCTGATGGCCATCGGCCTGGTCTTCTTTCTGAGGGCCGCCAGCAAGGACCGCACCACGGTGGTGGACGTGCACTCCCCCCAGCCGCCGGTGCAGGTGCTCGAGGGCCTCTCCGACTGGCTCACCGCCCGGGGCTGGCAGACCGAGGCCGGCGATCCCGAGCGCCAGCTGCTGCGGTTCCGCGGCCAGGTGCGCTCCAGCCTGCCCCTCGCCCTGCTGCTCTCGCTGCTGGGCAGCGTCGGGGCCGCCTGCCTGGGCCTGGTGCTGCGCCAGGTGCTGCCCTCCCTCGGCTGGTGGCCCCTGCTGCTGGCCCTGGTGGGGCCCCTGGCCGGGGTGGTCTACCGGCGCCGGGCCGCCCGGCCCGAAAGCCTGGAGATGCGCCTGATCAGCGGCGACAGCGACGGCGGCAGCACCCTGCGCCTGCGCGCCCACCGGGACGAACTGATCGCCATCGAGCGGGAACTGGGCCCCGGGCTCCAGCTGGCCAGCGACGGCTCCCTGCTCTCCTCGCCGATCTGAGCCCATGGGTTCCCGTCGTCCGACCTGGCTGCTGGGGCCTGCCCTGCTGATCGGCAGCCTCGGCCCCCTCACACCGCTGGCCCATGGCGCCGAAGCGGCCGTGCCGGCCAGCCCGATCCAGGCACCGGCGCTGGCCAGCCTCGATCCGATCACCGGTCCCCGCAGCCGCCTGGGCCGGGACTGGATCGGAACCCGCCCCGTCGATCCGGACACCCCCATCCTGGTGCTGGCCGGCCATGCCGATTCCCAGGGGATGAACGGCGCCGGCACCAGCGGCGCCGCCGTGGCCGCCGGGGCGCCGCCGATGTACCCCGGCATCAGCGACGAGCTCTACTGGAACATGGTCGTCGCGGAGGCCGTGGTGACCCTGGGCCAGCAGCGGGGGCTGCGCATCAGCTCCTACCGCCCACCTTTCCGCACGATCCCGGACGGCAACCACCCCAGCACCAACTGGAGCGTGGGCCGCCAGCACGCCGCCAGCGGCGGCTATGCCCTGGAGATCCACTTCGATGCCTGGGGACCCGACGGCATCGGGTCGGGGCTGATCCCGCCCCTGCATCGCCCCTTCGGCTCGCTGGACGAAAGCCTGGCCGTGGCCTTCGGCGGTTTCCCCATGGCCTTCCGCGGCGGCCTCGGGGGACCGAGGCGCGGCATCGCCCTGCTGGAGGTGGGCAAGCTGGAGGGCCAGCTGGAGCGCTCGCTGCGCAACCCCGCCACCCGTTCCGCCACGGTGATGGCCATCGCCGAGCGGATCGTGACCGCCCTGGAGGTGGGCCTGGGCCGCAGCCCGGCCACCGCCATGCCCCTCAGCCCACCGCCTGGTGGGGTAGGCAGCGCTCCTCCAGGGAAGGGTCTTCAAGCCAGTTCTGCGGACGAGTGAACAGTTCGGTCAGCAGGGCCTCGCGGCTGCCTTCGGCAGCGGTGTAGCCGTACTCCCAGCGCACCAGGGGCGGCAGCGACATCAGGATCGACTCGGTGCGTCCGTTGGTCTGGAGGCCGAAGATCGTGCCCCGGTCGAAGACCAGGTTGAACTCCACGTAGCGGCCGCGGCGGTACAGCTGGAACTGGCGCTCCACTTCGCCCCAGTCCAGCCCATGGCGGCGCTCCACGATCGGCACGTAGCTCGGCAGGAAGGCGTTGCCGCAGGCCGAGGCCAGGGCGAACAGCTGCTCCCAGTTCTGGTGGAGCGGCCCGACGGCCGCGCTGGCCGCCGCCGCCGGCCCCTCGGGGTCACCGCCCTTGTAGAGCACGCCGCCGGGGTCCTGGTAGTCGTAGAAGATGCCGCCCACGCCGCGGGTCTCGCCCCGGTGCTTGAGGAAGAAGTATTCGTCGCACCAGGGCTTGAACACCTTGTAGTAGGCCGGATCCACCCCGTCGCAGGCCCCCTTGAGGGTGCGGTGGAAGTGGCGGGCATCCTCCAGGAAGGGGTAGTAGGGGGTGAGGTCGGCGCCGCCGCCGAACCACCACACCGGCCCCGCCTCGAAGTAGCGGTAGTTGAGGTGCACCGTGGGCACGTAGGGGTTGCGGGGGTGCAGCACCATCGAGGTGCCGGTGGCAAACCAGCGGTGACCCTCCGCCTCAGGACGCTGGGACAGGATCGAGGGGGGCAGGCGCTCGCCCTCCACCTCGGAGAAGTTGACGCCGCCCTGCTCGAAGACGCGGCCGTCCTTCATCACCCGGGAGCGGCCGCCGCCGCCCTCGGGTCGCTCCCAGCTCTGCTCCTCGAAGTCGGCCCCGCCATCGAGGCTGGCGAGACCCGCGCAGATCGAGTCCTGCAGGCCCATCAGCAGGGCCTTGGCGCGGCTGCGGGAATCGGCAGGTGGCATCTCCATGGAACGGCAGCGCGGCGGACGCGGAACATCCGCACACCTTTTCAGCCCGTCGGGGGGTCCCACAAGGGTTCGAGAGCGTCTGTCACGGGCTCGGGAAGGGGCCGCAGGGCCACCGCAGGAGCCCGCGGCCGGCCCGACCGGCCCGGGGGGCCGCCCCTAGGATCGCCGTCCAACCCGACCCTGACGCCGCCGAATGGCCAGCGCCGACACCCTCCTCGAGGCCCTGCAGCCACTCCGCGACGCCGGCAGTGGCCGCAGCCTGCTGGAGCTGGGCTGGATCAGCGACCTGCGGCATCAGGGCAGCCGGGCCGTGTTCCGCCTCGCCCTGCCCGGTTTCGCCAACAGCCAGCGGGAGCGCATCGCCGCCGAAGCCCGCAGCGCCCTGCTGGCCGTGGAGGGCATCAACGACGTGCAGATCGAACTGGCCCAGCCCGCCGCCGCCCCCTCCTCGGGCCCGATCGGCGCCGCCGGCCACGGCCCCGGCGGGGCCCAGCTGCCGGAACGGCAGGGCATCCCCGGCGTGCGCCAAGTGATCGCCGTCAGCAGCGGCAAGGGGGGCGTGGGCAAGAGCACGGTGGCGGTGAACCTGGCCTGCGCCCTGGCCGCCTCCGGCCTGCGGGTGGGCCTGCTCGATGCCGACATCTACGGGCCCAATGCTCCCACCATGCTGGGCGTGGCCGACCGCAGCCCCCAGGTGTCGGGCAGCGGCAACGACCAGGTCCTGGAGCCGATCGAGACCTGCGGCATCGTCATGGTGTCGATGGGCCTGCTGATCCAGGAGAACCAGCCGGTGGTCTGGCGCGGGCCGATGTTGAACGGAATCATCCGCCAGTTCCTTTATCAGGTGAACTGGGGCGAACGGGACGTGCTGGTGGTGGATCTTCCCCCCGGCACCGGCGACGCCCAGCTCACCCTCGCCCAGGCCGTGCCCATGGCCGGCGCGGTGATCGTCACCACCCCCCAGCTGGTGTCGCTGCAGGATGCCCGCCGCGGCCTGGCGATGTTCCTGCAGATGGGCGTGCCGGTGCTCGGGGTGGTGGAGAACATGACCGCCTTCATCCCCCCCGATCTGCCCGATCGCCGCTACGCCCTGTTCGGCAGCGGTGGCGGCCAGCGACTGGCCGACGAGGCGGGCGTGCCCCTGCTGGCCCAGCTGCCCATGGAGATGCCCGTGCTCGAGGGCGGGGAGCGGGGCCTGCCGGTGGTGCTGTCGGCACCGGGCTCGGCCAGCGGCCGCGCCTTCAGCGAGCTGGCCGAACGGCTGAGTGCCGGCTGCGCCCTCAGCCCGGCCCTCGCCTGAAGCCATGGCGGTCCTCAGCCCCCGGCGCGGTGGGTTCGCCGCCAAGGGGCCGAAACGGCGGGGCCCCGGCTTCGACCCCCTCCTCTGGGGCATCCCCATCGCCCTCACCCTGCTGGCGGGGGCCCTGATCGCCAGCACCCAGCGCCAGCAGGCCACCACCGACTGGTACCAGCACTGGATCACCGCGGCGGTGGGCCTGGTCATCGCCCTGCTGCTGGCCCGGGTGCCCCTGGACCGCATCGCCCGGTTCCAGTGGCCGATCTACATCCTGATGGTGGTGAGCCTGATCGCGGTGCGGGTGATCGGGGTCAGTGCCCTCGGGGCCCAGAGCTGGATCAACATCGGCGGCTTCTACGTCCAGCCCTCGGAGTTCGCCAAGGTGTCGGCGATCCTGCTGCTGGCGGGGGTGCTCTCCAAGTACCCGGTGGAGCGGCCGATCGATCTGCTCCGACCTGTGGGGATGATCAGCGTGCCGTGGCTGCTGGTGTTCGTGCAGCCGGATCTGGGGACGTCGCTGGTCTTCGGTGCGGTGCTGCTGGTGATGCTGTTCTGGTCGGGCATGCCCGCCACCTGGCTGCTGCTGCTGCTCTCGCCCCTGTTCACCGCGATCATGGCCGGCACCCTGCCCTGGCTGCTGCTGGGCTGGATCCCCCTGATGGGCTGGGTGGCCTGGCGCTCCCTGCCCTGGAAAAGGATCGGGCTGGCCCTGGTGCTGGCTGTCCAGGGACTGTTCGCCGTGGGGACCCCCTGGCTGTGGGAGCACGGCCTGCGGCCCCACCAGCGGGCCCGGCTCACCCTGTTCCTCGATCCGGCCCAGGATCCCCTCGGCGGCGGTTACCACCTGCTGCAGAGCAAGGTCGGGATCGGCTCCGGCCAGCTGTGGGGCACCGGCCTGATGAACGGCTCCCTCACCAAGCTGCGCTTCATTCCCGAGCAGCACACCGATTTCATCTTCAGCGCCCTGGGGGAGGAAACCGGCTTCATCGGCTCGATGCTGGTGGTGGTGGGCTTCGTGGTGCTGATCTGGCGCCTGCTGCAGATCGCAGGGAGGGCTTCCAGCGACTACGAATCCCTCGTGGTGGTGGGCATCGGCGCCATGCTGATGTTCCAGGTGGTGGTGAACATCAATATGACCATCGGCCTCGGACCCATCACCGGCATTCCGCTGCCCTTCCTCAGCTACGGCCGTTCGGCCATGCTCGTCAACTGCATCAGCCTCGGGCTCTGCGCCTCCGTGGCCCGGCGCAGCCGCAGCCTGCGGCGATGGTGGTGAGCCTGGGGGACCTGCGCCGCCTGCTGGCGGCCGGGGTCCCGGCCGGGCGGGGGGATGAGGACAGCGTGCGGCGCCAGTGGTGGGCCGCCCTGGCCACGGTGCAGGCGGACCTGCTCGGGGCCTTCCCTCCCCAGCCTGGGGTGTGGCTGGCGGCCCCCCTGCCGGCCCTCTACGAACCTGCCCTGCTGGAGTGGCTCGACGGCTGGGTCTGGACGCCCGCCGAGGTGGGCAACCTGATGCCCCCGGGGTTGCCGCTGCTGCCGGGGATGGCGCCCCTGCCGGCCGCCCACGGCACGCCTCCCAGGGGAACGGCGGGCCGGCCGGGGGGCTTCCAGCGCCTCAGCCTGCGGGAGGACGACGGCACCGATCCGCTGCTGGTGCTGATCACCCCGGTGCTGCAGGTGGCCCTGGCCCTGGACGGCCCCCCGCAGGAGCGCCGACTGGTGGTGCGCTTCGACGCCCCGGTCCTCTCGGCCGCCCTGGAACTGCTCGATCGCCGCCTGGCCCAGGACGATCCGGCCGCGGGCCTGGGGCTGCGCCGCCGCCTGCAGCTGCTGGGCCCGCTCGGCAACGATCCCGATCTGGGCACCCGCTTCTGGCCCCTGCTGGCCCAGCGTCTGGCCGCCATGGCCCCCAGCGTCACCCTGCAGCCGCTCGTGCACGGCGAGAAACGCAGCGAGGGCGGCGACGCCGTCAGCAGCGAACTGGCCCTGCTCGAAGCCCTCACCCACGAGGTGCGCACCCCGCTGGCCACGATCCGCACCCTGATCCGCTCCCTGCTGCGCCGCACCGACCTGCCGGCGGTGGTGCGACAGCGGCTGGAGCAGATCGACGGCGAGTGCAGCGAACAGATCGACCGCTTCGGCCTCATCTTCCTGGCGGCGGAACTGCAGCGCCAGCCCGGCAGCGGCCAGCCCCTGAGCGACAGCGAACTGGCCCGCACGGACCTCAGCCGGCTGCTGGTCCAGCTGGAGGAGCTCTGGCAACGCCAGCTTGGGCGCCGCGACCTGCGGCTGGTGCTCGAGATCGCCCCAGACCTGCCGCCGGTGATGAGCGATCCCAGCCGGCTGGAGACCATGCTCGGCGGCCTGATGGACCGGTTCAGCCGCAGCCTGCCCAGCGGCAGTGAAGTGCGGCTGCGGCTGCTGCCGGCGGGCTCGCGGCTGAAGCTCCAGCTCAGCAGCGACGATCCCGAGAGCCGTGAGGCGGATGGGCTGGCGGCGGCCGTGCCGATGCCGGTGGGTCCAGTGCTGAGCTGGAACCCGGAGACCGGCAGCCTGCAGCTCAGCCGCCAGGCCACCCAGCGGCTCTTCCACCGGCTGGGGGGCCGGCTCACCGAGCGGGGCGGCAGCAACCTGACCGTGTTCTTCCCGGCCGCCGAGCGCGGCGGCTGAGGCGGCGACAGCCAGGTTTGTTGACGGGTGTGAAGAGTCCGCCGGGGGTACTCGGATGCCCAAAACCACGGTGCTAGCTTCCGCCTGAAACGGTCTTCAAGCCATGCCTGAAACGGCCCTCAACGGTCAACTCCCGAAGTACATCGGCAGCACTGGTGGCTTGCTGAACTCCGCCGAAACCGAGGAGAAGTACGCCATCACCTGGAGCAGCAGCAAGGCCCAGGTGTTTGAGCTGCCCACCGGTGGCGCCGCTGAAATGAACGCAGGCGAGAACCTCATGTACTTCGCCCGCAAGGAGCAGTGCCTGGCCCTCGGCACCCAGCTGCGCACCAAGTTCAAGCCCCGGATCGAGGACTACAAGATCTACCGGATCTACCCGGGCGGCGACACCGAATTCCTGCACCCCAAGGACGGCGTCTTCCCCGAGAAGGTCAACGAAGGCCGCGCCATGGTGGGCCACACCCCCCGCAGCATCGGCGCCAACCCCAACCCCGCCAGCCTCAAGTTCAGCGGCAAGGCCACCCACGAGGCCTGAGCCTGGCCGGCCAGCACCTATAACGGCGGGGCCGAGAGCCCCGTTTTTTTTGCCTGCCTGTCGCCGTGATGCCCGGTTCTGATCGCAGCGCCTTCCTCGCCCGGATCGCCGGTGGGGAGGCAGGCGCTGACTTGGCCGTCAATCTCCTGCCCCTCTGGAAGCGCTGGCCCGCCGACCTGGAGACCCCCCTGACCACCTGGCTGAAGGTGGGGGCGGGCGGCAGCCATGGGGTGCTGCTGGAATCGGTGGAGGGGGGCGAGCAGCTGGGCCGCTGGAGCTTCGTCGTCACCGACCCGCTCTGGACCCTCACCTGCCGCGGTGACCGGGGCGAGAGGCGCTGGCGCGATGGCCGCAGCGAACAGCTCCAGGGCAGCCCCTTCAGCCTGCTGCGGGAGGCTCTGGCCCCCCTGCGCCCCGGCCCGGTGGAGGGCCTGCCGGCGGTGGCCCAGCTGTTCGGCTTCTGGGGCTACGAGCTGATCCGCTGGATCGAGCCCAGCGTGCCGGTCCACGACGCCCCGGACGGGGCCCCGCCGGACGGCTGCTGGATGCTGGCCGACAGCCTGCTGGTGTTTGACCAGGTGAAGCGCCAGATCACGGCGGTGGCCTACGTGGACCTCTCCGCAGGGGCCGATCCCGGTGAGGCCTACGACCGGGCGGCGGCCCGCATCGAGGCCCTTGAGGCCCGCATGCACGCCCCGTTGCCGGCCCACGTCAAGCCGCTGGCCTGGCACGAGGCGAGCGGCGCCGAGCTGGCCACCCGCAGCAACCGGGGCCAGGAGGAGTTTCAGGGCGCTGTGGCGGCCGCGGCCGAGCACATCGCCGCCGGCGACGTGTTCCAGCTGGTGCTGAGCCAGCGGTTCGAGGCCCGGGTGACCCACGACCCCTTCGATCTCTACCGCAGCCTGCGGATGGTCAACCCCTCGCCTTACATGGCGTTCTTCAACTTCGGCGACTGGCACCTGATCGGCTCCAGTCCCGAGGTGATGGTGAAGGCGGAGCCCTGCGCCGAAGGGGTGAAGGCCTCCCTGCGGCCCATCGCCGGCACCCGGCCCCGTGGCGCCGATGACGCCCAGGATGCGGCCCTGGCCGAGGAGCTGCTGGCCGATCCGAAGGAGCGGGCGGAGCACGTGATGCTGGTCGACCTGGGCCGCAACGACCTGGGCCGGGTCTGCCGGGCCGGCACGGTGCAGGTCACCGAACTGATGGTGATCGAGAAGTACTCCCACGTGATGCACATCGTCAGCGAGGTGGAGGGGCTGCTGACCGAGGATCACGACATCTGGGACCTGCTGATGGCGTCTTTCCCGGCGGGCACCGTGAGCGGAGCCCCCAAGATCCGCGCCATGCAGCTCATCCATGCCCTCGAGCCGGATGCCCGCGGGCCCTACTCGGGCGTCTACGGAGCGGTGGATCTGGCCGGAGCCCTCAACACGGCCATCACGATCCGCACCATGGTGGTGCTGCCCCACCCCAAGGGCGGCTGGCGGGTGCAGGTGCAGGCCGGTGCCGGGATCGTGGCCGACTCCCGCCCGGAAGCGGAGTACCAGGAAACCCGCAACAAGGCGCGCGGCATGCTCAAGGCCCTGGCCTGCCTGGAGCCGGCCGTGGCCGACGGGGCCGACGCGACGCCATGAGCGCTCCCCTGCTGCTGAAGGGCTTCGAAGTCGAGATGTACACCGGTCGGGCCGACGGCACGGTGGTGGGCTGCTCCGCCGAAGCGGCCGCCGCACTGGCGGGGTTCATGACCGAGCCGGACCACCGCAACCTCGAGTACGTCACCCCGCCGGAGGCCTCCTACACCGCCCAGCTGGAGCTGCTGCTGGAACCGCGCCGTCGCCTGCGCCGCTGGCTGGAGCCCCGTGGGCTCACCCTGCTGCCGGGCAGCACCCTGAGCCTGGGGGACAGCCGCAGCTTCGAGCGCTCCGACCCCGAGAACCCTTACCACGCCTACATCGAGGCCACCTACGGCACCCGGGTGGTGACCGCCAGCGTCCACATCAACCTGGGCCTGACGGACATGGACGCCCTGTTCGCGGGCCTGCGCCTGCTGCGCTGCGAAGCCTCCCTGCTGCTCGCCCTCAGCGCCAGCTCCCCCTTCCTCGACGGAGAGGTCACCGGGGCCCACTCCCAGCGCTGGCTGCAGTTTCCGATCACGCCCCCCCTGGTGCCCCTGTTCCGGGACCACGGCCACTACATCGACTGGATGGAGGAGCAGCTGGCCGCCGGGGCGATGCGCAACGTGCGTCACCTCTGGACATCGGTGCGGCCCAACGGCGACGACCGGCCCCATGGCCTCAACCGCCTGGAGATCCGCATCTGCGACCTGATCGACGATCCGCTGCTGCTGCTGGCGGTCACCGCCTTCACCGAACTGCGCCTGCAGCAGCTGCTGCGGGATCCCTTGGGCCAGGATCCCCTGGCCGCCAGCCGGTTCGGGGCCGCTGAACTGGAGGCGATCGCCGATGCCAACGACCGGGCGGCGGCCCGCACCAGCCTCCAGGCCCGCCTGGTGCACTGGCGCACCGGGGAAACGCTGGAGGCCCGCGACTGGATCGCCACCGAGCTGGAGGCGATGGCGCCGCTGGCGGCGGAGCTGGGGCTGACGCGCTGGCTGGCGCCCCTCCACGACCTCCTCGCCGGCGGCAACCAGGCGATGCGATGGCTGGCGCGCCATGGGCGGGGCGAAAGCATCGGTGCGATCATCGGCAGCGAGGCCGTGGCGCTTGCGTCCCGGGAGAAGGCGCTGGACGCATGGCTGGCGACAGAAGCAGCCGAGGTTCCTGGAGGATCATGAACAGCACCCCCGCGCCCACCGCCCCCATGCGGCTCCACCTGACCGAGCCTTCGGTCGTTCCCGCCGAGGCCTCACCCGGGGTGATCCGACTGCTCACCGAGCGGCTGGAACTGGTGGAGGATCTCTGGCAGACGGTGCTGCGCAGCGAATGCCCGCCAGAGCAGGTGGAACGCCTGCTGCGGCTCAAGGAACTGAGTGGTCCGGTGGCGCCGGGCCTCGACCCTGAGGCCAGCTCCGCCGTCGACACCGACGGCATCGTGGCGCTGATCAAGGCCATGGACCTGGCGGAGGGGATCGCCGCGGCCCGGGCCTTCTCCCTCTACTTCCAGCTGGTCAACATCCTCGAGCAGCACATCGAGGAGGACAGCTACCTCGAAAGCATCAAGCGGGCCCCCGCCCCCGCCAGCAACGATCCCTTCCTGCCGCCCCTGGCCAGCCAGAGCGATCCGGCCACCTTCCGCCAGCTGTTCGAGCGCCTGCGGGCCCTGAACGTGCCGCCGGGACAGCTGGAGGGCCTGCTGCGGGAACTGGACATCCGGCTGGTGTTCACGGCCCACCCCACCGAGATCGTGCGCCACACCGTGCGCCACAAGCAGCGGCGGGTGGCGGCCCTGATCCAGAAGCTGCAGGTGAACGGCCAGGGCAACCCGGACGACAACGACCGGCTGCGCCAGCAGCTGGAGGAGGAGATCCGGCTGTGGTGGCGCACCGATGAGCTGCACCAGTTCAAGCCGTCGGTGATCGACGAGGTCGACTACGCCCTCCACTACTTCCAGCAGGTGCTCTTCGACGCCCTGCCCCAGCTGCGCCAGCGCATCCGCGCCGCCCTGGCCGCCAGCTACCCCGACGTGCAGCCCCCCAAGGACGCCTTCTGCACCTTCGGCTCCTGGGTGGGCTCCGACCGGGACGGCAACCCCTCGGTCACCCCCGACGTCACCTGGCGCACGGCCTGCTTCCAGCGGCAGCTGATGCTGGCCCGCTACATCCAGGCGGTGTCGGTCCTGCGCGACCAGCTCAGCATCTCGATGCAGTGGAGCCAGGTGAGCCCCGCCCTGCTGGAATCCCTGGAGATGGACCGGCTGCGCTTCCCGGAGATCTACGAGGAGCGCGCCGCCCGCTACCGGCTCGAGCCCTACCGGCTCAAGCTGAGCTACACCCTCGAGCGCCTGCGGCTCACCCAGCAGCGCAACCAGCAGCTGGCCGAGGCGGGCTGGGAATCCCCATGCGACGGCTCTTCCGGCTACGAGGCCGGACTGAGCAGCCTGATGGAGCCGGCCCCCCCCCAGGAACTGCATTACGCCTCGGTGGAGGAATTCCGCACCGACCTGGAGCTGATCAAGGAGAGCCTCGATGCCACCGGCCTGAGCTGCGAAGCGCTGCAGGACCTGCTCAGCCAGGTGCACATCTTCGCCTTCTCCCTGGCCAGCCTCGACATCCGCCAGGAGAGCACCCGCCACAGCGACGCCATCGACGAGCTCAGCCGCTACCTGCTGCTGCCGGTGCCCTACGGGGAGATGGACGAGGAGCAGCGGGTGGAATGGCTGCTGAGCGAACTCAAGACCCGCCGGCCCCTGCTGCCGCCGGCGGCCCGCTGGAGCGCCCCCACCGCCGAGACCTTCGCCGTGTTCCGGATGCTGCAGCGGCTGCAGCAGGAGTTCGGCCGGCGCATCTGCCGCACCTACGTGATCTCCATGAGTCACACGGTGTCGGACCTGCTGGAGGTGGTGCTCCTGGCCAAGGAGGCGGGGCTGGTGGATCCGATGGCCCAGAAATCGGCCCTGCTGGTGATCCCCCTGTTCGAGACGGTCGAAGACCTTCAGGGGGCCCCGGCCGTGATGGGGCGGCTGTTCGCCGACCCCTTCTATCGCCAGCTGCTGATCAGCAACAGCGACGGCGAGCAGCCCCTCCAGGAGGTGATGCTGGGCTACTCCGACAGCAACAAGGATTCCGGCTTCCTCTCCAGCAACTGGGAGATCCACCGGGCCCAGATCGCCCTGCAGTCGCTGGCCGATGCCCACGACGTCGCCCTGCGCATCTTCCATGGCCGCGGCGGTTCGGTGGGCCGGGGCGGCGGCCCCGCCTACCAGGCGATCCTGGCCCAGCCCAGCGGCACCCTGAAGGGACGCATCAAGATCACCGAGCAGGGGGAAGTGCTGGCCTCCAAGTACTCCCTGCCGGAACTGGCCCTCTACAACCTGGAAACGGTCACCACCGCCGTGCTCCAGAACAGCATGGTCAGCACCCCGGTGGACGACACCCCCACCTGGAACGTGCTGATGGAGCGGCTGGCGGCCCGCTCCCGCGACCACTACCGGGCCCTGGTGCACGACAACCCCGACCTGGTGGCCTTCTTCCAGCAGGTCACACCGATCGAGGAGATCAGCAAGCTGCAGATCTCCAGCCGGCCGGCCCGGCGCAAGAGCGGCGCCAAGGATCTCTCCAGCCTGCGGGCCATCCCGTGGGTGTTCGGCTGGACCCAGAGCCGCTTCCTGCTGCCCAGCTGGTACGGGGTGGGCACGGCCCTGCAGGCCGAGCTGGATGCCGACGGCGAGCAGATGGAGCTGCTGCAGCTGCTCTACCAGCGCTGGCCGTTCTTCCGCATGCTGATCTCCAAGGTGGAGATGACCCTCTCCAAGGTCGACCTGGAGCTGGCGGGCCATTACGTCACCTCCCTGGGGCGTCCCCAGAACAAGGAGGTGTTCGCCCAGATCTTCGAGGCGATCGCCAGTGAGTTCGCCCTCACCCACTCCCTGGTGCTGCGCATCAGCAACCACAGCCGGCTCCTCGACGGCGACCCGGCCCTGCAGCTCTCGGTCGACCTGCGCAACCGCACGATCATCCCCCTGGGCTACCTGCAGGTGGCGCTGCTGCGCCGGCTGCGGGAGCAGAAACGGCAGCCGCCGATGAGCGAGGGGCCCGGCGACGGGCCGGCAGGCGGCGACGGCCGCACCTACAGCCGCAGCGAGCTGCTGCGCGGCGCCCTGCTCACCATCAACGGCATCGCCGCCGGCATGCGCAACACGGGCTGATTCCCTGGACTCTCTGTTGATCCCTTTCCGCAGCCAGCCCCCGACTCCCCGCCTGCGGGAGGGCTACGCCCTGCTGCAACAGCACGACCCCGATCCGGCCTGCCTCAACCGCCTGCTGGTGGCCTGCGGGGATGCCCCCCGCAGCCCGGACCGATGGGAACGGGTACTGGCCCGCAGCACCTGGCATCTGGTGGTGCTCAACCCCGGCGGCCAGCTGGTGGGCTTCGTGCGCGCCACCAGTGACCAGGCCCTCAATGCCAACCTCTGGGACCTGGTGGCCGATCCGGGCGACCCCTGCCGGGATGAGGTGATCGGCGCCCTGGTTCAGGCCGCCCTGGCCCGCCTGCGGCGGGAACTGAGCGGTTGCAGCATCTCCCTGTCCGCCCCGCCCGAAGCGGTGACGGCCCTCACCCGTGCCGGGTTCGTGGTCGACCCCGGAGGGATCCGGGCCATGGGTCTCGACCTGCGGAGCGGACGAGAGGAGGGGCTGGGCTGACGAGCATGGAGGGACTCGAACCCCCGACATTCAGAACCGGAATCTGACGCTCTATCCAACTGAGCTACATGCCCTGCCACGGCGCTTCCGGCCCCCTGGGGAACCTTGGCCTCCGATGGCGGTACCTTAGCGGCTGACCGCCCCAGAACCATCCGGCTGCACCGCCTGGACCTCCGGCACTTCCGCAACATCGACGGCCTGCAGCTGACACTGGAGGCGCCCCGTCTGCTCGTCATCGGCAGCAACGGCCAGGGCAAGTCGAATCTGCTGGAGGGGGTGGAACTGCTCACCAGCCTGCGCTCGCACCGCTGCAGCGTCGACCGGGATCTGATCGGCCACGGTCACCCCTTCAGCCGGCTGGGGGCCCTCACCGATGAAGCCGACAGCCTGCAGCTGGAGCTGCGGCGCAGCGGCGGACGCCAGGCGTTCCGCAACGGCAAGCGGCTGGAGCGGCAGCTGGACCTGATCGGCCCCCTGCGCTGCGTCGGCTTCAGCGCCCTCGACCTGGATCTGGTGCGGGGCGAGCCGGCCCTGCGGCGCCAGTGGCTGGACCGGGTGGTGCTGCAGCTGGAGCCGGTCTACGGCGCCCTGCTGAGCCGCTACGGGCGGCTGCTGCGGCAGCGCAGCCAGCTGCTGCGCCGCGGCCTGGGCGCCGGCCAACAGCCGGAGCTGCTGGAGGCCTTCGATGCCCAGATGGCCCTGGTCGGGGCCCGCCTGCACCGCCGCCGCCAGCGGGCCCTGCGGCGCCTTGAGCCGCTGGCGGCGGCCTGGCAGCAGCGCATCGGCGGGGCCGGCGAACCGCTCCAGCTCGACTACATCAGCGGCACCGTGCTGGCCGAGGCCAGCGACGAGGAGGGCCCCTGGCGCCAGGCCCTGGAGGAGCAGCTGCGCCAGCAGCGGCCCCAGGAGGAGCGGCTGGGCCAGTGCCAGGTGGGTCCCCACCGGGACGAGGTGGCCCTGCTGATCGGCGGCCAGGCCGCCCGGCGCTACGGCTCCGCCGGCCAGCAGCGCACCCTGGTGCTGGCCCTGAAGCTGGGGGAGCTGGAGCTGGTGGGCAAGGTGGTGGGTCAGCCGCCGCTGCTGCTGCTCGACGACGTGCTGGCCGAACTCGACCCGGGGCGCCAGCAGCTGCTGCTGGAGGCGGTGGGGGACGGCCACCAGTGTCTGGTCAGCGCCACCCACCTGGAGGCCTTCAGCACGGGCTGGCGGGCCCGCAGCCAGGTGGTGGAACTGCGCAGCGGAGCGCTGGTGGCCTGAGGCCCGAACTCCCTGCTGCCGCAGGCAGCCTGGCGAACCTCAGTTCCGCGCTCCGGCGCGTATGGTGAGACCTGTTTGACCGGATTCGATGAACCAGACCCTTTCCAGCCTGCATCCCAACCCGGGATGGAAGCCCGCCGCCTCCCCCACCCACGCCATTGCAAGCCCCGTCTCCGCCCCTGGCGACACCACCGACGCGGTAGGGAAACACTGCATCCTCGAGCTCTACGACTGCGATTGCGCAAGGCTCGACGACGAAGCTTTCCTCAGGGACACCATCACGACAGCAGCCAGACGCGCTGGTGCCACCCTGCTCAACCTGATCACCCACCGCTTCGAACCCCAGGGCGTCACGGGCCTGGCGTTGCTGGCGGAGTCCCACATCTCCATCCACACCTGGCCTGAGTCGGGCTATGCGGCCGTGGACGTGTTCACCTGCGGTGACCACACCATGCCGGAGAGGGCCTGCCAGGTCCTGTGGGAGGAGCTGGGGGCCGGCCGCCACAAGCTCACCAGCTTCCGGCGCGAGACGCCCGAGGCCCTGATCGACAGCCAGAGGGAGCCCCACCTCGCCAGCGCCTGAGCGCCGGTGAATCCACCACCAACTGCCGGGGACACCCTCCCCGGCACATTTTCTGCGTCCATCACTGCTCCGGCGCCAGGGCGCGGTTGAGCTTGCCGCTGACCAGCCCCTCCAGGTCGAGGGCCACGGCGGTGAACCCCATGTCCCTGAACGCCCCCACCAGCTCGGGGCGAAGCTCTCCATGGGCCAGACGCTCCAGCGCCGCCGGCAACCCGGCCGCGGGGATCTCGATGCGGGCCGTCTCCCCCTGGCTGCGCACCCGCAGCTCGGGGAATCCGTGCCGTCGCAACCAGTCCTCGGCGGCGGCCACCCGGGCCAGCCGGGGGGCGTCGATCGGTTCGCCGTAGGGGAAACGGGAGGCGAGACAGGGCTGGGCCGGTTTGTCCCACCAGGGCAGGCCCAAGGCACGGGAGAGCTGGCGCACCCCCGCCTTGTCGATGCCGGCCTCGGCCAGGGGGGAGCGCACACCGAACTCCCGGGCGGCCTGGATTCCGGGCCGGTGGTCGCCCAGGTCGTCGAGGTTGACGCCATCGAGCACCTGGGCCCCCTCGGCGGCGGCGGCGATGGGGGCCAGCAGCCGGTGCAGCTCCCGCTTGCAGGCGTAGCAGCGGTCCTGGGGGTTGCTGGCGTAGGCGGGGTCGGCCAGTTCCGCGGTGGCCACCTCCCGGTGGCGCAGGCCCAGCCAGCGGGCCTGGTCGCTGGCCTCCCGGCGCAGGTGGGGGGCCAGGGCCGGCGAGACGCCGGTGACCGCCAGGGCCCGCTCCCCCAGACAGTCGCCGGCCAGGGCGGCCACCAGGGCGCTGTCGACACCGCCGGAGTAGGCCACCACCACCTGGGGGAAGGCGTCGAGCTGGTGGCAGAGGGACTCCAGTCCCCGCTCCAGCGGGGCCGGCAGGGCTTCCAGCAGGCTGAGGCGACGGGTGGCAGGCATGGCGTAGATCCTGGCAAGGCTCGGTAGCATCCGGACCAGATCCCCCCGCCGATGCGCCCCACCGCCCGCCGATGACCCCCGCCGCCCGCAGCACCCAGACCCCGCAGCGCGGCACCGGACGGGGCATCGGCATCCGCACCGCCGCCGGCAGCGATGAGCGGGCCCACGGCCAGCTGCACGTCTACGACGGGGAAGGCAAGGGCAAGAGCCAGGCCGCCCTGGGGGTGGTGCTGCGCACCATCGGGCTGGGCATCTGCGAGCAGAAGCGCACCCGGGTGCTGCTGCTGCGGTTCCTCAAGGGCCCCGGCCGCGCCTACGACGAAGACAGCGCCATCGAGGCCCTGCAGCAGGGCTTTCCCCACCTGATCGACCAGGTGCGCACCGGCCGGGGGGACTACTTCAGTGCCGCGGAGGCCACCCGTTTCGACCATCAGGAAGCCCAGCGGGGCTGGGACATCGCCAAGGGGGCGATCGCCAGCAACCTCTATTCGGTGGTGGTGCTCGATGAACTCAACCCCGTGCTCGACCTGGGCCTGCTCGACACCGATGAGGTGGTGCGGACCCTGGCCACCAAGCCGGCGGGCATGGAGATGATCTGCACCGGCCGGGGCGCCCCACGCCAGCTGGTGCAGCTGGCCGATCTGCACTCGGAGATGCGGGCCCACAGCGGCCCCCAGCAGGGTCTGGAGGGCCTGGAGATCTACACCGGCGAAGGCAAGGGGAAATCCACCAGCGCCCTGGGCAAGGGGCTGCAGGCCATCGGCCGGGGCATCAGCCAGGACAAGAGCCACCGGGTGCTGATCCTGCAGTGGCTCAAGGGCGGGGCGGGCTACACCGAGGACGCGGCCATCGCCGCCCTGCGCGAGAGCTACCCCCATCTGGTGGATCACCTGCGCTCGGGCCGCGACGCCATCGTCTGGCGCGGCCAGCAGCAGCCGATCGACTATGTGGAGGCGGAACGGGCCTGGGAGATCGCCCGGGCCGCCATCGCCAGCGGCCTCTACAAGACCGTGATCCTCGACGAGCTCAACCCCACCGTGGATCTGGAGCTGCTGCCGGTGGAGCCGATCGTCCAGACCCTGCTGCGCAAGCCCACCGAGACCGAGGTGATCATCACGGGGCGCTGCAAGAGCCGGCCGGCCTACTTCGATCTGGCCAGCGTCCACTCGGAAATGGTGTGCCACAAGCACTACGCCGAGCGGGGCGTCGACCTCAAGCGCGGCGTCGACTACTGAAGCGGCCGGTCGAGGGACAGCGGATCAGGGGGTCCCGGGCCCATCGACCCGGTCAAGGACCAGTTCGTCCTCCTCGAGCATCTCCACCTCCTCCGAGGCGATGAACCGACCCAGCAGCAGGCCCACCAGCAGGGCCACGTACAGGGTGCTGGCGACGCTGAGCAGGATGACGAAGCGCTCCCCCACCGCATTGGCCGGCAGCACGTCGCCATAGCCGACGCCGGCGATCGTGACAAAGCTGAAGTAGGTGAGCCGATCGAGCAGCACCTGGTGGCTGGCGGCCGCGCCGAGGCTGAAACTGCCGGGGACGAGCACCTGGGTGGCGGTGGCCAGCACACCGCCGGTGAGACCCAGATGCAGGTAACCCGCCGCGGCGCCGGCCATCACCTGCACGTTCACCCGTGGCACCCGGGCCAGCAGGCGCACCAGCCGCATGGAGGTGGCCAGGAAAAAGAGACTCAGCAGCACCATTTCCACGGCCCGGAACAGACCGCCGTGCCAGGTCCCGGTGAGCACCGGCAACCAGAGTCCGGCGCCCCCCACCACCCCGATCCCCCGGAAGATCTCCTGGCGCAGCCTGGCGTAGCTCACCCCGGCGATCACCGGCAGGGTGAGGATCGACTGCAGGATCAACAGATTGAAGACCAGGGCCAGAAGGACCTGGCCCGGCCAGCCCCGCGTGGCCGTGAGCGGCATCACGAGGATCGGCAGCAGGGCCGAGAGCAGGAGCGGCAGGAAGCGCTTCTCGAGGGCGATCAGGCGCCGGGCTTCGGCGCGACGGCGCTCCAGCCACCGCTGCCTGGCGGGGGAGAGGGGATCAGTAACGCGGAACGTCAGGATCCACCTCCTGGCTCCAGGCGTCGATGCCGCCCTGCACGTTCACCCCGTCGATGCCGTGGCGTCCGAGGGCGATCAGGGCCTTGGCGGAGCGGCCGCCCAGCTTGCAGTGGACGTAGAGGCGCTTGCCGCTCACCAGCCGCCTCACCTCTTCGATCGCCTCGCCGCTCTCGATGCGATCGAGGGGCACCAGCACGGCGCCGGGGATCACCGCGATCTCCGCCTCGGGGGGATTGCGGACATCAAGCAGCAGCAGGTCGTCCTGGGGGCCATCGAGCAGCGTCTTGAGTTCGCCCACGCTGATGGTGGCCACGCTGCCCGCCTCCTCCTGGCCGGGGGCCGAGCCACCCACGCCGCAGAACTCCTGGTAATCGATCAGCTTGTCGATCACGGAACGCTCCGGGTTGGGGCGCAGCTTCAGCTCCCGGAAGCTCATCTTGAGGGCATCGAAGAGCAGCAGGCGGCCGCTGAGGCTGGTGCCGATGCCGGTGATCAGCTTGACGGCCTCGGTGGCCTGGATCACGCCGATGATTCCGGGCAGCACCCCCACCACGCCGCCTTCGGCACAGGAGGGCACCATGCCCGGCGGCGGCGGTTCGGGGAACAGATCCCGGTAGTTGGGCCCGCCCTGGTAGTTGAACACCGTGGCCTGGCCCTCGAAGCGGAAGATGGAGCCGTAGACGTTCGGCTTGTCCAGCAGCACGCAGGCGTCGTTGACCAGGTAGCGGGTGGGGAAGTTGTCGGTGCCGTCGCAGACGATGTCGTAGCCGGCGATGATCTCGAGGGCGTTCTCACTGGTGAGCGCCGTTTCGTAGAGATCCACCTGGCAGTGGGGGTTGATCTCGTGGATCCGGGCTTTGGCGGATTCGATCTTGGGCTTGCCCACCCAGCTGGTGCCGTGGATCACCTGGCGCTGCAGGTTGCTGTGGTCCACCACGTCGAAGTCGACGATGCCCAGGCGACCGACGCCGGCGGCGGCCAGATAGAGGAGCAGGGGAGAGCCGAGACCGCCGGTGCCGACGCACAGCACCGAGGCCGCCTTGAGCCGCTTCTGCCCCTCCATGCCGATCTCCGGCAGGATCAGGTGGCGGGAGAAGCGCACCACCTCATCGGGACTGAGCTGGACGGCGCTGGTGTCGGGAGGAAGCATGGCGGTGGAGATCCACGACGCACTAACCGTCCATTCTCCACGCCAGCGGCCGGGGGCTGCCCTGCTCCGGCAACCACCAGCAGGCCAGGGACCACGGCCCGTCCCCAGCGGCTGCCGACGCGGCGGGGCCATCGGCCTGCCCCAGGATCAGCATCAGGGTGGGGGCGAAGGCGAGGGAGCGATCCAGCGCCGAGGGCACCGGCGCCGAGAGCGGGTGGCTGTGGGCCGAGCCAAGGACCGTCAGCCCCCGGGCCCGGGCCCATTTCTGCGCCTGCAGCTGCTCGCGGGGATCGAGGGCGAAGCGGCGGCGGCGCTCCGGCGGTGGCTCCCAGACGTTGAGGCAGGGCCAGGCCTGCTCGACGCGCCAGGGGTCGCGGCGACCCAGCAGCAGGGCACAGCCCTCCTCGGGGGCGGCCGCCAGCAGGACGGCCTCCAGCACCGTCAGCGCCTGCCGACCGAGGCCTAGCTCCTCTGGCGTCTCTGGGGTCACACCGGTACGTTATGCATCATTCCGTCAGGAGACCTCTCCTTCCATGATCGACAGCACGACCGAAGTGAAGGAGACCATGCAGGACGACAGCACCACCAGCGGCGCCCCCGAGGTGGATTTCAGCGAGCGCTACAGCGAAGTGATCGGCAAGGTCAACGAAACCCTCGACAAGGTCGACTGGAGCCAGGTGGGTCGGATCGGCAAGGCCTCCGGCGTGCTTCTGGCCGTGATCGTGGCCCAGATCCTGATCAAAGGCGTGCTCGACACCATCAACCTGCTGCCGATCGTCCCGGGCCTGCTCGAACTGCTTGGCCTCGTGGTGGTCGGCAGCTGGAGCTGGAAGAACCTCACCACCGGTGAGAAGCGCTCCGCCGTGATGGCGAAGCTCCAGTCGCTCCGCAAGGAATACCTCAGCTGAGCACCTGAGCGTCAGCAACTCCGGGGGCGTCGCGACGTCCCCGTGTCCTTTCTCAGCCCCACCCCTGGCCCTCGCCGCGCTCCAGTAAGGAGTCCAGGCAGGCCTCGCTTTGTCCCACGTAGCTGCCGCCGAACAGGTTGGCGTGGTTGAGCAGGTGGTACAGGTTGTAGAGCTCGCGTCGCGGGCGGTGCCCTGAGGGCAGGGGCCAGGTCTCCTGGTACCCCTCGAAGAACGCCTCGGGGAAGCCCCCGAACAGCCGCGCCATGGCGAGGTCCACCTCCCTGTCGCCCCGGTGGACCGCCGGATCGAAGATCACCCCCTGGCCCTCGCTGGTGACGGCGGCATTGCCGCTCCAGAGATCACCGTGCACCAGGCAGGGCTCCGGACGGTGTGCCCCCAGCCACTGGCCGGCGCGCTCCAGCAGCGCGGCGGCCCGCCGCAGGGGGTGGCCGCTGCTGGCCAGGTGCTCCAGCTGGGGGGCCAGCCGCCGTTCCACGAAGAACCGGCCCCAGTCCGCCTCCCAGCCGTTGCGCTGCGGGAAGGAGCCGATGACATTGTCCCGGGGCCAGCCGAAGGCCTCCCCGGCCCGATCCCCCACCACGCAGGTGCGGGTCAGGCTCTGGCGGTGCAGAGCCGCCAGCGCTGCACCCAGGCGGCGCCACTGCGGCTCATGAGCCGCAGAACGGCCGCGCGCCAGGTCGAGCCAGGGGAGCACCAGCACGGCCGACGATCCCGCCACCCCGCAGGCCAGGGGGACAGGGACCCGTGGGCCCTCCTCGCCCGCCGCCGCCGCCAGGCCCCGCAGACCCTCGGCCTCGGCCTCCAGGATCGGCAGGGCGGAGGCCCCGTTGGTCTTGGCGAACAGCCTGCGGCCATCGGCCAGATCCAGTCGCCAGGCGCTGTGGATGCAGCCGCCACCCACCGCGCTCCAGCCGACCGGCTCAACGCCGAGCTGCTCGGCCAGCCAGGGGATAAGGGTGGCGGGTGAGGGCATCGTCGCCTCGGCGGGGTCGCTACGAGGCTGCCTGATCCGGGCCTCAGGCGGTCCGGTCGCCCCAGCTGCTGCCTGGTGTGCGCTGGATCCAGCCAGCAGCTTCAGGAAGGGAAGGCCCCTCGAAGACGGGCGCGCAGTTTCCGACTCATTCCATAGGCAGCACCGACGCCAAGGATGGGCAGCGGTCCGGGGACCTCGGACGGGCCTCGACCGGGCTTCTGGGTGTAAAGGTTGTTGATGTCCTCAAGGGTAGCGAACTCGCCGGAGCCGACCGACCAGGAATCGACGATATTGAGGGTGGTAAGAAATTGATTGGCCGCGAAAGTGGTCACCTCTCCAACGCCGAGGGTGGCCAGGAGATCGCCGCCAGCGTAAATCTGCTTGGAGGCCGCGAAGTTGATCCCAGCGGCCGTCAAGGCCACGGAATTGAACGCTTGGTCGGAGGTGATGGCAATCGTGTAGCTGATGCCACCAGCTGTATTCGGCCCTGTTCCACCCCTGATGATATCCGAGCTGAACTCATAGATCGGCCCATTCACACCAAAGTTGATCAGTACATCACTGCTGCCGGTCACGTCACCAGAACAGATGATGTTGGAAACGATCTTGTCTCCGGTCGTCAGTGAGATAGAAGGATTTCCCAGCAGAGCTGCGCAGGTGGTTGAGGTGGCCGCCTGGGCTGGTACCAGGGTGAAAGCGGTGGCGATGGTGGAGACGACGGCGGCACCGACCCACATCCTCACGGGGGCATCAAGGGTCGACATTCCTCTCAGAAAGGAGAGGGGTGCACGGACATGTTTCATGGTGATCGGACCCTGGAGTATCAAGAGATAGCTATAGGCAAATTTCAAGCTATCACCGTTTCCCTTAAGTCTCTGCACCCTCTTGTCACCGGGGAGCAGGACACTCCCATGGGGTGTCGCTGTCTTCTGCTATAGCACTGATGACAACCTGGAAATCCATGGCAGATCCGTTGCGGCGCCGTGGTTCATGGGCGACGGGTCCGGGACTCTGCAGCCCCTGCAGACCGGAGGATGGCGGTGGATGGTGAAATCTCCATGCCTATGTGCTGCAGTGCGGCTGCGCATTCACCCACGATTTGCAGTCCTGCCCGTTCATCGTCATCGGGTGCGATGCCGCGCCCATCGCCCTGATCCACGCCTAGGTCATCCGCCTTGCCAGCATCGGCGAACAAGGCATCCAGGCAGGTTGACGTCCAGCGACAGATCCAGTGCCGATGCGGTGGTAGTGGGCGCCGGCATCGCCGGCCTGACGGCGGCGGCCCTGCTGGCGAAACAGGGGCTGCGGGTGGAGCTGCTCGAAGCCCATCACCAGAGCGGCGGCTGCGCCGGCACCTTCCGGCGCGGTCCGTACGTGTTCGATGTGGGGGCCACCCAGGTGGCGGGGCTGGAGGAGGGCGACGGCGCCCCCGCCGGCATCCATGCCCGGCTGTTTCGCCATCTGGGGGTGGCGCCGCCGGCGGCCGTGCCCCTGGATCCGGGCTGCGTGGTGGACCTGGCCGATGGCCTCGAGCCGGTGGCGATCTGGCGCGATCCGCAGCGCTGGCGGCAGGAACGGTTGCGCCAGTTCCCAGGCAGTGAACGCTTCTGGGCCCTCTGCGATGCCCTGCACCGGAGCAACTGGGCCTTCGCGTCGCGGGATCCGGTGCTGCCGCCGCGCTCCTGGTGGGATGTGGCCCAGCTGCTGGGGGCCCTGGGGGCAGGGACTCTGGCCAGCGGCCTGCTCACCACCGCCACCATCGCCGACCTGCTGCGGCTCACCGGCTGCGCCGCCGACGGGCGGCTGCGGCGCTTCCTGGATCTGCAGCTGAGGCTCTATTCCCAGGAACCGGCGGATCGCACCGCCGCCCTCTACGGGGCCACGGTGCTGGCGATGGTGCAGGAACCGCTTGGGCTCTGGCACCTGGAGGGGTCGATGCAGGCCCTCAGCGAGGCCCTGGGGAGCGCCCTCAGCAAGCACGGCGGCCGGCTGCGGCTGCGGCACCGGGTGGAGCGGCTGCAGCCACCGGAGCAGCCCGGGGGCGACTGGCGGATCACGGGCCATCGCGGCGGGGCTCCGCCAGGTGACAGGCGACCACTAGGGGAGGCGTTCCACCTGAGCGCCCCGGACGTGGTGGTCAGCCTGCCCCCCCAGACCCTGCCGGCCCTGCTGGGGGAGGCCCTGGCCGGCGGCTACCGCAGGCGGCTTGAGACCCTGAGCGAACCCAGCGGCGCCCTGGTGTTCTACGGGGCCGTCGAGAGGAAGAGGCTGCCGCCTGGGTGCCCCAGCCACCTGCAGCTGGAGGCCCCTGACCCCGGCTCCCTGTTCGTGTCCGTCAGCCAGGAGGGGGACGGCCGGGCCCCCGCCGGGCGCGCCACGGTGATCGCCAGCGTGTTCACCCCGGCCCGCCCCTGGTTCGGCGGGGACGAGGCCGAGTACCAGGCCCATAAGCAGCGGGCGATGGCCGCCATCCAGCGGGGCCTGGAGCGGCTGCTGGGGGTGGGGCCCGCCGACTGGCTGCACGGGGAGCTGGCCACCCCCCGGGGCTTTGCCGGCTGGACCGGCCGGCCCTGGGGCTACGTGGGCGGCCTGGGCCAGCACCCCAGCCGCTTCGGACCCTTCGGCCTGGCCAGCCGCAGCCCCCTGGCGGGTCTGTGGTTGTGCGGCGATGCCATCCACCCCGGCGAGGGGACCGCCGGGGTGAGCCTTTCGGCCCTGATGGCCTGCCGCCAGCTGCTGGCCGGGCGGGGGGTGGACCTGCGGCCCTGACCCCCCGAAGCGTCAGCTCAGTTGACGCTGACGCGCACCACCCGGCCGCCCAGACGCTGCACCCGCTGCAGGGCCTCGTTCATGCGGCTGTAGGGCACCCGCATCACGTAGGCACCGCTGCGCACCACGGCGTTGTTCACCAGCCCGGTGGCGGTGATGGTGGCCACCCGGCCACTGGGGGAGCTGGTGCCGCGCACCCCGGCCGACACCACCAGGGCCTCCTCCCGATGGCCGCGGGAAGGATCGGTGGGCTGACCGCTGCGGGAGACCGGACCATCAACGCTGGCGCCGCCCTGGGCCAGGTTGGCCTGGAAGAAGGATTCACCGCTGAAGCGGGGACGGAGGACCGTCACCGTCACGGCCCGGTCCTGGTGCAGGGCCCGACCCAGCTTGAAGCGGGTGCCGGCGCTGTCTCCCTTCACCGAAGCCGCCGCCCCACCGGCCAGCTGCATCAGCCAGGAGAACTGCTGCCCCTGGTGGCCGGCGGAATAGTCCCAGCCGTGCAGATAGGGCACCACGTCGGAACCGAAGCGCTCCTGGTACTCGGGGCTGTCGATGTAGGAATCGATCTCGGCGTCGTAGCCCTGTTCCTGCAGGATCGTGAAGTGATGCAGCATCTCGGCCTTGTTGTGGGGAGCCCGGCCGAGGAGATGCTTGTGGTTGAGCTCGATGAAGCGGTAGGGATTGCAGGACTCGAAGAAACGGGAGCGATACAGACCACTCCTGGCAAGGGTGCGCACGAATTCCTGCACGGTGAGATAACCGTTTCGGAAGAGAGATTCAGCACCGACCAGGCGCTCGTTCTGCATCACATACTGCTGGCCCAGCACCTGCTGATACACCAGACGGATGATGCCATCGCGATCCTGCTGGGAGGCTTTTGACCAGTTCTCCTTGTTGCGGTCATCCGCGAAACGCTCGATACCAAGGGAAGGGGCTTGGACCAGGGCCATGGTGGAAACAACGCAAAGGGCAGAGGGAGGAGCATCGCCGCGGGCGGCCCGCCTGGCGGATTCAGGCAGGTACCGGTGCGGGAGACCAACGGAAAGGGATTCCCCGGAAGGCCTTGCCCGCCGGCGATGTCAAGCAGCGATTCTCAGCCGATTCCTGGGAAAACAAACAGAATCGTTACAGCGCTCAGTGCCTGGAAAAGGATCCATACATTCCTTCACCACGAAGGTTTGCACCTTCGCCCGAATGATTGCGAAAGAAAAAGATTGCGAAAGAGCAACAAGCTCTTCAGGAGGCGATCCGCTCGGAATCAATTCGGCGAGGCTGGCGTTGGCGCTGGGGCCGACCATCAGCCGCAAGGCTGGGGTTGGAGCGGGAAATCACCGGCAGCTGGAGGGAGGGGGCGGGGCTCGCCGCGTCCTGGCAGAGGCTGGCCCAGACGGTTTCAAGGGCGGCCAGTTCGTCAGCCGGAGACCACCCCTCAGCGGAAGAGCGCACCTCGCCTGAGGAGCGGGCCTCTCCGGAGGAACGGGACTGACGCCTGGGCTGCGGGAGCTCGATCGTCACCATTCTTCCCACGACCTATCCACCCTTGTACATCATCCAGCCGCAACGTCCAGAGGGGAGGCAACACAAGCTGACGAAAGAAATTGTGAAGGCAAGGCCACGGGGCAGCGGTCTACTCGTCGCTGGGCAGCAGCACCAGGGTATGCAGCCGATCGGTGCCGAGGTCATGGGTGAGGATCCACACCTGCAGCCCCTGGCCGAGATCGAAGACGCTGCGCAGCGACCCCTGCTGCCGGTAGGCGGCGATGGTGTTGTCGCGGGCATCGCGGGAATCCACCACGCCCCAGTCGCCCCGGCGGTGTCGAGCCACCAGCCGCTGCAGGGTCTCGGCATCCACCCACTCGCGCACCTCCGGACTCACGTCCACCGGGCCGATGGCGAGGCGGGCAGCCATGGAGGTTCCTTCGCTCTGATCGACCTTACGGGTAAATCCGTCAAGGGCCCCGGCCGGTAATCCTTCCAGCCACCGGGTACCGAAGGATGCGACTGCCACCACACCTCACCTCAGCCGCCGCCATCGGTGCTGTGGCTGCCGGCCTGCTGGCCTTGCCGCTGTCTGCGGCCGGACCGCCACGCGCCACGGCGGTGCTGGCAGGAGGGTGCTTCTGGGGCATGGAAGCGGTGTTCGAGCAAGTGCGGGGCGTCACCGAGGTGGTGACCGGGTACGCCGGCGGCAGCCCGGCCACCGCCGCCTACGAACGGGTGAGCGGTGGCGACACCGGCCACGCCGAGGGCATCCGCATCACCTACGACCCAGCCCGGGTGAGCTACGGGGAGCTGCTGAAGGTGTTCTTCTCTGTGGCCCACGATCCCACCGAGCTCAACCGCCAGGGTCCGGATGTGGGCCCCCAGTACCGCTCGGCGATCTTCCCCACCGACCCGGAACAGCGCCGGGTGGCTGAGGCCACCATCGCCCAGCTGGATCGCTCCGGCGCGCTGCCCCGGCCGATCGCCACCACGGTGGAGGTCTGGCGGGGCTTCACCCCGGCCGAGGCCTACCACCAGGACTTCGTCGCCCGCAACCCGACCCATCCCTACGTGGTCGCCCATGACCAGCCGAAGCTGGCCCGGCTGAAGGAGCAGTTTCCGGAGCTGTCCCGCTAGGGGGCCCCTTCAGCGCAGGTGGTCGAGCTCGCCGCGGCCGTGGAGATCGGCCAGGGCGTCGTAGCCGCCGATGGGCTGGCCATCGATGAACACCTGGGGCATGGAGGTCAGGCCGCTGCGCTCGGCGACCGCCGCCCGCGCCGCGTCGTCGTCGGCGAGCTGCACCCCATGGGGGATGCCGAGGGTGCGCAGCATGCGCAGGGCCCGGGCCGAATAGGGGCAGCCGCTGCGCACGGCGATCTCCACCCGGGGCTGGGCCGGGGATGCGGGCACGGTGGGCCGGGCCGCTGCGGTCGCCACGGCGGCCTGCGCCGGATCCTGGGGTGCTCCGGGCTGCGGCAGGAAGCCCACCAGCAGGTCGGCGCCCCGCAGCACGACGCTGCCGTGCTCGAGGTGGCCGCCCCACACCTGGCAGTCGCCGTCGGAGAGGCTCAGGTGCAGGTGCACCCCCTGGGGCGCCACGGTGCCCTGCAGGGTGATGATCTCCAGGTGGCCCTGCAGCACGGTGGGCTCCTCCAGCCCCGGGCACTGGAACGCCGCCTGGGAGAGGTCCCCGACGACGCCGAGCACGAAGCCGGAGGCGCCGGCTTCGATCGCCAGCTGCTCGAGGCTGGCGCGCAGATCACTGCCCGGGCCGAGATGCAGCGGCAGGGGGTGCATGGCGGGATCGGGCGTGGCAGGGGGTCAAGGTAAGTCCTGGGCTTCCGGTGCCTTGGGCACCAGGCGGCAGCGCAGCAGGGCGAGGGCCTCGTCGGGCAAGCCCAGGAACCGGTCGAGCCAGGGGTCGCCGCTGGGGGCGATGCTGGCCACCCCCACCAGCAGCGCCCGGCCGTCGCCGTCGAGGGGCTGGCCGCTGGCCCGGTGGCGGCGGCCCTGCACCGGACCGGTGCTGAGGGTGGTGGCGACGATCAGGTCGGGGGCGCGGTAGAGGGAGCCGATGGCGAAGCGGAAGCGGGCCTGGAAGTGCAGCGCCATCGCCCCGGTGGCGCCGTCGATGCGGCCCTTGAGCCGCTCCGGGTGGATCGTGATCGCCAGGCCGGGGGGCAACGGCAGCCCCAGGAAGCGGGTGGTGCGCCAGTCGAGCGGCGGGATCCTCAGGCCAGCCGGATCGAAGCAGAGGCTGCCGGTGCCAGGGCCGATGCCCATACCGGCGGGATCCGCCGCGGTGAGCTCGCCCAGCCCGCCGCCGCCTCGGGCGTCGTAGCGGAAGCGGGGATAGGCGCCGATCGCCAGGCCGCAGCCCGCCAGGGTCTGGAGCGTCAGCTCAGCCATTCAGCTGGACCTCCGCCTGGGTGGGATAGGGAATCTCGATGCCTTCGGCGGCGAACAGGGCCAGCAGGGACCGGTTGAGGCGGGCCACCTCATCCTTGAACGCCGCATAGGTGGGCTGGGAGGAGCGGTAGTCGTAGGTGAAGTCGTAGCTGAAGTCGTTGATGGCCATCAGGCGGCAGGCCCGGAAGGCAGCCAGGGGCTCGGCATCGAACAGCGAGGCGATCAGTTCCGGGATGCGCTGCAGCTGCTCGGGGCTGGTGTCGTAGGCCACGCCGATCACCATGCGGGAGCGGATCACCTGATCGAGGATCTGCCGCAGCCGCAGCAGGACCGCTTCCCGCAGGGTGAGGTAGTCGGTCCAGTTGGGGGCGTGAATCTGACCGCAGCAGCGCAGCAGCAGCTCCCCATCGGCTGTCGCCTGGTCAAGGAACACCTGGGCGGCGGACAATCCCGGCAGATCGGTGAGGTACAGGCGGCCGTAATGCACCAGGTCGTCCAGCTGGTCGGGGGTGAGCTCGGCCGGCAGGGGCAGATGCAGCTCGAAGACATGCAGGACCGCATCGTGCGCCTGATCCGAGCGCAGGGAGTAGTTGACGATCGTCTCCTCATCGACGACCGAATTGGGGATGGTGATGCGGCTCTCGTGGGTCTGCAGCTCCAGGGAGCGCAGGCCGATCTTGGTGACGTAGCCGAGGTTGCTGCCGATGCGGCAGAACTCCCCCACCCGCAGGGGGCGGTCGGTCTGGATCGACAGGCCGGCGAACAGGTTGCCCAGCAGCTTGGAGGCCCCGAGGCCGATGGCCAGGCCGGGCACCGCAGAGAAGGCCAGGACGGTGGAGCCCGGCAGGCCCAGCAGGATCAGCAGCCGGTACATCAGGGAGACGCCGATGATGGCGCCCATGACCCGGCAGACGGGCATCACCAGATTGCTGACACGGCTCAGCTGCAGGGCGTTGCGCCGCCCGCGCAGGATCGTGACCCATTCGGCCAGGCTGCGGCCGAGGGCCTCCATCAGGAAGAAACTGAACAACCCCGCCCAGCAGAAGTAGAGCGTGTAGAGCAGGTACATCAACACCTGCAGGGGCAGGCCGGTGACGTTGACGTAGTGGTCCAGCAGCAGTTCCACCACACGGGCCATGGGCAGGGCCACGGCCGCCAGCAACACCCGTTGCCAGGCGATGTTGTCGACCTGCCAGATCTGCATCGGTGTGCGTGGTTGGCTGGCGGCCCGTTCGGTCATCCGGTAGGTGGCCAGCAGTGCCAGCACCAGACGGAACTGAACGAAGGCGAAGGCCACCAGCGCCAGCAGACCCAGCACGATCTGGAACAGGGTCTGGTCCCAGAGATGGGACTCCAGCACCGTTTGCCGGAGGCTCCGGGGAATGCTCAGATACCACTTCGGTGGCAGGAGATGGCCGGGCCGGAGGCTGAAGGCGTCATAGATGGCTGGCGTCAGCAGGCTCGAGGGGCCCGCAGATGGCGCTCGCTGATCCTTGATCTCCTCGTAAAGGCTGGGGATCTGGGCCACCGTGAAGGCGGAGAACCGGTAGCCGCGATCACGCCCATCCTCCGGCTCCTCATCCGTCAGGGTGATGGAGGTGCCCGGGATGGTCCAGCTGGCGCTGGGGTTCACCCGTCCATCGTTCAGGGCCTTCATCCCGGCCGCATCAGGAATCTCGAAAGGCTTGCGGCTGTGGGTGAAGACGTAATCGAGAATCACCTTGAGCTTGAGGGCATATTCATCGGCGAAATCCGCCCGGATGCTCTGGGGAATCTCTGACACATCCAGGGCCTTCACCGCCTCCTCGAAGTAGCTGTTGATCAGCGCCAGTTCGTGACGCAAGGCGCTGGACAACAACAGCCCGGGTGTCGCCTCAGCCTTGGCCTCGATCCGGGCGATGTCCCGGTTCACCTGGGCCATCACCACGTAGAAATTGAGCAGGGTGGCCCGCGGGCTGTCCCCCACCACCTGGTTGAGGGGGGCATCGGTCCATTGCTGCTTCAGCTCCAGCAGCTGGCCATGGAACGGTTGGCTCTCCAGGGGTACGTAGGTGGCCCGGAGCTGGGCGGCAGCTGGGGCCCCCGGCCCCGCGGATAACGCCGCCGTCGCAAGGCCCGTCAGCGGCAGCAGGCAGGCGATCAGGAACGCCAGCAGCAGGCGGACCGGACGGGGCAGACGGATCGGACGGGGCATCCGGAAGCCGCGGCACATGTCCCGCATGATGACGGCTCAGCCCGCCGGCAACACCTGGCGGTAACCGTTCGCCTCGCACACCCGCAGGGGGGTGTCGAACAGGGCGCTGAGGGGGGCGTCCTGCAGCAGGGCGTCGGTGGGGCCGTCGCCCACCACCTTGCCCTCGCGCAGCAGCACGCAGCGGCGGATCTCGGGAAGCACCGCCTCGATCTGGTGGGTCACCAGCAGCAGGGTGGTGCCGGCACGGGCCAGGTCGCGCAGGATCGCCAGCAACTGGTGTTTCGCCTTCAGATCAAGCCCGTTGGTGGGTTCATCCAGCACCAGCACCTCGGGTCCGTGCACCAGGGCCCGGGCCAGCAGCAGGCGACGCCGCTGCCCCTCGGAGAGCTGGCCGTAGGGACGATCAGCCAGGTCGGCCAGCCCCAGCTGCTCCATCAGTTCGGCCACGCGCCGCCGCTGGGCTTCGGTGGCCACCTGGCTGCGGCCGATGCCCACCGAACCGAAGAAGCCGGAGAGCACCACATCGTCAGCTGGAACCCGACCGACGTAAGCGGCGTGCAGATCCTGGGAGACCAGGCCGATGCGGCCCCGCAGCTGCCAGAGATTCACCGTTTCGCTGCCGAAGATCCGCAGGCAGGAGCCGGGCTTCACCACGGGGTAGAGCTCGCGGCTGAGCAGCTTGACCAGGGAGCTCTTGCCGGAGCCGTTGGGGCCCAGCACCACGGTGTGCTCGCCGCCGTAGAGCCGCAGAGAGAGGTCCTCGAAGACGCGGCGGGGCCCCAGCCAGGCCTCGACGGCCTCCAGCTCCAGGTAGGCCGATGGGGGGGTGCTCATGGGGCGGCGCTCATGCCGGAGCGATCATGCCGGGGCCGCGGGCTGGGCCTCCATGGCGCCATCGGCCGGGGGCCGTCCCCAGCCGAGCTTGCGTTCCAGCTTGCGGATCATCTTGCCGGCCAGATCCAGGCCTGTGGCGGTCTCGATCCCCTCGAGTCCCGGGCTGGAGTTCACCTCCAGCAGCAGGGGGCCGCGGTGGGAGCGCAGGATGTCGACGCCGGCCACATCCAGCCCCAGGGCCTTGCAGGCCTTGACGGCCATCTGCTTCTCCGCCGCTTCCAGCTGCACCGTCCGGGCCGTTCCCCCCTGGTGGAGGTTGGCCCGGAACTCGCCCTCGGCGGCCGTGCGCTCGATGGCGGCCACCACCTTGCCGCCGACCACGAAGCAGCGCAGATCCGTGCCGCCGGCCTCCTTGATGAACTCCTGCACCAGCAGGTTGGCGTCGAGGCTCTGGAGGGCATTGATAACGCTCTCGGCCGCCTTCTGGGTTTCGGCCAGCACCACGCCCTTGCCCTGGGCCCCCTCCAGCAGCTTCACGATCAGGGGGGCACCGCCCACCATGCGGATCAGGTCCACCGTGTCGAGGGGGGAATCGGCGAAGCCCGTGACGGGGGTGTTGAGCCCGGCGCGGACGAATTCCTGGGACGCAAAGAGCTTGTCGCGGGAGGCGGTGATCGCCTGGGCACTGTTGAGCGACGGCACCCCCATTGACTCGAACTGCCGCGTCACGGCGCAGCCGTAGAAGGTGACGCTGGGACGGATGCGGGGGATGACCGCATCCACCGCGCCGAGCACGTCACCGCCGCGGTAGTGGACCTCCGGGTTGCGGGGATCCAGGCGCATGTAGCACTGACGGATGTTGAGGAACCGCATGTGGTGGCCCCGTTCCTCGCCGGCCTCGATCAGGCGGCGATTGCTGTAGAGATCAGGGTTGCTGGCCAGCAGCACGATCCGCAGGCCGGCATCGCGCGGGCGGACATGGGCATAGAGGGCCCGGCTCTCCTCGGCGCTGAGGCTGCGCAGGTGGTGGCTGCCCTCCGGGTCCACCAGGATCCGGCCCACCATCGCCTGGCGACCGAGCAGCATCCGATACCCCATGGCATCCCGGTTGGCGAGGGTCAGCTCCACCTCCCAGCTCTGCTCGCCGAGCACCAGCCGCTCCCGGATCACGTAGCGGTTCTCTGAGACGCCGCTGGTGTTGCGCACCTCCCGCCGAGCCACCACCGGGGCCTCGTGGCGCACCACCACGACCCGATCACCCTGGAGGGGATGCACCTCGAAGCTCACCCAGGGGCGCCCGTCGCGCTCGAAGGGAACGATGTTGGTGGCGTGGAGGGCGGAGGTGGCGGCACCGGAATCCACCCGGGCCTTGATCGCCGGCAGCCCGGCGTCCGGGAAGCTGCACCACTCCTCGCTGCCCACGATGATCTTGCCGTCGACGCTGTCCATGGCTCCGGGGCGGGTGGCGTGGGACGGGCCCACGAACCGCCATGCTCGCCGGAGCGCCCCCCCTTGTCGACGGCCGACGGGGACGGTGGCGGCGCTCAGCGGCCGCCGCCTGAGCCTGGCGAAAGCCGGCGCAGCAGCTGATCGCACTTCTCCCGCTTGCCGAGGGTGGAGCCGAAATCGCCGAACAGGATGTCCATCGCCGGCATCGTCCTGGAGCCGGTGGCACAGGCATGGCGGTGCTGGAACACAAAGCGCAGCCAGTGCTTGGCCACCGGCGACAGCGGGTCGAGGTTGTGCTTGGCCACCATGTGGTCAACGCTTCTCCTGACCCAGTCACTGGACCAGCGGAGCTCGAAGAACGGCCTGTCGGACGGAAGCAGGTTCTCGGGGGAGGGGGGGATGTAGCTCACCCGGCTGGCCGGCTCGAACACCATCGAGCCACCGCTTTCCGCCACGGCGATCGAGAAGTCCGTCTCCTCGGCCATGCTCAGCAGCGCCTCGTCGAGGGGCCCGTTCTGCGCGAAGAAGTCCGTCCGGACCAGAACACAGTGGAACTCATTGAGTTCGGTGGGACCGGCCACCAGGGGCTGGCTCACCTTGGCCAGCGGCAGATGGTTCCAGGGGCGCCGTTCGGTGAGCCAGCGGCGCCCCTGCCCCATGGACCTCCACAGGAGTTCGCCACCGGCGTGGTGGACGACGCTGAAGGCCTCATCCTCAAACGTCAGGGGACAGACGGCGGTGCAGCCGTGGCGCTCGGCGCAGGCCACCAGGGTCCCGAGCCAGCCGGGGGTGACGATCACATCGTTGTCGACGAAGACCAGGTACTTCGTTGTGACGTGGGGCAGGGCCAGGTTGCGGGCGGCATTGGGGGAGAGGTGCTGCTCGCTGCGAATCAGGCGGAAGTTCCCTTGCGCCGCGCGACGCTGCAGTGCCCCGGCCAGGTCGGCCGGGGAGTTCCCGTCGATGTAGATCAGCTCGTACGGACGGTCGGTGTTCCGTTCGATGGAATCGAGCGATCGCAGCGCATCGCTGAACCGTTCACGGGGAACGACAACCACCGTGACGTCGCCAGGGCCCATGGTCTGATCACTTTCGACGTCATTCCTACAGGACATCCCCGGCTTCTGTCGGTGGCATCAGCCCCGGTTCCAGACGATCCAGCAGGCTGGGGGCTCTGTGCGGGCGATGGTCATGGCGGATGCTCCCTATCTGGTGGCGCTGGCCCTGCTGGAGCAGGAAGGGACGCGGGCCCTGCCCCTGAACGGCAAGTCCCTGGCCGTGGCGGCGGCTGAAGCGGCGGAACCCGGCGACGACGGCCGCACGCTGGTGCTGGAGCTGCTGCTGCGCCTCTGGCAGCGCAGCGAGGAGGGCGCCCTGCGGCGGGCCGCCGGAGACAGCAGCCTGCTGCTGGTGGAGCTGCCGCTGGAGGCCCTGCAGGAGCCGTTGCCCCGTCTCAAGGCCCGCTGGGTCGGCGGCGGCGCCACGGCCGATTTCCATACCGAACTGGCCGCCCTGGCGATCCGGGGCTGGCGGGTGTCGATCGCCCGCTATGAGCCGGTGCGCTTCACCGCCTGGCCCTGAGGCGCGCTCTCCGGTGACGCCGGGGCCGGCGGGACGGCCGGTGGGGGAGCGGCTGAACCGCAGAGCTCGTCCACGAGGCGGAAATAGGCGGCGGGATCCCGGCGGGCCATCACCCGGGCCTCGGCCTCGCGCTGCCAGCGGGCCCCGTCGTAGAGCCGGGCCAGGTCGCGCTGGTCGCGGCGGCTCAGGCCCCGGCGCAGGTCCTCCTCGCCCAGGAACGGGGCGCCCCGCAGGCAGCGGGACTGGACCCCGTGCCACCCCTCGTGCAGCAGGGTGTCGGCGAGGTTGCCGCGGGGGCAGACCACGATGCGGCGGCTCTCGCGCAGGTAGAGCCCGTACAGCCCTCGCTCGGCGCAGCGGGGGTGGCTACCGAGCACGCTGAAGCCGCGCTGCTCGAAGGCCTCCACCAGCCGCTGGTAGGTCCAGCTGTTCGCCTGGGCAGCCGAGGGTGCGAGCAGCGCCATGGCCAGCGGCCAGAGGGTGAAGGGTCCCGGCTTCCGCCGTGTCATCCAAGCGTGAGCAGGTGGCCGTAGCTGTGGAACGTATCTCAGCAGGCCATCAGGATGGGTGCGCTGCGACAGCCCGCTACGGCCATGACCTCCCCCCCCGCCCCAGCGGCCGACGACCGGCTGGCCGCGCTGCAGCAGGAGTTCGAGCACGACGCCAGCTTCAGCCAGGTGTTCGTGGTGCTCACCGTGGGGGCCACCCTGATCGCCACCCTCGGCCTGCTGGCCAACAGCCCCGGGGTGGTGATCGGCGCCATGGTGGTGGCCCCCTGGATCATGCCGCTGCAGGCAATGGCCTTCGAGATCCTGCGGGGGCGGCTGCCGATGTTCCTGCGGGCCCTGCGCACTCTGATGCTGGGGGTGGTGATCTGCGTGCTGCTGGCGATGGCGGTGGGCCATCTGGTGGCGTTCCCGAGCTTCGGCAGCGAGGTGATGAACCGCACCAGCCCCAACCTGCTGGATCTGGGGGTGGCGCTGGTGGCCGGGGCGGTGGCGATGTACGCCAAGCTGCGCAGGGACGCCATCTCGGCCCTGGCCGGCCTGGCCATCGCCGTGGCCCTGGTGCCGCCCATGTGCGTGGTGGGGATCCTGCTGGCCTCCTCCGACTGGATGCAGGCCTACGGCGCGCTGCTGCTGTTCGCCACCAACCTGCTCGGGATCATGGTGGGGGCGATGGCGTCCCTCGGGACCCTCGAGAAGGTGTACCGGCGTCGGCTGTTCCACAGCCGCCTGGGCCTCACCAGCGTGGCGCTCACCGCCCTGCTGGTGATTCCCCTGGGCAGCAGCTTCTTCCGCCTGGTGAACCAGACCCGCCAGGAGAACAAGGCCCAGCAGCTGGAGGCCGCCATCGAGCAACGACTGCGCAGCAGCACGATCACCCTCGGCGGCGATCCCGCCATCGACATGGTGGGCCTCAGCATCGACTGGCAGCAGAACCCACCGCTGATCCGGGCCCGGGTGCGGGTGACCGATCCGGACCTGCCGACGGCAGGGCAGGTGTCCGCCGTGCAGGAATTCATCAACAAAACCCAGGCACCGCTGCGCTTCCGGCTGGTGATGCAACGCACGGCGGTGGATCTGATCGGCCCGGACACCCCACCCAACCCCCCCGAGCTGGAGGTGCTGCCGCCGCCCCCCGTGCCGCCGCTGCCGCGCGGACAGGAGGTGGAGGCCCCGGACGAGACACCTGAGGGGGCCGGCCCGACGTCCCAGTAAGCAGTAAATGTATGGAACAACACGTTGCCAGCCCCGTGCCCCTTCCCCACCTGCGGACCCTCGCACGCCTGCGTCGCGCCGGCCTCCCGGGGGGGCTCGGCGTCCTGGCGCTCGGCCTCAGCGCCTGCGGCTCCGGCGGCGGCGGTCTGCCCTCGCTGAACGGGGCCGGGGCCTCCTTCCCGGCGCCCGCCTACCAGCGCTGGGCCGCCGACTACAAGACCGCCAAAGGCTCGCTGGTGAACTACCAGTCTGTGGGGTCCGGGCAGGGGGTGCGCTCGTTCCTGGCCGGCTCGGTGGATTTCGGCGCCACCGACGAGTCGCTCAGCGACGAAGACTTCAAGGCCGGCACGGCCGGCAAGCGCGGCGCCGTGCAGATCCCCATGCTGGGCGGCACGATCAGCCCGGCCTACAACAATCCCGACTGCCCCGGTCTCAAGCTGACCCAGGCCCAGCTGGCCGACATCTTCCTGGGCAAGATCACCAACTGGAGTGCCCTGGGCTGTCCCGACCGGCCCCTGACGGTGGTGCACCGCTCCGATGGCTCCGGCACCACCTTCAACTTCACCAACGCGCTTGCCTGCTTCTCGGAGGAATGGAAGAAGAAGGTGGGCGTCGGCAAGGCGGTGCAGTGGCCCGTCGGGCTCGCGGGCCGGGGGAACGAAGGCGTGGCCGGTGTGATCCAGAACACCGCCGGAACAATCGGCTATGTCAACCAGGCGTACCTGCGGGGCACCGTGAAGCCGGCGGCGCTGCAGAACAAGGCCGGAAAGTTCGTTCTGCCGGACGCCAGCTCCGGAGCGGCGGCCCTCAACAACATCAAGCTCGATGAGCGCCTGGCTGGCGAGGACTGCAACCCCGAGGGGGCGGAGAGCTACCCGATCGTGGCCTTCACCTGGATCCTGGCCTACCAGAGTGGACAGGGAGAGCAGAAGGCGGAAGCCGTGCGCACCTTCCTGCTCTGGGCCCTGGAGGAAGAGCGCCAGAAGCAGGCGGCCGAGCTGGGCTTCGTCCCCCTCAGCGGCGATGTGCTGAAGCGGGCCCGGGATGAGGTGGCCAAGATCAAGGACTGATCCAGGCCGGTATCGCCGCCGAGACTGGCATCGGTTCGGTTTGCCGTGATGAGCGCGAGTTCCAGGGATCCGGCCACCAAGCCGGACCCCAGGCCCCTGCTGCGGCGCCTCTGGTTCTTTGGCCGGGTGGGCCTGGTGCTGCTGGCCATCGAAGCCTGCCGGGTGCTGGTGCACCAGGAGCACTGGGAGGTTCTGACACCGAATCCCCTGTTCTCCGCCCTGGTGGCCTCGGAGGTGTTCCTGCTGGGCTTCCTGCTGAATGGGGTGCTGACGGATTACAAGGAAGGGGAGAAGCTGCCCGGTGAACTGGCCGCCGCCCTGGAATGCCTCGCCCTCGAGGTGCAGGGCCTGGGGCTGCGGCAGCCGGAGGCCGAGGTGCAGGGAACCCTGGCCCTGCTGGCGGACTTCAGCGAATCGCTGCTGACCTGGATGCGGGAGGCGGGGCCGACCCTGCTGCTGCTGGAGCGGCTGGACACGCTGCAGCTGTCGATCGAACGGCTGGGCGTCTGGAATCCAGCCCCGCTGCAGGCGCGCCTGCTGCTGGAGCTGGCCCACATCCGCCGCGGCGTGCAGCGCATCGACGTGATCCGCTCCACCACGTTCGTCCCCTCCGTCTATGGAGTCGCCTACATCGGCACCGGGGTGCTCATCGTCGGGCTGGTGCTCTCCCGGATCGAGCCCTTCGCCGAATCCCTGTTCTTCATCGGGGTGATCTCGCTGCTGTTGATCAAGCTGCTGCTGCTGATCACGGATCTCGACAACCCGTTCGGGGCCAGCCAGGCGCTGTCGGTGGAGAACGTCTCGCTGCACCCCGTCGCCCATGCCGCACAGCGGCTCAGGCGGGTGGCGGAGCCAGGCCCAACGGGCTAATCAAGTAGCGTTGATCTAATCAGCGGGGCCATCGCATGGACGAGGACAGGGCCGTGCTGGCCCGGTTGTCGCTGCTCGACCGCTACCTGCCGCTATGGATCCTGCTGGCCATGGTCGGCGGCCTGCTGCTGGGTCGCTTCTTCCCGGCCATCCAGGGCTGGCTCGATGCCGTGCGCATCGGCAACACCTCCCTGCCGATCGCCCTGGGACTGCTGCTGATGATGTACCCGGTGCTGGCCAAGGTGCACTACGAGGAGCTGGGGCGGGCGGCGCGGGATCGGCGGTTGCTGCGGCTGTCGTTGCTGCTGGTCTGGGGCCTGGGGCCGGCCCTGATGTTCGTGCTGGCCTGGCTGTTCCTGCCCGGCCAGCCGGAGTTCCGCACCGGCCTGATCCTGATCGGTCTGGCCCCCTGCATCGCCATGGTGCTGATCTGGATCGATCTGGCCCGGGGCGACCGGGAGGCGGCCGCCCTGCTGGTGGCGATCAACGCGATCATCCAGGTGCTGGCCTATGCCCTGCTGGGTGGCTTCTACCTGAAGGTTCTGCCCGGCTGGCTGGGGCTGGCCACCCAGGACGTGGCCTTCTCGATGGCGGAGATCGCCGCGGCGGTGCTGGTGTTCCTGGGGCTCCCTCTGCTGGCCGGCTACCTCAGCCGCCGCATCGGCCTGCGCCTCAAAGGCCCCCGCTGGTACGAGCAGCGCTTCATCCCGTTCATCAGCCCGTTTGCGCTCTACGGCCTGCTGTTCACGATCGTGGTGATGTTCGCCCTGCAGGGCCAGGCGATCACCTCCGATCCGCTCACGGTGGCCGCCGTGGCCGTGCCCCTGTTGCTCTACTTCGCGATCATGTGGGGCGTGGCATTCGCGGTGGGCCGCCGCAACGGGCTCAGCTACCCGAAAACGGCCACCCTGGCGTTCACCGCCGCCGGCAACAACTTCGAGCTGGCCATCGCCGTCAGCATCAGCGTCTGGGGGGTCAGCTCCCGCCAGGCCCTGGCCGGGGTGATCGGGCCCCTGATCGAGGTGCCCGTGCTGGTGGCGCTGGTCTACGTGTCGCTGTGGCTGCGGCGCCGCTTCCCGGCCCGGGCAATCGGCTGAACGGCCGCCTCAGGCTCAGCAGGCCAGCAGTTTCCAAGCGGCGATCACCAGCACCACCGCCAGCAACCGGCGGATCCAGGGCGATGGAAAGCGCCGGCTGCCGCCCTAGGCCCCCAACGTGCCGCCGACCAGCACCACCCCCACCAGCGGCGCGAGGGCCCCAGGATCCGGCATGGCGGCCACGCCATGGCGCAGCACCAGGCCGGCCAGGCCGGCGATCGAGTTCACCAGGATGAAGGCCACCGACACGGCCGCCGCCGGTGCCGGTGAGCCCCGCCAGCAGGCCCAGGGCCGCATCGCCCCCGGGTCGGCGGGCAGCTGGCCGACCTGTCGCCAGGCGGAGAACAGCAGCACCGCCCCGATCAGCTGGCGCAGCAGAACGGCCGGCAGGGTGATGGCCCCGCCGACCAGGGCCGCGGGCACCGACGCCAGGGCCAGGGGCACAAAGACATCGCGGCGGAAGTGACCGGCGGCGACGAACTGCAGCGTGCCGACGCTGGCCACGAGCACATTGAGCAACAGGGCGATGGCGCGGATCTCGGGGGCCGGCACAGCCGCCAGGGCCAGCACGGCGATGTAGCCGGAGGCGCCGGCGTGGCCCACCGAGGCCTAGAGAAAGGCCACCGCCGCCAGGGCGATCAGCAGGGGCATAGGAGGATGGCCCCGATCCCGGGCACCGGGCAGGGACGCTGCGATGAAGTTCAAGGATTACTACGCCAGCCTGGGGGTGGAGCGCGAGGCCAGCGCCGAGGAGATCAAGAAGGCCTACCGAAAACTGGCGCGCAAATACCACCCCGATGTCGCCAAAGAGGAGGGGGCCGAGGAGCGCTTCAAGGAGATCAGCGAGGCCTATCAGACGCTTTCGGATCCGGAGAAGCGCCAGGCCTATGACGACCTCGGCCGCCATGGCCCCGGCGAAGAGTTCCATCCCTCCCCGGAATGGGACAGCCGCTTCTCGCGCGGCGGCAGCCAGCAGGAGGTGGACCTGGCCGATCTGTTCGAGCGGATGGGCTTCGGCGGTGGCGGCTTCGGCGGCTTCGCTGGCGGCACCGGCGGACCCCGGCGACAGGGGGCGGACTTCCCGATCCGCGGCCAGGACGTGGAGGTGGCCACCGAGCTGAGCCTGGAGCAGGCCGCCCGGGGGACGGAGGTGTCGTTCTCGCTGAGCGTTCCGGTGCTGGGGGCCGATGGCCGGGTGGAGAAGCAGAGCCGCAGCGGCCGGATCCGGGTGCCCCGCGGCGTGATGGAGGGGGAGCGGCTGCGGGTGCCGGGCAAGGGGGGCGACGGCATCGCCGGCGGTGCCCCCGGCGATCTCTATCTGGAGGTGCGGCTGGCGCCCCATCCCCGCTTCAAGGCCGTGGGCCACGACCTCTACCTGGAGCTGCCGATCGCCCCCTGGGAGGCGGCCCTGGGGGCCGAGATCACGGTGCCCAGCCTCGACGGCCCGGTGGCGGTGAGCCTCAAACCGGGGATGCGCAGCGGCCAGAAGCTGCGCCTGGCCGGCAAGGGCCTGCCCCACCGGCGCGAGGGGGCGGGCGATCTCTACGGTGTGATTCAGATCGTTCTGCCCGAAAAGATCGGCGAACGGGAGCAGGCGCTGTACCGCGAACTCGCCGAAGCCTCCGCCTTTAGCCCCCGCCACAACCTCGAAGGACCTTCCACCGATGGCTGACGATCTGCTGATTCCCGACGACGACGAGGGGTGCACCGTCGCCCTCGAGGAGTTGCTTGCCGCCTCGGGTCTGGGGCACGAGGAGGTGATCGAGCTGGTGCAGTTCGGGGTGTTCCGCTGCGCCCAGCACGCGCCCGTGTGGACCTTCCACGTGCACACGGTGCGCCTGGCCCGCCGCGCCGCCCGCCTGCGCGACGACTTCGGCCTCAACGTGTCCGGGATGGCCCTGGCCCTCACCTACCTGGAGCGGATCGAGGCCCTCGAAGGGCGGCTACGGGAGCTGGAATCGCAGTTGCCGCGGTGAGGTTTCAGCTGGCGGAGTCGTCGTCGATCTCGCCACAGCGCTTCAGCACCGTCGTGATCACGGCCGGAGCGATGCGGAAATCACTTTTGTGCAGCGCATCAAACACCGCCCGGGCCGATGGAATCAGGCCCCGCAGACGGGCCAGGCCAATCACTGCGGCGGTGCCGGCAACCTTCAGGCCGAGCTCGTGGGCAACGGCCCTTCCGGCCCGTTCATCGATCAACAGCAGCACCGGTCCGGGTCTGGAGAGGGCCAGGCGGATGCTGGCCGCTTCGCCTTCGTCGAGGTCGGGCAACTCCAGACCCTGCTGGGGGTCCGGCGTGATCGTCAGCCAGCCGGCCTCAACGGCGGCGGTGATCCTGGCTTCCTGATCGGTGAACCTGCCGGTGAGCACCTCATCGGCCACGGTGGCGGGGAGCAGCACGGTTCCGAACAGTTCCCGCAACCAGCCGATCCCGTTGACCTGGGCCAGGCCGATCAGGGGGCTGGCGTCGCTGATGACGATTGCAGCCACTGCTCCAGGGTGTCGAGATCGGCGCGGGTTTCGGCTTCCGTCAGGCGGATCGCCGCGATGCCGAGGCGCGAGAGATGGGCGATGAAGGTGGCGGTGTCCATGTCGGCCACGCGGGCGGCCCTGGCCAGGGAGAGCTCACCGTCGCGGAACAGGGCCGTGGCCAGGGCGGCCCTGACACCGGGTGCCTGCAGCAGTCCCCCCTGGTCGAGGCCCACCAGCAGGGCATCGGGGTGATCGCGGTTCAGCACCACCACCATGTCGCTCTTGGCCTGCCGCAGCGCCTCGGCCGGATTGTTCTTGAGGCCGCTGACGCTTACCGCACGCATGGCCATTCCTGCAGGGAAGAACCGATAGGACAATGGTATGGCCTCTTGCCATGGGCTTGAGCCAGGGGCCAGTGGCGCCCGCCTACAGCCCCACCTTGCGGCGCCCCCAGGCCATGCCGGCCGCGTAGCCGATGGCCGGCAGCAGCAGCCCTGGGTTCAGGGGGATCTGCACCACCAGAACGATCCCCACCAGCCAGGGGACCAGCAGCAGGCAGCCGAAGGCCAACTGGCTGAAGCGGGAGCGGCGCGCCAGACGGCCCGAGCCCTGCACCAGCCGGGGGACGCCCTTGCCGAGGCCATAGCCCAGCAGCACGGTCAGAACGGTGAGCAGGATCGCGCCCATGGTTGGAAGGAAGGCTCTCGGATTCTGGTGCCAGGGGGGAACGACTGGACGGCATGACCCTCTGGATCTGACCCTGCGGGATTGGCTGGAGCTGCCGTGAAGAGACAGCCGCGCCACGACCACCCACGGGCGAGCTGTTTACCCTGAAGACGTCGGCTGCCGGCTGGACCCATGGCCACTGGATCGGATCTGGACTGGGCGGATTGTTCAGCCGTGGAGCACGATCCACTGCGCGTTAGTGGTGCCTGGGTGTTTCGCGGCTCCCGGATTCCGGTGGCGGCCCTGTTCGAAAATCTGGAAGACGGCGTTTCCCTTGAGGAGTTCGTCGAGCTCTTTCCTGGCGTCAGCGTCGCGCAGGCCCGGCTGGTTCTGGAGCATGTTGCCCGGAGCACGGCGGCGACGGTGGTCTGAGTGCGGATCCTGTTTGATCAGGGGACACCGGTTCCCCTGCGCAGGTATCTGGAAGGCCACGTCGTGGCCACGGCCTACGAGCTGGGCTGGTCCACCGTCACCAATGGCGAACTGATCCGGCTGGCGGAGCAGGAGGGTTACGAGCTGCTGATCACGACCGATACCAACCTTCGTTATCAGCAGAACCTCCAGGACCGCAGCATCGCGATCCTGGTCCTGACCACCACCAGCTGGCCAAGGATTCGCCGGGCCACGCAAGCCATCCGGGCTGCTGTTGCGACCACCATGAGCGGCGATTACAGGGAACTGTTGATTCCCTGAAGCCGCCAATCGCCCCTGCCCTCCGCCCGCAGGTTCGCCCCTATTCGCAGACCGGCACGTAGGGCACCGCGAGCGTGGCGATCGCGCTCTTTTCGGCAAACGCACCGAGCACCTGCTTGCCGCCCCGATTCACCGTGACGAACCGCCCGGCGAAGGTCTCGTCGTAGACCGAGGTGGCGGACAGGCCGGCGGCGCGGGCGCGCTTGAGCAGGTCGCCCACGGTGCCGCCGGGAATGGCAACGCCGAACGTCGTCCGAACACCGGCCGAGAAGGCGAAGACCCGCAACGTGCCCCGTTCGAACTGGGCGGTGCCGTCGATGCCTGCCGGCGCCTTGGGCCCCTGCAGCTTGTAGACGATCGGATAGGGCGGGCCGCCGAGCTTGCAGCCGGGGCCCGGATCGGAGAGCCAGCCGGTGGCGACGGCTTCGGCTCGGCCCATGCCGAGACGCAACGGGCCGATGCCGTCGAGGCGGAGCACCGGGCTTGGTCCGCGCCCATCGGCCCATGTCGATCCGGCCGCCGTCACCGATCCGGCCGCCAGCAGCAGGATGGCCCCCAGGGCCCCAAGCCGTGCAGCGCGACGCAGCGTGTGGCCGATCCGGCGTGTCATGGTCTGACTGTATGGGCACCAGCTCCGACCTCCGCCTGATCGACGGCCCCGACGACGCGCCGGCCACCGTGCTGCTGGCCCACGGGGCCGGGGCACCGATGGACAGCCCGTTCATGGCGGCGATCGCCGGCGGACTGGCCGCGGCGGGCTGGCGGGTGGTGCGCTTCGAGTTCGGCTACATGGCCCGGATGCGGGAAACGGGCCGGCGCCAGGGGCCCGAGCGGATGCCGGTGCTGCAGGAGGCGTTCCGCCAGCAGGTGCGGCTGGAGACGGGCGAGAGTCCGCAGCGGCCATTGTTCATCGGCGGCAAGTCGATGGGCGGGCGGGTGGCCAGCCTGCTGGTGGATGAACTGGCCGCCAGCGACGGGGTGCGGGGCTGCCTCTGCCTGGGCTACCCCTTCCACCCGCCCGGCAAGCCGCTGCAGCTGCGCACCGAGCACCTGGCCACCCTGAACACGCCCACCCTGATCCTGCAGGGGGAACGGGACACGTTCGGCCGCCGCGAAGAGGTGGAGACCTACGACCTCTCGCCGGCGTTGCAGGTGCTCTGGATCCCGAGTGGGGACCACAGTTTCAAGCCCACCCGGAGTTCGGGCCTCAGCGAGGCGGAGAACTGGGCGACGGCGGTGGCTTGGAGTGATGGGTTTCTGAGGGGGGTGCTGAAGGGGTGAGCCTTCCGGCCAGGGAGAACGTCCTCGCGTCTCAGTTTGTCCGGCAGATCCTGAGCTGCCGGATCGCTTGCCTTGGTCGTCGTGGTTGAGAACGGGGCTCAGGCTGCGCTGTCATCAGGGCTTGCCTGACAGCAGCGTTTCGATCAAACCAATCAGGCGTTCTTCCAGCTGATCGATACGCCGCAACAGCCGGGCTTCCGTTTGGGCCAGAGCTTCCTCGCTGACGCCGCCACGACCAGCTCCCGCTACCGACAGCGAGCGTGCAGGGGCGGGCCAAGCGCCATTCGCAAACACGGAGCTCAGATGGTCCCAGGTTTTCTTCTTGGTGGGAGCTGGTCCCAGGGCGGCCTCCAGATGGGCATGGGCCGCTGCGGCCGTGCGGAAGCGGGCCTTGAGCGCTGCTGGATGGCATTGGTCCTTCGGCAGCAAGGGCTGGGGGGACTCACTCAAGGCACCGATGGCCTCCGCCGGGGCGATTTCCTCCACCAGCTGGCGGATCGCGGCGTTCTGTTGGCCCACGGTGCGGAACAGATCGGCATCGCCCTTGGCCATGCGCGCCATCAGCTCGCCGAAGCGATCGCTCAGTTCCCCCATCAGCCCTCTCTTCCTCCGCGCAGCAGGCGGCGCATGCGCTCGATCAGCCTTGTGATGCTGAAGATGCTCCAGTAGCCGGCCTCATCCTTGGCGGCATCAAGCTCTTGCAACAGGCCGTCGAGGGCCTGTTGTTTGTCTTCGAAGGCCTCCAACTCCCGGTGCATGTCCTGGGCGATGCGGAGGGCCTCCGCCTTCTCCTGGCCCAGGGCCATCAACCGGCCCTCATAGCTGCGCAGGGTCTCCAGAAACCGTTCGCGAGCCACCGTGAGCTCCCTGGAGCGGCGTTGCAGCTGGGCCCTCGAGCGGGTGAGGGAGGCGTGGCTGTTGCGCATCGCCTGGTAGTGGTGCTCAATCTGCTCCCGGCTCAGGGCGCTGAGATCGGCGGGGAAATCCCTGGTGGAGCGGATGCCTTTGCAGGCCAGTGGGGCTTGGGCTGGATCGGACGCCACCGGCGTCGATTCAGGGTCTGGCAGGAGGAGGCTCAGCTCCCCTTGCTCGCTATTGGTCATCGGATCAGAGACGCGACCTCCAGCACAGCACCGGAGACGGATGGATGGCCAGCACAGGCCTTGGGCCGGTCATGAATCGATTCACAGGTCTCCGATCGCGATGCCGGAATTGACCCGGCGGCAGGCCAGCTCAGCGGCCAGCCGGCGACGGCGCAAGTCCGCGCTCAAGATTATTGGCGGTTATGCCAGGGCCATAATTTCAACCGAGACATTCATCCCTGACAGAGCCCCCGGCTGCCGGACCCACGCGCACCGGACCAGCGCCGGCCCTCCTGGATGAGCCGCCTGGCGGCCTAGTCCCTGAGCCACCCCCGGGCGTTCACCAGCCGAAGCGCCTCCTGCACCGCCTCCACACAGCGATGGGCCCGGCGCTTCACGTCGTCCTGGCTCTGGGCGCGGAGCAGGTAGGCCTGCATCGCCTCCGGCGTTTCGATCACGGCCAGCAGCCCCTGGGTGCGGCTGCCGATGGCGGGATCGGCCAGCAGCCGGGTGATCAGGTTGTGGTCCCAGAGCCGCTGGCCTAGGGAGCCGGGCGCGAACAGCTGCTCCTGCAGCACACCCAGGCAGCCCTGCCGGAAGGCCTCAAGCTGGCCGGGCCGGAAACGGCGGCTGTTGGGCAGGCCCTCCGGCGACGCCGAGGGCACCCCGACGCCGTGCTCCACGCTCCAGCTAAGCCCGGTGCCGGGCAAACCCACGGTGGTGCGGGGGCCACCGGCGCGGGCCACCGGGATGTTGATGGACGCCCCGCGGCCCCCCAGGGAGATGGAGCTGAGGCCGCTCTTGCCGAAATTGAGCCGCAGGGGGCCGAGGCGGGCGCTGCGGCGGAAGCGGAAGGGCATGGGGACTGCAAAAATCGAGGCTGCTGATCTGGTCGGGACCCACCCCAAGGCCAAGAACCATCGCGAACCATTCAATGGCACCCAACTTGCGTGCTCTTGTTTTCGGCAGACCCGCTTTCAACCAGGCAACATTGGGCGAATGCCTCAATGGAGGCATTGCGCAAAAGGTCAGCCAGCCCTGGTGAACGAACCCTCTCCATGAGCCCTCCCACAATCTACGAGCTCTGCCGGCCAAGGTCCGACGTGCTGGAGGGGCGTATGCGAGATGAGGACTTCGCGGCCGACCTCAGCCAGGTGCTCAAGGGCACTGCACCAGAGCTCTACAAGAACCCGGCTCTGTTCTTCGCCAACACCCACCCGACCAGGGGGCTAGGTGTGTAGTCCCACCAGGTTGTTCAGCAGACGATTGGGTGAGTGGTCGCCAAGGTCAGGGTGTCATTGCTCCTCCCAAGACCTCACACCCCATGCATGGCCTCCCACTGGCCCGTCTGACGCCGATCAGTCGGGAACGCCTGATTCGTCGGCATCTCGATGGGGGCGTGCAGCTCAAGACCCTTGCGGCGCAAGCCGGGATCAGCCTGGGCTGCCCCTACAAGGGGCTGGCCCGGTACCGCTCGATCACGGCCTCGCGCTCTGGAGTCGACCGTTGAATCAGCAGGACCGTGGACTGGTGGTTTTCTGGCGATCAGATCAGGGTTTGAGGCGCTGATCAATACAGAGCACGAAGGAAGCGCCGCTGGCGTGCTCCAACCTCGTGGCCACGGTGCGGCAGCGCTGGCCGGTGGCCAGGCTGATGTAGGTGTCGGTGATGTGCTCATGGAGACCCGTGTCAATCAGGCTGAAGAAATACTCCTTGTTGGCGTGGTCGGTGCCCCGCGTGGCGGGTGTGAACAGGCGGTTCCTCGACCGGGGGAGACCCTGGCCCAGGTGCGTGTTGCTGATCTGCAGTCCGTCGCCATCGAGCACGTAGGCCGCTTCGATCATGGTGTTGGTGCCTACCCAGCTGGCAAGGGCGCCGTCGAACATTTGGGCAGGGATGTGGCGTAGGCCTACACACCCTGCGCGGGCCAGATTGATCAGATCGAGGCCCTCCATCTGGCGGGCCTGGATGGCGGCCACGGCTTTGACCCGTTGCCGGCGGGCGGCTTCCATCAGCGCTGGGTGCAGGGCCGCCAGGTGCAGGTTGGCCGCTGGCTTGGGGCGCGCAAAGTGATAGCCCTGGAAGAACTCTGCTCCGAGGGCGGCGCAGGTGTCCAGTTCTGCCTTGGTTTCCACCCCTTCAGCCAGCACCAGAGTGCCGATGGTCTTTCCAAGTAAGATCAGCGACTTCATCATTTCCTGCTTGACAAAGTCGCGGTCGACTCCGGCGATGAGACTGCGGTCGAGCTTGATGATGTGGGGCCGCAATTCGGCGATGCGTGGCAGGTTGCTGTGGCCGGATCCCAAGTCGTCGATGGCGATCAGGAAACCCAATTCGCGATGGCGCTCCACGAAGCGTTTCAGGGTCATCGTGTCCTGAACCTTGGTTTCGTTGAGCTCGATCACGATGTCGCTGGGTTCCAGACCCGTGGCCTCGGTGGCCTCGAGCAAGGCTCCCGAGCCTTCAATTCCCTCGTCGATCAAGGACGTTTCAAAGTTGAGAAACAGAAAGGGGCGCAGGGACCGGGGCAAGTTGAGATCCCGGTAGGCCTCCATGGCCCGGATGCGGCAGCGGCGATCCAGCTCCAGCAGCTTCCCAGCCTTGCGGGCCTTGGCGAACTTCTGTCCGACACCCATGAGCGCCGGGCGCGCGAGGGCCTCCAGGCCCACCACGGAGGTTTGCTTCAGGGAGACGATGGGTTGAAAGTGAATGGTTAGCTGATTCGATGGGAGGATCGCAGAGACCTCCATCGGTGGCTCCATAAGTTCAGCGTGAACCATTGAGCGCGAATGACGGCGGATTACATTTTTAGCGAGCCAGCAGCATTGAACCCTAGGGAACATCTGAAAAACGTACTAAAATCAACCGAGATCAAGACTGAGGCTGGAACGGAAGGTCGTCCCCCTCCAGCTGGGCTTGTCGGACCACGAGCAAACTCACGCCAAAAAGAGGACGCGTCGCCAGCGCTTCTTGGATGCGATGGAGGCCACGGTTCCCTGGGAAGCCTTCCTGGCCTTGATCGAGCCCTGCTGCCGGCCTACTTGCGGATCTAGAACAGCCGCAGGTGCCCCATGGCCCTGGGTGGCCTCACCCCCCAACAGCGGCTCGCTCAGCTGCAGGCATGAACAACCTGGTGGGAAAGCACACCTAGGCCGTCGGCACCCAGTTTTCAACCTGCAGGCTCAGGGCATGGGCCGCGATCATCGTGTCGAGTGGGCCATTTGGAGTGCCCCGGCGCTCCAGGTCCGTACGCAGCTCGGCCGCCACCACACTACAGGGGCCAATCTCTCCGAGCCGGTAGCGCTTGAACCGCCCCACTACCGCGGCTGGATTGGCGTTGATGATGGTGATGCAGATGTTGGTATCGAGCAGGATCATGGGCTGATCGCTTCCCGGATCTGCTCTTCCGACTGCCCACGCGTGATCACAAAGCCCGGCTCGAAGGCGGCCAACCCGGCCTCCAGGGTTTGCCAGGGGTCATCGATGGGCAGCAACAGCACCCCATTGCCGAAATGCTTCACCACCACCTCGCTGCCGCTGAAGCGGCACGCCTTCGGCAGCCGCACCGCCTGGCTGCGGCCCGACTGGAACAGACGTGCGGTGTCCATGGCAGGCCCTGATCCGGTAGTGAGCAGTGGTAGCCACCACTGCTTGCTCTGGTCTCACGGCGACAAGGCCAGGGCCGGGCATCGATCGAACGCCTGAGGCCCCCAGATCCGCCACCCCCCTACGCTGTAGAACGAAACGTTCAACATCAGGATTCATGGCGATCGGGGTGCGGGTGGAGCCGGAACTCGAGCGGCGGCTCGATCAGCTGGCCCTCCAGCTCGGCAAGAGCCGCAGTGCCTGCGTGCGCGACGCCATCACCCAGTACCTCCTGCGCCATGGCGATGGCGAGGAAGCCCGCCGTCAATCGCAACGGCTGGCCGAACGGGAACCGCAACAGCACTGGAGCGAACAACTCCCTGACTGGAGCGACTGGACCGCATGAGCCTGCCTGCGCTCCGCCGCGGCACCGTGGTGACCGTGGCCAGCCCGGGGGCGTACTCCGGCAAACCACGCCCCGCCGTGGTGGTCCAGGCGGATCGCTGGTTGCAGGCCCATCCGAGCGTCACCCTCTGTCCGCTCACCAGCACCCTGGTGGACGCTCCCCTTGTCCGGCTTCCCGTCCAGCCAACGGCACGCAATGGCCTGAAGAAGCCGTCCCAGCTGATGGTCGACAAGCTGTTCACGGTGCCGCTCAGCTCCCTGGGCAAGGTGGTGGGGCAACTGGAGCCCCAGCTACTGATCGAGCTGGATCTGGCCCTGCGGGGTTGGCTGGAACTGCCCTGAGCTGGCCGCTCCCGCTGCCAGGATTCAACGCAACGCCAGCAACGCCGTTATGCCCCTGCCCCAGCTGATGCCGCTGTTGGCGGCCGTGGCGATCGCCCCTTGCCCCGCTCCCGTGAAGGCCCAGCTCGATGGCCTCTACCGCTGGCAGGTGGCTCGGCAGGACGTGAGCGGTCCGATCGAGCTCAAGAGCCAGAAAAGCCGCTTCACCGATGGGCTGTACCAGAAGCTGCGGCGTGCCTATGGGCTCGATCCGAACAGCGGCAGCTTTGTCGACTTCGATCTGTTCAGCGGCACCCAGGTGGGGACCTTCGGCGCCAAGGTGCTGGGCTGCACCGCTGCCCCCGGCGGAGGGCTGGAAGCCCGGGTGGCGGTGCAGGCAGGCCTGCGCAACCGCCCCATTGAGGCGCCGCAGCTGTTGCGCTATCAGCTGGTGCGCGGCCCTGCCGGCAGCTGGAAGATCGCCGACATCGTCTATGCCCATCCGGCCGGGTTCCGCCTTTCCAGCTATCTGGCTGAGCTGCTGGGACCCAAGCCCTGACGGCTGCAGGTGCTGGGGGCAAGCGGATTCAGCGGCTCTCCTGCGATGACGCGTGGCCGCTGCTGGCCGGAGACGACGCGTCAGGACGCCCTTGCTCAAGTCGCTCCGCGAGCCAGACCTTGATGATCGACTGGCGGGTCACGCCGAGGCGTGAGGCCTCACGGTCGAGTTGCTCGACCATCCAGAGGGGGAAATCCACGTTGACCCGCTTCTGTTTCACGGGGGCTCGACGGGCGCCGTTGAGATCGAGCGCCTCCAGCACGGATTGACCGGCATCGAAGCGGCGATCGAATTCAGAGCTGTTCATAGAGCTGGACCTCCTCCAGGCGGGAGCGACGGACGGAAATGAGGCGGATTGTCGAGCCGCGGTAGGTGATCACTGCCGACCAATGTTTGCGATGGATCTTGCCAATCACGAGGAAGCGCGGCTCGCCAGTTGTGCGTGCAGGGACCTCAAGCAAGGCTGGATCGCTCCAGAGGGCTTGAGCCTCGACGAAATCGATGCCGTGCTTGGCCAGGTTGGCCTCGCTCTTGACCGGGTCGAACTCCACATCCATTGTGAGCTGATTTTATACCTTTTCCGCTCTCAGCGGCATCTGGATCGTCGTCTCCACCTGATGCCAGGGTCAGACTTCAGCAACCCCTGCTCCGGAACGATGGCGCACCCGTCAGCCGCGCAGATCGCCCGCCTGGGCCGCCAAGGGGTGGCCCTGTTCTTCGTGTTCATGCTCAGCGCCGAGCTGCCCAGCCAGATCTTCCACCTCGTCCAGCACCTGATCGGGCCGGCGCCGAACGCCATCGCGGAAACCCTCGAACACCTCGGGGTGCTGCTGGTCTACCTCCTGTCCCTGGTCTGTGCCCTGTTCCTTGCCCAGCAGGAGCTCTGCCGCACGCGCCTGCTGAGTTCCTACCCGCCACACGAGCCTGTCCCCCTCGCCATGCATGTGCTCGGCCTGGTTTGGGGCCTGCTGGCGGTGTTCCTGCTGCGCTGAACGGGGCGTGCTCAGGTTTTGCCAGGGGCCACCACTGGAACTTGATCGCAAGCGCTAACGATGCAAGCGTTGACAGCAGCTCCCGTTCGGAGGTCGACATGGCCACCCTCACGATCCGCAACCTCGACGACACCACCAAGGTTCAGCTGCGTCTGCAGGCCGTGCGCCATGGTCACTCGATGGCGGAGGAAGCCCGCAGAATCCTTCGCCAGGCCGTGCTTCCCCAGCCCTCTGCCTCTGACAGCCCATGTCTGGGGAGTCGCATCCACGCCCACTTCGCTGCGCTTGGTGGCGTGGAGCTGGAACTGCCGGCCTGATCGTTCTTGACGCAATCGTGATTGCCGAGCTGATGCGGCCCCAGCCGGAGCCGGCGGTGCTGGCCTGGGCGGATGGTCTCGTTCCCGCGGAGGTGGGCATCACGGCGATGAACGAAGCGGAGATCCTGCACGGCCTCATCCGGCTGCCGGGGGGTCGTCGCAAGCGGGCGTTGCTGGACAGATGGCAGGTGCTGGTGACGAACCTGCTGGGCGATCACGTGTGTGCTCTCTGTAGGGGGACCACCCAGTGTCAAGCCCACGTTGAGCTTCTGGCCGGCGTGCAGTTTTGGGAGCTGGTTGATGCCGGCTCAGGTGAGCTTGAGGTCCTTGAGAAGGTCGCTTCCCACGACCCGGTTCCGCGCACCCCAAGGTTCACCCGCCGCCCGAAGGTGCCGGAAGCGCAGATCAGTGCCATGGCTCTTGCATCCACACCTGCAGAGCAGGGGTCCTATCTGATGATTCGCAGCGGTGCTGCTTGCTGTCTTCAGACAGCAAGAGGCCCGGGAGTGCTGCTACCGCTGGCGGACAGCAACCAGAAGGGTCATGGGCCAGGATGAATCATCAAGTCAATGCTTTCTGGCTTACCCAGGTCGTTGACCTCCGAGAGAGCCTGAGGCAGCCTCTACCCTCGGCAAAGGTCTGCCTGACAGGGCATGGCTTGGCAACCCGCTTGGGAGGCTTGCTGCTCGATTGGGCCACGGTCCCCCTTGTGAACGCCGCCATGTTGGATGCCCAGAACCTGTCGGCCGTGCTGGCGGCCATGGTCGATGCCGGGAGCCCGGAGAAGAGGCGCAAAGCGGAGCGGGAACTGGAGGCGATGGTGGTCGAGTTGATCGATGCGAAGGTCCTCCGCTCCCTCTGCGGCCACCGGTCTCTGGATGAACTGGCGGCGGTGGCGATGGAATCCAGACACGGTCTGACCCCAGCGGCACGAGTTGTGCTCGATCGCTTCCGCTACCGGCTCGCCCATGTGGCCATGCGCAACCGAGAGTGGGTCCTCGCAGAAGCCCTGCTGAATGTGGTGCTTGCCGGCGAAGGCGATCTGACCCGAGCTCGGCTCTTCCTTGCTGTGTGCAGGGGGCGAGACCTTGGGAGGATCCCGGAGAACGATCTGGTGGAAATTCTCGATTGCCACAGGGCTGAGCAAGCGGAGTGCCGTCAGAGGCCGCCCCTGGATGTGTTGATCCAGGATCCCACCACCAGCCTGCTGGAACTGCTGCTCCTCAGCCAAGGCAGTCCCTCTGATCTGCACAATCTCCTGTACGACCCCAAGGCGCGCCATGGCACCACGGGCCTCACCCTCTGCATCCATTCGGGAGTCCGCAATTCCATGAAGGTGGAGCTGAGCGAGTGGCTGGCGGAAGCCCACTTGGAGGAGTATCGGCAGGAGGGCTGGCTGTTGGTCGATAGCACCGTTGCGCTCCCCGGTGAACACGGGCGTGGCAGCCGCCTGAGGGAAGCAGGCGGGAATATCAAGGCCCAGATCCTGATCGGTGTGGCGCAGGTGCTCGGCCAGGCGGCACCTGCACCCATGCTCGCCACGACGGTGCAGGACCGCTTTCTGCTGTGGGACGACGAACGGCTAATCCGTCCGGAAGCCTCACAGCCCCAATGGATACGGGTGAGCAGTGCAGAGCTGGCCGATCATCCCGGCCGCAGGGTGATCACTCGCAGCACCGGTACCCGGGGTGAGGTGTTGTGGTGGCTCAAGCCCCCTTATGCGGTAGTGCTGAGGGATGCATCCAACGTGCTGCGCCAGGCGGCTGGCAGTTCCCAGTGATCCAGGCCCGTGAGGATGTGGTTGCGATAGGCGGCAGCGGCCACAAGTCCGGAACGGCGGAAGGAATCGCCGGGCACGTAGGTGAGCACCTCAAATGCCGCCCCGCAACGGCTTTTCACGGTTACCGTCGTCTTGACGTAGTGCCCCCCGCTCACCCCCTCGCAGACATCAAGTTCCTCGATGTCGCTTCCACTGAGGTGGGTCACCACGCCCCAGGTTGAGGAGTCGGGACGGAGCCTGATCCCTGCATACCCGTGGATGGTGCTGCCGTGAGCCTGCTTGTCGATGGCCCAGCTCCAGCCATCCAGCTCCACCACCAGGCCATGGCCGTCCCAGTCAGGGCAGCGCCGTGCCAGCCGGCTGGGATCGAGGTTGGAGCCGTAGTGCAGCACAGGCGTCGTGGCCCAGTCGCCGTTAGAAAGACGCGGGGCCTGCGACACCTGATCTGACTGCCCGTGGAAAACCCAGGCCACGGTGCCGTCGCTGAGACGGCAGCGGCTGCGGTTGTAGTAGCCGGGATAGCCCTCCAGACGGTCAAGCTGCGCCAGGCCGGCGGTGTCGACTCGGTAAAGCTCGCCATGGAGCACGGCTTCGCTGTCTTGATTCAGAACGGCCATCGGGTAAGCGCCAAGGTTGTGGAGGTGGGCACCGATCAGCAGCCGGCGGCCGAGGAAGGCTCCGCCGCCGAGGTAGCCATGGTTGGCGTGGCGAGCCTTGAGGGAGCCGTAGACAAAGACGAGATGGCCATCGAAGGAAGCGGTGGTCATGAGAGGGGAGACAGGGTGATGGGGAGCAGGTTGAACAGCGGGGTGTGGATCAGCTGTGGATCGGGCATTGAGCGCTTGCGGCGCGCCCGGCAGACCTGCAATTCCACGCGTCACATTCAGATCTGCTGCCAGCTGAGGCTCCAAGGCGTGGATACGGTCGGCAATACGCAACAGGAGATCGGCCGATGCGTCGGGGCTGAGACCCGATTCCAACAGCAACTCCCGTACGGCTTTGGTGGCATAGCTGATCTCCTTGTCTACCGGCGGGCAGATCCTGCCGCGCATACCGCTGAGGCTGCAGGACTCGATGAAGAACCCGTACTCAAAGGGACCCATGGTTTCGAAGGCGAAGGACTCTCCAAGGAAATCAGGTCCGGTGTTGATCAGGTGTGGATGGACTGCCGTGGGTCCTGCGTGACGCCCTTATGCCGCGGGAGATGCGCCAGTAGCCACCATTCCGCGTGCTTCATGGGCCAGCTGGGAGGGAAGCATCATCGCTGCAGAAAAACTCTGGAGGCCGGAGTCGCTCATGCCCAAGGTGTTGGCATGTATGGAGCAAGGCTTACGACAGATTCTGATTGGTATCCGAGCAGAGGACCCACGCAAGGCCCGACCCTCACCGTCGGAGAAGGCGGCAGTACCACTGCAACTGTAAACGCAGGTTAGAATCCACGGCCCCTCGCCCCCGGCCGCCCCATGACCGATCTCCCTCCAGTGGCCCAGCGGTGGCTCGATCAGCTCATCACCAGCACCCGCAGCATCGACAGCCTCGTGGAGGAGGGATTCCAGGGTTGTTCCCTGCAGGATCTCCTGCCCTGGATGGACGGTGGCCAGGGCCTGGCCGCCATCGAAGCGATCGACTGGGTGAAGAGCCAGCCGGACGCGGACGGTGACGTGGCGCTGATGACCGCTGATGCGGAGGGCCTGGACAGGCTTCTGGAGTGGATGCTCGAAACCCATGGCAACTGCCCGATGGTCTATGCACCGGAGGAGGACGTCGTGGTGCCGGACGGGATTCCCTTGCTGCGCCCCACGGCCTACAACCTGCCGGAGGGCATGTCCTCCGCGGAGGTATTCGATGAGGAATTCAGCGAGAACCTTTCAGAGTTGTTTGCGGCCATCAAGGACTCCTATGGGAACCACGCTCACCTCTACAGAATCGACTATGGCCAGCTGATAGAGAAGATCGAACAGGGCATCTTCCTTGCCGGTCAGTTCATCGATCTCAACGACGGTGAATTGTTTGACTTCAGTATGGACTCCATGAATCAGCGGATTCGCTACCAATCCACTGGCCGCTACCACGAAGGCTTTCCTGCCTGATCCGGCACAACCGATTGTTCGGCTCCGCTTCCGCCACTGTGCTGGTGATCCCCGTCGCCAGGACCGGGGAGCGGCGTCGCGATCGCTGGCGGTGAGGGCGATCCGGGCCGATGGATGTCAGGCGGACATGGGGTGTGAGGTCTTGGGCTGTTGGGTTGGGCTTCAAGATCACTGATCTTACTCATACCAGACCAGGTTGCGCCCATTGCTCTTGAACCCTCCGGTGAAGGCACGCGCATTCCGGAGGGCGACGACGATGCGCCCTTTCTCGACGCATTCCTGTACGTGGGCGCGAGCAGCTTCTATGGAATAGGAGTCCTTGTCATTCGAGTGTTTGAGGATCTCGTGCTCGACATACTCATCAAGACGCTTCAGGTCCATCACGTGCGTCGCAATCGGGTCAATCTCAGCGGCAAGCAAGAAGTGATGCCCATGGAGCGTACCAACCCTCAGGATGCGCTCATTGCGTACGCGGTCCAGCGATGCGCGCCTGAATCCAGTGATTCCGTTGCGTGAGCCGGATGGCTTGGCCAGTACAGAATCGACCACCGCATCGACCAACCAAGACTTGACGTTGAACGACATAGGTCCCTCCGAGGGGTCACGTCAGAGACACAATGGATCAGAATCGGCTGTTCCTCAATGGATGGAGAAGGGCATTCCTTTCAGTTCAGCAGAAATCTCTGAGATCATCCTTCCATCGAAGCTTGGACCAAGCGGCACAACCGATTGATCTGCTCCGCTTCCGCCACCGTGCTGGCGATCCCGCTCACCAGGCCGGGCGAGCCCACCACGATCGAGAGACAATGGGCACGGCTGATCGCCACATTCAGTCGGTTGGGTTCCAGCAGAAAACCCAGGCCTCGGGGGGCGGCATCACCATCGCTGGCGGTGAGGGAGTGGATGGCCACCGGTGCCTCCTGGCCCTGGAACTTGTCCACCGTTCCGACCCGCGCACGATGACCCAGCCGGTGCTGCAGATGGTTCACCTGCACGTTGTAGGGAGCGGTCACCAGGATGTCGTCAGGGGTCAACACCCCGCTGCGTTCGCCGCTGCCGGAGGCATGGTGGTAGCTGGAGCCCAGCAGCATCTCCACCAGCTGGGCGATGCGCTCGATCTCCTCCTCTGAGCTGACACTGCGGCCGGAGTGCTCCACCGCCTCGAACACCAACCCCTGGCCGGGCAGGACCCCGCCATGGCTGGCGGTGAAGGGCTCCCGCCAGTCGATGCGGTTGATGACGTTGGCGGGGCTGGCCTGGAGGCGGCCGTCATAGAACAGCTCCGAGACCATGGCGGTGAGTGAGGGCTCCATACGCCAGCTGGTGGCCAGGAACACGCCCCGATCGGCAGGGACGACATGGGCGTCCTGCATCAGGTACTCGAGGCAGGAATCACCACTGTCCCCAGGGTGATCGGCCTGGGAGGGCTGGGCCAGTTGCTGCTGGTCGCCCACCAGCAGGATCGAACGGGCGCAGCGGGCCATCACCAGCAGATTGGCCAGGGAGACCTGGCCCGCCTCATCCACCACCAGCAGGTCAAAGGCGCCTGCCACTTCTGGTCGGCAGAGGATGAAGGTGGTGCCGCCCACCACGGCCATGGCTTCTGTGAGCTGGTCGGGCTTCACCAGAGCAATCGGGGTGCCCACCAGGGCTGGGTCGTCGTTGTCACTCCTGCACTTGACCACCGCCCGGGCCAGGCCTTGCTCGCTGATGACGGCCTGGGTCTTGAGCAGCAGGTTGTTGATGGCCGCATGGCTGTTGGAGCTGATCGCGACGCGCTGGCCACGGCGCACCAGTTCGGCGATCACCTGGGCCGTGACCGTGGTCTTGCCGGTGCCGGGCGGGCCTTGCAGGGCAAGGGTTTTGCCGCTGCTGGCCTCAAGGAAGGAGGCCAGCTGCTCCACCACCGCCGAGGGCTCGGCGCGGACGAGCGCGTTGAGCGCCACCAACTCGGCCACAGGTTCACGCTCCAGCAGGTGACGGATCGGCTCGGGCAGGGGATGTTGCTCATGGACCCAGCCCTGGGCTTGTTCATCGAGACGCGCGCGCAGACTTTCAGTGATGTCGGCGGGCACCTTGATCAGAGCCACCGGCGTGCGGGGCAGGTCTGCACTGAGCCCCTCGGCCAGACGTCGGTCCCGCTTGCTCCAGGGAAATTTGAGCGTCACCAGACCCTGCTCCGCATCAAGTGCGTCCACCCCCAGTTGCAGCCCTGCTTCCGGGATCTCGAGATTGAGTCCGCTTTGCCCCGGTTGGGCGCGCAACTTGAGCGGTTGGCTGGGATCAAAGCGGAAGCTGTGGTAGTCGGCGCCGGTGCGGGCGCTGGTGCGGCTCTCCATCGATTCCCATACGGCCCCTTCGATGGCCTCGCCGTCGCTCTCCAGATCCCCTGGGGACTCCAGCGCTTTCTGCTTGCGATCGAAGTACGCCCACCAGGCCACCTTGGCTTCCCGGTGGTGAAAGGGGAGCAACTGGGCCAACAGCCGCTGCACCCGCCAGCTCAAGCCTCGGGGCCCGTGTTGCTCTTGCTCCTGAAGCACTGCTTCTGGTGCATCGGCGGCGGGATCGCTCTGGAGCGTTTCCGGCAGCTCGGCGATCAGCTCTGCAGCGAGGGCCTCCAGGGGCCAGGGTTCTTTCTCGGGCCTTTCTGGGTCTTCCAGCTGGAGGGGTTGCTCGGGCAGGCCCTGGTCGGAGCGCAGCTGGAGCAGCCAGTCATGCAGGTAAACGGTGGATTCGCAGTCCTCCCGGTTGTAGTCCTCGATCGCCTGCAGCTGCGGGCTGGCCTCAGGGGCTGGGCCCGGCAGGGGAGGTTCACCCGATGCCTGCCAGTTGGTGTAGGCCACCACCGAATCCCCGGCATTGGTGACGTCGGCCGAGCGGGCCTCCATGTAGAGGTGCTCCACCTTCTTGATCGAGTAGCTCTCCTCGCCCAGCACAATCGCGTTGGTGACCACCGGCAGCAGATCCACCAGCAGCCCTGAGCGCAGCCATTCATCGATCACCGCCTCCCGGGTGGAGTGCTGCTGGGCCAGCCGGCGCATGGCCGTCTTTTCGTAGCTGGCGTAGTGGTAGATGCGCAGGCCAGGGAACTGACGACGGCGGTCCTCCACCCAATCAACCCATCCTTCGAAGGCCTTCTTTTCCTGCAGTGGAGAGTGGGCCCACCAGGCCTTGAACTGGGGCGAGCCGCCGGGTTCATCGCGATAGCAGGCGCCAAAGAGGTACTCAAGCTTCCTGGCGGCGACGGCATCGTGCACCCCTTCCATGTCAAACCAGATGTCGCCCGCGTCGGCAGCGGGCAGGGCGGACAGACCCTTGCCCGGCCGCAAGGGCCGCACCCGATAGGCCGGTCTGCCGGCGGCATCGGCGGGGGTGAGCTGCAGTTCGGCCTGCTGCTGCAGTTCATGGAGCGCCTCGTGGGCCAGGCCAGGAATGGTGGTGCCTGGAGCCAGAGCACTGAGTTGCTCGATCGTGTGGATGCCGGCGGCCTTGAGCTTGAGGCGCTGGCTCTGGCGCAGGTTGGCCACCAGCACCAGATCCCGCTCGGCGGCTAGGCGCTCCTCGATGAAGGCGCCCCAGCTGCCGTGATCACCGGGTTCATCCTCCGGTGGTGAGGCGGGATCGAAGGCAGCGCGGAAATCGCGGTAGCGGGCCCTGAGCTGTTGGTACCAGGCCCAGAAACGATCGGTGTCGAAAGACTGGAAGCGACCACCACCGAGAAACAACTCGAAGCGATCGGGACGGTGCCCCAGCAGGGGGGTGAGCAGTTCGCCGTAGGCGCAGGCCTGCACCAGGAAGGTGGTGCGAGGCTTGCTGGCCAGCTTGCATTCGATCGGGATGTAGCTCCAGTCGCCCAGATCGGAGGGCTGGGGAATCCTGCGCAGGACATCGGCCGAGCCGCGGATCTCGCCGTTGTTCAGTGAGGCCTGGTGGATGAAGTCGAAGCCCTCTGCCATGGCGGCACTGGTGGCGGCGTAATCGGCCTCACGCTGCTGGCCGGAGAGGCGGGCGATGCGATAGCCCTCGGCTTCCAGTTGGTTGAGCAACACCTGCTCAAGACGCAGGCCATCGGCGAACAGTTGCTCATCAAGGGAAGAGGGGGGTGGCTGCTCGCCCGTGAACAGACCCCTTGCTTTGAGCTCCTCCCACCAGGCGCCGATCCGCGGGCTGCGGCTGAAGAGGGCGAGTTGGCTGGGGGTGATCAGGCGAGAGGTCATAAACGCGAGATGTGATTAGATCAGCCAGCTTTGTCGATGACCCAGGAGACAAGGCCTGCCTCAATTGCCATGGAGGCAATTCTAGATATGTCAAGAATGGTGGTAGTGGAATCGTCAGGCTCAAGCTCACGATAAAAATCATCCAAGGTAGTACTTCCAGAAGAATGGAAGACCCAATAAAAGGCATCATAGACACCACGATCAGCAGATTGCATGTATCGCTTAAACTCCCTTGGATTGGTTCTCGCTTTAACCTGAACGCTTACCAAGTCTCCGTTCAAGGGATTCTCAAAAGCAATATCAATGAACTCCAGAACCTTTCCAGTTGTGCTGATCCGTCGAAGCGTTCGCGAAAAGATGAGTTCGACAAGGAGCTCAAAGTCGCCAGGCGTAAGAGATTTGATGGCGGAGGAGAGACCATTTTGAAGGGCCGCCATTGCGTTGTCAATCACGAGCCGATAGGAGTGCGGCTGACAACCGATCTTCCTTTTAAGATAATCCATTACATCATCCTTGACGGCACAAGAAGTGCCCCGAAAAGACTTCGTTTGAGTTATTCGGCCAGAAAGCTTATCTTCCAACAGCTCGTTGCCTTCGATATCGACACAGCGCCACTGGTCGACCACTGAGCGATAACTACCGCCATCTTCCTCAGATCGTCTCGGCTGAATAGCGGGATCAAGAACTGCGTAGTAGAGCTTGCGCGCGTGAAAAGTCACCCAAAGTGTTTTCTCTCCAGATTCAAAAAATTCTCTCAATTGGTTTACTTGCTTAGTCGCTTCCGATTCGCACTTTTGGGGAGTCCCCGACACTCTATCTTTATGGAATTGCCTTACCCTCTTCCAAGCCTCTTTCTTGGTCTCATTGTTACTGGGTCGCAGAGCTTCTAGTATCAGCTGAAAGCAATCTGGGTCCGACGAGCAAAACCCAATATAGCAAAGGTTCTTCGCAATGCAATCCGACTCTCGATCGCCTTTGTTGCCAAGCTTGATGTAGAGAACTTTTGTGATCAGACTGAGATCAACGGTCATGGAGAACGAAGAAAAAGTTGGACTAGAATTTGCCTTGAGAAATATGGATTTTACTTGATTCAGAGAAGCTTTGAGACTGAGGCCGCCAATTCATCGGGCTCATTATTACTATATCATAAATGTCATTCAGAGTCTGGGTTCAGAGCCAGACACGTCAACACCCCACTCAGATAAGCCCCGGTATCAATCCCGATCCGATGCGGCAGCCGCGTCACCTTGAAGTCATGGCGAAACGTATGCCCATGCACCACGGTGTACGGCAACCCATGGGGCCGGCTCAGAAACGGCCGCCGGATCCAGATCAGATCGTCTGTGGCCTGGTGCTCCAGGCGGATGTCGGGGCGCACGCCCGCGTGCACGAACAGATAGCGGCCGCGGATTGCCGTGTACGGCAGCTGCTCGAACCAGGCCTGGCGTTCGCGGGCCAGGGGCAGGAGGTCGGGGTTGGCGCCGTTGCACAGCCACAACTCCACGTCCTCATCCGGCGCTCTCGGTGCCATCGCCTTCAGCAGCATCTGCTCGTGGTTGCCCCGCAGCACCGTCACCGCCGCCAGCCCGTAGGCGCCGGGGTTCTCCTGCAGCTGCCACACCCGCTCGAGCACCTTCCGATCACCATCGGGCTCCGGGGCCCGATCGATCAGGTCCCCCAGGAAGATCAGCTCGGCGCCTGAATCAAAGTGCGGGGTGAGTTCCTGCTCCAGCAGGGAGGCGCAGCCGTGCACATCCCCGATCGCCACCACATCAGGTCTGTTCATCGTCGCTCTCCCACACATTGAGGCTGGAGCGCTGCGATTCGTTGCGCAGGCGCTTGCGGCTGCGCTTGGGATCGCTCTTGAGCAGGGCCAGCTTTTCGCTGAGCAGGTCGAGCTCCCGAGTGAGCCTCGGGGTGGCAGGCATCGCCGACAGGTCGCCGAACAGCTTGCCCAGGCTGGCGCTGGCGCTGATGACATCCCCTCGATCCAGATCGGCGATCACTTGCCGGCGTTCCCGGTTGGCCCGCAGCAGCGCCAGCTGTTCGGCCACCGCGTCATCGGGCTCCAGCTGCTTGAGCTCCTCGCTTTCCATCACCGGCAACTGCAGGTGCTCGATCAGGCTCTGGCGGTCGCCGCTGCCGGGAGCCTCCCAGGCCAGCCGCACGCTGAGGATCTCCTGATTCGGGATCCAGGCGGGAAGCTCCAGCCGCAGGCCCACGTTGAGCTCCTGGCCGGCGCGCAGGTTGGGAAGTTGGTGGTTGCCGGCATCGGTGGGCGTGAGGTCGTTGAGCAGATCCACCACCTCGGCGCCATGTTTGCCGCGCACCCCGAGGCTCACCCGCCGCCCGAAGGTGCTGGTAAGCCCCTGGAGCTCGGAGGCGTAGAGGTCGGCCAGCTGGCTGGGGGTTTCGATGTGGGCCAGGGTGCCGTCGCCCGCGGCGGCCATGGCCCCCATCAGGTCTTCGTCGAAGTCATCCCCCAGGCCGAAGGCACTGGTGCTGATGCCCCGCTGGGTCAGGCCCGCCACCTTGGCGGCGATCTGCTCCTGGTTGGTGAGGCCCTCGTTGGCCTGGCCGTCGGACAGCAGCAGCACCCGGTTCATCGCACCGGGATTGAGGTGTTCGGCCACCTGGGTGGCCCCGGCTCGCCAGCCATCGAAGAGGGCCGTGCAGCCGCCGCTGTGGATCGTGTTGATCGCGGCGATGAAGGGCTGGGGATCGGCCACGGGCCGCGAGGGCTCAACGATCTGCACCTCATCGTCGAAGCTGACGATGGCGAGGCGATCGCGGCCGGTGAGCTCGCCGGCCAGGAAGCGGGCGGCCTTGCGGGCGTAGCTGAGCTTGGTGCCGCCCATCGAGCCGGAGCGGTCGATCACCAGGGCCAGGTTGAGCGGCGGCCGCTCGCGAAGGCTGGCTGCGGCGGCCAGCGGCGGCGGGGTGATCGTGAGCAGCAGATCCAGAGTCGACGGGCGATCGGAGGCCACCGCCGGCCGCAGGGGCCGGAAGCGAAGGGTGGGACGGGTCATGGTGGGGGGTAGCGGTGGGACGGGGGGAATGGTTCAGCGGGAGCCGTCGTCGAGCAGGGCGTTGAGGCGGTCCAGGAGGTGCTGGAGCCATTGCTGGCGCCGGGGGCCGGCGGGAGGAGGCAGAACGGAGTCGCGGACGTGCACCTCAATGCCGGGGGCGAGGGTGAAACGCAGCCAGCGGCTGCCGTTGTCGCTGGAGCGGGATCCGGAGGGGGTGCGGTCGGAACGGGAGCGGGAGGACAGGGGTTTGTTGAGCATCCCAAGGACGGAGCCCATGGCCGCGGCTTTTCGTGCGAAGGACGGAGAGCCATCGGGCGGGTCACCGCCGTCGTCGACCGTGGACGGCAGATCCCGCAGGTACTGAAGGGCCTCGTTGGTCGTGGAGGCGGAGGGAACGGTGGCCGCCGCCCCCTCCCCATCGAGCTGCTCCAGCTGTTGCTCCAGATCGGCGTCGGCCAGAACGCAGAAGGGAGCAATGGCGGAGAGACTGAGGCCGCGCCGGGCCAGGGCGCGCACAAGCACCAGTTGCAACAGGTGCCGGTGGCCGTACACCGCACTGCGCCCCTCCTTGCCGGGGCGATCGATCAACCCCTGGGTGGCATAGAGACGCACGGTGCGCGGCGAGATCTCCTCGTCCAGCAGCTTGCCGGCGACGAGGAGGAGCTCCTCGAGGCCGAAAAGAGCGTCAGCTGGGGCGAAGACCTTGACCATTCCCTAATTATCCACACTTGCAGTGCAGGTGTCAAGCGGTTAGGCTTCGAGCCCCTCCTGGCCAGCCACCATCGAACACCCCACTCCCGACCCCGCGCCCCTGTTGGAACACCTGCAGCATCTGGCCCGGCCCCGCCATGTCCGCTGGGATCCCATGGGCCTGATGGCGGTGCGCGCCTACCTGATCGAACAGCTGGGCGCCCTGGGGCCGGTGCAGGAGCACCACTTCCGTGAGGGGATCGATGCGGGCACCAACCTGATCCTCAAGCTCCCCGGCCAGCATCCGGAGCTCGCCCCCCTGCTGGTGGCGGCCCACTACGACGGCCCCCTGCACTCGATCGGCGCCGACGACAACGCCTCCGGCCTGGCGGCCCTGATCGAGCTGGCGGTGCACTGGAAGGGCCAGCCGCCCCGGCGGCCGGTGTGGATCGTGGCCTTCGACCAGGAGGAATGGGGCATGCTCGGCAGCACGGCCTTGGCTTCTGAACTCAAGGCCAGTGGCCAAAAGCTCAAGCTGATGGTGAGCCTGGAGATGCTCGCCTACACCGCCGCCACCCAGAGCTATCCCCACCCGGCGATGCGGGCGCTCTACGGCAATCGGGGCGATTTCATCGCCGTGGTGGGCAACCTTGGTGCCGGCGCCATGCTGCCTGGCCTGGCCAACCGGATGGGGAAGCACGTCATCACCAAAGTGCTGCCGGTGCCCGATGCCGGCCGGGCGATTCCCGACGTGCGCCTCAGCGACCACAGCCCGTTCTGGGATGCGGGCTACGACGCCGTGATGGTGACCGACACCTCATTCATGCGCAACCCGCATTACCACCAGATGAGCGACACGATCGACACGCTGGATCTGCCGTTCCTGGCGGCCGTCACCGAGGGGCTGAAGGCGGGGCTGGGGGCTCTGTGACACCAGCAGCGCCTCGTCATCTCTGGTCCTTCGCAGGGAAAATCGCCTCGATCCAGACGAGCTGGGGAGGATGGATCCCGCCGCAGACCCGCCGATGGAGCCAACGCTCGACAGCCTTCTGACCTTCTACGCCGAGCGGATCGGTGGGCCCTTCCCCCTCAGCCTGCTGCCTCCCGATCGGCCGCTGCACTGGCAGGGGCAGACCCTGTTCGGCACGGCCCGGGGCACGGAGCCGCTTTACCTGCTGCAGAGCACGATCGATGCCTTCCTGAGCGCCGCTCCCCTCGGCACCTTCTGCGTGGGCTTCTGGGGCCATGGCCTCAACAGCCACGCCTTCTACTACCAGCGCCGCGAGCCCTGGGGCAGCCTGTTCCTGCGCCTGGCCTGTGGCGGCTTCGACGACGACAACGAACGGGACGCCCGCCGGATCAGAGGCACCATGGAGTGGCTCGCCGGGTTCCTGCCGATCGTCAGCGAGCGGGCCCGCCACTGCATCGTGGTGGACTCCATGGGCGACGCCCTTTTCCGGATCTGCCTGCACAGCGGCCAGGTCATCGAGGGCGACGGCCCCCTGTTTGAGCCCGAGAGCGGACCGGCCGAGGCGCTGCGCCCCCTGCTGGAGGGGCTGTAACGGCGGCTGGCCTTTTCTGGCTGGCTTCTTCTGGCCGGCCCCGCTTCTCACCAGAACGTCTGGCATGGGAAGGAGGACATCTGCGGATCAGCGGTGAGCAGCACCAGCCGCTCCAGCTCGGCCTGGGCCGCCAGTATCCGGTCAAAGGGATCGCGGTGGGGCTGGCTGTAGCCGCCGGCCCTCAGGCCATGGGCCAGGGAGATCGGCAGCGCCTGGAAGCCATCGGCCTGGAGCAGGCCGGGGAGATCCGCCAGGGCCGCGGCCAGCTCGGGCAGCTTGCCCTGATGGTGCTTGAGGCTGAGTTCCCAGACCGAAGCGGCACTCAGCAGGATCCGGCTGGTGGGATCCACCAGAAGGTCCAAGACGGCACCCGAAAGCCGCTCCGGATCGAACCACCACCACAGCAGGGCATGGCTGTCGAGCAGGTAGGCGGAGGTGCTGCTCACGGCAGAGCTGACGCCGGAACCACGGGGCTGGCTTCCCAGTCGGCGAGCTGATCGGGCGCCATGGGCTCCAGCAGGGCGTCGGGCCGGCTGAGGGGACCCAGGTGGCGCAGACGACCGGGGAGCCGCTGGGGAGCCGGTGCCTCCAGGGGCATCAACCGTGCCCAGGGCTTGCCGGCCTTGGCCAGCACGATGGTCTCACCGGCGTGGGCGTCATCGATCAACCGCGAGAGCTGGGTTTTGGCCTGGTGCACATTCACCAGACGGGGTGCCGGTTCTGGACGCTCCACAGGGCCGGGTCGAGACTCTTTGTTAGTTTAGTCATGGACTAAGTCTCTGCCTGCAGCGCCCCCCCTCAGCCCAGAAACGGCTCCAGGAAGCTCAGCGGCCGGGCCATGGTGGCCGAGAAGCCGAGGATGCCCCGGTCGCGGTGGCTGTAGAGGACGGTGTCATCGGCTTCCAGCAGGTAGGTGCCCCCGCGCTGGGTGAGGAAGTCGTCGCAGGGGACATAGGTGCGCCAGTGGCCCAGCACCTCAGCCATGTTGCGCAGCCGCACGGTGGCCAGCTCGAAGGGGCGCTGGAAGCCGCGGCCGCCGGCCCGTGCGAAGAACGACCCTTTGATCGGCGGCAGCGGGCCCGCCTGGATCGTCTCGTCGTCGGCGATGCGCTGGGGGGCGCTGCGATCGCCGGTGTAGCCGCGCAGCACCTCGGCCAGGGTGCCGGGGGAACCCAGGCCGGCGCACATCAGCAGCAGGTTGGGCCACGGCCCACCCGCCTGCTTCAGGCCCTCGTAGAGCCCCAGGTCGCGGTGCAGATGGGGTTCGGCGTCCACCAGCAGCCAATCGGGCGGGAAGCCGGTGAAAGCGCAGAAGCGCTCGCGGCCGGCCGCGTCGCCGATGGCGATCGCCAGCACGGCGATGCCGGCGGCCTCCAGCTTCGGCAGCACCGGTGCCAGCGCCTGGGCGTACTCGAGGCTGTCGAAGTCGCCCAGCTGGCTGAGCAGCACCACCAGCCGCCGCCGGCCGGGCCCCATGCCCTCCACCGCCGCCAGGCGCTCCAGCAGCAGGGCAGGGGCGGGCGGCCGGGTGGCAGCGTCGGCGGCGGCGGCGGTCACGGGCAGGGGTGGGTCAGGGCGCGACCATGCTCATCCATCGGCGCTGATCGACGTATCCTTACCAGGTAAGACCCAGCTTCAGGATGCGGTGACGATGCCAGCCGAAGACGCCGCCACCAGCTCGATCACCAGCAAGGGACAGGTCACCATCCCCAAGGCCCTGCGGCAGCAGCTCGGCCTGGCCCGAGGCGGTCGGGTCAGTTTCCAGCTGGTGGGCGATCACATCGAAGTGCGCTCCTGCAAGCCGGAGCAGCCACTGCCGGCCAGTGGCTTCGGCCTGCTCAGGAGCCCCCGTCCGCCGGTGCCGGCGGACTTCGACCCCGCCAGCCTGCTGACGCCGTGATCGGCCTCGACACGAACGTGCTGGCCCGCTACTTCGTGGAAGAGGACGGGGCCGATGCCGCCACCGAACGCCAGCGCCAGGCGGCCCGGATCCTGATCGAGTCAGGGCAGCCTCTGTTCCTGCCCAAGACCGTGGCCCTGGAGCTGGAGTGGGTTCTGCGCGGCTACTACGGCTTCCGGGCCGAGCAGGTGTTGCTGGTGTTCGACCACCTGCTGGCCCACCCTGGCCTGAGCGCGGAGGATCGCCCGGCCCTCGAGCAGGCCGTCGCCGGGCTGCGCGCCGGGCTCGACTTCGCCGATGCCCTGCACCACGCCAGCTGCCGTGGCTGCGACACGCTCGCCTCCTTCGACGACCGCGGCTTCGCCCAGCGCATCCGCCACCTCAACCTGGCGCCCCGCGTCGTCGTTCCCAAGGCCCCCTAAAGGGTGGCCCGCGCCAGGAACCCCTCGGCGGCGGCCTCCAGGGCCTCGCGCCGCTTGGGGTCCATCTTCTCCAGCATCCGTACCATCATCGAGAGGCGGGGGTTGGCCTGGAAGAAGGCCCGGTGGCGGTCGATGAAGCGCCAGTAGAGGCCGTCCCAGATCTCGCACCAGGGGCCCTTTTTGTAGTCGCCCATCTTGAGGATGTAGTTGGAGCCGCCGATGTAGGGCTTGGTGGCGAACAGGCCGCCGTCGCTCATCTGGCCCATGCCGTAGACGTTCGGGCCCATCACCCACTCGTAGGAATCCAGGTAGCGCTCCATGAACCAGCGGTGCACCTCGCCGGGGTGGATCTCACACAGCAGCATCAGGTTGCTGATCACCATCAGCCGCTCGATGTGGTGGTTGTAGCCCAGGCGGTTCACCCGCTCGATCGCCGCATCCAGGGGCGGCAGGCCGCTGCTGCCGTCGTCCCAGCAGGGGGCGAGCCGGCGCTGGTGGTTCCAGAAGTTGGTGGCCGCCTGGCGCTCGCCGTGCACCCGGTCGATGCCGCGCACGAACTCGCGCCAGCCGATCACCTGGCGCAGGAAGCCCTCCAGCGAGGCGATCGGCACCGGCTGGCCGCCCTCCTGCCTCCGCTGGGCGTGCTCCAGGGTGGCCGCGATCACCGCCGCGGGGGTGAGCAGCCCGATGTTGAGCAGGGGCGAGAGCAGGGAGTGGTGCAGGGTGGCGTGCTGCCGGCTGAGGGCGTCTTCGAAAGGCCCGAAGCCATCGAGGCGCTCCACCAGGAAGCGCTGCAGCCAGGCCGCGGCGCCGGCCTGATCGAAGGGAATCCACAGGGGCCCGAGCTCACCGGGGTGGTCCGGGAAATGGCGGGTGATCAGCTCCCGCACCGCCGGCTCATGGGGGCTGGCCGGCACCGCCGGCAGGGTGGGCTCCACATACCCCTTGGGCAGCTTGCGGCGGTTCTCCACATCGAAGCTCCAGCGGCCGCCGCTGGGGGAGCCATCGGCCTCCAGCAGCAGGCCGAGGCGGCGCCGCTGGCGCTCGTAGAAGGTCTTCATGAACGGGCGGCGGCCCTCGAACCAGCTGCGGCTCTCGGCCACTGATTCCAGGAAGGCCGGCGAGGGCAGCACGCTGAGTCGCACGCCCTGCTCGGCGCAGAAGCGCTGCAGCCGCGACTCGAAGCTGCGGTCGGCCACCTCGGCCACCTGGAGCTCGCGGCTGGCGGGCTCGCCCTCCAGCTCGGCCGCCAGCCGCTGCCAGAACGGCATCTCCTGGGAGGAAGGCAGCTCGAAATAGCTCACCAACACCCCGCGGGCGACCAGCGCATCGCGGAAGCTGCGCATGGCCACGAAGGTGTGCAGCAGCCGCAGGCGGTGGTAGCGCCAGGTGGAGGCCACGGCCAGGTCCTCGATCATCAGCACCCGCTGGCCGGGGGCAAGCTGCAGGGGGGAGGGGCTCAGCCAGTCGGGGTGGAGCTGGTCGCCGAGGATCAGGGTCAGGGTCATGGCAACGCTGGTGCGGCCGGCTCCAGGGACGATCGGCCCCAGAGGCGAAGGTGCTGCCGCTCAGGGTCGTAAAGGCCCACCTGGCGCTCCAGGTCGAAGCGGCGGGGGGCGCCGCCGAAGCTGCGCGGGTCGGAGCCGACGCCGGCCAGGTAGGCCCAGTTGCCCGTGTTCAGGGCCGGGTGGGCATCGATCAGGGCCCACTCGAAGAAGCGGGCGCCCCAGATCCAGGGCAGCCGCAGCTCGTTGACGAAGTGGGAGGCCACCCACTGGCGACCGCGGTTGGAGAGGTAGCCGGTAGTGAGCAGTTCGTTGAGCTGGGCATCGATCAGGGGATGGCCGGCGACGCCGCGGGTCCAGCGCACGAAGCGCTCCCGGTCTTCCACCCAGTCGGGCGGACGCTGCTGAAGGCCGCCGGGGGCATGGAAGGCGTCGCCGTGCTTCTGCTCCGACCAGAGGAAGAACTCACGCCAGAGCAGCTCCTGCTGCATCCATACCGAGCCCTCATCGGCGCCGTGGAGCTCCTGGTAGCGCAGCACCTCCTGCCAGATCCGCCGCACCGAGAGGGAGCCCACCCCCAGGAAGGGGGAGAACTTGGCGGAGAACTCCGTGCCCACCAGCCCGTTGCGGGTGGCCTTGTAATCGCGCAGCCCGCCGGAGCCGAACAGGTAGTGGTCCAGCCGGGCCAGGGCCGTGGGTTCATCACCGGGGAAGGGGAAGGCGCTGCGGTCATCGCTCCCGGCCCCGGGCGCCACCGGCGGGGCCAGCCAGGACCGGGGGAGCTCGTTCCAGGCGTTCCCTAGCCCGGCGAGATCCGGTGGGGGCAGGGGCGGTTCCGGATCGCGCTCGAGACCGCGGCGGAACGGGCTGAACACCAAGGGGAAACGCTCGGCCGCCACCGGCCAGGTGTCGAACAGGCGGCTCTCCTCCGCCTGCAGCACCGCCTCCGGCTGCACCAGGGGGCGGAGCTCGGCGAGGGCGGCCGCGGTGGTGTGCTGGGGAAAGGCCAGCAGGGGGATCCCCGCCGCCGCCAGGCGTTCATGCAGTGAGGCCAGGGCCTGGCCCTCCAGGCGCCGCTGGTGGGGGCCCCGCAGCCGCTGGCCTTCGGGCCGGCAGGCCAGCACCAGCAGGCGCGCGCCGCGCTGGCGCGCCAGCGCCACGGCCCGGTGCAGGGCGGGCTGGTCATCGAGGCGCAGCTGGCCCTCCAGGGCCAGGGCGATGGTGGGGGCACCCGCCATGGTGCGTCGCCGGGGTGGCCAGCCTGGCAGGGAGGAAGCGGCCACCGCGAGGCTCGGTTCCATGACGGATTGCTGCGAGCCAGGACGAAGCGATTGCGCGTCTTAAGGATTGCTCTACATTTCGGCCCATGAGGGAGACGCCCGTGCACCGATCCATCGGACTGCTGACCGCCACCGGCCTCACCGGCCTGGCCCTGGTGAGCCTGACCATGACCTTCCTGGGCTGAGTCAGGGCGCCGCCGGCAGGTAACCGGTGCGGCGCAGGAAGGCCCGGAGCGCCTCTGGGTAACTGGCATAGCGCTTCTCCGGTTGCCGGCACTCACCCTTGTCGTTGTAGCCGGCCTCGCAGGAGGTCAGCCCCCAGTCGGAGCTCCGGTCGTAGAGGCCCAGCATCCGTTTCCAGCCGCTGTCGAATTCCCCCACCAGCGCCTTGGTGGCCACCCAGGCGGCCAGGAAACCATTGGCCTCCATGCGTTGATCGGCCGGCTGCTTGAACCAACTCTCCATCTCCTGCAGCCGGCGCCGGTGCAACGGCAGCACCTGGGGGCGATGGCTGATGTCGACGAAGCGGGGTCCGTTCAGCTGCCAGATCTGGCTGGGGGCACTGCTGCCGGCGTAGCTGGCGAACTGGTAGAGGAAGCGGTTGTCCACGTCCACCAGCAGGTAGCGGCCGTTGCCGAGCGGGTCGCTGGCGCCGTTGGGCCCACCGTTCACCGGATCGCGGCGCACCTCAAACCAGCGGCGGCCATCGGGGCTGCTGGTGAGCACGCGGGTGTCGTTGCAGCAGTGGGCGCCGCCCGTGAACGAGGAAAGCAGCACCTCCGGGTAGGGATTGGAGGGATCCATCTCCACCACCTGCAGCACCGAATCGATGCTGCCGGGGCCGATCCGCAGGGCCCCCATCAGCTGACCGACCACCTTCCCCTCCACCCGGACGGTGGCCACCGGCTGGACCTCATCCATGCCATCCGGCTTGGGCTGGCGACGGTTCTCCAGCACGGCCACCACAGGCCCGTTGGTGATCACCGGGCCGGGAGCCGGTGAGAGGGCCAGCAGCAGGGGGAGCAGCATCGGAATGGGACCTACAGGCAGCCCTGGACCGAGATCCGGTAGCTGAAGCCCAAGGCGCCGGGGTCGCTGCTGGCTCCCACCTTGAAGTTCATCTGGCTGGCCTGCTTGCCCGGAATGGCAGGGAAGGGACCGAACATGCGACCGGTACCGATCGGCGGGTTCATGACCTCGTTGATCACCTGCAGATTGCTGCCATCGCTGAACTTCATGAAGCCACTCACCGGGTACTTGGCGTTGGCGTCGGAGGAGTTGGCGGTGAAGAAGAACTTGAAACTGCTGTAGGGCTGGTTGACGATGAAGTCGGTGTTCCAGTTCTCCTTGCCGAGCAGCTTGGCAGCCCCGACCCGCTTGGAAACGATCGGGGAGGTGCCATCGCCACCGATCGGCTGCAGGAAAGTGCAGCGCTGCTGGGCCTGGGCGGCGGAGCCGGCACCGAGGGCGAGCGAGGCGCTGAGCAGGGAAACGGCCAGGACTTTCATGGCGGCGGATCGACTGACTTCGACCCTAGAGCGCAGTGGGGATCTCGGCCATCAAGGTTCGCCCGTCAACGCTCGAAGGAAAAGATCCGCTTCCAGTCGTTCTTCATGCTGATCACGATCCACCCCTGCCGGCCCGCCTCGGCATAGAGGCCCTGGGTGAACGGCCCCACCTTGGTGTCCGGCAGCCCCAGGGCCGGCCCGTAGGCATACTCGCGGCGGGCGTCATCGTGCAGCACCAGCATCGCCAGGCGCGCGCCGTCGCCGGCCTTGGTGTACTCCAGCATCTGGCGGTCGCCGGTGGAGTTGCCGAAGGCGGCGATGGGCCGCCGGCCGATCATCAGCTGGATGCCTTCGGGCTTGCCGGCGTCGTTGTCATTGAGCAGCAGCCGGGGCTCCTTGGTCAGGAAGGGCCGGCCCGAGCTGTCGTAGCCGTAGCGGGTGGCGCCGGCACTGCCGATCACCTGCTCCGGCGGGATGCCATACACCTCCTCCGCATAGACGCGCACGAAGTCCTGGCCGCCGCCGGTGACGATGTAGGTCTTGTAGCCATTGGCGCGCAGGTAGCGGAGCAGCTCCTGCATCGGCTGGTAGGTGAGCGCGGTGTAGGGGCGCTGCCAGCGGAGGTGGCGGGCCGTGGCCAGCCACCGGCGCACATCGGCCTTGAAGGTGTCCAGGGTCATGCCGCTGAGGGCCGTGGCGGCCAGCCGCTCCAGCTCCTGGCGGGTGGTCACCGCCCCGGGCACCTTCTCCAGGATGAAGCGCACCTGCGGGTAGACCGGCTGCTCCACCCACAGGGTGCCGTCCTGGTCGAAGGTGGCGATGCGCTCGGCAGGGGGCACGAAGCCGGGGCTGGCGGGGTCCGTGGTCTGGCGGACGAAGCGGACGATGCCGTCGCGGGCCGCCCCCGGATTCCAGGAGGGCAGGGGATCGGCCGGGCGGGCGGTGGTGCCCGCCCAGCCCGCCATGGCGGCCAGCAGGGTGGTGGCGAGCAGGCCCCCCAGCAGGAGCAGGAACCAGCGGCGGCGGCGGAACAGGGTCACGGGGCGTTGGGCTCAGAACTTGCGCAGTTCGCGGCGGATCTTCAGCTGGTCGCCGGAGTGCTGCTGGTTGAAGAGCAGCAGCGGCACGCCAGCCAGCAGCAGGCCGATGGCGACCACCACCCCCAGGGAGACCGGCGGTCTGCCCTCCGGGGGAACCGCGCCGGGCCGGAGCCGTCCCCTGACGGGGCGCTGGCGCCGCGAGCGGTTGAACCTGGCCATCGAGGCGGGCGGCGGAGACGGCTGGCCCTTCAGTATCCAGGCCCGTGATCCCGGTCCGCTGATCCCGGGCCCACGGCCTGCGGAGGGATGAAAGGATTTCGGCATCGACCCAGCCAGCCCGCCATGGACATGTCCTCCCTGCTGCTCGCGACCGGGGGCCACCAGATCGAGGCGGCCGAGACCCTGATCGAGGTGGGCCGCTTCATCGTGATCCTGTTCGCCGCCCGGGCCCTGGCGGAGCTGATGGTGCGGTTCCGCCTGCCGGCCATCCTCGGCGAGCTGGTGGCGGGGGTGCTGATCGGCGTTTCGGGGCTGCACCTGATCCTGGCGCCGGAGCTGGGCGGCCAGCTCAACGCCCTCGCCGAGGGCACCATCGCCGCCCTCGCCCACGTGGGCCCCGACCAGGTGCAGGAGATCTACGACCACGGTTTCACCAACCTGCAGGCGGTGGCCAAGATCGGCCTGCTGGCCCTGCTGTTCCTCACCGGCCTGGAAAGCGAACTCGACGAGCTGATGGCGGTGGGGGGCCAGGCGATCACGGTGGCGCTCACCGGGGTAGTGCTGCCCTTTGCCCTGGGCACCTTCGGCCTGCAGTTCCTGTTCGGCGTGCCCCTGCTGCCGGCGATCTTCGCCGGTGCCGCCATGACCGCCACCAGCATCGGCATCACCGCCAGCGTGCTGGGGGAGCTGAAGTTCCTGCGCACCCGCGAAGGGCAGACGGTGATCGGCGCCGCCGTGCTCGATGACATCCTCGGCATCGTGATCCTGGCCGTGGTGGTGGCCCTGGCCGGCGGCGAAGGCTTCAGCCTCGGCCCGATCCTGAAGCTGGTCGCCGCGGCCGCCGTGTTCGTGGTGGTGGCCCTGTTCCTCAGCCGCACCGCCGCGCCCCCCTTCGACTGGCTGCTCGATCGCCTCAAGGCCCCGGGCGAGGTGGTGGTGGCGGCCTTCCTGGTGATGTCGCTGGCCTGCTTCGCGGCCCAGGCCTTCGGGCTGGAGGCGGCCCTGGGGGCCTTCGCCGGTGGCCTGATCCTCAGCGGCTCGCGGCATCGGCACGCGATCGAGGAGGCGGTGAAGCCGCTGGTGGCCCTGTTCGCCACCGTGTTCTTCGTGCTGATCGGCAGCGGCATGGACCTGTCGGTGCTCAACCCCTTCGATGCGGCCAACCATGAGGGTCTGGTGATGGCCGGCTTCCTGCTGGCGGCCGCCGTGGTCAGCAAGGTGGCGGCCGGCTGGAGCTACCTCAGCAGCGGGCCCACCAACCGGCTGGCGGTGGGGCTGGGGATGATGCCCCGGGGCGAGGTGGGCCTGATCTTCCTGGGCCTGGGCACCCAGACCGGGGTGCTGGGACCGTCCCTGGAGGCGGCGATCCTGCTGATGGTGATGGGCACCACTTTCCTGGCGCCAGTGCTGCTGCGGCTGGTGCTGGCCGATGGCGCTGAAGGGGCCGAGGCGACCGTCTGAGGCCGCCGGGCCGTGGGACAGTGGCGAGAGCTCGTCCCCTGCCCGTGCCGAACGCCAGCGATACCCCCCGGTCGGTGATCATCGGCCTGCTGATGGTGATCGGCTCCCTCGTCGGCCTGGCCGTGCTGGTCTGGGTCACGGTGGTGATGCTGGATCTCAAGCACCTGAACACCTCCGGCTTCACCCTGCCCTGAGGACATCCGGTTGGCGCCTGCGGCGGTACTGAACACAGTCACCCTCGGGGCCCCCATGCCACATCCGATCACTGCTCCCCTCACCGCTCTGGCTCTCACGCTCGGGGGAAGCCATCCCTTTGCCCTGCCTGGTTCCTCTGTGACCGGCACCTGGCCATCCGCCACGGTTGTCACCGAACGGGTCGCCCAGGCACGGGCTGGTGCCCTCGCCCCCTCCCTGCAGGGCAAACCCGTGGTGGTCGACATCTATGCCAGCTGGTGCTCCAAGTGCCAGACGATCGACCCAACCCTGAGCTCCCTTCGACAACAGAAGGCCGGCAAGGCCACGTTCCTGAAATTCGATGTCTCCAATGCCAGCCAGCTGAAGAAATCGCGCGAGACCGCCCGTGCCCTCGGACTTGGCCCGTTCCTGGAGGCCAACCGCAGCCAGACCTCCCTGGTGGCCGTGATCAACCCAGCCACCGGCGCCACGGTGCAGACATTCCGCGCCAGCACGGATGAGCGCGCCTACATCGCGGCGATCAAGAAAGCCCAGTCGATGATCAAGCCATGAACAGCTCTGCCGTCCGCAGGAAAGGCCTGGCCTTTCTTGTGCTCCTGGGTGGGCTGGCCCTGCTGGGGGTCCTGGCGGCCCATTGGCTGCCCGTGATCGGCATGCAGCTGGATCTGGCGATCCAGTCAGCGTCGCAGGCCTACGCCGATCGGCTGGAGGCCCTGCCCGGCGGGCCGGGACTTCTGCTTCCCCTGTTCGCGTTCAGTGGCGGGGTGTTGGCGAGCGTGTCGCCCTGCGTGCTGGCCATGCTGCCGCTGAACCTCAGTTACATCGGCACCCTCGGGCCCATCAGCCGGCCTCAGGCCTTCCGCAGGGTGGGGGGGTTCGTGGCCGGCACCGTCCTGGTGCTGAGCCTCTTCGGGCTGATCGCCTCGTTCGCCTCAGCGATTGTGGTGGACCATCGCGGTCCGGTCCATCTGGTGGTGGGGCTGATCATCCTGGTGATGGGCCTGAACCTGGGCGGCTGGCTGCCGCTGACCCTGCCCCGCCTGCCCGAGCTGCCTGCTTCCGGTGGTCCATTCCTGGTGGGGATGGGCTTTGCCCTGGTGAGCTCCCCCTGTGCCAGTCCGGTGCTGTTCTCGGTGCTTGCCGCAGCCGCCGTCACGGGTTCCACCGCGCTTTCCGTGCTGACGATGGTGAGCTATGCCCTGGGGTACACCGCTGTGATTGCCGCCTCCAGCCTCTGGGTCGGCCTGATGAGCGCCTCCCGGCGACTGCTCGACCACGCCGACACCCTCACCCGGGTGAGCAGCCTGGTGCTGCTGGCGGCGGGGATCTACACCATCGTCCAGGGGCTGATCACGACCTGGCGGACCTGAGCGGCAACAGCGAGGCCTGTGCTTGCCCTGATCCTCAGTGGGTGGGCCTGGGGATCACGTTGGGCCATGGGCATGGGCGGCAACCAGGCTGGCCAGGAGGGCCTCGGCCTTGAGCGGCTTGGCGAGCACAGCGTTCATGCCCGCCTGCAGCGCCGCCTCCCGCTCCTCGGCGGAGGTGAAGGCGGTGAGCGCCACGATCCAGGGCCGATCCGCCTGGCCGGTGGCGGCCCTGATGCGGCGGGTGGCCTCGAGGCCATCGAGCCGGGGCATCTGCACATCCATCAGGATCAGGTCGGGATCGAGGAGCCGCTGGCGCTCCAGCGCCTCCTGGCCGTCGACGGCGGACTCGGGCTCGTAGCCAAGACGCCGCAGCATCAGTTCGCAGAGCCGGCGGTTCACGGCGCTGTCGTCCACCAGCAGGATGCGCAGGGGATGGCGCGCCGCGAACGGGTCGGCGGGCGGCAGCGGCGGCGGGTCAGCGACAGAGGCCGCGGCGGGAGCGGGGGCGGCAGCGGCATCCACCACCTGCACGGGCAGGCGGAATCGGAACACGCTTCCCTGGCCGGGGGTGCTCTCCACTTCGATCGTGCCGCCGAGGGCATCGACGAGCTGCCGGCAGATGGCCAGCCCCAGACCGGTGCCGGCCTGGGGGGCATGGGCGGTGGCGCCCAGCTGGGAGAAGGGCTGGAACAGGCGATCCAGCTGGTCGGCGGGGATGCCGATTCCGGTGTCGGCGACGGCGAATTCGAGGGGGATCGTCCCCGCCTTCGCCGCCGGAACCCCGGCCACCACTGAGACCACAACGCGGCCGGCGTCGGTGAACTTGATGGCGTTGCCGATCAGGTTGAGCAGGATCTGGCGCAGGCGGATGGCGTCGGTGACGATGGCCTCGGGCAGCTCCGAGGGCATCGTCAGGTCCAGGTCGATCGCCTTGACCCTGGCGAGGCTGGAGCAGGCGGCGATGGTGTCCTCCAGCAGGGGACGCAGCCGGCAGGGGGCGAGCTCCAGCTCCAGATGGCCGGACTCGATCTTGGTGAAATCGAGGATGCCGTTGAGCAGGGTGAGCAGGGATTCCCCCGAGCTGTGGACGATGTCGAGACACTCCCGCTGCTGCGGCGAGAGCTCGGTGGCCAGCACCAGACCGGTCATGCCGATGACACCGTTGAGGGGGGTGCGGATCTCGTGGCTGAGGGTGGCGAGAAAGGTGCTCTTGGCCCGTTCGGCGGAGGCCATGGCCTGGAAGGCGCGGGCACGGGCCTTGAGGGAGCGGCGATGGAAGTTGGCCGCCAGCACCGAGAAGCCGGCACTGCCGACCAGACCCAGGAGGTAGGTGAGCTGCAGGGGCAACTCCTTGCGTCGCAGCTGGGCCAGCGAGATGTCGATCCCGACGAAACCCACCAGCTCCCCGTCGCTATCGCGGATGGGGGCGAAGCCGCTCATGAAGGACCCGAAGTGATCGGTGTAGGGCCTGGTGCTGACGGTGACCACCCCGCTCCGGGCGGCGCGCAGCGCATCGTCGGAGGGATCGACGTAGAGGTCACCGACGCTGACGGCACTGGCGGGAGCCCCGGGGTTCTGGACGTAGTAGGTGCTGTCGAGCGTGTAGCGCAGCCCATCCGGCGTGGCGATGAAGACGTAGGCGTAATAGATGTCAGGCACGAGCCTGCGGAGCCGCAGCAGGGGTGCGGTGGCGCGGCGATAGTCCGGATCTCCCGTCTGCTCCGGCCGGGTGATGGCGGCGACGAGGGTGGGATCCATCTCGCTGGCGGCGATGCTCACCAGGCTGTGCAGGTTGTCGCGCAGCTGGTTGCGCAGCAGTCGGGTGGCGCTCACGTAGTTGGCGCTGAGGGCCACCCCCGCGACGGCGAAGATCATGGCGGCCAGCAGCACGCTCTCGCCGCGAATCCGCTGGCGGCTCCATCCGGGGGCGGGATCGCCGCTGAGGCGTTCAGACCACGTAAAGCGGCCGAACAGACGGGAGAACGGACCAGCCAGGAGTCCTCAGCGCACGGCACAATCCTGGTCTACCCGGTCGGCACCCCCGTTCGCCTGCAGCCCGGCGCCCAGGGCCGAAGGGGGTGAGGAGATGTGAACCGCGGTGGGGCCCCCGAAAGGCCTTGCCTACGTTTACTCAGAGGCAGGGGCTCCCCATGCGCGCGAACGTGGCTCCCCGCGAGGCGGCCCGGCTGGAGGCCCTGAACGATTACCGCATCCTCGATACGGCGAGCGAGCAGTCGTACGACGACATCACCTTCCTGGCTGCCCAGTTGTGTGATGTGCCGATCGCCCTGATCAGCCTGGTGGATGCCGATCGTCAGTGGTTCAAATCCAAGGTGGGCCTGGCGGTGAACGAAACCAGCCGGGATGTGTCCTTCTGCGCCCACGCGATTCTCGGCGACCAGACCCTCGTGGTGAAGGATGCCCGCCAGGACGAACGCTTCCGGGAAAATCCGCTGGTGTGCAGCGAACCCAACATCGTCTTCTACCTGGGGGTGCCCCTGTGCACACCGGGCGGGGCCAAGATCGGCACGCTCTGCGTCATCGATCAACGGCCCCGTGAGCTCAGCGACCTGCAGATCCGCGCCCTCGAGACCCTGGCCCACCAGGTGGTGCTGCAGCTGGAGCTGAAGCGGATCTCCGACCAGCTGGCCGCCGCCCTGGAGCGCATCGAGGTGATGGAAACCCTGATCCCGATCTGCTCCTACTGCAAGGGCATCCGCAACGACCAGGGCTACTGGCAGACCGTGGAGTCCTTCATCAAGAGCCACGACAACGTCGAGTTCTCCCACGGCGTCTGCAATGCCTGCATGGCCAGGTACTTCCCCGAAGTGGCTCCGCTCCCGGAAGGGGCTTCAGCCGACGGAGACTAGGGCTGAGGCGCCCCTGGCGATCGCCGCATCCCCGCGCCGGTGGATCTCGCGGGCGTAGTCGGTCCAGGTGCCCTGGCCCCAGTAGCGGAAGCAGCTGGTTTCCAGCAGGAGCAGGTGGAGCAGGGCCTCCTGGTAGGGCGCGCTCCGGGTCACGGCGGGATCCTCGGCCACCAGGGGATCGAACACCTGGTGGAAGCGGGCGCTGAGCTGGTTCATGGGCTCCAGCACGTTGGCGTAGCCCTCCACCCAGCTGAGGTCGTTGGTCCAGGAGGCGCCGGCCATCGAGAAGGAGGAGTCGCTGGCGGCCAGTTCGGCGATAGCCGTCTCCACGGCCTGGGGGGTGGGGGCGGCGCCGACGCGCTGCCACAGCCGCTGCTGCCCCACCGCCTGGATCACCGGGAAGGCCGCCTCGCCCACCCCGGCGGCCTCGAGCAGTTCGAGGTATTCGCTGCCGTTGATCGCCACCGTGCCGGCGTCGCCGCCGTCCTGGGCCGCGAGGCGCCGGTGGGCCTGGAGGAAGGCGGGGGGGAACTCGTTCATCATCACGCCGCCGTTCTCGCCATCGGCGATCTGGGCCACCAACGCCGGCACCGACGTGTCGCCCAGGGGGACCCGCCCCAGCCCCAGGGCCTCGTAGCAGGGCTGCATCTGGCCCACCAGCTTGGTGTCGGAGCCCTGGGTCTTGATCAGCGCCGTGATCGACACCTCCTCGCCGCTGGAGCTGCGGGCCACCAGCCGATTCGGCACGAGTGTCTGTTCCCGGCTGAGGCCGCTGCCGTCGGGATTCTCGACGCTGTGCTCCTGCACCAGCAACCAGCGGTAGCCGCAGTCCCGCAGGGCGCTCACGAAGGCGTAGAGGGTGTCGGGGTGGTTGGGCAGGTGCATCTCCGGGGGCGAGAAGCCCTTCACCCGCTGCAGGGCCTCGGCGCCGAAGAGGGCAGCGAAGTGGTGCTGCCAGGCCAGGATCTGCAGCTTCAGATCGGGGATCGGCGTGGAGGGGGCGACGGCATGGCTCCAGAAGGTGCCGAGCCACTCCACATGGGGCACGACGGCGGGATCACAGGCCAGGAACCTGAGCGCTTCGAGAATGTCGTCGCGGCCCATCTGCTGGAAACCCCAGAGCAGATTGCCGGAGTAATCGAGCATGATCCGCGGGTTCGCGCCCTCGGCGATCAGCTGGGGGATCAGCTCGGCCAGGCGCCGATAGCAGTGGGCGAAGGGTTCGGCGTTGTGGTTGTCGCCCTCGCCCGGGTGCTCGAGCATGTACTGCAGGTGCGAGATCAGCGCCCCGTCCGCCCCGGCGGGGATCGTGGGCTGGTGCATGTGCAGCGCACAGGCGAAGGCCGAGGTGATCGCCTCGAGCTGCAGGTTGGTGCGGGGCAGCGCCACGGGCCCGCTCTGCCGCACCAGGGCCAGGATCTCGGCTTCGCGGCCGGCGATCGGCGGCAGGGAGGGGGTGGGCATGGCGTTGCTGGGGTGCCCGCGCGCTGGGCAGGTCGTGACAGTCAGTCTGGGGGCCAGGGGCGAAACGACACGACATGGAGACGCTGCCGCCATGGCCGCCCCCGCGCCAGGCTGGGGCCATGGAACGGCCGGTGCCAGGAGATCCCCTTGCGATGACGGCCCCGGGCCGGCGCCGGCGGGGGCGCGTGGTCGTCGTCGCCGCCAGCGTCGCCGCCACGGCCGCCGTCGCCATCGGGCTGGCGCTGCATGGGCTCGGCGTGGGCCGCGGTGGGCCGGCCCTCGGCACCGCCGACAGCGTGCTGGCGGCCGAGGTGGGGCGCCGCTACGGGGGCATGAAGCGGCTGCTGTTTCCCGGCCAGCCGGAGATCTCCGTGGCCGAGTGGCTGGCGCGGCCCAAGGACCGTCCGGCGGTGCTGGTCGATGTGCGCGAGCCCCACGAACGGCGCGTCTCGATGCTGCCGGGCGCGATCACCAAGGAGGACTTCGAGCGCGACAGCGCCCGCTACCGCTCCTGGCTGGTGGTTCCCTACTGCACGATCGGCCTGCGCAGCGGCCTCTACACCCGGGAGCTCAGGGGCCGGGGCTTCGCGGTGCGCAATCTGGCCGGCAGCGCCCTGGCCTGGGCCCATGCCGGCCTGCCATTCGAAGCCGGAGGCAAGGCCACCCGGCGGGTGCACGTCTTCAACGGCGACTGGAACCTTCTCCCCCTCGGCTATGAGCCCGTCGTCACGAAGGCGCCGCCGGCCAGCGGTTCCTAGGGTCTGAAGATGTGAGGAGCAGAACGATGCCGAAACCACCCCTCGCCCTGGCCGCCGGGCTCATGGTCCTGCCGCTGCTGAGCGCTCCTCTGCTCACTCCGGGCCCGGCACTGGCCCAGAAGCGGATTCCCAAGCTGCCGGGCTACAACGAATGCCCGCTGGGATATGTGAACGACCTCAAGCAGCACTGCAATTCACCGATCTACTACGAGGTGCGGCCCACCAACGGCAAGCCCTGTCTCTCGGGCTGGATGAACATCGGGGCGGGCTACTGCAAGAAGAAGACGCTGGGGATTTTCTGAGGCGACGGGCTGGATGGGGGTCACGTCAAGGTTGAGGCGGACAGGGATGGACCGCTCTGCCTAGGATCGCCCCTGCATCCGATCGGCACGGCCAGCCCCTGGAGGCAACGGAGCCATCCCATGCCAGAGATTTCCATGCCCGCCGATCCCATGACCGCAGCGATCCAGGCCCTTGCTGCTCCCGGTGCCGGGCAACCGCTCCAACCCTTTGCCTACACCCCCGACCCGCTGGGCAGCGAGGAGGTGGAGATCGCCGTCGAGAGCTGCGGCATCTGCCACAGCGATCTCTCCATGCTCGACAACGAATGGGGCATGACCGCCTATCCGTTTGTTCCCGGCCACGAAGTGATCGGGAGAGTGGTTGCCCTCGGGGAGCACACGAAGCGCCTGAGCATCGGCGACCGGGTTGGGCTGGGCTGGTTTTCCGGCAGTTGCGGTGCCTGCGATCAATGCCTTTCCGGCAACCAGAACCTCTGCCTCAAAGCCGAGGCCACCATCGTCGGGCGTCACGGTGGCTTCGCCACGCGGGTGCGGGCCGCGTGGACCTGGGTGGCGCCCTTGCCGGAAGGCCTTGATGCCGAGAAGGCCGGCCCCTTGCTCTGCGGTGGCATCACCGTCTTCAACCCGATCGTTGAGCTCGGCATCCAACCCACCGACAGCGTGGCGGTGATCGGGATCGGCGGCCTGGGTCACATGGCCCTGAAGTTTCTGCGGGCCTGGGGATGCGACGTCACCGCCTTCACCACCAGCGACTCGAAACGGGAGGAAGCGCTCCAGCTGGGCGCCCATCGCACCTTGAACTCCCGCAACGCCGAAGAACTGGCCGCGGCAGCGGGCAGCTTCGACTTCATCCTCAACACCACCAACGCCAGCCTCGACTGGAACACCTACATCGCCGCCCTCAAACCCAAGGGCCGGCTGCACACCGTGGGGGCCGTCCTTGAACCGATCGCCCTGGCCGCTTTCCCGATGATTCTCGGGCAGAAAAGCCTCTCCGGTTCTCCCCTGGGGAGCCCATCCACCACCGACAAGATGCTGCATTTCAGCTGTCGCCACGGCATCGCGCCCACCACGGAGTTCTTTCCCATGTCCAAGGCGAATGAAGCCCTGGATCACCTCCGCGCCGGCAAAGCCCGCTACCGCATCGTGCTGATCAACGACCTGGGGTGAGGCCCACCTGCCAGGGTCTCTAACCGGGGAAGCTCAGAAGGAGTCTTCCGTCTGGCCCGCGAAGCGGCCGGCGTAGCTCTCGATGCCCTGCAGCTTCTGGAACACGAACTGGCAGATCGCGGTGCCGGGATGCACGGCGAGCGGAGCGGGACCGAAGTTGCTCATCTCCAGCACCTGCTGGCTGTCGATCCCCGGCCCCATGAAGGGGGCGCTGATGTGCACCATCAGGCCCAGCCGCGCGAAACGGCTGCGGCCCTCCAGCCAGCCGCAGAGGCCGGGGCCCAGGCGCAGCCGCTCCTGGGTGATGCCGAGCACCGTCTCGCCCGGCATGATCAGGATGTGCTCGCCCTCGGGCACCACGATCTTCTCGGTGAGCGTCCGGTAGTCGGTGTGCTCACGCACCTCGATCACCTCGTGCACCTTGCGGAACACGCGAAAGGTGGGGGCGAGGGTGAGGTCGAGCGAGGCGGGGCCCAGCCGCTCGGGAACGAAGGGCGTGACCCCGATCGCGCCCGCTTCGATCGCCTGCAGGATCGCCTCTCTGCCGAGAACGGACATGTCTTTGGCTGGGCACAGGCGAGCGTGGATTGTCTCAGGCGATCGGCCGGGGCCCAGCGTCCAGGTCGTCGATGGACTGCTCCAGCAGATCGCGGCCGCTGTCGTACACGACCCGCGGCGCCGGCCGGCCAGCCTCGGTGGCGCCCAGTCGGCGGGCGACGGCACGGCGGCGCTTCAGCTGGGGATCGGCGTGGCGGGCCGCCTCGGCCCAGGCCTGGCGGCGCCGATTGCGGGCGGCGATGGCACGGTTGCGCCAGTGCTGCAGCGGCAGGCGGGCCAGGGGCAGGAGCAGCAGCAACAGGGCGTAGCCGATGGCGAATCGGGCCAGCCAAGCCACGGGGGGCAGCCAGGCGGGCGTGATCGCCAGCAGCCACGGCGAGAGCACCAGCAGGGCCCCGACGATGAGGCCATAGGCGACCCGTTGCCCGCGTCCCGCCCGGCTGAAGCGAAAGGCCCGTTCGCGCAGCGGCGGCACCGGCCCATCAACGCGGGAAGCGCGGGCGGGCAGGGAGGGGAAGCCATAGATCAGGTCCCCGTCCTCACTCACCTCGGGGCGGCCGTCGAAGCGCAGCAGCACCGGCAGCATGGCGGCATCGGCGAGGTCACGGCGGCGGTCGGGATCGGAGGGGCAGTCGGGCAGATCGAGCAGCGGGGCGAGGTCCTCGGCGATCACCACGCCACCGCGCTTGCGCAGGAAGGCGCCGATGCGGCGCCAGCGCTGCGGCTCGAGGCGGGCATTGGGATCGCCATCGCCGAACAGGATCGAGAACACGGCGCTGAGGAAGCCCAGGGCGGCCGGATCGGCGCCCACGCCGGGCAGGTCCCAGAGCAGGCTCCACAGCTGCTGCGGCGTGACGGAGGAGGAGCCCCCGCGCGCCGGGGCCCGGAGGCCTGAGACGATCAGATCCAGGATGGTGAGGGGCACCTGGGCCAGCCCCTGCAGCAACGCCAGGCCGGCATCGTCGCCATCGTCGCTGTTGAACAGCCGCACGATCAGCAGCACCAGCAGGATGAGCACCACCAGGGTGGTGACCAGCAGCAGCACCAGGCCGAAGCTGAGCCGGATCAGGCGGGCGGCCAGGCGCAGGGCCGCCTGCAGCCGGGCCTGCAGGCGCCGGCGGCCGCTGAGGGCCAGCAGCCGCATCCGCAGCGCGGGGGGGAAGACGAACAGCAGGGTGCCGTCCTCGGCCACCTGCAGATGACCGGACACTTCGGCCACCAGGGCCAGCAGCCCCGGCTCCACCTCCTGCAGGGACAGGCCGGTGCCGGCGGCCGCCTCGCCGACGCTGCAGCGGCGCCCGCGGTTGCCGATCCAGTCGAGCAGGGAGGCCTCAACCGGCATGCAGCCCCTCCGCCGCCAGCTGCCGCAGGGCCAGCAGGTCGGTCTTGCCCACGGGGGTGAGGGGCAGCTCAGGCAGCACGCGGATCTCCTCCGGCGCCTTGTACCCCACCCGTGCCCGGGCAAAGGCGATCAGTTCGGCTTCGCTGGGGGCGGGCTGATCGGGGCGGAGGGTGACGTAGGCCCGCACGTTCTCGCCGTGCACCGGGTCCTGGATGCCGATCACCCCCACCAGATCCACGGCCGGATGCTCCGAGAGCGCCTCCTCCACCTCCTGGGGGCAGATGTTGGAGCTGTCGTGGACGATGATCTGCTTGCGGCGGCCGCAGAACCAGAAGGTGCCGTCGGCGTCGATGCGCATCTCATCGCCGGTGTCCAGCCAGCCCTGGCGGATGGTGTCGGCGGTGGCCTCGGGGTTGTCCCAGTAGCCCAGCATCCGGGAGGGCGCCTGGATCCAGAGGCGTCCCTGCTCGCCCGCGGCCACCTCGTTGCCGTCCTCGTCGCGCAGACTGGCACTGAACCCCGGGCAGAGCCGGCCGACGGAGCCGATCCGGTTCGGGCCCGAGAGGGGCGCCAGGGTGGCGTAGCCGATCTCACTCATGCCGAAGCATTCGTCGATCCCGAAGCCGGCGGCCCGGCGGAACTCCTCCTGCAACTGATGGGGCACCTTGTCGCCGCCGCTGATGCAGAGGCGCACCGAGCCCAGATCCGTCGGCTGGAGCTGGTCATTGCGCAGCAGCTCGAACAGGGCGGCGGGCAGCATCAGCAGCACCGAGGGCCGGTGGCGCCGCAGCAGGGTTTCCACGGTGGCCGCATCGATGCGGCTGGCGATCGCCGCGGAGGCGCCGGCGGCCAGGGCCGCCAGGACAAGGCCGCAGGAGGCGAGGTGGGCCAGGGAGCTGCCGGCCAGCACCTCCTCGCCGGCCCGCAGTTCGACGGCCTGGATCAGGGAGGTGAGCACGGCGGCGAAGCTGGCCCGGGTGTGGGTCACGCCCTTGGGCCGGCCGGTGCTGCCGGAGGTGAAGAAGAGAAAGCAGGGATCGTCCGAGGCAAGATCCGGCCAGGGCGGGGCCTCAGCGCCGGCGGGCGCCGCGGCCAGCAGGGGCTCGAAACCGGTGGGATCGTCGATGCGGTGGCAGCCCAGGGGCAGCCCGCCCGCCACGGCGCTGGCCTGCACATCGGCGAGCCGTTCGCCGTGGAACACCAGGGCCGCGGCGCCGCTCACCGTCAGCGCATGGTCGATCTCCGGGGACACATAGCGGTAGTTGAGCGGGGTGAGCACCAGGCCGCTGCGCAGCCCCGCCAGGTAGTGGACGACCAGCTCCACCCGGTTGGGGATCAGGGAAGCGACTCGGTCGCCCCGCCGCAGCCCCAGCCGCTGGTAGGCCCGGGCCAGCTGCTCCGCCTGGCGATCGAGCTCGGCCCAGCCGATGCTGTGGTCCAGATCCTGCAGCGCCGCTGCCGCCGGGTCGCGCCCCAGGCCGGCCTCCAGGAGGCGGTCCAGGTCGATCGGTGGGGCCAGGGGCGGGCCGTGGTGGGGCATGGAATGCCGTAAGCCTGCCCACTCTGGCAGCGGTTTGGGGACGCGCCGCGGCTGCGGGGAGAGAGGTGGAGAGCATTCGTGGGCCAGGAGATCGCCGGGGCTTCTCCTCCACCAGTGCCGCCCCCGTCACAGCACAGCGAGGATGCCCCCGCCCCCTCCGCCACCTACGAGCGCCTGCGGCAGTTCATCGCCGAGCGGATGTGCATGAGCCCCATCTACTGACCGTTGATGCTCATCGAGCTGCTCAGGCGCCGTAGCCCGGCCCTAAAACTCAAGGCTGCCGATCACCTCTTCAATCGAGCAGCCCAGTTGGCTGGCCACGTCCTTGAGGATCTGCCGCAAGGTGCCGACCCTCAGGGGCTTGTGGGCAGGAATGGTGAGGTGCTGCTGCTGGCCGTCAGAGCTTCGGCTCAGCCGCATGTGACTACCTGTTTGACGGGTCAGCACGTAGCCATGGCGCCGCAGGCGTTCGGCCAGAAGCTGGCCGTTGACGTCCCGCGGAATCCTCACAGGGCCAGCAGTTCCTGCCTCACGTGATGGAGGCGGATCAGGGGTGGCGCCTGGCCGGGATCGAAGTGGCAGACAACGGCGTCGCGAATCTCCCTGTGGAGGTCCTCAAGCGTGTCGGCCTCGGTGTGGATCGCCGCGGCAGCTGCGCTGGCCCGGAAGGAACCATCCTCCGCCTCCTCGACCACGAAAAGGATTTCCTGCATGGCTCCCTCCAGTGGCACCAGTCTTGCAGTGGTGGGCAGGATGTTGCCCCTGTCTGGGCAAAGGGTCTGGGGCGGCACAGCCACACCCCCTGAGCCGGGTGGGCTGCAGCCGCATCACGCCCACGCCAGAAGGGGACCCAGCAGGGGCGATGGCCTGACGGGCCGCCAAAAACCAGACCTGGCCCGGTCGCCCGGAAGCCGCCAGCATCAAGCCATGCCCCCGCCCCCCGCGCAGGACGTGGCCCCCGCCGGATCATGGGATGCGCATGGTGGGCAAGGTGCTTACCGGCAACGGCATCACCCGCTGCGAGAAGGGCACCGTCGCCCTGGTGGGCGACGAGCAGCTGAGCGACGCAGAGGGCGGCATCTGCTGGCACTGAACCGCCAGGCCTACTCACGCCATTGGTTGGATTGGCACGATTGCCGGCAGCACGCTTGCCAAGACCTGCTTGGCCTTCTTCAGATCATGGCTCCCTTGCATCCGCAGCCAGAAGCCCTCGCTCAGACCGAAGAAACGGCACAGGCGCAGATCGGTGTCGGCAGTGATCGCCCGCCGTCCTTTGACGATTGCGTTGATGCGGCTCTCCGGTACGCCGATCGCCAGCGCCAACCGGTACTGACTGATCCCCATTGGCCGCAGAAACTCCTCCAGCAGCACCTCGCCCGGGGGCACGAGCATCACTTCAGTGGTAGTCAACGATCTCGACCTCCTCTGGCCCGGCTTCCGTCCAGACAAAGCAGAGCCGGAACTGGTCGTTGACACGGATGCTGTGCTGGCCATGGCGGTTACCCCTGAGCGGCTCCAGGCGATTGCCTGGTGGAACTTGTAGATCGTTGAGGCAGGCGGCCGCATCAAGGATGGCGAGCTTGCGGAAGACGAGTTTGCAGAAGGCGGTGCGAGCGAAGCTTCCAAAGCGGCGCCCCGGCTTCCCTTCAAAGACGGCCTGGGTGTCGCGGCAACGAAACGACCTGATCACACCGGTACCTTACCCCCGCCGGACGTAGGCACGCCAGGCAGTGGGGCCGGGCGAAGGCGATCACGCGCTGACATGGCGGCCTGGCTTGCCTGTGTTCCTCCCCCTACAAGTGCCACCCCCTGTCACACCCGCAAGGATTCCCCCATGCCCCCGCCCCCCTCCAGCACCTACCAGCGCCTGCGCGAGTACATCGCCGAGCGCATGCGCATGCGCCACATCTACCAACCCCTCATGCTCATGGAGCTGCTGGGGAGGAACAGCCCCGCCCCAGCGCAGGACGTGGCCCGGCGGATCCAGGGCAGCGCATGGTGGGCAAGGTGCTCACCAGCAACGGCATCACCGCCTATGGCAACGGCGCCTACAGCCTGATCGGCGGCGACGAGCTGAGCGACGCCGAGCGCGACGCGCTGCTGGAGCTCTGCTGCCAGCGCCTCGATGCCTTGCCTTCCGCGAGCAGCGCGGCGACGAGGTGTTTGCCCACCGCAGCCGCCACCGCAGCCCGATCAGCGGCTCAGTGAAAGACAGGGTTCACCGATGCGCCCAGGGCCGCTGCGAGTGCTGCGGCGCGCACGAACACCAGCAGGCCCTGGAGGTGGTCCACATCATCCCCAAAAACCAGGGCGGCTCCGACGCCATCATCAACCTGCAGGCGCTCTGCTTCCGCTGCAACGCCGGCAAGCGCGACGGCTGTTTGCCTACGCAAGAGGGCGCACCGTCTTCCGCGGTGTGCAGGCCAGCGACGGCCACCGCGTAGCGGGCTGTGTGATCTGCGCGCTGGAGGGCAGCGGGCGGGTGCTGCTGGAGAACAAGGGGCACAGCCTGGTGATCCCGCGTCGTCATGGGGCCGACGGGCTGTAGCAGCACCAGCCGGAGTGGAACGCCGTGGTGGAGTTGCTGAAGCTGCGGCGGGAGCAGCCGAGTGCCCAGGACGCGTCGATCAGCGGTTGGTCTGGTTTGCTCAACGCAAGAGGGGGGCTGAATTCAGGCGAGGCGGCGGGCCAGACGGTGTTCCATGCGCACTGGCATTTGATCCCCCGGAGGGAGGGGGGCTGCCAAGAGCCTCGGGATGTGGTGCGGGGGGTGATTGAAGAAAGACAGGTGTGTTGAAGCGCGATCAGTTAGTCAGTAAGGAAGCACTCAGTTGACGGTTGCGAGATAGCTTGAAGGGGAAAGCCTGCATGTGGCTGAGAGCGAGCCAGCCAGGGTGAAGAGACTAGGTTTAAAATTAAATCCAAATAAGCGGTAGAGATGATAGCGAGGTGCTTCCGATTCGGATACTGCAAGCTCGTTTCTGGACACATAAAATGGAGTTTCACGCCCATACTTTGTCGTCTTGACCTCAATGAGCCTTTCGGCTCCAGACGCTTCGAACGAGAGGATGTCGAACCCGACTCCATCTCCCTGGTTCTGAGATGTGTGCTCGATCTTCCCAGCAAGAACCTCTTTACCAAGACTGATCAGCCTTGCGCGCTCATAGTTCAAGACAAAGATCTCACCCGCAGCACCAAGCGAGCGATTTCGCGCTTCTCTCTCTAAGTAATTGAATGAGATCCTGGCACTTTTTGACGGAAGAATATCTCTCCCTGAATCCGGGTCTCTGAGGTGCGGGGCGGGAGGCTTGGTGATTACTCCAAGGATATCTTCAACTTCCGGCACTACGATCGGCCTGTCTGCGTCTGCGGCCGCAATAGTCTGGAGCTGTTGATCAGAAGCAAGTCGCTCCGCAACTACGTCAAACAGCAGACCCTGATAGTTCGAGCGAGGCTTGTAGCCAGGAATGTATGGGAAGTGCAGGTCAAGCAATACGGCGCTTATATTCCCATGCTTGAACTCAATGGATTGCTCGGAACGCCCTGAGAGGCGCTTAAGGAGCGCACGACGGTGAGCCGCTTTATTGTACGAAACCCCTGAGAGTTGTGCTGCAAGCATGGCAAAGTAGTCTGCAACGGTTGCTTCGACTTCATCGCGTGTCCAATTGAAAGCCATATTCAAGTCCACACTCAGAGCCAAACACCCATAGGAGAGGGAGTGCTCCTGGCATACCTTCAAGTTTAGTCATCGAGCCCAGCGAAGGCAAATAGCCTGAACCCAAGCCTCCGAAACGCTCTGATTTCCCAGCCATGGCGGGCCTGAACCAGGGCATCCGAAGATTCCTGGATTAGAACTCATGCTCAGAATCAAGACACATCTAGGCAACAACATGACTTGTGGCCAAACTGACAATACAGTTACCACGAAGAACCATATTCAAGCAGGATGTAACAAGCAGTCTAAATAAGCGGTGCGTTAAGCCAGCAAGAAAACCGCTTTAAGTCGTCGCGTTAATCCGTTAACTCTGAATAACATCAACTCCAGGAGGGTAGACCTTGGTTCCCTCGTATACGACCATGCCATAGCTCAGGATTGCTGCGTGCCATCCTTCCGGGAAAGAGATCATCGCGTTACGCAAAAGTGCTTCCGCCTGCCTAGGCACACCGGCCAGGTCCAGCTCAGTGGATGAGATAGCAGCAGGAAGCTGCTGATATCGAAAGACATATGGCAACCTTCTTTTCATGGCCTTAAATAGCTGGCCAAGAGTTAGGCTGTCTTGAATGTTATCAACCAAGAATTCTCGCCGAATAGGGAAAAGCCTATCAAACTCGCCGGGCTCGGTAGTGTCACGATTTCTGCCCGGATCCTTTGGACCAAATCCTTTACCATTCCAAAGGCGGGGATGATTTCTCGAGTATAGAGATATCAACGTATCCTCGTTAGCTGCTGTGCTCATACTCTGGTCGAGCAGAAGCGACTTGAAGGAAATCATTGAGACATCTATGTTCTGGCGACCAACGAGTTTCTTGAAATGCTGCTCTAACCGCACTTTAACATTATCAGCTTTCCCAAGGTATTTTGGCGATTCTCGGTAGTATAAGACATAAATCCCCTTTGACGCACCCTGTGCTATCTGATAACGATGGAGTTCAGAAATGCATCCGTCATCGAGAACAGCCAACTCCAGTTGATCCAGCCCACGCAGCAACTGCTCTGAAACAGTATCAAGAAAGTGAAAGTTGTAAACTCCCCAGGCGGGCATTGATTATACTCCTTCAGTGTGTCGGCGCTAGGCGCACCAGCCTACTACCAAAGCCGTGGGACTGCATCCAATTCGAGGCTCCCCAGAGGCGGCTGTTCATAGCCTAGAAGAATCCAGGACTAAATGGATTATCATTTCGACTCGTGCTGATACAGTTCTTGGGCCATGACATAGTGGCGTACAATAATGGCTCCGACGCCTCATCTCCTTACAGATTACCCACGCCAACATCTTTCAATAGATGGATAACCTAAGCCCAGATGAACGCAGTCGTCATATGGCACGGATTAGGTCAAAAGACACTAAGCCAGAGATCATCTTGCGTTCCACTCTACACAAGCTCGGATATCGGTTCAGGCTACATAGAAAGGACCTTCCTGGAACACCGGACATAGTCTTTCCTTCAAGGAAGCTCGCGATATTTGTTCACGGTTGCTTTTGGCATGGGCACGTATCACCTACCTGCAGACTTGGAAGAGTCCCCAAGACGCGCAAGGAGTTCTGGATCCCCAAGATTGAAGGAAATCGAATACGTGATCAGCGAAAGATACTCTCACTTTTGGAAGCAGGGTGGAACACTGCAGTCGTTTGGGAATGTGAGCTAAGTGACAAAACGGGCCTTGAGCAGCGCATTCGACGCCTCTTAGGGTAGAATATTGATCATTTTCATCAGTCTTGCCGCCACGACAGTCCTAAAGATTGCTTATGCAACAGCTTCGCAAAAACCACTTCTTCCACAACCCCCGTCTATTTCTTGTGGGATGTCTGCACTCTTCTTCCAATTCTTATTTTGGCAATGAAGTCAATTGAGATTTTTGCTGGCGCAGGAGGCTTGGGCATGGGTGCCCATCGAGCTGGATTCGAGCCAGTGTTAATGCTGGAGTGGGATCGATGGTGCTGCTCTACACTTCGCCATAACTTCTCAAATTCCATCACCCTAAAGACTCCTCAACCGACAATAATTGAGGATGATGTTTGCAATATTGATTTTGCTCTTTATGAAGGCCAGGTTGACTTTGTCTCAGGGGGCCCGCCCTGTCAGCCATTCTCTCTTGGTGGTAAACACAGGGCATATGCAGATACCCGTGATATGTTTCCACAGGCAATTAGGGCAATAGAGCAAGTGAAACCAAAAGCATTTATGTTTGAGAATGTAAAGGGCTTGACTCGTGCTTCATTTAGCAGCTACTACGAATACATAAAGCTTCGCCTAGAATATCCTTCTCTATCTCGCAACTCAGATGAAAGTTGGATTGATCATCTTTCAAGGCTAGAGGAGCAGAAAACCAGCGGCAATCATAGTGACCTACACTATAATGTAGTCGCAAGAGTTATCAATGCTGCCAATTATGGCGTCCCACAGAAGCGTGAACGCATTTTCTTTGTTGGCTTCCGCTCTGATTTAGGAATAGATTGGCATTTTCCTGAGGAAGAATATTCAAAAGACGCTTTGGAATGGACTAAAGCAACAGGTGAATACTGGGAGCTTATGAAAGTTCCATTCAGTGAACGATCTCCTGCCACTCACAAGCCAGTATCAGGTTCACTCTTGTTCAAGAAGCCTTGGATCACCGTTCGACAGGCGCTTGAAGGTCTACCTGATGCTGAGCAAGACCCAAAGGGGGCTACGGAGTTTTTAAATCATCAGTTTCAGCCTGGCGCCCGTAGCTACGCAGGACACACAGGAAGCCCTCTTGATGAACCAGCCAAGACACTTAAGGCAGGAGTTCACGGTGTACCAGGTGGAGAGAATATGCTCCGTCGGCCCGATGGAAGCGTTCGTTACTTCAGTGTCCGCGAGAGTGCCAGGCTTCAGACTTTTCCCGACAACTTTTGCTTCCATGGAGCCTGGTCAGAGGCCATGAGGCAGCTCGGCAATGCAGTGCCAGTATCGCTGGCGGAAAAGATTGCACGAAATATTCGAGAAGCGCTGACAATCAGCGCATCTGCCTGAAATTGATAAATCAGTAACATGGGCGCTGCTGAAATGTCAATCAAATTATCTGCTTAGACAGCGACCACACACTTTTTGTGTCGTTGACATTTAATCTTCGATGAGATCCCTATCCATCGACAATGGCTATAACGCGTTTCTCTAAAGACTAATATCCATTCCTTATAGGCGCTTTCGAGCTTTAATCCATTTTCATGTTTGACGAGGGCCACCTTCCGCCAGGTGCTGCGCGATGGCTCCTTCGGCGAGCTGCTGGTGGATGGCCAGCGCCCCAGCCAGTGGCGCCATGTGTTCGCCTCGGTGCAGTCGCTCGCTGGGCTGGATCCGGCCGACCTGGCGCCGGACACGTTCGACGTGGTGATCGTCGATGAGTTCCACCACGCCGCCGCCGCCAGCTACGAGCGCTGGCTGCGCCACCTGGCGCCCGTCCTGCTGCTGGGCCTCACCGCCACCCCCGAGCGCACGGGCGGCGAGGACATCCTCCATTGGTTCGATGGCCGCATTGCCGCCGAGCTGCGCCTCTGGAGCGCCTTGGAGCAGGGCCTGCTCTGCCCGTTCCATTACTTCGGCCTCCACGACGGCACAGATCTGTCGCAGATCGAATGGCGCTGCAACGGCTACGACGCAGAAGCCCTTTCCAACCTCTACACCGCCGACGACGCCCGCCTGCGCCTGATCCTGCGCGAATTGGCAGACAAGGTAACCAACCTGGATTCGATGCGGGCCCTGGGCTTCTGCGTGAGCGTGGAGCACGCCCATTGGATGGCCCGCAAGTTCGTGGCCGCCGGCCTGCGCGCCGCCGCCCTGGATGCCTCCAGCCCCCGGGAGCAGCGCGCCGAGCAGATCCGCCGCCTGCGCTCCGGCGAGCTGCAGATCCTGTTCGCGGTGGATCTGTTCAACGAAGGGCTCGACATCCCCGAGATCGACACGGTGCTGTTCCTGCGGCCCACCGAGAGCGCGATCGTGTTCCTGCAGCAGCTTCGACCTGCGCTACCGCGCCCTGCTCGGCGGCACGCGCGACCAACTGGAGCAGCAGATCAAAGAGGGTTTTCCCTTCCTGCCGGCCGGCTGCAGCCTGCAGCTCGATCGGGTGTCGAGCGAGCGGGTGCTGGCAAACCTGCGCGACTCGCTGCCCACGCGCCGTCCCGAGTTGCTCAAGGAAGCCCGCCTCGGGCGCTGTTCGCTGGCGGCGTTGCTGGAGGGGCTTGGGATGGAGCTGGGGGAGTTCTACAAGGTAGCGGGGTCGTAGGCGTTGCTGCAGCGGGAGCTTGGGTGGGTAGCCGGGGCGGCCTCAGGGGAGCCCAGCGACGATGAAAAGCGGCTGGGGCGGGGGATCGTTGGCGGGTTGCTGCATCTGGACGACCCCGAGCGGTTGCAGTGGCTGGTGGATCAGTTGCAGCCGCCCATCGCGCCCGATCCGGCGGGCTTCGATCCCGCCACCGAGCGCAGCTGGCGCATGCTGATGGCCCAGCTCTGGGGCAGCGGCCGGCAGCACCTGCCCCTGGCCGAGGCCCTCGTCCGGCTCTGGGCCGCCGCCGACCTCCGCGCCGAGCTGGTGGAGCTGTTCGCGCTGCTGCTCGAGCGCACCGACCACCTGGTGGCGCCGCTCGACTGGGGCCGCGCCGATCCGCCCCCCATCCCCCTCAAACTCCACGGCCGCTATTCCCGCGCCGAGGTGTTCGCCGCCTTTGGGCTGTTGAACGAGGCCCGCCCTTTCCCGGGCCGTGAGGGAGTGTTCTTTGATGAAGCTACCCAGTGCGACGTCCTCTTCATCACCCTCAAAAAGAGTGAGCGCCTGTTCTCCCCTACCACCCGCTACAACGATTACGCCATCTCCCCGTGGGAGTTCCACTGGGAGAGCCAGAGCCTCACCCGGGAAGCGTCCACCACCGGGCAGAGATACATCCATCACGTTGAGCGCGGCAGCAGGGTGATGCTGTTCGTGCGGGAGGAAAACAAGCGCGGCGGGGTGACCCTGCCGTTCCTGTGTCTGGGCTTCGCGGATTACGTGAGCCACGAGGGGGAGCGGCCGATGGCGATTCGCTGGCGGTTGCAGAGGGCGATCCCGGCGGCGTTCGTGCCGGAGCTGGCGTTGGCGGTTTGAGGGCGTGGAGCTGATCAAGGCGTATCCCTTTGGCCCTCTGGTTCCTGCAGGCGCCTCATGGCCTCCCTGGCAAGAACAATCGCAATCCCTTGAAAGTTGCCCAAGGCCAAGAGGTCGTCATCGCCAGAGACGATCAGATCGGCGAGACCACCAACGGCCGCAGCCAAGACCTGATCGTCGTCGGGATCCCTACTGACGGGACCTCCCAGATCAGCAGGTTCCACGCGCTCAACCAGGACGGCATAGCCATCAAACAGATCGGCAATCCTTACACCAAGCCGAAAAATGGGCTCTCTGAACTTCGGTCGCTGCAGCACGCCTTCCAACTCGGCGAGGAGAGGAAAGGTACTGATCAGCTGAACCCGCCCAACAACGGCCGCATCCATGAGCTGCCCGGGAACTCCCTGCCAGATCAGGGCAGAGAGAGCCGTGTTGGTGTCAAGAACCAGCCGCAAGTCGTTGCCCCTTGCGGTAAGCGCTGATCTCCTCGTTGATCTCTTGCCGGGTCAGCACCTCTGGCGGGTCAGCAGCAAGAGCAGCCCTGGCGTCTTGCAGACGGGCAATGCGGTCTGAGGCCAGCTTGTCCCGCAGCAGGCGCTCGATCGCCTCTGGCGCCAGCAGACCAGCTCCGCTGGCTTCCGCCGCCAGCGCATCAGGGAGGGTGATCTCGATGGTGGTCAAGCGTGCACCCCAACCATGCTTGTCTCTGAGGGTAGCCGGCATCTCCACCCAGAGGTACAGCCCACAGGCCACGCCGCGAGCAGATCCGCCGCCTGCAGGGCAGCACCTGCCCCTGGCCGAGGCCCTCGTCCGGCTCTGGGCCGCTGCCGACCTCCGCGCCGAGCTGGTGGAGCTGTTCGCGCTGCTGATCGAGCGCACCGACCACCTGGTGGCACCGCTCGACTGGGACCGCGCCGATCCGCCCCCCATTCCCCTCAAACTCCACGGCCGCTACTCCCGCGCCGAGGTGTTCGCCGCCTTCGGGCCGTTGAACGAGGCCCACCCTTTCCAGGCCGCGAGGGGGTGTTCTTTGATGAAGCCACCCAGTGCGACGTCTTCTTCATCACCCTCAAGAAGAGTGAGCGCCTGTTCTCCCCCACCACCCGCTACAACGACTACGCCATCTCCCCGCTGGAGTTCCACTGGGAGAGCCAGAGCCTCACCCGGGAAGCGTCCGCCACCGGGCAGAGATACATCCACCACGTTGAGCGCGCCAGCCGGGTGCTGCTGTTCATGCGGGAGGAGAACAGGCGCGGCGGGGTGACGCTGCGGTTCCTGTGTCTGGGGTTTGCGGATTACGTGAGCCACGAGGGCGAGCGGCCGATGGCGATTCGCTGGGGGCTGCACAGGGCGATTCCGGCGGCGTTCGTGCCGGAGTTGGCGTTGGCGGTTTAGCGTTCAACCATGGATGTCCACGAACGGATCACTATCAATCCTGCCGTGCGTTTCGGGAAGCCCTGCGTGCGGGGCACCCGGCTGACGGTGGGGGATGTTCTCGGGTATCTGGCCAGCGGCATGAAGGAAAACGAACTGCTGGAGGATTTCCCACAGCTCACCCATGACGACGTGCTGGCCTGCCTGGCCTATGCGGCCGATCGTGAACGCCTGCTGATCAGCCTCACCACCGCCGCGTGAGCGTCAGCCTGCTCCTGGATGAGAACCTGTCGGAGCGACTGCTGCCTCTGCTCTCGGATCGGTTTCCTGAGTCAGGGCATGTGCGGCTTCTCGGGCTTGGTGGAGCCGATGATCTGACGATCTGGGATCGGGCCCGTGCTGACGGCGACCTCCTGGTGACCAAGGACGAGGACTTTCTTCGTCTCAGCATGAGCCGAGGTTTCCCGCCCAAGGTGATCTGCCTGGCCATCGGCAACGCCGGCAATGCTTCAACTGCCGCCCTGCTGTTGGACCATGCTGCTGCCATCGAGGATTTTTCAAACCATCCGGAAGCTGGCTTCCTGATGCTCAGCCCAGGAGCGAAGCCCTGAACCATCTTCGGCGTCAGGCGCAGTTCGCGGGTGCTGCCCTGAGCGCCCTTCAGGACGAACAGCTGTAGTGCGACACCCCTCCGGCGTTGAAGAACTCCCTGGGCTTCAGACGGTCATACGTCGCCGCCAGCTCCGCAGGCAGCGCGTCGTAGGGATGGCGGAACACCTCCTGCAGCTCCCTGACCAGGCCGTAATCGCCCTGCGCCGCCTGTTCGTAGGCCGGGGCGATCAGCCATTCGCGCCAGGCGACCGCGGGGTTCACCCGTTTCATCGCTGCCGATGTGTCGCGGGGGTCGCCATTGCTGGTGATCAGATGCCGCCAGCGCTGCAGCCAGCTCGTCCATTGCCCATCGAGCTCCTCTGAGCAGGGCAGGTAGAAGCTCTCCTGCAGGGCCGAGACGTGCTCGGGGAGATCCGACAGCCTGCGGAAGAAGATCGTGTAGTCGGCCTTGGAGGCCACCATCAACTGCAGCAGGTCCTGCACGAGCTCGGCGTCGTAGCGGAGCAGGCCGAGCTTGCTGGCCCACATCGCGTCGAGCTCCTGGCCCATCGCTTCAGCGAAGCCCTCACGGATCTCATCCAGCCGCGCGAGCGCCTCTGTGTTGCCCTCGAGCAGGGGGCGCAGGGAGGCCCAGAACATCTGGAAGTTGGCTTCAGCGGCCACCGGTTGGTTGAAGAAGGAGAAATGCTGGCCGCCACCGGTCCAGGGCTGGAATCGGGGATCGAACAGTTCGCAGAAGCCGAAGGGGCCGTAGTCGAGGGTGTACCCCCCGGCGGCGCAGTTGTCGCTGTTGAAATTGCCCTGGCAGTAACCCACCCGCATCCAGTTCGCCACCAGAGACGTGAGCCGTCCCCGGAACAACTCCGCCAGCTCCACCACCTGATCAACGAAGTCCAGAGCCGGATCAATCTCCTGGCGGTAGTTGCGCTCGATCAGGTGGGCCACGATCATCCGCAGCTCGTTGCGCGCCTCCGGATGGGCACCGCTGCGCACGCGGCGGGCGAACAGCTCCAGCTGGCCGACCCGCAGAAACGACGGGGCCACCCGGGTGGTGATCGCCGCCGGGTTGTCCACCAGGACGTCGGGATCGAACGAGCGGGAGTTCGGCGAATACCAGGGCCGGCGCACGGTTTCCGATCCCGACACATAGAGCGTCAGCGAGCGGGAGGTGGGCACCCCCAGGGCGTGCATCAACTCCTGCGCCAGAAACTCGCGCACGCTGGAGCGCAGCACGGCACGGCCATCGGCGCCGCGGCAGTAGGGCGTCGGACCGCCGCCCTTGAGTTGCATCTCCCAGCGCCGGCCGCCAAAGACGCCTTCGAACACGGAAATGGCCCGGCCATCGCCGTAGCCGTTGCCGGTGCCGAACGGACACTGCTGGATGTATTCGCTGCCATAGATCGAGAGGGCATAGCCCGTGGCCCAGCCGAACGGGCGCATCGGCGCCTGCGCCGCGGTGATGTCGCCGGAAAACACCCGGCGGAAGTGGTCGTCATGGGCCAGCCCATCGCCCAGGCCCAGCTCCTGGAAGAGGGTGCTGCTGTGCGCCACGAGCTCCGGCGCCGGCAGCGGGGTGGGTGTCACCGGCACGTAATGGCCGGAGAACACCTGGCGGGGCCGGTGATCCTGGCCGTCGACGCTGGCCTGGGGATCCGCCCGCAGGGAATCCAGCAGCGAGTAGTTGGCCCGCTGGGCAAAGTCCGCGAAGGTTGTCGTCAACACGGTGGTGGGCGCTGCTGTCGACACGGCTGTCTGCACGAATCTCTGTCGCTGAGGTCACCATCCTGGCGAGCAGCACCCGCACGGTGACGGATCACCCGTCAGCCGTCCCAGAGCTCCGCCAGATCCAGCCGCAGCCCGGGGAGTTCCGGCTCCCCGTCCAGCACCGCCAGCCCCTCCAGCCGCTGCGGTTCACCGCTGCCGTGCCACACCTCCACACCACGGCTTTCGGGCAGCAGCAGCCACCCCAGCCGGGCCCCATTCGCCTGGTAGGTCGCCAGCTTGCGGCGCAGGTCGGGCAGCCGGTCGGATGGGCTGGCCAGCTCCACCACCAGATCGGGGCAGAGGGGCGGAAAACCCTGGCGCGCTTCGCTGGAGAGGGCCTGCCAGCGCTCCAGCCGCACCGCGCTGGCATCCGGACTCAGCACGGATCCATCGGGCAGCAGGAAACCGGTGGAGCTGTCGAACACGCACCAGCCGGGCTGGGTGCGGGCCCACAGACCCAGCTGAACAGCCAGCTGGTTGTTGCGCCGGCCGGTTTCGCCGCCTGCAGGGGTCATCTCGATCAACCGCCCGTCCGCCGCCAGCTCCAGCACCGCCTCCGGATTCGCCGCGCAGAGTTCGGCGAACTGGGCCGGCGTGAGACGCAGCGCTTCGCTGAGTTGGCGGGGCAGGGTGAGCATGGCCCTGCAGAGGCGCAAACAGTTGGTTGGATCCTAGGCAGGGTGCAGGCGGCCGCCTCAGCCGCCCAGCACCAGCTCCCCATACCTCCGCACCGCGCCGCGGTGATCGGCGTCGGCCCTCAAGCCGATGAAGCCGTCCGGCCGCACCGCCAGCAGGGTGAGGGGCCCCAGGCCCAGGCTGGCCGCTTCCTCCAGGCGCAGAGACACCACCGCCTCCACCAACGCCAGCGGCACCGTGCCGGCGGCCCGCTCGGCCTCCAGGTCGGCCTGCAGGGCGGCGAGGGCCTCCGGAGGCGCTTCCGGGCCGGCCAGCACCAGCAGCGTGTGGCCGCAGCGGTGGGTGAGCGCGTGCAGCCGATCCGCGCCGGCCCCGGGCGGCAGCGCGATCGTGGTGGGCAGGCGCTGGCCGGCAGCAAAGGGCTGGCCCTCGCCAACGCCGATGATCGCCGAGCCGGCGTAGCTGACGTTCATCTCGGTTTCCGCCACCACCTCCTGCTGCCGGGCCACCGGGTTGGCCAGCATGGTGGCGATCGCCCGGTCGCGGGCGGCGCGCTCACCGCTCTCCTGCAGCCCGTGGGCCTGCTCGGTGGCATCGCCCGAGCGGCAGATCTGCTGGGCCACCGGACGCCGCTCCTGTTCGTAGCTGTCCAGCAGGGCGGGGGCCGCGGCCCCCTGGTGCACCAGGGCCAGCTTCCAGGCCAGGTTGGCGGCATCGTGCAGCCCGCAGTTCATGCCGTGCCCCTCGGCCGGGGAGCACACGTGGGCGGCATCGCCGGCCAGGAACACGGGCCCGGCGCGGAAGGCGCTGGCCACCCGGCTGTGGCAGTGGAAGCGGCTGGGGTTCTCCACGCCGCTGAAGCGAGCCTCCGGCAGGTAGCGCCCCAGCACGGCGGCGGCCTCGGCCACCAGATCGCCCTCCTCGGCGGCGGGCCGCAGGTACACCCGCCAGCGCTCGTCGGGCAGGGCCGTGAGGATCAGGGGCGAGGCGTCCAGATACGCCGCGTTGACCTCGTGGCTCTCGGCCCAGCCCTCCACCGCCGCATCGAACACCGCCCAGGGCCGGGCGATGCCATGGCCTTCGAAGTCCAGGCCACTCAGCGCCCGGGTGGTGCTGCGCAGCCCGTCGCAACCCACCACCCAGCGGGCCTGCACGGTCTGCTCCAGCCCGTCGCCGTCCACCGTGGCGATCACCCCGTCGCCGTGGGCCTCCAGACCCACCAGCCGGCAGGAGCGGTGCACCGTGCCCCCCTGGCCCTCGAGGTGGTCCGTGAGGATGGTTTCGGTCACTTCTTCGGAGAGGCCGAGGTTGAAGCCGAAGCGGCTGCCGCATTCGGCCAGATCCAGTTCCCCCAGCCGCTGGCCATCGGCGTGGATCAGGATCCGCCGCTGCCGGCAGCCCGCTTCGAGGAACCGATCCACCAGCCCCAGCGCCTCGAAGATCTCCAGCGAGAGGGGGTGGATCACCGTGGCCCGGTCCCAGTGCAGGGCCTCGGCCCGGGCATCGATCAGCAGATTGGGAACATCGCGGCGCTGCAGTTCCCCCGCCAGCAGCAGGCCGGTGGGACCCGCCCCCACCACGAGCACGCTGGTCTGGCGGGGAAGGGAAGACGGCATGGCGCCCGGGCGATTCGAGCTGGCGAGGGCCAGCGCGGGGCACACTAAACGCACCCCGGGGCTCGGTCCTGGCCAACCCATTCCGCTCCCTGGCCACCGCCACGACCGTCGGCCTGGCCGCGGCCCTGGCCCTCAGCACGGCAGCGGCGGCGGCGGCCCCCAACGGCACCTGGCTGTCCCAGCCCCAGATCTGGTACTACGCCTCGAGGCAGTCCCTGAACGGCGTCATGGCCGACATCCGGGGCAGCGACTTCAAGGTGGTGTTCCTCGATGTCCGCAAGGTGTCGGAGGTGATGCAGCAGGAGGCGGCCCAGGCGGCGCGGCGCCAGGGACTGCTGCCGGTGGTGTGGGTGCAGTCGCCCCAGTACCGGGGGCTGCGGATCGACCAACTGGTGGCCGAAGCCCGCCATGGCGACGCGATCCAGGTGGACGACCATTTCTTCGCCAACTACTCCCTGGAGGACTTCTATCTGCTGCGTCGGCTGTACCCCAAACCGATCTTCTGCAGCATCCAGCCGTTCCAGGCCAGCCTGCTGCCCACGGCGGGCTGCAACCAGCTGGATGTGCAGTGCTACAGCGCCCCGCAGTTCCAGCAGTGCCTCAAGCTGGCCGACCGGCTCGGTGCCGTGGTGAGTCTCTCCAGCGAGAACACCCTCAAGTACCGGAGCCAGCTGGGCGAGCGATCCTTCAACACCTTTCTCTGGCAGGGGCCCTGACGGGCGGGGCGTCCTGCGGCGCCAGATAGGCGCCGATCGCACGGAAGATGTCATCGGCGGCATTGCAGTAGCCACCGCTGGCATCAAAGGCCTCTTCGTCGAAGGTGACCGCCACCGCCACCGCGATCTTCCGTGAGGGCAGATAGGCCATCACCCCGGCCTGCCCGGAGAACAGCGGGTTCTGCAGCAGCCAGGGGCCCGAGAGGACGATCCCGATCCCATAGGTGTAGAAGTCGTTGAGGGTGGCGCAGGTGGCACAGCCCTCGATCGGCCGGCCGAAGCCCCGCAGCGTCGGAGCGATCTGCAGCCTGTGGCTCTGGGGCGACAGCAGCCGTCCCGTGCCGATCGCCTCGGCGGAGGTGGCCATGTCGTGGATGGTGGTGAACTGCACCGAACCGCGGGTGATCGTCCAGGACGGGTTCCAGTAGGTCGACTCCTCGTAGAAGCGCGTCCCCGCCGGGATGCCGAGGCCTTGGCGCCGTTCCGACGAGAAGGCGTGCAACACCGGCGGCGCGATCGCGGGCGTACCGCCCGGGTCCCGCGTGTTTCGGAGCTTCAGGGGCCCGAAGATCCGCTCCTGCATCAGCACGGGCATCGTCTGGCCCGTGATGCGCTCCAGCGCCAGGCCCAGCAGGAGGTAATTCGTGTGCGCGTAGTTCCAGCTCGTGCCGGGCTCGTACCAGAGCGTCTTCAGGTCCGCGTAGGCGAGCAGGTCCTGCACGGAGAACTGCCGGAACGGGTTCTCGAGCAGGGTCTTTTCGAACGCGGCATTGCCGATCACGTAGTCGCGGTAGCCGGAGGTCATCCGGGCGAGCTGGCCGAGGGTGACCCGCTCCGCATTCGGGATCTCCGGCAGCCACTTCGCGAGCTTGTCGTCGAGGCTCACCCGCTTCTCGTCGACCAGTTGCAGCAGCAGCGTCGCCACGTAGGAGATGGCGATCGCACCATTCCGAACGTGCATGTCCTCCGTGGCGGGCACGCCCGTTATGGATTCGCCCATCGCCTCGGTGACCACCTCCTTGCCGTCGATCGTGACGCGCACGATCACCGCCCTCAGATGGTCGTCGGCCATCCGCTGACGAACGATCCGCAGGATGCCGGCCGTCTGGGGTGAGGCCGCTGGCGAGGCCCCCTCGTCGGTCCCGGCCTGGACGGGGCCCGCTCCGCCCAGGCAACCCGCCAGGAGGGCAGCCAGGACCCGTCGTCCCCGTGGGGCGAACCAGCGACGATCCACACCAGCTCACTGAGGAAGCGGCAACGCTACGCGCCCCGGCGCCTGCCGATCCCGGTGAGCTTCCTACCCTGCCCCTGGTTGCGACGTGCCATGCCCAGCCCCCTTGGCCTGCGTCGCTGGGCCACCCCGCTGCTGGTGGCTGTTGCGCTGAGCGGAGCGATGGCCACGCCCGCGGCAGCCGGCCCCCCGGCCACCCCGGTGACGCTGGACTTTTCCGGCCAGACCTACCGGCTGCGCTGGTCGTCCCAGCACCAGCACGAGTTCACCCCGGCGGGCCAGGACGACCTGAGCCGCTGGACGGACATGGTCACCATCAACACCTATCCCGGGGTCAGCGACGGCGAGGGGCTGGCCGAGATGGCCAACCGGGCCCTTGGCAACTACCGGCGCCACGGGGCCACGGTGCTGCGCACGGCATCGATTCCCCGCACCGCCGACCGCCCGGCCGAGCACCTGGTCGTGGCCCTCTTCCCCAGCCGCGCCTTCAGCGAGGCCGTCTTCGCCCGCTGGCGCCTGACAGATGGCCGCGGCACCGCCGTGATCGTCAGCCACCGCATCTATGGCCCGAAGACGGGGGACGCCATGGCGGCCTGGTTGCAGGCAAACGGACCCGCCGTGGAGCGTCGTCTGATGGCCCTCGATTTGATTCCCTCCTACCGGGTCCTCGAGCCGGCCGGCCCCTGAGCCGTGGCGGCCGCCACGGCGCGTTGCGTCAGGTCCGCAGGTCCGATGGCGTCAGCCTCCGGGCGCCAGTGGCTGCCCCTCCAGGAAGGCGATCACCTCATCGCACCAGCGGATCCATTCCTGCTCGAACAGGATGCCCCGCCGCAGGGTGAGGTAGCGGTACTGCTCCTGCAGCGGCAGGGCCGGATGGCTGTGGAACAGGGCCTCCTTCTCCCGATAGGAGGCGAGCTGGCCGGCATGGACGGCGCGGCGGCGGCGCACCTCCGCCAGCAGCTGGGCGGGCTCGCTGTAGGGGCCGCCGAGCACCTTCACCAGCAGGTCCTCGCGGATGGGGGTGGGCAGCGAGGGCTCGGCGGCCCACTGGCTGAGCTCCCGCCGGCCCGCCTCGGTGATGGCGTACACCTTGCGGTCCGGCCGGCCCTGCTGGGGCACCACCTGGCAGCGGACCCAGCCGTTCGCCTCGATCCGGGCCAGCTCCCGGTAGATCTGCTGCTGGCTGGCGGTCCAGTAGCAGGCCATTGTCTCCTCGAACTGCTTGCTGATGTCGTAGCCGCTGGCGTCCCGCTCGCAGAGCACGGTGAGGATCGTGTGCGCCAGGGCCATGGCAGGAGGGAGATCGCAGCGGCTGGGACGTCGATCCTGACCCAGCCGCCGCCGGGCCCGATTGACCTGCCCAACAAGTTGTGCATACACTTTGGCGCATACCCAATCTGTTGCATAGCACTGTGCCTGGCACAGGTCGTGCTGGGCAGAGGGGGTCCCGCCGCCGTCCCCCCATGGATTCCGCCACCGCGACGCCCCCAGCGACGCCGCCAGCGCTGCTGAGCGCCCTGCGACCGTCCCGCTGGGGGCGGCCCCCCTCCTGGGGGCCCCCGATCGCGATCGCCGCGGCCGCCGCCGGCCTCGCCATTGCTGCCGTGGCGGTGTTCCGTCAGCCCCGGCCCCAGGTCCAGCGCCCCCTGCCGGTGGCGGTGGTGACCGCCCAGCCAGTGAGCCAGTTCCTCACCAGCCGCGACTACACCGGTGAGGTGGTGGCCGGCCGCAGCAGCAGCCTCGGCTTCGAGCTGCCCGGCACCCTCGAGCGGGTGCTGGTGGAGGAGGGGGACCGGGTGGTGGCCGGCCAGCCGTTGGCCCACCTCGATCGCCGCCGGCTCCGGGCCCAGCGCCAGCAGTCCCTGGCCCAGCGGAATGTCGCGGCGGCCGCCGTGGAGGAGGTGCGTCAGCAGCTGATCCTGGCGGAGCTGCAGCGCGACCGCCGCCGGCGGCTCCATGCCCAGGGGGCGATCTCCCGCGAGGACCTCGACCAGCAGATCCACGGCAGCGCCGCTCTCCGCAGTCGGCTCGTCCAGGCCGAAGGCCAGGTGGACGAAGCCGAGGCCCGCCTGCGCCAGATCGATGTCGACCTGGCCCGCAGCGTGCTGGTGGCCCCCTTCGACGGCACGGTGAGCCGGCGGCGGCTCGATGAGGGGGTGGTGGTGAGCGGCGGCCAGGCGCTGATCACCCTGGTGGAAGCGGCCCCCCTGGAGCTGCGGGTGGGGGTGCCCCCCGACGCCGCCCGGGGCCTGCGGCCGGGGCAGCGCCACCCGGTGCGGGTGGGGGATCGGCGCCTGCAGGCCACCGTCAGCGCCCTGCTGCCGGAGCTCGATGCCGGCAGCCGCACCGCCACGGTGGTGCTGAGGCTGCCGGCCGAGGATCTGCCGGTGGGGGCCACGGCCCGACTCAGCCTGCGGCGCAGCGAGACGGGCGCCGGCTTCTGGCTGCCCACCACCGCCCTGGTGGCCGCCGAACGGGGCCTCTGGTCGGTGTACGTGCTGGGCCCCGCCGGTCCCTCGCTGGAGCAGGGGCGCCAGGTGGTCCGGCGCCTGGTGGAGCCGTTGCACAGCGAAGGCGACCGCTCCCTCGTGCGCGGCACCCTGCGCCCGGGCGACCGGGTGATCGCCGCCGGCACCCACCGGGTCGTGCCCGGGGTCCGGGTGACGGAGGCGCCCTGATGTTCGACATCTTTCACCGCAACCGCCAGCTGCAGCTGCTCACCCTGCTGCTGGTGGTGGTCTGGGGGCTGTCGGCCCTGCTCACCCTGCCGCGGCTCGAGGACCCCCTGATCACCCAGCGCAACGCCCTGGTGGTCACCGCCCTGCCGGGGGCCACCCCGGAGCGGGTCGAGTCCCTCGTCACCGAACCCCTCGAGGAGGCCCTGCTGGAGCTGGAGGAGGTGGACCATCTCGACTCCACCTCCTCCACCGGCACCTCGGTGATCGCCGTGAGCCTCAAGGAGTCGATCCGCCAGGTGGCGCCGGTGTGGGGGAAGGTGCGCAGCAAGATCGACGACGCCACCCCAAACCTGCCGCCGGAGGCCACCGACCCGGAGTTCCGCGACGGCAACATCGGCGCCAGCGCCCTGATCGTCGGCCTCACCTGGGAGCTCGACACCCCCCCCAACCTGGGCCTGCTGACCCGGCTGGCCGACGACCTGGCCAGCCGCCTGCGCGCCCTCCCCGGCACCGACCGGGTGGAGCTCAGCGGCGAACCGGAGGAGGAGATCCGGGTGGAGATCGGCGCCCGGGAGCTGGCCCGGCTCGGCCTCACCCCGGGCGCGCTCGCCGAACGGATCGCCGCCAGTGACGCCAAGGAGGCCGCCGGCCAGGTGCGGGGCCCCCGCAGCGAGCTGCTGCTGGAGGTGGATGGCGCCCTCGACTCCCTGGAGCGCATCCGCGCCATCCCCCTGCAGAGCGGCGCCGATGGGGCCGGCGCCCGCCTGGGGCAGGTGGCCGACGTCAGCCGCGGGGTGCGCCAACCCGCCTCCCGCCTGGCCCTGGTGCGGGGGCGACCGGCCGTGGTGGTGTCGGCCACGGTGGCCTCCGGCTCCCGGGTCGACCTCTGGGCCCGCCAGGCCCGCGCCCAGCTCGACGCGGTGCGCGCCACCCTGCCCGCGGGCCTGGGCCTGCACACCGTGCTCGACCAGAGCCGCTACGTCCAGGAGCGTCTCGACGGCGTGATCGGCAACCTGATCACCGGCTCGCTGCTGGTGGTGGCCGTGTCGGTGCTGATGCTCGGCGGCCGGGCCGCCCTGGTGGTGGGGGTGGCCCTGCCCCTGTCGGCCCTGATGGTGTTCGGCTGGATGCGGGTGCTGGAGGTGCCCCTGCACCAGATGTCGGCCACCGGCCTGGTGATCGCCCTGGGGCTGCTGATCGACAACGCCATCGTCGTGGTCGACGAGGTGCAGCAGCGGCTGCGCTCCGGCGACAGCGCCGGGCAGGCGGTGCGCCGTTCGGTGCGGTACCTGCTGGTGCCGTTGCTGGCCTCCACCCTCACCACCGTGCTGGCCTTCGTGCCCATCGCCACCTCGCCGGGGGCCACCGGGGAATTCATCGGCACCATCGGCCTGACGGTGATCCTGGCCCTGGCCAGCTCCCTGTTCCTCTCCCTCACGGTGATCCCGGCCCTCACCGCCCGGCTGCAGCCCTGGCAGCCCCTGGGGCCAGGCGTGCGCTGGTGGGAGCAGGGGATCACCCCGGCCCTCCTCGACCGCCCCTACCGCCGCTCCCTGCTCCAGACCCTGCGCCATCCCGGGAAGGGGGTGGCCCTGTCGCTGCTGCTGCCGTTGCTGGGGTTTCTGGCCTTCGGCAGCCTCGAGCAGCAGTTCTTCCCCCCCACCAACCGCGACCAGTTCCAGATCGAGCTGCGGCTGCCCCAGCAGAGCGCCCTGGGGCGCACCGAGGCCATGGCGATGGCCGTACGGCAGCGGATCCGTCAGGACGCCCACGTCGACGACGTGCACTGGTTTCTCGGCGAGAGCGCCCCGCCGTTCTTCTACAACGTGATCGCCTCCGAGGAGAACGCCCCCCATTACGCCCAGGGCCTGGTGCAGCTGCGGGGGGCGGAGGGGGTGCGGACGACGATCCGCTCCCTCCAGCAGGCGCTGGATCAGGAGTTCCCCGAGGCCCAGATCCTGGTGAAGCAGCTGGAGCAGGGGCCCCCCTTCGAGGCGCCGATCGAGCTGCGGCTGGAGGGGGCCGATCTGGAGCAGCTGCGCCGCACCGGCGACGAGCTGCGCCGCCACCTGGCCCAGCTGGAGCCGGTGACCCACACCGCCGCCAGCCTGAGCGAGGCCGTGCCCCGTCTCGCCCTGGCGGTGGACGAGGAGCAGGCCCGCCGCAGCGGCCTCGACAACCGCGCCATCGCCCGCCAGCTCCAGGGCGGCCTCGAGGGAACCGTGGGGGGGTCGATCCTGGAGGGGGTCACCACCGTGCCGGTGCGGGTGCGGGTGGCCGAGGCCCAGCGCAGCGATCTGGAGCAGGTGGCCTCCCTGGATCTGGTGGCCCCCGGCAGCGAGGCACCGATTCCCCTCGGGGCCCTGGCCGGGCTGCGGCTGGAGCCGGAGCTGGCAGCGATCGAACGGCGTGACGGGCAGCGGGTCAACACGGTGCAGGCCTTCCTGACGGCGGGGGCGCTGCCGGAGTCCGTGCTGCGGGACTTCCGCCGCCAGCTCGAGCGGGAGAGCTGGCAGCTGCCGGCCGGGGTGAGCCTGGCCTACGGCGGCGAGGCCGATGCCCGCGGCGAGGCGGTCGGCAACCTGCTCTCCACCGTGGGCGTGCTGGCCATCCTGATGACGGCCACCCTGGTGCTGTCCTTCCGCTCCTTCCGGATGGCCGCCCTGATCGCGTCGGTGGCGCTGCTGTCGGTGGGGCTGGCGGCCCTGGCCCTGAGGCTCAGCGGCTCGCCCTTCGGCTTCACCGCCATCCTCGGCACCCTCGGGCTGATCGGGCTGGCGGTGAACGACTCGATCGTGGTGCTCACCGCCATCCGCACCGATCCATTGGCCCGCAGCGGCGATCCGGCCGCCACCGCCGCGGTGGTGCTGCACGCCACCCGCCACGTGCTCGCCACCACGATCACCACCGTGGTCGGCTTCCTGCCCCTGATGCTCGATCCCTCCGGCTTCTGGCCGCCGCTGGCGATCGCGGTCTGCGGCGGCCTGGTGGGGGCCACGGCCCTGGCCCTGTACTACGTGCCGGCCGCCCATGGCCTGCTGGCGCGGGCCAGCAAAGCCGCGGCTGACCCGACATCCCTGGCTCCTGGTCAGAGCTCTGCGGCATGAAGCGCCGGCCCTGAGGCGACGCGGTGCCCCGGCAGGCCATGGCGAAGGGAAGGGTTGCAATCAATACAAAACAGTGGAATCGGCCGACTACGCTGACGTTCTGCATTTCAGTGGTCACAGCTCTGGTGTGGATGCGTCACCTCTCCAGAGGTTCGGTGAATCAGCTCAGCATCAAATCCAAGCTGATCCTGATGCTGCTTCTGGTGAGTGGCTTTTCCACCCTCTTCTCCGCCGCCCTGGGCTATCGCAGTGGCCAGATCAATCTCACCGATCGCGTCTTCAATCAGCTCACCAGCGTTCGCGCCTCCAAGGCCTATCAGATTGAGTCCTATTTCCGAACCATCCAGAATCACACCCAGACCCTGAGTGAGGATCTGTCGATCATCGCCGCCGTCGAGCAGTTCGACGCGGCCTATCGCCAGCTCGCCACCGCACCCGAGCCTGCCGGGTCAGGGCAGGCGTTAGAGAACTACTACCGTAGCCAGTTCCTGCCGCGCCTCGACAAGATCCATTCCGGCACACCGAATCTGCCCGCCTATCTCCCCAACGGGAAGGCCACGCGGCACCTCCAGTACAACTACATCGCCGCCAACCCCAATCCCGTCGGCAAGAAGCAGCAGCTCGTGGCCGCCCGCGACGGCAGCACCTACTCCCAGGTGCATGGCCGCTATCACCCGATTTTCCGCAACATCGTTGCCAGATTCGGCTACTACGACATGTTCCTGATCAACCCGCAGGGACAGATCGTCTACACCGTTTTCAAGGAAACCGATTACGCCACCAGCCTCCAGAACGGCCCCTACAAGGACAGCAACCTCGCCCAGCTGGTGCGTCAGGTGATCGCCTCCAAGGAGAAGGGCTTCACCCAGCTGGTCGATTTCGCCGCCTACGCCCCCTCCTACGGCACCCCCGCCTCCTTCATCGCCGCCCCCATCTACAACGGCTCCACCCTGGTGGGGGTCCTGGCCTTCCAGATGCCCGTCGACGAGATCAACAACGTCATGACCGGCAACCAGGCCTGGCAGAAGGACGGCCTCGGCGAGTCGGGGGAAACCATCCTGGTGGGCCAGGACACGCTGATGCGCTCCGCCTCGCGCTTCTACCTGGAGGATCCCAAGGCCTACCTGGCCCAGCTCTCCTCCCGCGGCGTCAAGGACGATGCCATCGCCCGCCTGCGCCAGTACGGCACCACGATCCTGCAGCAGCCGGTGGCGACCCCGGCCGTGACCAAGGCGATCGCCGGCGGCAGCGGCACCCAGCAGGTGATCGACTACCGCGGCGTGCCGGTGCTCAGCTCCTACGCCCCCCTGCAGATCAAGGGCTTCGACTGGGTGATCCTCGCCCAGATGGACCTGTCGGAGGCCTACGCCCCGATCCACGCCTTCCAGCATCAGATCCTGATCACCGTCACCCTGCTGATCCTGGTGGTCACCGTGCTGGCGATGGCCCTGGCCCATCTGTTCGTCAAGCCGGTGCAGCAGCTGATCGACAGCGCCCGCAAGGTCTCCTCCGGCGAACTCACCAGCATCCCGGCCCTGAATTCGGGCGATGAGTTCGGCGAGCTGGCCCAGTCCTTCAATGCCGTGGTGCAGAGCCTCCAGACCCAGACGGCCCTGGTCGATCAGAAGAACCAGGAGAACGAGAAGCTGCTCTTCAGCGTCTTCCCCGCCGCCATCGCCCGCCGTCTGCAGCGCGGCGAAACCCAGATCGCCGAGGAGGTCAGCAACGTGGCCGTCCTGTTCGCCGACCTCAAGGGATTCTCCCGGCTCGTGTCCACCCTCAGCGCCCATGAATCCCTCGCGATTCTCAACGACCTCGTGGCCTCCTTCGATGACCTGGCCGAACGCTTCGGCCTCGAGAAGGTGAAGACGATCGGCGACAGCTACCTGGCCGTGTGCGGCCTCTCGGTGCCCTATCTCGACCACGACAAACGGGCCCTCGATTTCGCCATCGAAATGCTCGGGATCCTGCGGCGCTTCAACCTGGAGCGGGGCTTCGACCTCGGCATCCAGATCGGTGTGCACTCCGGCGACATCCTCGCCGGCATCGTCGGCAAGAGCCGGGTCGTCTACGACATCTGGGGAGAAACGGTGAAAACGGCCCACCTGCTCAGCCAGGTGAGTCCTGCCGGGGCCGTGCTCGTCTCGGCGGTGGTGCATCACCGGCTCGAGGACCTCTACCAGTTCGAGCGCACCAGCGCGGCCGCCGAGGCCCAGCCCGCCCTGCAGGTCTGGCGGCTCACCAGCACCACCGCGGCGGCGGCGGGCGAGCCGGTCAGCGCCCCATGAGCACCCCCACCCCCATCTGGCTCTGGGGGATCGGCCTGGCCTTCGGCTTCCCCCTGGCCACGATCCTGCTGGGGGAAATCATCCACCGGCTCAAGCGGCGGCGGCGGGCCATCGTCGGCACCGTGCGGCTGGTGCGGGACGTGCTGGTGCCGATGCTGGCGCTGCTGGTCTTCCTGCAGCACCTGCTCCAGGTCGATCCCGGCACCCGCCTGTTCCGCACGGTGGAGACGGTGTTCTGGGTGTGCGTGATCCACGCCTCCCTCTCCCTGCTCAACGTGATCCTGTTCGAGCAGGCCGAAGCCGACACCTGGCGCTCCCGGGTGCCCAAATTGCTGATCGATCTGGCCCGCCTGTTTCTGATCCTGCTGGGCACCGCCTTCGTGCTGGCCACCGTGTGGAACGCCGATCTGGCCGGCCTGGTCACCGCCCTCGGGGTGAGCTCGATCGTCATCGGCCTGGCCCTGCAGGACACCCTCGGCAGCGTCATGTCGGGCATCGCCCTGCTGTTCGAGCGGCCGTTCACGGTGGGCGACTGGCTCGAGGTGAGCGGCGTGGTGGGCCAGGTGATCGACATCAACTGGCGCGCCGTGCGCCTGCTCACCCTGGAGCAGGAGATGGTGGTGATTCCCCACAAGCTGATCAGCAGCGAGGTGATCCGCAACTTCACCAAACCCACCCCGATCCACGCCGAGCGGATCCAGATCGGCTTCTCCTACAACGATCCCCCCAACCTGGCCCGGCAGGTGCTCAAGAGCACGGCCCTGGAAACCAAGGGGATCCTGCTGGATCCCGAGCCCGATGTGTTCACCCTCGCCTATGCCGATTCCGCTGTCACCTATGAGGTGAAGTTCTTCATCCGTGACTACGGCGAGATCGAGCAGATCCGCGAACGTTTCATGACCCGGGTGTGGTACGCGGCCAAACGCAACAATCTCTCCATCCCCTTCCCGATCCGCACCGTCTACAACTTCCACGGCCCCACGAGCCAGCAGAAGGGCCTCGCCAAGAAGTTCAGTGAAAGCCTGCAGGCCATCCCCTCCTACGTCCCGATCAACCGGGAGGACGACAGCGTCACCCCCTCCGCCTCCGGCATTTCCCTGCAGCATTTCGCCGCCGGCGAAAAGGTGATCCGCCAGGGCCAGATGGGCAACGCCCTCTACATCATCGTGGCCGGTCAGGCCCTGATGACCCGACGTGATGGGACCGGCGAGGATCGCGAACTGCTGTCCCTCAGAAGCGGCGAATTCTTCGGGGAGATGAGTCTGTTTTCCGGCGAACCCAGCGCCGTCACGATTGCGGCCAGCAACGACCTGGAGGTGATGAAGATCTCCGCCACGGTGGTCAACCAGATGATCGACCGCCAGCCCAGCTTCGCCCGCGAGATCGGCCAGATCCTCGAGAGCCGCCGCCTGGCCATCCAGGAGACGACCCAGGCCCAGACCCAGGCCCCCTTCGGCAGCCCGGAACCTGGCCTGATGTGAAGGGCGGCCCCTGCCGGAGCCAGGGGCTGCCGGCGTCAGGATTGCCGTGGTCCACCCCCGCTGCCGCCCCATGCCACCGCCCCTTGGCCGCCGTCAGCTGCTCACCCTCTCGGGCCTGGCCCTGGGGGCGGGTCTCTGGCAGGCGATCCGGCCGGCCCGATCCCTGGCCGATGACCTGGCCGCGGCCGGTGGCCTGGTGGCCCCACCCCGCGGCGGCACCCGCCTGTTGCTGATCAGCGACCTCAACGCCTCCTACGGCTCCACCACCTACATCGACGAGGTGCACCGGGGCGTGGCCCTGATCCCCTCGCTGCGCCCGGATCTGGTGATCTGCGCCGGTGACATGGTGGCGGGCCAGAAGGCGGGGCTGGGACAGGCGCGGCTGGCCGCCATGTGGGCGGGCTTCGATCGCAGCGTTCTCAGTCCGCTGCGCCGCGCCGGCCTGGCGTTCGCGCCGGCCATGGGCAACCACGACGCCTCCGGCGCCCGCTCCGGCGGCCGCTACCTCTTCGACGACGAGCGCCGCGAGGCGGCCCGCTTCTGGCGGGCGCGCCGCGACAGCCTCGGGCTCACGTTCGTCGACAGCGGCGATTTTCCCTTCCACTACGCCATCCGCCAGAAGGACGCCTTCGTGCTGGTGTGGGACGCCTCCACCGCCCAGGTGCCGGCGGAGCAGCTGCGCTGGGCGGAGCGGGTCCTGGCGGGCCCCGCCGCCCGCTCCGCCGGCCGGCGCCTGGTGGTGGGCCACCTGCCGCTGCGGGCCGTAAGCCAGGGCCGCGACCGCCCGGGGGAGGTGCTGGCCCAGCCGGCGGCCCTGCAGCAGTTGCTGGAGCGCCACGGGGTGGAGGCTTACGTGAGCGGCCACCAGCACGCCTACTTCCCGGCCCGGCTGGGCCAGCTGGATCTGTTCCACCTCGGCGCCATGGGCAGCGGCCCCCGCCGGCTGCTGGGTCAGGCCACCAACCCTTTCCAGACCCTCACGGTGCTGGACCTGGTCGGCCACCCGCCCCGGCTGGTGGACACCAGCTTCGATCTGCGCACCCTGCGGCCCATCGACCCGCAGCGCCTGCCCCGCTCGCTCACAGACGCCGCCGGCCGGCAACTGCCACGGCGGCCGGGCGCCTGAGGGACGGGGCCAGCGGCGGCGGATCTATCGTCGCCGCCATCGCAGGCCTACGTCATGAAGCTCCCGGAAGGCTGGCGGATCTACGCCCTGGTCATCGGTCTGAACGTGCTGGCCCTCTCGTTCTGGTGGCTCGACCGCGACGCGGTGCCCCACCCCTCCGCCGGCGGCATGGGCGCCTGGATCGCCTCCCGCCTGGGTTCCTGAGTTCCCTGTGATCACGATGCAAGCGAACGAACAGCGCCGCCCCCGGACACTCCTGGCCGGCCTGGCCGGCGTTTCCGCTCTGGTGCTCCTGCCGGCGGCTCCCCAGGCCGCGGCGCTCGCCTCCACCGCGGCCGCCGCCCGGCTGGAGAACACCGCCTGGGTGGTGGAGCGGCTGGGGGAACGGCCGCCCGTGGGGAGCACCAGCCTGACGCTGCGCTTCGAGAACGGCCGGGTGGCGGGCAGCGACGGCTGCAACCGCTATGGCGCCCCCGTCAGCGTGCGGGGAACGGCCCTGCAGGTGTCGCAACGGGGCATGAGCACGAAGATGGCCTGCCCGCCGGTGGTGATGCAGCAGGCGGAGGCCTTCCAGAGCGCCCTGCGCAACAGCCGGAGCTTCCGCTTCGACGGCGGGCGCCTGCGCCTGCTCGCCGCCGATGGCCGGACCCTGCTGGTGCTGGCGCCCCAGGCGCAGCAGCTGGTGGGCAGCACCTGGCGGGTGGCGGGCTTCAACAACGGCCGCCAGGCCCTGGTGAGCCCGATCCTGGGCACGTCTCTGTCGGTGCGCTTCCTGAAAGGCGGCCAGATTTCCGGCTCGGCGGGCTGCAACAACTTCACCGCGCCGGCGCGGCTGGAGGGCACCCGCCTGCGCATCGGCACGCCAGTGGCGACCCGCCGGCGCTGTCCGGGCGCCGGGGTGATGGAGCAGGAGCGGCAGTTCCTGGCCGCCCTGCCCACGGCCGTCACGCTGCGACTGGAAGGCGACGCCCTCGAGCTGCGCCGCGCCGACGGCGCGATCGCCCTGAGTCTCCGGCGCGTCCCGGGGTCCTGAACCGGGGCGCCCGGCGGTCCAATGGGCCAGCGGCGTTCCGTCGGCCCAACCCCTTCCGGCGGCTAGCGTCTGCTCCGCAATGGGGACCGGGCATGGATCTGCCAAGGGTGGTGTTCTTCGGACGCACCGGGGCCGACGCCCTGGCCTTCTTCAACCTCGACCTGGCCGACTGGCGCGGCCAGCGGGTGCTCGACTGCCCGGGCGGTCCGGGCTCGTTCACCGCCCTGGCCCGGGCCGCCGGGGTGGAGAGCGTGGCGGCCGACCCCCTCTTCGACCTGTCGCTGGCGGAGCTGGAACAACGCTGCCGCGACGACGTGGCCTTCACCATGGAGCGCCTGGCCCGCAGTCACTCGCTGCGGCCGGAGTTCGACCTGTCCCGGTTCGAGCAAGGCAAGCTGGAGGCCCTGGAGGCGTTCCTCGCCGACCGGCGGGACCACCCGGAGGCCTACCGGGCGGCAGCGCTGCCGGACCTTCCCTTTGAGGCGGCCAGTTTCGATCTGGTGCTCTGCGGCCACCTGCTCTTCTGCTACGCACCGATCGCCGACGGCGGACTCAGCGAACAACCCGACTTCGACCTGGAGTGGCACCGCCGCGCCCTGGCCGAACTGCTGCGGGTGAGCCGGCGGGAGGTGCGCATCTACCCCGCCCACACGATCGAGCGGCGACCGAAGGTCCATCCCTGGGTGGAGCCCCTGCTGGCCTCGCTGCCGCCTGGCTGGCAGGGGCAGCTCGAGGACACCGCCTACGACGAGGGCTTCGAGGGCGAGACGCCGATGCTGCGGCTGCGACGGGAAGCCGGTTGATCACGAATCCAACACCTTGAACAGTGGCTGTTGATACAAAAGCCGGCGAATGTAACAGCTCGTGGCTTGTTTTCGCCCCTGGGGACACACTGAAAAAAATTGCACCCGGAGTGATTCCCCATGACGTATCTGACCTGGAGGCGGGAGCTGGTGCGCTCCGCCATCGATCAGATGCTGGAGGCCACCGATCCCGACCGCGGCCCCTTCGGTGATGGGGGTGTTCTGTTCAACGCCATGATGCAGGAGCTGACCCAGAGCCTGCCGGCCCTGGAGATCGTGGCCGCTGCCGACGACATCCTCACCGCCCATCGGGGGTTCTGCGAAGGGCGCAGCTGTGAGGTGGCCCAGGCCCTCAAGGTGTGCCTCTCGATGCCCGCCGAGAAGCAGGGTCTCGAGCGTCGTCTGGTGCTGGATCGCGAACGGGTCGAGCACAACGCCCTCAGCCATGACGCCAACCTGCTGCTGGTGTGGGATGGGCGCCGCGGCAGCACCATCGAGGAGCTGAGCGCCGCCGGACTCAGTGAGCGCTTCCCCTGCCAGGGCACCGAGGCGCGCTGGAACACCGACGAGTTCGTGGCCCTGCTGGAAGCCCGTGCCCTCCAGTGCCGCCGCACCCGGGTGGCCCTGGAGATCGTGGCGGAGGATCCCGCCACCACCCCCTCGGCCGGCACCGTGGTGCTGGTGTTCCCCACCGACACGGGCACCCGCCCCTGGGTCGCGACGGTGGCCGTGGCCCTGCGCTCCGAGGAGCTGCCCGAAAGCGAACCGCCCACCCTCGACGGCTACCAGGCCATGCGGGTGCTGGCGGGGCCCAGCAGGACCTCGGCGTAACGGTCGAAGGCCTCGCCCTCACCCAGGAACAGGCGCGGGATCACCAGCTCGCACTCCAGCAGCAGCAGCTCGCCCGCCCCATCGCGGAGTCCGTCGATGCGGGCATAGGGCAGCACCCCGAAGCGCCGGCGCAGGCGCTCCTCGATCGCCTCGGCCCACCGTCGCTCCGCCGCACTGGCCTCCCGCGGGGTGTTGGCGCCCCCGAAGCGTTCGTGGGCGATCCAGCCGCCGGCCGCCACGGTCTTGGCCACCGCGTGGGAGAAACGTCCGCCGAGCATCACGGCGCTGAACTCCCCGTCCATGCAGACCCCGTGCAGGAACGGCTGCAGACACACCTCCCCGCCACGGGTCAGGGAGGCCAGCCAGCCATCAACCGCGCCTGCCGCCATCGCGCCGGCGACCACGGGCCGGCTGCCATCGGCTGACGTGATCGTCAGGTGCGCTCCTTCGCGGCGCACCCGGTAGGTGTGCCACCCAAGGGAGCCGACCGCCGGCTTGAGCACCGCCTCCTGCCAACCACACGTGTCCAGGAGCTCCGCCAGGGATCCGCACCAACCGCGGGGCAGCCAGCGGCTGGGGATCAGGGCCACCCCCTCCTGAGCGAGCTGGGGCAGGTAGGCGTTCTTCGCATGGCCGGCCTCGATCACCGGCAAGGGGTTGGCCAGGGGCACCCCGAGGGCTTCGAGCCGCTGGGCCAGGGCCCGGATCCGGGGCAGGAAGTCACCGTGACGGTGGCTGCCGCGGCAGTCGCGCACACTGACCAGATCGAAGCGTCCCCAGTCAGGAGCAGGGGCGCCATCCTTAGCAAGCGGGGGCAGGGGCACCAGCTCGCTGGCGATGCCGCGCCGGGCCAGATGGGCGCGCAGCGCCGGCGTCTCGTCGTGGATCCGCCCCAGGTGCAGCAGGGCGATCCGCTTCAGGTGGGCAGGATCCCCCACTCGCGCTTGACCTGCACGCTGGTGATCTCCCAGGCCTCCTCGGCCGCCACCACCGGTCCGCGGGGCTCCTCGGGCGTCAGGCCGCGCCGGGCGAACTCGTTCTGCAGCAGCAGCTGGAACAGCACGCTCTGGGACACCAGCGCGCGCAGCCGATCCTCGCCGCCCACCCGGGCCATCAGCACCGGATGGCCCTCGCAGTCCCGCAGGGCCCGCAGCTGCTGCTGCAGCCACACCCGCTCGTACTGCAGCATCGCCTCGCTGCAGCGGGACAGGTTCTCCCGGTAGCAGCCGGCATGGCATTGGATCGCCCCTTCGGAGAGGCCCGCCGCCGTGCCGGCGTCCCTCAGGAGCTGCATCGCATCACTCAGGAAACTCACGCGTGCTCAACGCATCCTGAGCAACCGTAGAAACGGGTGCCGCCTCCGCCCACGAACGGCCCGGTGCGGCAATGATCCGTAGCGGGGAGAAAGAAAAGCCAAAATCAGTGGCATTGGCTACATAACCACCGCGGATCCCGGTGCGGCCCTCAGAGCCACTGCTTGCGGCGGAAATAGAGGTACAGGGAGACGCCGATCACGATCATCACCCCCCACACCGAGTAGTAGCCGCCTCGCCACTCCAGCTCGGGCATCTCCTTGAAGTTCATGCCATAGACACCGGCAATGAAGGTGAGCGGGATGAAGATCGTGGAGATGATCGTCAGCACCTTCATCACCTCGTTCATCCGATGGCTGAGGATCGAGAGGTAGGTGTCATGCATGCCCCCGAGAATGTCGCGGTGGGTCTCCACCAGATCGATGATCTGGATGCAGTGGTCATAGAGGTCGCGCCAGAACACCCGGCTCTCGGCCGTCAGCAGAGAGGACTCACTCTTGACGATCATGGCCACCTCCTCCCGGATCGGCCAGACGGCCTTGCGCAGGCTGAGGATGGAGCGCTTGAGGCTATGGATCTCCTTGATGTCGCCGGGGTGGGGATCCTCCAGCAGCCGATCATCCACCTCCTCGATGATGTCGCCCATCCGTTCCACGGCCAGGAAGTAATGGTCGACAACGGCGTCCAGCAGGGAGTAGGCGAGGTAGTCGGCCTTCATCCAGCGGATCCGGCCACCGGAGGAACGGATCCGGTCACGCACCCCGTCGAAGACGTCACCGTCATCCTCAAGGAAGGAAATCACGAAGTGATCGCCGAGGACGACGCTCACATGTTCAATGTCAATGGTCTGGGTGTCTTCGTTGAAGGCGATCATCTTCAACACCATGAAGACATAGCCCGGAAACTCCTCCACCTTGGGGCGCTGGGTGGTATTGGCGATGTCCTCCAGGGTCATCGGATGCAGGCCAAAGCACGCGCCGAGACGCTCCACCAGGGCGACGTCATGGACGCCACTGACGTTCATCCAGGTGATGCTGCCCTCCGTCACCGCTTCAGCGCAGCCGTTCACCGTGAAATCGCGATGCTCCGACCAGCCATCGGCGTCGTAATGGATGACATCGATCTGCACCTTGGCCAGCCGCTGCTCGCCCACGAACACCACGGTGCCCGGGGAGGACCCGGGCCGGATCCGGCGACTGCGGATTCCACGGCCGCCCGTGGCGCCACTGGCGCCGCGGATGCGCGGAGACGGTCGCGATGGCCTGGTCTTCATCGCCGGGCCCGGAGGCATCGATGTGGCACGGAGCCTATCGGCATCCCACGGTCAGAGGAAGTCGGGCCGCGTCAGAGGAAGTCGGGCCGCAATTGCTGGCTGAGCACCAGCGACTGCTCCAGTCCGCCCCAGTCCTCCTGCCGCACCATCGCTTCGAGGCCGGCCAGGGAGCGCCGGTAGTGCCCCAGGGCCTCCAGCAGCGCCTCCCGGTTGGAACGGGCCATCAGCATGCCGAGCTCCGGGTTGCCGCCGCCGACGCGCGTCGTGTCGGCGAAGCCGCTGGAGGCCAGGGCCCGCACCAGGCCGGCCCCGACCTCCGGGGTGGCGCAGGCCGCATCGCCCCCGGCGTCGGCCGCCTGCAGCAGGGCCGCCCCCACCAGCACCGGCAGGTGGGAGATGAGGGCCACGGCCCGGTCGTGGGCCTCGGCGTCGCAGCACAGCCAGCGGGCCCCGAGGGCCTCCGCCAGCTCCCGCACCGCCGCCAGCGCCGCCGGGTCGGTGTCCGGCTCCGGGGTCGCCACCCAGGGCCGTCCCTGGAACAGCCCCCTCTCCCCCGCCTCCACCCCGGCCAGGGCCGTGCCCGCCATCGGATGGGAGGCCACGAAGCGGGACGCAGCCGGGCCGCCGCCGCTCGCCGCCAGCAGCTGGCGCCAGCGGCGCAGCACCGGCCCCTTCACCGAGCCCACATCCGTGATCACCGCCGCGGCCGGCAGGGCCGCCAGCAGGGCGGGATCCGGCTCCAGCAGCCGGTCGAGGGGCAGGGCCAGCAGCACCAGTCCGCAGCCCGCCAGCACCGCCGGATCGGTGCTCACCACGCTGGCCAGCCCCCGCTCCCTGGCCCGCACGGCGGTGGAAGGCCGGTGCACCAGGGCCCGCACCTGGGCCCCGGCCGCCATCAGATCGAGCCCCAGGGAGCCGCCGATCAGCCCCAGGCCCACCACCCCCACCGGTTCGCGCTGCCAGAGGGGTGTCATCGTCGCTGCGGATCGGCTGGAGCCAGCTTCCTACGATCCGGCGATGTTGGAAGCCCGCGCCCACCAGCACCTCAAGGCTCTCCTGCAGCGAGAGGGGGTGGAACGCTGGCCCCATCACCTCACCCTCAGCAGGCTGGTGGCCCGCAGCCTGCGCCGGGCCGACCACACCCTGGTGCGGCTGGCCCCCGGCACCGCCCCCAGCTGGTGGATCAGCCTGCTGGTGCCCCTGGCCCTCAGCGAGGTCCCCCTGGCCCTGGTGGTCACCCCGTCCCTGCGCCAGCGGCTGCTGCGGGTGGAGTGGCCCCGACTGCGCAGCGTGGGCCTGGAGCTGGCCTGCTGGGAAGGGCCCGGGGCCCCCGCCGGCACCCCGTTATGGCTGCTCGACCACCGCGAGCTGGTGACGGCCTGGCGCCAGGGCGAACTGGGGGAACGGCAACTGGTGATCCCCGAGGCCGAGACCCTGGAGGCGGCCCTGCGCGAGGCCCTGGAGGTGGAGCTGGAGCCCCGCCACTGGGACCAGCTGCGCCGCGTCCAGCCCAGCGCCGAAGGCTGCCTGCTGGCCCTGCACGAACGGCTCAGCCGCCGGGTGCTCGCCCATCCCCGCTCCCCCCACCGGCTGGTGGCCCTGGCCGACGATGACGAAGCCCCCCTGCGCCACCTGCTGCGGCTGCTGGAGCCCCTCCCCGAGCCCTGGCCCCGCTGGCTGAGCGCCGGGGCGGGCTGGAGCAGCTGGGCCCGGGTGGATCCGTCCCTGCTGCAATGGAACCTGCTGCGCCAACCCCTCGAACCCCTGAACGAACTGGCCGGCCTGCTGGTGGGGCGGGGGGCGGTGCTGATCGGGGAGCTGGCCACCGGCCGGGCGGCGGAGGGCCAGCCCGCCTCCGGTGCCGCCCTGGGGCTGAAGCCCGCGGTGGTGCTGGACCTGGCCGATCCCCCCCTCTCCGACCCCCTGCCCCTCTACGCCCCCCTGCGCCAGCCCCTGCCCAACAGTCCCCAGTACGCCGAGCACCTGCTGGAGCAGGGCCGGCGGCTGGTCCTGGGCCAGGGCGGCCTGTCGGTGGTGCTGATCGACGATCCGGCCCTGTGCCTGGGCCTGGCCAGCGGCCTGGCCGCCGAGTTCGGCAGCCGCGTGTGCCACCAGAACCTGGCCCCGGAGAGCAACGGGGTGGTGTGCTGCAGCTGGGACTGGTGGCTGGAGAACCAGCCGCGCCTGCCCCTGCCCTGCCAGGTGGTGGTGGGCCTGCTGCCGATCGCCAGCCTGGAGGATCCGCTCACGGCGGCCCGGGTGGGGGTGCTGCGCCAGCAGGGCCGTGACTGGTTCCGGGAACTGCTGCTGCCGGAGGCCCTCAACCGGCTGCAGCGGGGCGTGGCGGGGCTGCGCCGCAGCGGCGGCCGGCTGGCGGTGCTGGACGGCCGCCTGCGGGGCCGCAGCTGGGGGCGGCTGGTGTTCACCGCCCTGGAGCCCTGGGTGGCCCTGAACCGGTTGCGGCCCGACTCCTAGCCTGCTGCCAGTTGCCACCGAACGCCTGATGGGGGAAGCCAAACGCCGGGCCGAGCAGGGTCTGCCGCCCCGCGACAAGCCACGCGCCAGCAAAACCAAGACCGTCGACACGTCCCCCCGGATCGTCGACTGGCTGCCCCTGACCCGCGACCAGGCCTCCCGCTTCGTGGCGATCACCACCAAGGGGGCCTGGATCGGCATCGGCGGCCTGGCCCTTTTCTGGGTCACCGTGCGCTTCATCGGCCCGGCGGCCGGCTGGTGGACCCTGGCCGACGGCTGAGCAGGGACACCGGGGGGCTTACCTGGTGCGGGTCTCCTGGGTGCGGGTCTCCCCATCAGCGCCGCAGCGCCTGGCGAGAATCGGAAGAAATCCTTATGATCTGCGGATCGTGATGGGAACGACTCATGTTTCTCCGTCTGGCCGAGCAGTACCGCTCGGCCGTTGAGGATCTGATCCTGAGCCTCCAGGCCCTGGCAGTGTCCCTGCGGAAACAGGGCCATGTAGCCACCTGCTACACCTGCGGCGACGGCCGCGACGGCCATGGCGCCTCCTTCGTCGCCGACCTGGGTGACAACCACATGGTGCGGCTGCTGGTGTCCGATTTCGGCATCAGCTGGGTGGAGTCCCGCAACGGCCAGGAGCTGGTGAAGCTTGAGGGCGCCGACGCGATCCAGGAACTGCAGCGGGTGGTGCTGGTGCTGCAGCCCACGGCCGAGCCGGCCGCAGCCAGCACCAGGGCTTCCGGAGCGGCTCTGCCGGCCCAGCCCTGAACCAGGCGCCCCGGGGGCCTGGCTCAGGGGCCCCCGGGATCATCAGCCCGCGGCGGGCAGCTCCTCCAGCTCGGCGGCCTCGGGACCGGCCGCAGGTTTGGCGGCCGCCAGCTTGGCCGCCGCCGCCAGGGGCTTCATCGAGTTGGCGGTGACCTCGGAACCCTCGGTGAGCTTCTGGCGGGTGAGCGTCTCGATCACCTCCTTCGGCCCGGGGTTCTGCTCCAGCCAGGCGATCGTGTTGTCGCGGCCCTGGCCGATGTTGTCGCCCTCATAGCTGTACCAGGCGCCCTTGCGGGTGACCACGCCCGTTTCCTCGGCCAGATCGAGCAGGCAGCCCAGGGTGCTGATGCCGCGGCCGAAGAGGATGTCGAACTCGGCGATGCGGAAGGGGGGCGCCACCTTGTTCTTGGCCACCTTCACCTTGGCCCGGATGCCGTACTCCTCGGTGCCGCGCTTGAGGGTCTGGATGCGGCGGATGTCGAGGCGCACCGAGGCATAGAACTTGAGGGCGTTACCACCGGTGGTGGTTTCCGGGTTGCCGTAGGTGACGCCGATCTTCTGGCGCAGCTGGTTGAGGAAGATCACCGTGCAGCCGGACTTGCCGATGTTGCCGGTGATCTTGCGCATGGCCTGGCTCATCAGCCGGGCCTGGCTGCCCACCGCCAGGTCGCCCATCTCCCCTTCGATCTCGGCCCGGGGCGTCAGGGCCGCCACCGAGTCGACGACGACGATGTCGACGGCGGCCGAGCGCACCAGCTGGTCAACGATCTCCAGGGCCATCTCGCCGGTGTCCGGCTGGGAGACCAGCAGGTTTTCGATGTCGACCCCGAGGGCGGCGGCATAGACCGGATCGAGGGCATGCTCCGCATCCACGAAGGCCGCCACGCCGCCGCGCTTCTGCACCTCGGCGATGGCATGGAGGGTGAGGGTGGTCTTGCCGGAGCTCTCGGGTCCGTAGACCTCCACCACCCGGCCCTTGGGATAGCCGCCCCCGAGGGCCAGATCGAGGGTGAGGGCCCCAGTGGGGACCGTTTCCACCCGCATGCGGGAGGCATCCCCCAGCCGCATGATCGAGCCCTTGCCGAAGTTGCGCTCGATCTGGGTGAGCACCAGACCCAGGGCCTTGTCGCGCTCCGCGGCGGCCCGGGGATCGCCGCTGGGGGCGGCGGCGGACACGTAGGAGGTGGAGGGGGAGGAGGAAGACGCTGCGGCGGCGGCCGTGGCCCTGGAATCGGCAGGCATGGTGGGGGTAGGTGATGGAACGGGCCGCAGCCGGCAGGAGCCGTGCAGGCGCGGGGTGGGGGATGGGAAAGGGGGCCGGAACCGGGCGCCATCCTGCGACCTCTGGAGAACCAGTGCCACCCGGAGCGGCCGGCGTATCAATCCCGTGTAGTACGGGCGTACTCTAGCGGTTCATGGCCAGAGCGCCAGGGGGGCCTCGAAACCGGCGGGCTCCAGCCAGCGGATGCCCATGGGGGCCAGCCCCTCCCCGTCCCCGGGGCCCAGGTACCCCCACGACACCAGATAGCAGCGCACCGCCTCCAGCCCGGGGGTGCGCCGCACCAGCTCCAGGGTGGGGCGGCGGTCCTCGACGAACCACAGGGGACGCTCAGCGGGGTCGTGCCCGGCCAGCAGCTGCGCCAGCACCGACGGCTTGCTGCCCTGTTCGTGGCCATACAGGGCCAGGGGCGTGAGGCCGGCGGCGGCCAGCAGGCGGGCGGCGAAGGCCCCGCCCTTGGTGGTGAGCACCGCCCAGTCGGCCCCCTCCGCCGCCAGGCGCCGCAGGCGAGCCTCGACGCCGGGGTAGAAGCGGTGCAGGGCCAGCCAGGCGTCGGGGTCGGCGGCGATGGCCTCGGCCCGCAGCCCCTCGAGCGCCTGCTGCAGCTGGTCGGTCGCCCAGCCCCAGCGCCGCAGGGCCGCCCCGAGGAAGGTGTCGTAATCAGCCAGGGCGGCGTCGAGATCGACGTCGGGCCGTCCCAGCTCGGCGGCCATCAGCACCATCTCCCAGCCCTTGTGGATCAGGGGCCGCAACAGGGCGAACCCCGGGGGCGCCTGCTCCGGCAGCTGCCAGTCGGCGGGGGCGGCGGTTCCGGCGACCAGGGCCAGGGCCGCCCGCCGGGCCGACCACCAGTACTCGGCCATGCCGTCCACCAGCACGCCATCGAAATCGAACACCAGCAACGGGCGTTCAGGCACCGGTGAGAAGAAGAGAAAAAACTGGGCCGCTAGGATTCGAACCTAGGAATGTCGGGACCAAAACCCGATGCCTTACCGCTTGGCGACGGCCCAATCAAGCCCATGGGATGGGACAGGCGTCGGTCCGAAACCGGCGCCTTGCTAGTTACCCACAGCGGCTGGTCCTTCGTCAACTCGCCGGCGTCCACCCCGGCGGCAGGCCCCTTCAGGCGGGAAAGACCCGCAGCCGCTGCTGCAGGCCGCGCCCGAACACGGCACTGCGCAGCCGGTAGTGGTGCACCAGCTCGGCCTGCAGGGCCCGTACCGCCTCGCTGCGGGGCAGCAGTTCCACCGGCCGGCCCTCGGGCAGCACCACCTGCTCCACCGCCAGCCGGCATTCCTCCAGGGCCGCATGGGCGTCGTCGAGGCGGGCCGGAGCGGCCGGTTCCTCCCCGTCCGTCCCGCCTCCCCCCCGGCGCCGCTCCAGCAGGCGCTCCATGGCCCGCTGCAGCTGGTGGGGGGTGTCGGATTTGATCACCAGGATCGGCAGGCCGAGGTCGCGGGCCTGGCGGCGCAGCTCCGGGTCGCGCCCCAGCTGGCCGCGCACGCTCAGCACCGCATCCGCCTGCTCCGGGCCCTCCACCACCTGGACCGGCAGCTGGCGGCGGCGCACGGCCTCCTCCAGCTGCTGGGCCGCCAGCCCCACCCCGTAGACCCGCAGGGCGGGCAGCGCCGGGGCGGCGGTGGCAGCGGCCGGCCGGGGGGCCGCCGGATCGGGCAGGGGCACCACCGCCAGGGGGGCGGGGCCGGGGCGCCGGGGGGGCACGGCGGCGGGGGCCCAGGCGGGCGGTGCGGCCGGGCGGGCGGGGCCGTCGTCGCGCAGCACCCGGCGGCCGTCGCCGCCCAGCTCCCGCACCTGGGGATGGGTGGGCTGGCCGCGCAGCAGCAGATCCACCGTGCCGGCCACGTCGCGGTGCACCAGCCAGCGGTGCCGGCTGTGCATCTCCACCGCCAGGGGGAAGGTGGGCTCGGCCGCCCGTTCCAGCACGGTCTTCTGGGTGCGCCGGCGGCGGGCCTCCTCGTCCCCCAGGGTCACCGACTGGATCCCCCCCACCAGATCGCTGAGGGTGGGGTTGCGGATCAGGTTGGCCAGTTCGTTGCCGTGGGCGGTGGCCACGAGCATCACGCCCCGCTCGGCGATGGTGCGGGCCGCCTGGGCCTCCAGCTCGGTGCCGATCTCATCGATGACGATGACCTCGGGCATGTGGTTCTCCACCGCCTCGATCATCACCTGGTGCTGCAGCTCCGGGCGCGCCACCTGCATCCGCCGGGCCCGGCCGATGGCGGGGTGGGGGATGTCTCCGTCGCCGGCGATCTCGTTGCTGGTGTCGATCACCACCACCCGGCGCTGCAGGTCGTCGGCGAGCACCCGGGCGATCTCCCGCAGGGCCGTGGTCTTGCCCACCCCGGGGCGGCCCATCAGCAGCAGCGACTGGCCCGTGTCCAGCAGGTCGCGCACCATCGCCACCGTGCCGAACACGGCCCGGCCCACCCGGCAGGTGAGTCCCACCACGTCGCCGGTGCGGTTGCGGATGGCGCTGATGCGGTGCAGGGTGCGCTCGATGCCGGCCCGGTTGTCACCGCCGAAGGGGCCAAGACGCTGCAGCACCGCCGCCAGATCGGAACGCGCGATCGCGTCGTTGCCCAGGGCCAGAACCCGGCCGGGGTAGCGGGCCTCCGGCACCCGCCCCAGGTCGAGCACCACCTCCAGCAGGCCCTCCCGCCGCTCCGGCCCCGCCAGGGCCCGCTGCACCACAGGCGGCAGCACGGCCAGCAGACGATCCAGGTCGTCGGTGACCCGCTGGGGGGAGAGGGAGGGGGGGGGCGAAGGCTCCAGGGGGCGGCGGGGGGAGCTGTCCGTTCGTTCTAGCCGGGCCCGGGGCCCGCCAGACCCCGGGGGCCGCTGACACCACGGGCCAGCCAGGGGGCCACCAGCACTTCGGCGATGGCCAGGGCCCGGGGCCAGAGCAGGGGCAGGTCCAGCAGCCGTCGCCCCTCAGCCTGGGCCTCCTGCAGCAGGGGCTGGAGCTGGCGGCGGGCCACCCCCCCAAACGCGACCCCGGCCGCCCGGGGCCGGGCCGCCGGGGAGCGGGCCAGCACCGCAAGGGTGTGGGCATTGGTGCCGCCGGCCAGCTGCAGCGGACCCGGCGGCGCCAGCGGCCCCAGCCGCTCCAGCAGGGCCACCGCCGCATGGGCCGTGCCGGCCCCCACATCACCGCTCATCGGCCGGCCATCCAGCTGCCAGAGCGGCCGGAAGCCGGCCCCACGGAGCAGGCGGAACCGCTGCCAGAGCTCCGCCGCCAGCTCCTCCACCGTGGCCCCTCCCTCCAGGGCCGCGCTCACCGCCACCCGGCGCAGCGGCACCCCGCTGGCGGCCAGCTGGGCCACCCGATCGCCGAAGGCCTCCAGCCGCCCGGGCCGGGTGTGCAGCTCCACCGCGTCCGGGGCCAACTGCGCGAGCAGGGCCCCCACGCCGGCGGCCTCCAGCACCTGGCTGCGCTCCTCGATCAGCCCCAGGGGGCAGGCCGGCAGGCAGCGGCCGCAGCCGTAGCAGCGCTCCTCCACCACCCCGGTCCCGCCGATGGCCAGGGCGGGGCAGACCCGCTCGCAGGGCCGGGGGCAGGCGGGCGGGCAGCGGTCCGGATCGAACCAGGCCTTGCGGAAGTGGGGGTCGAGGCCGTCACTGAGGCTGACCATCAGCCAGGGACGGACCGCGCCGCGGGCCTCGGCCCAGGCCATGCCCCGCCGGGCCGCGGCCACCACCGCCGGATCGGCGGCCACATCGATGCAGTGCACCCCGGCCAGCGCATGGATGCCGGCCAGGTCCTCGATGGCGGCCAGATCCTGGTTGCTGGCTCCGCCGATCAGCTTCACCCAGCCTCCGGAGGCCAGGGCCTGCTCGGGGTGCTGCCGGATCATCGGCGCTGGGCCCCGGAGCAAGGCACCCATGGATGGCGCGCGTGGGGCGAAACGATCCTGCCACCGGCAGGGCCCTCAGCCGGTGCCGGGCAGCTCCGGCGCGATCTCCGGCTGGGCCAGCCCGAGACGCTGCACCAGCCAGGGGGCGGAAAACCCCTGCAGGCCCACGGTCAGCAGGATGGTCAGGAACACCAGCCCCTTGAGGGTGGCGCCGCCGGGGACCTCGGCCCGGTCGAGCTCGAGGGCGAACAGGCTCACCACCGCCGCGGTGACGATGCCCCGCGGCGCGATCCAGCTGAGCAGGGCCTTCTCCTTCCAGTCGAGGCTGGGCAGGCCGAGGCCCGTCAGCTGGATCAGGGGCCAGCGGATCAGCATCAGGCCCAGCACGCAGGCCAGGCCGCCCAGGCCGAGGGGACTCAGCTCGGCCCAGGAGACATCGGCCGCCAGCAGGGGAAACAGCACCGTGATCGCCAGCATGGCCAGCTGGCGGATCAGGGCGTCGAGCTGGGTGGCGGCCGCATCGAGGCGCAGCCCCACCACCACCCCCGCGCTCACCGCCGCCGGCAGGCCCGACTCCGGCAGCAGCGCCTCGCAGCCACTGAACATCAGAAACAGCACCCCAAGGGTGAGCTGCAGCTCCAGGCCACCGGGCTCGGCCGGCCCCGCGCCGCCGCGCGCCGCCGCCACGGCGGCCAGGCGCCGGAGCACCTCCGACAGCAGCAGCCCGGCCAGGCCGCCGAGCACCACCCCGCCCCCCAGGCGCAGCAGCAGTCGGGAGGCCACCTCCTGCCAGCTGCCCAGGTCCCCCAGGATCACCTGGAGCAGCACCAGGCCCAGCACCGCACTGACCGGTTCGAGGATCAGGCCCTCCGCCTCCAGCAGCTGGCCCAGCTTCGGAGCCAGGCGCAGCTGGCGCACCATCGGGGTGACCACCGTGGGACCGGTGGCCAGGGCGATCGCGCCGTAGACCAACGCCAGGGGCCAGGGCAGCCCCGCCAGGCCATGGGCCAGCAGGGCCGCCAGGGGCAGCCCCAGCACCAGGCGCACCAGCACCAGCTGCAGCACCGACCGCTGCAGATCGCGGCCCGCCAGGCGCAGGTTGAGCCCCCCGTCGAAGAGCACCAGACTCACCAGCAGACCGACCAGGGGCTCCAGGCCGGCCCCCAGGTTCTCGGGATGGACCAGGTCGAACCCGGCGTGGCCCGTGATCAGGCCGACCGCCAGCAGCAGCACCACCGCCGGCTGGCCGGTGAGCCAGGCCGTGGCCTGGGCCAGGGAGCCGGCGAAGAAGGCCGAACCCCAGATCAATCCGAGCCGCTCACTCAAGGCCTGGGAGTCCGCGGAACGGACCCAGGCTATGGGGTGAATTCAGCTCAGGCCGGCACGAGCTGTTCGAGCGGCTGCCAGCGCAGGGCCCGGGCGCCGCCCATCTCCACCACCAGCTTCAGGCGCGGTTCGCGGCGGCAGAGCTCGCAGAGGGCGGCCAGTTCGGAGCTGCTCAGCACCTGGCCCTCCAGCAGCCAGAGAAGCACCGGGCCCTCGCCGGCCAGCGCAGGGCCGAGCTGGGGCATCACCCGCTGCACCTCGCCCACGGCGGCCGCCTGGCCGACGCTGTGGTGGCCCAGGTGGGGCGGCCGGATGCCGTGCAGCTGGAGCAGGTAGGCCTCCGGATCCCCCAGCCCGCGGGCGGAGGTGAGGTGGGCCCGGTAGCCGGCCGCCCGCAGCCGCCGCAGCAGCCGGGTCTCGGCGCCGCCCTCCAGCGGAACGAACAGGGCGAGGGCACCGCAGCGCTCCAGCTCGGTGCGGAAACCACGGCCGGTCATCAGCAGGGGCATCGGGAGCGGCAGGCGAATCGGGGCTGAGTCTGGCAGCCGATGAGGGTCCCAGGGGTGGTGGTGCACACCATGGGGTACTGTTGTCTCTTGTGCCGAAGATCTGTGCCCGTCCGCTAGCCGGGCCTCCAGAGAACGGTACGGGGTCCGTCAGTGGTGACGAACCCTTCCCGGCCCGTACGACTCCTGCAGCGCTCGTCGCTGTCCGGACCGTCGGGATACTGCCCGAGGCCTCACCGCTTCCGGCAAGTCCCAGCCCGCTGATTCGCCTCGCTAGCTCCTGACCCTCGGGTCAATCTGCGATTCCACGAATTCAGCCCCCCCGCCGTCCAGCGGGTCCTCCACGGATGTCGGGCCTCGGCCCAGATCCATGGCGGCACGCCTCGGCAGTCCAGCTGGTGTTGTTCTCCCTCCCATGTCCATCGGCATTCTCGGGAAGAAGCTGGGTATGTCCCAGTTCTTCGACGAAGAAGGCAAATCCATTCCGGTCACCCTGATCGAAGCGGGTCCCTGCCGCATCACCCAACTCAAGAGCGAAGCCACCGACGGCTACACCGCGGTGCAGCTCGGCTTCGGCGAGACGCGCGACAAGCTCGTCAACAAGCCCGCCAAGGGCCACCTGGCCAAATCCGGCGAGGCGCCCCTGCGGCACCTCAAGGAGTACCGGCTGGAGGCCATCGACGGCCTCGAGCTCGGGGCCGCCGTCACCGTCGGTGACTTCGCCCCCGGCCAGAAGGTCGACGTCAGCGGCGACACGATCGGTCGTGGTTTCTCGGGCCTCCAGAAGCGCCACGGCTTCAGCCGCGGTCCCATGAGCCACGGCTCCAAGAACCACCGAGAGCCAGGCTCCATCGGCGCCGGCACCACCCCAGGCCGGGTCTACCCCGGCAAGCGGATGGCCGGTCGCTACGGCGGCAAGCAGATCACCACCCGCGGCCTCACAATCCTCAAGGTGGATGCAGAACGCAATCTGCTCGTCGTCAAGGGCTCGGTACCCGGCAAGCCCGGCGCCCTGCTCGACATCCGCCCGGCCCGGCGGGTGGGCGTGCCCGCAGCGAACTGAGGAGAACACCCATGACTGACTGTGTGATCCGCGACTGGCAAGGCAAGGAGAGCGGCAAAGCTCCCCTCGACCTCAAGGTCGCCAAGGAAACATCCGCCAACGGCCTGCTCCACCGCGCCGTCGTGCGCCAGCTGGCCCATACCCGTCAGGGCACCGCCAGCACCCTCACCCGCGCCGAAGTGGCCGGTGGCGGTCGCAAGCCCTACAAGCAGAAAGGCACCGGCCGGGCCCGCCAGGGCTCGATCCGCACCCCCCTGCGGCCCGGCGGTGGCGTGATCTTCGGACCCAAGCCCCGCAGCTATGCCGTGGCGATGAACCGCAAGGAGCGTCGCCTGGCCCTGCGCACCGCCCTGATGAGCCGCGTCGCGGACATCATCGTGGTGAAGGGCTTCGGCGCCGGGCTCGACACCCCCAAAACGAAGGAGATCACCGCCGCCCTGTCCCGCTTCGGCATCGAGGCCGGCGCCAAGGTGCTGCTGATCCTCGATGGCGCTCCCGAGGCGGTGACCCGCTCGGTGCGCAATCTCGAGAAGGTGAAGCTGATCGCCGCCGATCAGCTCAACGTGTTCGATCTGCTCCATGCCAACAAGCTGGTGCTCAGCGAAGAGGCACTGGCGAAGATTCAGGAGGTCTACGGCGATGTCTGAGCGTTTTGCAGGCCGGTTGGCGGACGTGATCCGTCGCCCGCTGATCACCGAGAAGGCCACCCGGGCCATCGAGATCAACCAGTACACCTTCGAGGTGGACCATCGGGCCGCCAAGCCCGACATCAAGGCGGCCGTCGAGCATCTGTTCGACGTCAAGGTCGTCGGCGTCAGCACCATGAATCCCCCCCGCCGCTCCCGTCGGGTGGGGCGCTTCGCCGGCAAACGTGCCCAGGTGAAGAAAGCGGTGGTGCGCCTTGCCGAAGGCAACGCCATCCAGTTGTTCCCTGAGTCCTGAGGGGTCTGAAACGTCATGGCAATCCGCAACTACAGGCCCAACACCCCCGGCACCCGCACGCTGGTCGTCACTGATTTCAGTGACATCACGGGCAAGAACCGGGAACGGGGCCTGGTGGTGTCCAAGCACCGCCACAAGGGCCGCAACAACCGCGGCGTGATCACCTGCCGCCACCGCGGCGGTGGCCACAAGCGCCTCTACCGCATCGTCGACTTCCGTCGCGACAAGCACGGTGTGAGCGCCAAGGTGGCCGCGATCCACTACGACCCACACCGCAACGCCCGTCTGGCGCTGCTCTATTACACCGACGGCGAGAAGCGCTACATCCTTGCCCCCGCCAACGTGGCGGTGGGCCAGAGCGTCATCTCCGGCCCGGACGCCCCGATCGAGAACGGCAACGCCCTGCCCCTCTCGGCCATCCCCCTGGGCTCGAGCGTCCACAACGTGGAGCTCTACGCCGGTCGCGGCGGTCAGATGGTCCGCACCGCCGGGGCCAGCGCCCAGGTGGTGGCCAAGGAAGGGGACTACGTCGCCCTCAAGCTGCCCTCCACCGAGGTGCGGCTGGTGCGCCGCGAGTGCTACGCCACCCTCGGTGAGGTGGGCAACGCCGAGCAGCGCAACACCAGCCTCGGCAAGGCCGGCCGCAAGCGCTGGCTGGGCCGCCGTCCGGAAGTGCGCGGCAGCGTGATGAACCCCTGCGACCACCCCCACGGTGGTGGCGAGGGCCGGGCACCGATCGGCCGTTCCGGTCCGGTCACGCCCTGGGGCAAACCCGCCCTGGGCCTCAAGACCCGCAAGCGCAACAAGCCGAGCAACCGGTTCGTGCTGCGGAAACGACGCCGCACCTCCAAACGGAGCCGTGGCGGACGCGACTCCTGATGACCCACACCGCTCTGCTGTTCGCCTGATCCGCCATGGGACGCTCACTCAAGAAAGGCCCGTTCGTCGCCGACCACCTGCTTCGCAAGGTGGAGAAGCAGAACGCTGCCGACGACAAGACCGTGATCAAGACCTGGTCACGGGCCTCCACCATCCTGCCGATGATGATCGGCCACACCATTGCCGTTCACAACGGCAAGGCCCACGTGCCCGTCTACGTGACGGAGCAGATGGTGGGCCACAAGCTGGGCGAATTCGCCCCCACCCGCACGTTCCGCGGTCACATCAAAGACAAGAAGGGAGGCCGCTGATCCGATGGCAACCACCACACCCGACACCCAGGCCCTGGCTCACGGCCGCTTCATCCGCGGTTCCGTGTCCAAGGTGCGCCGGGTTCTCGATCAGATCCGGGGTCGCACCTACCGCGACGCCCTGATCATGCTCGAGTTCATGCCTTACCGCTCCACGGGCCCGATCACCAAGGTGCTCCGCTCCGCGGTCGCCAATGCCGAGCACAACCTCGGCCTCGATCCGGCCACCCTGGTCATCAGCCAGGCCAGCGCCGACATGGGACCCTCCCTGAAGCGGTTCCGGCCCCGGGCCCAGGGCCGCGCCTACGCCATCAAAAAGCAAACCTGCCACATCAGCATTGCTGTGGCAGCGCCCACCGCCTGACCCCCGAGGACACCGCCCGATGGGACACAAGATCCATCCAACCGGCCTGCGCCTGGGGATCACCCAGGAACACCGCTCCCGCTGGTACGCCCCAAGCAAGACCTACCCCGTCCTCCTTCAGGAGGACGACCGGATCAGGTCGTTCATCAACAAGAAGTACGCCGCCGCCGGCATCAGCGACGTGCTGATCGCCCGTAAGGCCGACCAGCTCGAAGTGGAACTCAAGACCGCCCGTCCGGGCGTTCTCGTGGGCCGCCAGGGCAGCGGCATCGAAGAGCTGCGCACCGGCATCCAGAAGACCCTCGGCGACGCCCACCGTCAGGTGCGCATCAACGTGGTCGAGGTGGAGCGGGTCGACGCCGACGCCTTCCTGCTGGCCGAGTACATCGCCCAGCAGCTGGAGAAGCGGGTGGCCTTCCGGCGCGTCATGCGCATGGCGGTGCAGCGCGCCCAGCGGGCCGGGGTGCTGGGTCTCAAGCTCCAGGTGAGCGGACGCCTCAACGGCGCCGAGATCGCCCGGACGGAGTGGACCCGCGAGGGTCGCGTGCCCCTGCACACGCTCCGCGCCGACATCGACTACGCCACCAAGGTGGCCACCACCACCTATGGGGTCCTGGGCATCAAGGTCTGGGTGTTCAAAGGGGAGGTGCTTCCCGGTCAGCAAGACCAGCTGCCCGTGGGTGGAGCACCGAAACGCCGCGCCAACCGCCGGCCGCAACAGTTCGAAGACCGCTCCAACGAGGAGTGATCAGGAGGCCTGAACCATGCTGAGTCCAAAACGCGTCAAGTTCCGAAAACAGCAGCGAGGCCGCATGCGCGGCATCGCCACGCGCGGCAACACCATCGCCTTCGGCGATTTCGCCCTGCAGGCCCAGGAGTGCGGGTGGATCACCTCCCGTCAGATTGAGGCCAGCCGCCGTGCCATGACCCGCTACGTCAAGCGGGGGGGCAAGATCTGGATCCGGATCTTCCCCGACAAACCCGTCACCATGCGGCCTGCCGAAACCCGCATGGGTTCCGGTAAGGGCAACCCGGAATTCTGGGTGGCCGTGATCAAGCCGGGCCGCATTCTCTTCGAGATGGGTGGCCCCGAGATCACGCCCGAAATCGCCAAGGAAGCCATGCGTCTGGCCCAGTTCAAACTGCCGCTCAAGACGAAGTTCCTCGCCCTGGCCGATCAGGTGGCAGCCGCCCCCGAACCCGCCCTCGCAGTGGAATCCTGACCATGGCCCGTCCCACCATCACCGATGTGCGTTCGCTCAGCGACGCCCAGATCGCCGAACAGATCGATGGCGTCCGTCGCGAACTGTTCGACCTCCGCTTCCAGCAGGCCACCCGCCGTCTGGAGCACCCGCACCGCTTCAAGGAGTCCCGCATCAAGCTGGCCCACCTGCTGACGGTGCAGGAGGAGCGTCAACGCTCCACCGTCGCCTCCTGATTCCCCCCTCGATCCCCATGGCACTCAAGGAAAGGGTCGGCACCGTCGTCAGCGACAAGATGGACAAAACGGTGGTGGTGGCGGTGGAAAACCGCTTCCCCCATCCCATCTATCAGAAGACCGTCCGCCGCACCACCCGCTACAAAGCCCACGACGAAGCCAACAGCTGCCGCGTGGGTGACCGGGTCCGGATCACCGAGACCCGCCCCCTCAGCCGCACCAAACGATGGGCCGTCGCTGAGGTTCTCTCCCCCACCAGCGCCGGCTGAGGAACTCCCCATGATTCAGCAGGAAACCTTCCTCAACGTCGCTGACAACAGCGGCGCCAAGCGCATCCAGTGCATCCGGGTGCTCGGCACCAACCGTCGCTACGCCCACGTGGGCGATGTGATCGTGGCCGCCGTCAAGGACGCCATGCCCAACATGGGCGTCAAGAAGTCGGATGTGGTCAAGGCCGTGGTGGTGCGCACCCGGGCCACGCTGCGCCGGGACACCGGCAACGCCATCCGCTTCGACGACAACGCCGCGGTGATCCTCGGCAACGACAACAACCCCAAGGGCACCCGCGTCTTCGGCCCGGTCGCCCGTGAGCTGCGCGAGCGCAACTTCACCAAGATCGTGTCCCTCGCCCCGGAGGTGATCTGAGATGGCCACCGCAACCCCCAAGGCCCGGCCCGTCCAGCGCGTCAAGATGCGCATCCGCAAGGGCGACACCGTCCAGGTGATCGCCGGCAAGGACCGGGGCAAGACCGGCGAGGTGCTGCGCACCCTGCCGAACGAGAACCGTGTCGTGGTGCAGGGCATCAACCTGCGCACCCGCCACGTCAAGCCCACCCAGGAGGGCGAGACCGGCCGCATCGTCACCGAAGAGGCGTCCCTGCACGCCTCCAACGTGATGCTGTACTCCACCGCCAACAAGGTGGCCAGCCGGGTGGAAATCGTCGTCCAGGAGGACGGCAGCAAGAAGCGCCGCCTCAAGAAGACAGGGGAGGTGCTCGACTGACCGCCCCCGAACGCGTCGCCGCCCACACACCCTTCCGCGACGCCCCCCACGCTCCGCGTCCCTGCCTCCCTTCCCCGTCCGCCTTCTGACCACGTCCAGAAGCGCCCCCCCATCCCCCCGTCATGTCACTCAAACAGCGCTACCGGGAGACGATCCAGCCCAAGCTGCTGAAGGATCTCAACCTCTCCAACGTCCACGAGGTTCCCAAGGTGGTCAAGGTCACCGTCAACCGGGGCCTCGGTGAAGCCGCCCAGAACGCCAAGGCCCTCGAGGCCTCGATCACCGAACTGGCGACCATCACCGGTCAGAAGGTGGTGGTGACCCGCGCCAAGAAGGCCATCGCCGCCTTCAAGATCCGCCAGGGCATGCCGATCGGCGTGGCCGTCACCCTGCGGGGCGAGCGGATGTATGCCTTCCTCGAGCGTCTCATCCACCTGGCGCTGCCTCGCATCCGCGACTTCCGCGGTGTGAGCCCGAAGAGCTTCGACGGCCGGGGCAACTACACCCTGGGGATCCGGGAGCAGATCATCTTCCCCGAGATCTCCTTCGACAAGATCGATGCCATCCGGGGGATGGACGTCACGATCGTGACCAACGCCCGTAACGACGAAGAGGGCCGGGCCCTCCTCCGCGAAATGGGAATGCCGTTCCGCAATACCTGAGCCCCCTCCCGGACACGACCATGGCCAACCACGACCCGATCTCAGACATGCTCACTCGCCTTCGCAATGCGAGTGAGAAGCGCCACGAGCGCACCAGGATTCCCGCCTCCCGGCTCTCCCGCAGCATCGCCAACGTGCTGCACCAGGAAGGCTTCATCGGCGCCATCGCCGAGGAAGGTGAAGGTGTGCAGCGCCAGCTGGTGCTCGAGCTGAAGTACAGCGGCAAGCACCGTCAGCCCACCATCCGCTCCGTGCAGCGGGTGAGCAAGCCCGGCCTGCGCATCTACAAGAACACCCGCCAGCTGCCCAAGGTGCTGGGCGGCCTCGGCGTGGCGATCATCTCCACCTCCCGGGGTGTGATGAGCGACCGTGATGCCCGCAAGCAGGGCGTCGGCGGCGAAGTGCTCTGCTACGTCTACTGATCCCAGGAGTTGTTCCATGTCTCGTATCGGTAAAGCCCCGATCCCCATCCCCGACAAGGTCACCGTCAGCCTCGATGGCCTGGCGGTCACCGTGAAGGGCCCCAAGGGGGAACTCAGCCGCGTTCTCCCGGAGGGCGTCAGCGTCAGCCAGGAAGGCGGCACGGTGGTGGTCAGTCCCACCAGCAGCCACCGCCGCTCCCGGGAGCGTCACGGCCTCAGCCGCACCCTCGTCGCCAACATGGTGGAAGGGGTCAGCCAGGGGTTCACCCGCAAGCTCGAGATCGTCGGCGTGGGCTACCGCGCCCAGGTCCAGGGGCGCAAGCTCGTGGTCAGCGCCGGCTACAGCCACCCGGTGGAGATGGTTCCCCCCGAAGGGGTCACCTTCTCGGTCGAGAACAACACCTCGGTCTTCGTCTCCGGCCCCGACAAGGAGCTGGTGGGCAACGAGGCGGCCAAGATCCGCGGCATCCGTCCGCCCGAGCCCTACAAGGGCAAGGGCATCAAGTACGAAGGTGAGCGGATTCTGCGCAAGGCCGGCAAGACCGGCAAGAAATGAGGTCTGCTCGAGCGTCATCCGTCTGATCCCCCATGTCTACCCTCTCCCGCAAACAGCAGACCCAGAAGCGTCACCGCCGCCTGCGTCGTCTGCTCTCCGGCACTGCCGACCGTCCCAGGTTGGCCGTGTTCCGCTCCAACAACCACATCTACGCCCAGGTCATCGACGACGACGCCCAGAGCACCCTCTGTGCCGCGTCCACCCTCGACAAGGACCTGCGCACCAGCGTCACGGTGGGTGCCAACTGCGATGCCTCCATCGCGGTGGGCCAGCTCGTCGCCCAGCGCGCCCTCGCCAAGGGCATCCAGCAGGTGGTCTTCGATCGCGGCGGCAACCTGTACCACGGCAGGGTCAAGGCCCTTGCTGACGCCGCCCGGGAAGCGGGCCTTCAGTTCTGATCCCTGCTCTCACCATGACCGAAACCAACGACCAGATCCAGACCGGTGCCGTGCCTGCGGCCTCCGACGTCCCCGCCGCTGCCGAAGGCCAGCAGGAGCAGCGCCGGGGCGGCGGCGGCGGTGGCCGCGGCGATGCCAAGGGTGACCGCCGCGGTGGCGGCGGCCGTGGCCGCGACAACCGCCGCGGCCAGGAACGCGACTCCGAATGGCAGGAGCGGGTGGTTCAGATCCGCCGCGTCTCCAAGACCGTCAAGGGCGGCAAGAAGATGAGCTTCCGGGCCATCGTCGTTGTCGGCAACGAACGCGGCCAGGTGGGTGTGGGCGTCGGCAAGGCCGGCGATGTCATCGGTGCCGTCCGCAAGGGCGTGGCCGACGGCAAGAAGCATCTGGTCAAGGTGCCCCTCACCCGCACCAGCTCGATCCCCACCCTCAGCAACGGCCGCGACGGCGCCGCCAGCGTGCTGATCCGGCCGGCCGCCCCCGGTACCGGGGTGATCGCGGGCGGTTCGATCCGCACCGTGCTCGAACTGGCCGGGATCAAGAACGTGCTGGCGAAGCGGCTGGGCTCCAAGACCCCGCTCAACAACGCCCGCGCCGCCATGCAGGCCCTCGAAGGCCTGCGCACCCACAAGGAGACCGCCAAGGAGCGGGGCATCTCCCTCGAGCAGATCTACTCCTGAGGCCCGCCATGACGTCCTTCTCTCTCAACAGTCTCCAGCCCCAGACGGGCTCGCGCCGGCGCAAGCTGCGCAAGGGTCGCGGCATCGCCGCCGGCCAGGGCGCCAGCTGCGGCTTCGGCATGCGCGGCCAGAAGTCCCGCTCCGGCCGGCCCACCCGCCCCGGCTTCGAGGGTGGCCAGATGCCCCTCTACCGCCGGATCCCGAAGCTCAAGCACTTCCCGGTCATCAACCCCACCCACTACACCGTGATCAACGTGTCGCGGCTGGGTGAGCTGAAGGCCGGCAGCACGGTCAGCCTCGAGTCCCTCGAGCAGGCGGGTCTGGTCACCAGCCCCCGCTACCCGCTGAAGGTGCTCGGTAACGGCGAACTGAAGGTGAAACTCACCGTCCACGCCGCCGCCTTCACCGCCTCGGCCCGCGCCAAGATCGAAGCCGCCGGCGGCACCTGCGAGATCATCGACTGAGGCCGGGCCCTGCCCTGTCCCCAGCCGCGAGCCGCCTGCCCGTAGCCTTGTGCTGCGGCAGGCGGCTCCGGTCGTAGCGCCCCGTTCCCTCCACTCCCGACATCACCATGCTCCTCAGCCGGGGGCGCAATCCGAGCGCCGCTGAAATCCTCGTCCAGCTGGTCCAGTCGAAGGGCCTGCGGGATCGGGTGCTCACCACCCTGGGCCTGCTGCTGCTGGTGCGACTCGGCATCTACATCCCGGTGCCCGGCATCGACCGGGTCGCCTTCCAGGACTTCATCCGCCAGGGGGGCCAGCTGATCGGCTTCCTCGACATCTTCACCGGCGGCGGCCTGTCGACCCTGGGCGTGTTCGCCCTCGGCATCCTGCCCTTCATCAACGCCTCGATCATCATCCAGCTGATGACGGCGGCCCTGCCCCAGCTCGAGGAGCTGCAGAAGAACGAGGGGGAAGCCGGGCGCCGCAAGCTGGCCCAGATCACCCGCTACGTGGCCCTGGGCTGGGGCATCCTCCAGAGCATCGTCTTCGCCCTGATCCTGCGGCAGTACGCCCTGCCGGGCCTGCCGGAATGGCTGTTCGTCGTCCAGACGAGCCTGGCCCTGGTGACCGGATCGATGGTGGTGATGTGGGTCAGCGAGGTGATCACCGAGCGGGGCATCGGCCAGGGGGCTTCCCTGGTGATCTTCATCAACATCGTCGCCACCCTGCCCAAGGCCCTCGGCTCCACCATCCAGCTGGCCCAGAGCGGCGACCGGGCCACGGTGGGCGGCATCGTCGTGCTGGTGCTCGTCTTCCTGGTGACGATCGTGGGGATCATCTTCCTTCAGGAGGGCAGCCGCCGTATCCCGATCGTCAGCGCTAAACGTCAGGTGGGCGGGGCCAGCACCCTGGCCTCCCGCCAGAGCTACCTGCCCCTGAAGCTCAATGCCGGCGGCGTGATGCCGATCATCTTCGCCTCGGCAGTGGTCTTCCTGCCCCTCACCATCGCCAACCTCACCAAGAGCCCCTGGCTGATCCGGGTGGCGGGCTACCTCAACCCCACCAGCAGCACCCCCTGGGTCTATGCCGTGGTGTACTTCGCCCTGATCTGCGGCTTCGCCTTCTTCTACTCCTCCCTCACCGTCAACCCGGTGGACATCGCCACCAACCTGAAGCGCTCCGGCGTCGCCATCCCCGGGGTGCGGCCGGGCTCGGCCACCGCCGACTACCTCTCGGGCGTGTCCAACCGCCTGACCCTGCTGGGGGGCCTGTTCCTGGGCGCCATCGCGATCATCCCCTCAGCCGTGGAAGGCGCGACCCAGGTGCGCACCTTCCAGGGGCTCGGGGCCACCTCCCTCCTGATCCTGGTGGGCGTGGCCATCGACACCGCCAAGCAGGTCCAGACCTACGTGATCTCCCAGCGCTACGAAGGACTGGTCCGCCAGTAGGTCCCTTCTCCCGTTTCCCTTCCCATGAAACAGCGACTCCTCTTTCTCGGTCCCCCCGGCGCCGGCAAGGGCACCCAAGCCGAGCTCCTGGCTGAACGTCACCAGCTGCTGCATCTCTCCACCGGTGATCTGCTGCGGGCGGAGGTCAAGGCCGGCACCGCCCTGGGCCAGGAGGCCGAGGCGGTGATGGCCCGGGGCGAGCTGGTCAGCGACACCCTGGTGCTGGCGATCGTGCGCAGCCGCCTCGAGGGCCACACGGGCGGCTGGCTCCTCGACGGCTTCCCCCGCAACCTCGCCCAGGCCGAGGCCCTCGACGACCTGCTGGCGGAGCTCGACCAGCGCATCGAACGGGTGCTGCTGCTGGAGCTGGAGGACGGGGTGCTGATCCAGCGCCTGCTCTCCCGCGGCCGGGCCGACGACAACGAAGCGGTGATCCGCAACCGCCTGGTGGTGTACCAGGAGCAGACCGCCCCCCTGATCGACCACTACCGCCAGCTGGGCCTGCTCTGCAACGTGGAGGCTTCCGGCACCGTGGAGGCGATCGCGGAGAGGATCGTAGCCAGCTTGACGGACTGATGTGATAAGGTAGCTGTTTGCAAATTCGGAGAGCACAACGCCCATGAAGGTGCGTGCCTCAGTCAAGAAGATGTGCGACAAATGCCGGGTGATCCGTCGCCACGGCCGGGTCATGGTGATCTGCACCAACCCGAAGCACAAGCAGCGTCAGGGTTGACCCCCCACGCTTCCACGGCGGCCGCCTTCGGCCGCCACCCCCTTTGCCCTCTGATCGTTTCCTGACGTGGCTCGGATCGCCGGTGTCGATATCCCTCGTGACAAGAGGGTTGAGATCTCACTCACTTACGTGTACGGGATCGGGCTCACCAGGGCCCGCAAGATTCTCGCCAAGTCGGGGGTCAGCCCCGACATCCGGGTGAAGGACCTCAGCGACGGCGACGTGCAGAAGCTGCGCGGCGCCGCCGACTCCTTCGTCCTCGAGGGCGACCTGCGCCGCGAAGAGGGCATGGCCCTCAAGCGCCTGCAGGACATCGGTTGCCTGCGGGGTCGCCGCCACCGCATGGGCCTGCCCGTGCGCGGCCAGCGCACCCGCACCAACGCCCGTACCCGTCGCGGCGCCCGCAAGACCGTCGCCGGCAAGAAGAAGTGAGGTCCGGGCCTCCGGGCCCGCCCTGCCTTCCCTGCCTGCACCATCTCCCGGCCCGTGGCCCCTCGCGGCAGCCACCGGGCCACAGTCCCGCCGCCCTCCCCTTGCGGAGGTCGTCACCGGGGCTCCCCCCCAGTCCTCCGATCACCTCCCCGCAGCCGCGGGGTCACCGCCATGGCCAAACCAGCCAAGAAGACCGGCCCCAAGAAGGCCAAGCGCAACGTGCCCAATGGCGTCGCGCACATCCAGAGCACCTTCAACAACACGATCGTCTCCATCACCGACACCGCCGGTGAGGTGGTGAGCTGGTCGTCGGCCGGCGCCAGCGGCTTCAAGGGAGCCCGCAAGGGCACCCCCTTCGCCGCCCAGACCGCCGCCGAAGCCGCCGCCCGTCGCGCCCTCGAGCAGGGCATGCGTCAGATCGAAGTGCTGGTGCGCGGCCCCGGCTCCGGCCGTGAAACCGCCATCCGCGCCCTGCAGGTGGCCGGTCTCGAGATCACCCTGATCCGCGACGTCACCCCCCTGCCCCACAACGGCTGCCGCCGGGCCAAGCGCCGCCGGGTCTGAGCCCCCGGAGTTCCTCCGGCCTCCTTCCCGCCTTCCCCGGGCCGCCGTCGCGGCCACCGTTCCCTTTTCACCTCCTCAGACCGTGTTGCACTACCAGATCGATCGGGTCGAGCACCAGGTCGCCGACGACCGTTCCCAGACGGGCGTCTTCCTGATCGGCCCCCTGGACCGGGGTCAGGCGACCACCCTCGGCAACGCCCTGCGGCGCGTGCTGATCGGTGGTCTCGAGGGAAGCGCCATCACGGCGGTGCGTCTCTCCGGGGTCAACCACGAGTACGCCACGGTTCCCGGTGTGCGCGAGGACGTGCTCGACATCCTGCTGAACTGCAAGTCGGTGCCGGTCAACAGCCGCAGCCGCGACCTGGAGATCGGCCGTCTGATGGTGAACGGCCCGGCCAGGGTCACCGCCTCGGATCTGCAGTTCTCTCCCCAGGTTCAGGTGATCGACGGCGACCGGGAGATCGCCACCGTGGCCGAGGGCCACAGCCTGGAGATGGAGGTTCACGTCGAGCGCGGCGTCGGCTACCGGCCGGTGGATCGCCACAACGAGGACACCTCCGCCATCGATCTCCTGCAGATCGATGCGGTGTTCATGCCCGTCCGCCGGGTCAACTACACCGTCGATGAGACGGCGGTCGGCGAGGGCGGTTCGGCCCACGAGCGCCTGCGCATCGAGATCGAGACCAACGGCAGCGTCACCCCCGACGACGCCATGGCCCAGGCCGCCAACCAGCTGATCAGCCTGTTCCAGCCCCTGGCCACCCTCACCATGACCGAGGAGCCCGGCCTGGAACCCGAGCCGTCGGCCGAGGCCCAGATCCCCCTGGAGGAGCTGAACCTCTCCGTGCGCGCCTACAACTGCCTCAAGCGCGCCCAGGTCAACTCCGTCTCCGACCTCATGGGCTTCAGCTACGAAGACCTGCTGGAGATCAAGAACTTCGGTTCCAAGTCCGCCGACGAGGTGATCGAGGCTCTCGAGAGGATCGGCATCTCCCTGCCCCAGAGCCGCACCAGCGGCTGAAAGGCGGTTTCCCCTTCCCCGTTTCGCCACCCGCCCCGTCCCCACCATGCGACACCAGTGCCGAGTCCCCCTGCTGGGACGCCCCGCCGACCAACGCAAGGCCATGCTGCGTGGTCTCACCACCCAGCTCATCCGTGAAGGCCGCGTCACCACCACGAAGGCCCGGGCCAAGGCCCTGCGTGATGAAGCCGAGCGCATGATCACCCTGGCCAAGGACGGCACCCTCGCCGCCCGCCGCCGCGCCATCGGCTACATCTACGACAAGCAGTTGGTGCACGCCCTGTTCGACAAGGCCCAAGACCGCTACGGCGATCGCCAGGGTGGCTACACCCGCATCATCCGCACGGTGCGCCGCCGTGGCGACAACGCCGAGATGGCCATCATCGAGCTGGTCTGAAACGGATCGCCCTCTCGCTGCAGTACGACGGAGCCGCCTTCCACGGCTGGCAGCGGCAGGCCCATCACATCAGCGTCCAGGAAACCCTGGAGGCCGCCATCGAGGCCCTCGACCCGCACCGGCCCGTCCGGGCGGTGGCGGCGGGCCGGACGGATACCGGGGTGCATGCCGCCGCCCAGGTGGTGCACTTCGATGCCGCCGGTCCCATCCCCGTGACCCGCTGGGCCAAGGCCCTCAACGGCCGCCTGCCGCCCACGGTCCGGGTGCGGGCCGCCGCCGAGGTGACCGGCGACTGGCACGCCTGCTTCAGCGCCACCTACCGGCGCTACCGCTACACGATCCACAACGGCCGCACCCCCAACCTCTTCCTGGCCCCCTGGAGCTGGCACCGCTACCAGTGGCGTCTGGATGAGGCCCTGATGGCCCGGTGCCTCGAGGCCCTCCTGGGCGAGCACGATTTCTCCGCCTTCCAGCGCGCGGGCAGCCGCCGCGCCCATGCCCGCACCACCCTCCAGGAGGTGCACGTGGAGCGCCGCGGTGATCTGCTGGTCACCGAGGTGCAGGCCAGCGGCTTCCTCTATGGCATGGTGCGCCTGCTGATGGGCCAGCTGGTGGCGGTGGGGGAGGGTCGCCTGGCGGCTTCGGAGTTTCTGCACCGCTGGCGCAGCGGCGCCCGCCACGCCGTGAAGGAGGCCGCGCCGCCCCAGGGTCTCTGCCTGCTGCGGGTGGGCTACCCGGAGCCGGTGTTCCCTGAGGCCGCCTGGTATGATTGTCAACCGCGATTTCTGTTGGAATCGCGCGATCCTCCCGCCGATCCCTTCGGCGACGATCCGATCGGTTGAGTGCCCTGCAGGGAGCCCCGTCCGGTGGCCCCAGGCAGCCGGTGCCTCTCCGAATTCGCCGGATCCGGCGACACGGTAGGGTCGAATCTTCCTGTCCCGACCCATCCGGCTGCGATGGGCTCACCCCAAACCGGCCCGCCGGCGCGATGAACAAGACAACCCCACCCTCCATCGATTCGCTCGAGCGCCAGTGGTATCTGGTCGACGCAGCGGACCAGACCCTCGGCCGTCTCGCCAGTGAAGTGGCGCAGGTGCTGCGCGGCAAGAACAAGCCCACCTTCACGCCCCACCTCGACACGGGTGACTTCGTGGTGGTGATCAACGCCGACAAGGTGCGCGTCAGCGGCAACAAGGCCACCCAGAAGATCTACCGGCGCCACTCCGGCCGTCCCGGCGGCATGAAGACCGAAACCTTCGAGCACCTGCAGGCCCGCCTGCCGGAGCGGATCATCGAGAAGGCCATCAAGGGCATGCTTCCCCACAACGCCCTGGGCCGCCAGCTGTTCCGCAAGCTGAAGGTCTACAAGGGTGCCGAGCATCCCCACGCAGCCCAGCAGCCCCAGCCCCTCGCCCTCGATCCCGCCGCCGCCGCCCAATGACCAGCACCTCCAACCGCGTCGTCTACTGGGGCACGGGCCGTCGCAAGACCGCCGTCGCCCGTGTGCGGGTCGTCCCCGGCAGCGGCAGCGTCACCATCAACGGCCGCCCCGGCGACAACTACCTCAACTACAACCCCGTCTATCTGGCGGCGGTCAAGGCTCCCCTGCAGACCCTGGGTCTGGAAGCCCAGTACGACCTCCTGGTCAACGTGCGCGGCGGCGGCCTCACCGGCCAGGCCGATGCCATCAAGCAGGGTGCGGCCCGTGCCCTCTGCGATCTCTCCCCCGACAACCGCAAACCCCTCAAGATCGAAGGCCACCTGAGCCGCGATCCCCGGGCCAAGGAGCGTCGCAAGTACGGCCTCAAGAAAGCCCGCAAGGCTCCCCAGTTCTCCAAGCGCTGATTTCCGTCATGCCGAAAGCCGACATCCATCCCACCTGGTATCCGGACGCCAAGGTGATCTGCAACGGAGAGGTGGTGATGACCACCGGCTCCACCCAGCCCGAGCTCACGGTCGACGTGTGGAGCGGCAACCACCCCTTCTACACGGGCACCCAGAAGATCCTCGACACCGAGGGCCGGGTCGACCGCTTCATGCGCAAGTACGGCATGGGCAGCACCGATTCCGCCTCGGGTGCCAAGAAGGCCGCCAAGGCCACCGAAGCCGCCGCCACCCCGGCCGAAGAGCCGGCCGCCTCCGAAGCCTGACGCGTCTCTAGGCCTGAGCGATCCCTCGGCCCCCCGGACCACGCGACGGTCCGGTTCTGCTTTGGCCGGGTGCCTGACGCACCCGGCCCTTTTTATTGCCGGTGCCGCCCCATGGATTCCGAGCTGCTGCAATCCCGGCTGGACACCGCCTGCCGCACCTTCCAGACACTGGAGCGCCAGCTGGCGGATCCGGCGGTGGCCTCCGATCCGGCCCGGCTGCAGGCGATCGCCCGGGAACGGGCGCGGCTGGAGCCCCTGGTCAACGACTACCAGCGGCTGCGCAAGCTGGAGCAGGAACGGGAGGAGGCCCGCGCCCTGCTGCGGGCCCACCGCGACGACCCCGCCGGCGAGGAACTGGCGGCCCTGGCCACGGAGGAGCTGGTCAGCCTCGAGGGCCTGATCAACGCCCTCAACGACCGCCTCACCCTGAGCCTGCTGCCCTCGGATCCCCGTGACGAGCGCAGCGTGATGCTGGAGATCCGCGCCGGTGCCGGCGGTGATGAGGCCAGCCTCTGGGCGGGGGATCTGGCCCGCATGTACGAGCGCTACGCCCAGGGCCAGGGCTGGCAGGTGCAGCCGGTGAGCGCCTCGGAGGCCGATCTGGGGGGCTACAAGGAGCTGATCCTCGCCATCCGCGGTGAAGCGGTCTACAGCCGGCTCAAGTTCGAGGCGGGCGTGCATCGTGTCCAGCGGGTCCCGGCCACCGAATCCCAGGGGCGGGTGCACACCTCCACCGCCACCGTGGCGGTGATGCCCGAAGCCGACCCGGTGGAGGTGCAGATCGACCCTGGGGATCTGGAGATCAGCACGGCCCGCTCCGGCGGCGCCGGCGGCCAGAACGTCAACAAGGTGGAGACGGCGGTCGACCTGCTGCACAAGCCCACCGGCATCCGGGTGTTCTGCACCCAGGAGCGCTCCCAGCTGCAGAACCGGGAGCGGGCCATGGAGATCCTGCGGGCCAAGCTCTACGAGCGCCAGCTGGCGGAAGCCAACGCCGCCGAGCGTTCCGTGCGCCGCGCCCAGGTGGGCAGCGGCGACCGCAGCGAGAAGATCCGCACCTACAACGCCAAGGACAACCGGGTGACCGACCACCGTCTGGGGCGGAACTTCTCCCTCGAGCCCGTGCTGGCCGGCCAGATCGAGGACCTGATCGGCGCCTGCATCGCCGAGGAGCAGCGCCAGGGTCTGGAGGCCCTCGCCCTCGAAGCCACCGGGACCGGCGGCTGAGGGGCCCGGTGACGACGCGAGTCGGGTCAGGCGCCGATGACGTACTTGGCCCACTCCTGGTGCTGACCGGAGCGGATGCGGCGGTTGGCCTCGAAGCTCAGGCTGCCCAGGGGGCGGCGGGGCTCCCGGGCCAGGGGCATCCCCGCCTCCCGCGGGGTGCGGTTGCCCTTGCGCACGTTGCAGGGCAGGCAGGCGGTGGTGACGTTCTCCCAGACGTCGGTGCCGCCCCGGCTGCGGGGCACCACATGGTCGATGGAGAGCTGCTCGCCGCTGTAGCCGCAGTACTGGCAGGCGTGGCCGTCACGATGGAAGACGTTGCGGCGGGTGAGGGGGAGCGGCTTGTAGGGCACCCGCACGAACTGGCGCAGCCGGATCACCGTGGGCAGGAAATGGTCCGGACGGATCGTCCGCTCGGGGTCGTGCTCGAGCCCCTCGGCCTTCCCCTTGAGCAGCATCACCATGGCGCGCCGCCACGTGGTGATGTTCAGCGGTTCGTAGGACGCATTCAGAACGAGTACGTGGCCCATTCCCGTCCGCTGGATACGCGGCATGCTAACGGGATTCCCATGATTTCCATGGTCCACCCCCTCAGGCGTCGCCCATGACCACCGCTTCGCTCGCCAGCGCCAGTGCGACGGAGGAGACCCGCCAGTCGCGGCAGCGGGCCTGGGTGGAGGTGAACACCGCGGCCATCCAGGCCAACGTGCGGGCCCTGCGGCGCCACATCGGCCCGGCCACCCAGCTGATGGCGGTGGTCAAGGCCGACGCCTACGGCCACGGCGCCCTGACGGTGGCCCGCGCCTCCCTGGAGGCGGGGGCGTCCTGTTTCGGGGTCGCCACCCTGGGTGAGGGGCTGCAGCTGCGCCGCGCCGGCATCTCCGCTCCGGTGCTGGTGCTCGGCAACCTCACCCAGCCCGAGGAGCTGCGCAGCTGCCTGCGCTGGCAGCTGATGCCGACCCTCAGCAGCATGCGGGAAGCCCTGCTCTGCCAGAACCTGGCCAGCGGCAGCGGCCGCCCCATGACCGTGCAGCTGAAGCTGGACACCGGCATGGCCCGCCTCGGCGCCGACTGGCAGGAGGGACCCAGGCTGGTGGCGGCCCTGCAGGGCATGGAGGCCCTCGAGCTGGCGGGCCTCTACTCCCATCTGGCCTGCGCCGATGCCGCCCCCGGGGAGGACGACGGCCTCAACGCGCTGCAGCAGCAGCGCTTCGAGACGGTCCTCACCAGCCTGGCCGAACAGGGCCTGGAGGCCTGTTGCCGTCACCTTGCCAATTCGGCGGCCACCCTGCGGGGGCACGCTCAGCACTACGACCTGGTCCGGGTGGGGCTGGCCCTCTACGGCCAGCCTCCGGCGGCCCACCTGGCCGGCGTGGTGCCCCTGCGGCCGGCCCTGCAGATCCACGCCCGCGTCACCCTGCTGCGCCAGGTGGGGGCGGGGGTCGGCGTCAGCTACGGCCACCGCTACCGCACCAGCCGGCCCAGCCGGCTGGCGGTGGTGTCGATCGGCTACGCCGACGGGGTGCCCCGCCAGCTCTCCAACCGCATGGACGTCCTCTTCGAGGGCCGGCGCCTGCCCCAGGTGGGCGCCATCACCATGGACCAGCTGGTGATCGACGCCACCGAGGCCCCCGGCATCGAGGTGGGCAGCATGGTCACCCTGCTGGGCAAGCAGGAGGGGGAGACGATCAGCCCCCTCGACTGGAGCGAGCGCTGCGGCACCATCCCCTGGGAGATCCTCTGCGGCTTCAAGCACCGCCTGCCGCGTCTGGCCGTGCCCCCGGACCCGGGGGCGCCCCTGCCGCCGGGGTCCGAGTCCGAGCCCTGATAAGCTCGCTGTGCCACTGGAGAGGTGGCTGAGTGGTTGAAAGCGGCTCCCTGCTAAGGAGTTACAGGAGGCAACTTCTGTCGAGGGTTCGAATCCCTCCCTCTCCGTTCCAGGCCCTTCGGTGGGCCGACCCCAGGGCCCTTCCCGGGCCCCCGTCGCCAGGTCCGCTCAGAGCCTGGCGACACCGCTCCAGCCCAGATAGGCCGCGAACACAAAGCACAGACCGCCATTGATCCGGCCCTGGTGGGCCACGGTCCAGTGGCAGAGCTGCTCAAGGCGGGCCCGACCCCAGGCCCCCGTGAGCACCAGGACCAGCGGCGGCAGCAGCGAAGGCGCCAGGGTGACCAGGCTCACCAGCAGCACCAGGGCGGCCAGGGGGGCCGCCGCCAGGCCGGAACGGGCCAGGTCCTGCAGTGCCGGCAGGTAGAGCACCAGGGAGGTGAGGTTGCCGGCCATCAGGGCGATCCCCAGCCCGAAGGATCGGCCCAGGGACTGCCCCCCCGGGGCGGTGGAGGCCGATGGCCCCTCACTGTGCAGGGCCCGGGCGCCGATGGCGAGCAGCACGGCGGCCAGAACCAGCCGCAGGCCGGCGGACACCGGATCGGCGCCGGCGGCGGCGCGGGTCGGCAGGGAGCCCCCCGAGCCCAGCCCCACCAGAGCCCAGCCCGCCACCACGACGGCGTTGCCGGCGACGTAGGCCCAGCTCTGACGCACGCCGGACCCCGGCGCGGTGAGGGTGCGCATCTGTCCCACCAGCAGCATCGGGCTCACCGCCGCCCCCAGGGCGAGGGGAACCACATCGAGGGGCGGGGACGTCACTGGGGCGGGGCAGTCAGCGGGGCAGGGTCAGGCGTCCAGCAGGGCGGCGGCGATGGCCGGCAGCAGGGTCTCGTCGGCGGCCCGGACCCGACCCTCGCTGAAGACCACCAGCAGCATCGGCGCCCTCCCGTCCACCTCCACGTAGGCGGCGTCATGGCGCGCCTGGCTCATCCAGCCGGCCTTGCTCCACAGCCGGGCCCCCTCGGGCAGGCCGGCCCCGAGGAAGCCATCCACCTGGTTCTCGGGATCGGCGGCCCGGGCCTGGGGGTCGAGGGAGCGGTGCAGCAGCGCCGTCATGCGGCGACAGGCCGGGGGGGAGACCGCCGCGCCGGCCATCACGGCGTGCAGCAGGCGGGCCGTGACATCGGTGCTGAGGCGGTTGCGGTTCTCCAGCTCGGCGCCGTAGAAGTCCCGTTCGCGGCCGTAGGGGCCCTCCGCCCAGGTCTTCTGGCAGGCGTTCACCCCCGCCACCTCGCTCCAGCCGAGGCGGGCCAGCCAGTCGTTGACCACCTGGCGCTGGCGGCACCAGGCGGCATGGCGCTCCGGCGGCAGGGACGGACCGCTGGTGGTGCCGCTGAGCAGATCCACCACCAGGCTGGTGGCATCGTTGCCCGAATCGCGCACCATGTCGGCCAGGGCCCGGCGCAGCTCCGGTCCGTCCTCGATCAGCTGGCGCTGCAGCCAGGCTTCGGCCGCCACCAGATAGACCAGCTTCACGACGCTGGCGGGATAGCGGGGCGTCGGACCCGCCCAGGAGGCGCCGGTTACCGTCCGGCCCCAGAACTCCTCCTGGCCCAGGCCCTCGGCCGCGCCCACCAGGGAATCGCCGTAGCGGAGCCAGGTGACGGAGATCTGCTCCCCCAGCCCCGGGCGCCCCTCCGCCTCCAGTCGGCCGATCAGCTGGCGGAGGGCCTCGCCCATGGCCGGATCCGGGCTGTAGAACGCCATCAGCGGCGGCACCTTGCGATGGCGACCTTAGGCACCCTGCCGGCGCCAGGCCGTGTCTGGACCCTGACCCGGCCGCTGCCGGCCTACAGCCGGCCCCAGGGCCCGGGGCTGGCCACCGAGGTCCACACCGGCCGGAGCCTGAGGGTGCTGGGGGCCGCAGGGGGCGGCGGCGCCGAGACCCGCCTGCGGGTCCGCCTGCACGAGGACGGCTACCCCTGCTGGATGGACGCGGCGGCCCTGGCGAGCCACGGGCACCAGGTGGCGGCGCCGCCGCCGCTGCCCCGCCTCGATCGCGACCGGATCGCCGCCCGCCTGGAGGCGGTGCTCGCCTTCGCCGAGGCCGCCCGCCACCGCCCCAACCGCTACCTCTGGGGGGGCACCCTGGGGCCCGATTTCGACTGCTCCGGGCTGGTGCAGGCCGCCTTCGCCCAGGCCGGCATCTGGCTGCCCCGCGATGCCTACCTGCAGGAGCGCTTCTGCCGCCCGGTGGCCGTGGCCAGCGGCGTCACCAGCCTGCTGCTGCCGGGGGACCTGATCTTCTTCGGCACCCCGCGGAGCTGCACCCACGTGGCCCTGCACCTGGGCGGGGGCCGCTATCTGCACAGCTCCGGGCGCCAGCACGGCCGCGACGGCATCGGCATCGACGACCTCAACCCCCGCAACCGGGATCCTGTGGCGTGCCACTACCGCGCCGAACTGCGGGGCGCGGGGCGGGTGATGCACAGCCACGACGGCAGTCCCCTGCCCCCCTGAGGTAAGTTCAGGCCACGAGTCCTGGGGAACGGTCATGGCGGGGGCAGCCCTGGCCCACAGTCCGGAACTCTCCGTTCCCGAGCTTTCCCCCGAACTTTCCGTCGTCGTCCCCCTCTACAACGAGGAGGAGAGCCTTCCCCACCTGGTGGAGAAACTGCTGGCGGCCCTGCGGCCGCTGGGGCGCACCTTCGAGCTGGTCCTGGTGGATGACGGCTCGAAGGACGGCACCCCCGCGGTCCTGCGGGATCTGGCCGGCCGGGTGCCCGAGCTGGTGGCGGTGCTGCTGCGGCGCAACTACGGACAGACGGCCGCCATGGCCGCCGGCTTCGATGCCAGCGGCGGCGGGGTGATCGTCACCCTCGACGGCGACCTCCAGAACGATCCCGCCGACATCCCGATGCTCCTGGCCCGGCTGGAGCAGGACGAGCTGGACCTGGTGAGCGGCTGGCGGCACCAGCGCCAGGATGGGGCCCTGGACCGGCTGCTGCCCTCCCTGCTGGCCAACCGCCTGATCGCCAGGGTCACCGGGGTGCGCCTGCACGACTACGGCTGCTCCCTGAAGGCCTACCGGCGCGAGGTGGTCAGCGACATGAACCTCTACGGGGAACTGCACCGCTTTCTGCCGGCCCTGGCCTTCATCGAAGGGGCCCGGATCGGTGAGGTGAGGGTGTCCCACCAGGCCCGCCGCTATGGCCGCAGCAAGTACGGCATCGACCGCACCTTCCGGGTGCTGATGGACCTGCTGACGGTCTGGTTCATGAAGCGGTTCCTGACCCGGCCGATGCACGTGTTCGGCTTCGCCGGCCTCCTGGCCCTGCTGTCGGGGCTGGCCATCGCCGCCTGGCTGGTGGGCGAAAAGCTGCTGCTGGGGGCCGACATCGGCAACCGACCTCTGCTGCTGATGGCGGTACTCGCGATCCTCAGCGGCGTGCAGCTGTTCAGCTTCGGGCTGCTGGCGGAACTGCAGATGCGCACCTATCACGAAAGCCAGGGCCGGCCGATCTACCGGGTGCGGGCGACCCTGCGCGGGGGCGGGTGAGCAGGGCGGCTGGGGGCGGCGGCTGAACTTTTATGTCACCCCCGCTCGCCTGAGAAGCCAGGCAGGAAGGGGTCCTTACAGTACCGGCGGTTCCTATTGGCCCAAGCCATGACTGGTGAATTTGCCGTTGCCTGGATGCCGTCCGTGATGGTTCCCCTGGTGGGAATCCTCGGCGCGGCGGTGGCCATGGCCCTGCTGTTCAACGTGATCGAGGCGACCGACTGACGCCGGCTCCGGCCCCAGCGTCATTCGCCTCCTGATCCGACGACCCCCGATCCGCCGACCCCCCGATCCGCTTCCCATGACCGTGACCCCCGTGGCCGACCCGACCGTCGGCAATCTGGCCACCCCCGTCAACAGCAGCTACTTCACCAAGGCCTTCCTGAACGCCCTGCCGGCCTACCGCCCGTCCCTCTCGCCCAACCGTCGCGGTCTCGAGGTGGGCATGGCCCACGGCTACCTGCTCTACGGCCCCTTCGCCTACACCGGCCCCCTGCGCGCCACTGAGTTCGCCAGCACCGCCGGCCTGCTCGCCGCCATCGGCCTGGTGTCGATCCTCACCATCTGCCTGTCGATCTACGGCACCGCCGGCAGCGGTCCCAACGTTCAGCCCCCCGACGCCACCATCGACAACCCCCCGGCCGACCTGTTCACCAAAGCCGGCTGGGCGGAATTCGCCAGCGGTTTCTGGCTGGGTGGCTGCGGTGGCGCCGCCTTCGCCTGGTTCCTCTGCAGCACCGCCATCCAATCGCCCCTGGCCAACATCGCCGGTGGCGTCTGGAGCGTCGGCTGAGTTCCGCGATGGTCAGCCATCCCCGGGTCAACCCTGGGAGGGTCCTCCAATCCTTTCCTTCAAGCCCTGCCTCGGCAGGGCTTTTTCATGGTCCAGCGCCTGACAGCGATCGCCGTGGCTGCCCCCGATCGATCCGGCTGCCGCCCGGTGCCGTGCCCTCAACCAAAGGGCATCAGTGGTGACTCGATGAGGCGCTCGCTGAACACGGCCAGGTTCAGCACGAGGGTCAGCAACGAACAGATCAGAAACGTGATCTTCAGGGACCGTGGCGCCTGGGGGGCTCCGGCAGCCGCAGCGGACAGTACCACCAGCGGAATGAAGACCACGGCGAGATAGCGAGGACTGATGAATCTCAACAGCAGCGGCGGCGTCAGGGCAAGGAAAGCCGCCGCACCGAGAAACCTCAGGCTCAGCCGGGTGGCTGCAGGGAAGACCCCAAGGCGCAACGCCCGGAAAAAGGGGATCAGCATCAATCCCATCGTCTGCAACACGGAAACCACGCCGAAGCCGCCAGCCACCAATACAAAATCAAGATACTTCTTGGGATAGCGAAGCATCACCTCGCTCACGGTGCGAGCCCCCGGGAACACCGAACGCATCACATCCTGCCAATTCGCGGAGTTGGCAGCCAGCGATTCGGAGCCAGAAGAAAACTGATGGGGACTGAACATGAACACATAGGACGAGGCAAAGGTTCGCAGTCCCTTGACCGTCCTGACCATGTCCATCCCATAGAGCCTGAAACCGGGAGCCATCAGCAACACCAGCCAGAAGGCCATCCCCAGCGGGACCTGCCATCGCATCCGGTTCTCACGGAAATCCCACCAATACCAGACAGCACCCACCCCCAGGGAGCAGAGGAGCAACTGGATCTTGGAGAGCCCAAACAGGACGAGGAGGCCAGAGGAAATCAGCCGTGGCCACCCCAACCGCACGGACAGCATGAAAAAGGCGAAGAATGCCGCCGCGATGATGTCACTGGAAGGCTCAGCGAATTGAAGGCCGGAACTGGCGATGACGGAGAAGGCCAGAGCCTGGAAGATCCAGTGACGAATGAACAGCCGACAAAGGGAAAATGATGATCCCAGAAACAACAGAGTGGTGATGCACTTGGCGTGCCAGTTGAGTGTCTCCGGAGCTGGAGAGACAACCAACTTGTAGAGGCCGATCAGCAAGCTGGCGGACACCCCGCCGGACCACTTGAAGCGGGGATATTGAAAGACCCAGCCCGTCGGCAGTCGTTCAAGGCGCAGATCTGCCCTCGTCACAAAGGACTGGTCCATGGGCCATTCGGACACCAGACCGCTCTGACTGAGGATCCCGGCAAACGAGACGACGATGGCAATGACAAGCAGTAATGGCAGGCAACTCTTTTTGAACAAGCCCGGAAGATCCTGGGACTTTATTTGCATTTCCAGCCGGCAACCGCAAGAGCGTAGCAGGCAAAAATGCGGCCATCCACACCCTGCGGCGACGGACTCAGACCAGCTGGTTGAAGTTGAAGCCGATCACGTGGTCGTCGAAATCGCGGTCACCACCACCGAATGTGTCCTCCAGGCCGAACAGGTTGGTCCCCAAAGTCCGGAAGTGGCTGATGCCGTCGGCATTGGCTCCGGCATAGACAAAGAAGGTGCGGCCCCTCACCTGGGCAAAGGGTGCCAGGAAGGTGGATTCCGAGATGGTGACCGACGCGGCGCTGGACTGGTTATCGCCCACCCGCAGCCCCTGGAGTTCGGTGACGAGGTTGTCGGCGCGCAGGGCGGCTTGGCGGTAGTTCGCCTCTCCGGGACGCACCAGGTTGCCGGCGGCATCGCGCACGGTGCCCTGGGCATCGAGGGCGCGGTAGAAACCGGTGATGGCATCGAAGTCGGCTTCCCGGCTGAGCACCACGGTGCCCTCGACCGCCTGGGCGGCGGAGAAGGCGGTGAAATCCAGGACCGGGGCCAGGCCCTGCTCCTGACCGATCAGCGCATCGAGCCCCTGGTCGGTGTCGAGCAGATCGAGGGCCATGGTCACGCCGCTGGGGGAGGCGAAACCCACCGAACGCTCGGAGCCGGCCGGGGCGGCGGGGCTGAAGAAACGCAGGCGCGTGTCGGCGGCACTGGTGAGGTCCGCGAGACTGGCATCGACCACCTCGAAGAAGCGCACCGACTGGCCGTTGACCAGCAGGATCTCGCGATCGAAGCTGGTGCCCGCCGCCAGGGTGACATCGCTGTTCTCCAGCGTGGAGAACAGGGTCTGGGCGCGGGAGCGGATGGCAGCCAGATCCGCCAGAAGGGTGTCGGCGCTGGCCAGCTCGCTGGCCTCGAGCACCACGTAGCCGATCTGGTTGGAGCTGGCCGGCCGGCCGGACAGGGTGGCCCGCAGCACGAGACTGGCCGCCGCGTTGCCTTTGGACGGGTCCGCCACCGTGAGGGTGAGTGGATCGACGCGCCGGAAGACGGGCGCCAGATCCACCGTCCCGACCGTCAGCGACTGCAGGATCTCGCCATCGGCCGCTGGACCCTGATCACCGGGGCCGCCATCGGCCAGGGAGAGGTGCAGGAACTCCGCGGCGCCATCGGCGTCGAGGTCATAGAAACGGGCACCGCCGCCCTGGCGCGGGTCGTAGGTCAGCGGTGTGGTGACGCCGGTGCCTGGGTCGGTGGAGACAGCGACCCAGCGGCTGGACGGGGTGTCGGCGAACGGGGCCCCGACGGTCAGGGCGGCGAGCTCGAAGCTGACCGTCGCCCGCTCCAGACCCGGGTCCAGATCGATGCCGAAATCAACGGCACTGTCGCCGAGGCCAACGGCAGGGGCCGGCGTCGGAACCACCTGGAAGGGGCGGTCGGCCTGGAAGCTCCCGCCGGTGATGTTGACGGCAATCGCTTCGGCATCGCCTCCGGGCGTGATGACCACCACGACCGGGTTGCCCGGATCGGACGGGGGCACGGCACCGATCGTCAGCGCCGGCGTGAAGGCCGTGATCGCCGTTCCATCGAAGAAGCCCAGCCGCAGGTTGAGGCTGGCCAGGTCGGCGGGGCCAAAGCCGGCGGGGGCCGTGAGGCTGAGGGTCGTACCGTCGGCCCGGATCCAGTCGGGGCCCTCGAGGACCACCAGCTGCAGGCTGTCGCCATCGGCATCGATGCCGAGGGGGCCCAGGTTCTGAAGGACCTGGACACCGGGAATCACGGTGAGGCCCGAAGGGGTCGATGGCGTGGCCAGGTCCGGCGCCGCATTGGCCTGGATGCCGGCCGCGGCCAGGGCCTGCCTGATCTGGCCCCAGCTGCCCTGGAGCTGCTGGCCATCGATGAAGGCCGTGTCCCGGCCCACTTCGAAGTCGTTGATCCGCAGGGGCGCGGCCATCGCCACGGCGGCGGAGCTGTCGATCAGGAACTGATCCGCCTCGCGGTCCGCCAGGGCCGTGGCGGGCGCCAGCCCAGGGGTGGCGGCAGGATCGATCAGGCGGCCGCCGATGGCCACATCCCTGGCCTGGCCCAGGAAGAACTGATCACCGCCGCCGCCGCCCACCAGGACGTTGCCGCCCAGGCTTTCAGTGTTGAAGAACTGGTCGCTGCCGCCCCGGCCCTCGATGCGGGAGCCCACACCCACATAGACGCTGTCCGGCGCCTCTGAGCCGATCACCGTCACGTTGGCGAGCTGGATGCCCTGCTCGGGCACGGCCCCGTAGGCGGCCGGGTCCAGCAGCAGGACGTTGCCGCTGCTGTCCACCGCGGCGCCGAAGACCAGGTCGAGTTCCTTCCAGCCGGTCTGCCAGAGGATCGGGCCGCCCCGCTCGGGCGCCAGCGTCAGGCTGAGGTCGGCCGCACCGGTCACCGTCTCGATGGCCCAGGCCGGCTGGTTGGTGATCGGGTCGGTGCCGGAGAGCAGGTGGAAGGCACCGTCGACCTTGTCAGTGGTGATGGTGAGATCGAGGAAGCCGCGCCGGTTCACGTCGGCGTAGGCCAGCCCGTTGATGTAACCCATGAACAGACCATCGAGACCATCGACGGCGGGGTAGTTCGCCCGGATGTAGGCATCGGCGCCAGGGAGATACTTCTCCAGCCCCGGCGAGGTGACCCCGGGGGTGGCGAACTCCAGGCCGGCCAGGCTGCCGGCGGGGCGGGTGCCCGCCGTCATCGTGTCGAGCACGCCGGCCCAGGCGTTGTGGGTATCGCCGGCCAGGCTGATCAGCCGCTTGCCCAGGGCCAGGGCGCTCTGCAGGATCGTTTCCCGCTCCACCCCGTAGCCATCCCAGGCGTCGAGGTTGTAGGGGATCTTGCCGGCCTCGGCGAACAGGGCTTGCTCCGCCGGGCTCAGCTGGTTGAAGGGGGTCCCGGTGGCGAGTTTCTGCAGCGGGGCGGCGTACTTGTCGAGCAGGGCGGGGTTGCCGGCATCCAGCAGCAGCTCCGCCGGCACGGCCATCGACTGCATCAGCACCTGCTGGCCCAGCACCTGCCAGGCGGCGGAAGAGCCGGCCATCCGTTGCTGCAGCCAGGCCATCTGGCCGTCGCCGAGCAGATCACGGCCCGGATCACCCCAGGCCTGCTGCACGGTGGCCAGCACCAGTTCCTGGGTGACCCGGGGAGCCAGGGCGGCGGCAAAGGCCGGCACCGCCGCGGGGGAGGCCGGCGGGGTGAGCCCCAGCTGGTTCGCATAGGCGGCCACCAGGGCCGGGTCGGCGAGGATCGCGCCGATGCGGGCCTGCACGGCGGCGGCATCGGGGTACTCCAGCTGCTCATCGCGGGCGGTGAGACGGGTTTCGAGGATGTGCAGCGCCAGCACGTCGCCGAAATCGAAGGAGCGGTAGCCCTGGGTGAGCGGCGTGAGGGCGGTGGCGCCGTCCCCGCTCTGGCGCAGGCCGGGTTCCCGGATCGGCAGCCACTCGTGGTAGGCCTTCAGGGCGGCATCCCGCCGGGCGATCCAGTCGCCCTCGGTGGCGCTCTGGTGGTTCTGGGCGCCACCGGCCCAGCTGTCGTTGGCGGTCTCGTGGTCGTCCCAGATGGCGATCAACGGCGCCGCGGCCCGCAGCGCCTGAAGATTGACATCGGTGTGGTACTGGGCATAGCGGAGCCGGTAGTCGTCGAGGCTGACGATCTCGCGGTTGGGCAGGAAGCCACGGTCGCCGGCGGCATCTTCCGCCTCACCGAAGCCCCCGGGGCCGTACTCGTAGATGTAATCGCCCACATGCACCAGGGCGTCGTAGGGGTTCACCGCGTGGACGGCGGCGGCCCGGCCATAGGCGAGGAATTCCTCGGCGGCGGTGAAGTTGGCGCAGGAGAACACGGCCAGCCGCACCGGGCCGCTGCCCACCGGCAGGGTCTTGGTCTGCCCCACCATCGACTGCGCCGCACCGGCGCGGAAGCGGTAGTGGTACACGGTGTCGGCACTGAGGCCGTCGGCCTCCACCTTCACGGTCCAGTCGCGGGCGACGCTGGTGCTGAACACACCGCTGTCAACGATCGAGCCGGCCTCGAAACCGGCGCTGCGGGACACCTCCCACTGCACGTCCAGCAGTCCGGCGAAACCGGCGGGCGGCGTGATCCGGGTCCAGAGGATCACCGAATCGGCGTAGGGGTCGCCGGAGGCGACGCCGTGGGAGAAGGCGAGTCCGGCCGGCAGCGCCCGGCCCAGATCCAGGTCCAGCAGCAGGGGGTCGTGGTCGGAGGTGCGGTACGGATCAGGCGCGAAGAAATCGCGGGAGGCCGCATTGCCGTTGCTGTTGGTGTCGAGGTTGTAATCGCGGAAGGCACCCTCGGCGGCGTTGATGCTCCAGTCAGTCGCGGCCACCGCCTGGCTGACCAGGGAGGGGGAGATCAGCATGTGATCGAGGGCCCCGCTCATGTCGACCGGGTTGAAGAAGGCGTAGCTGGAGGGGGGCTCGGCGGTAAAGGTGGGCAGGGCGTTGCGGAAGCCCGCCGCTTCCAGCACCCGGATCGGGTCCTCCTTGGCGTAGGCATTGATGTCACCCAGCACCACCCAGTCGCTGTCACCGGTGCCGGTGGGGTCGGTGCCGATCCAGCGCACCAGTTCGCTGGCGGCGGCGGTGCGGGTGGCATTGAAGGCCGACTGGCCATCCCGCTGGTCCAGATCAGGGCCGGTGGCACCGCCGCTGCCCTTCGACTTGAGGTGGTTGACGGCCACATTCAGCACCTCGCCGCTGGCCAGTTCCCGGAAGCCCTGGGCCAGGGCCGGCCGGTTGAGCGGGCTGCCGGTGGCGAGGGGATCGGTGAAGCCGGCGCTGTCCAGGACCCGGGCCGCGCCGGTGGGGGCCACCGCCCGGCTGTCGTAGATCAGGCCCACCTTGATGGCGTCGCTGCCGATCAGGCCGGTGGGCACGAAGCTGTACAGGCGCCCCGAGCCACTGGGCTGGGCGGCGTTCAGACGCGCCACGATCGCGGCCAGGGTGGCATCGTCGGCGTCGTTCTCCAGCTCCATCAGACCGATCACATCGGCCCGAAGGCCGACGAGGGCGGCGGTGAGCTTGCTGAGCTGGCGCTCCAGCTCCTCGGCCGTGTTGGCCCCGCGGGGGGCCAGACCGGTGTCCGTGAGGGCGCCGCCTGCGTTGAGGGTGGTGAAGGTGTTGAGCACGTTGAAGCTGGCCAGGCGCAGCTGCCCCGCCCCGGCCGGCGCCGGTGCCGGCGGACGGGGGTTGCCGGCCTCGAAGCTGAGGGGCGCCGTGGGCTGCAGCCGGTACTTGCCGAAGTCGAATCCGAGCACCCCCTCCACGTCGGTGATGGTGTCGCCGCGGCGCAGCAGCTGGTCGCGCACGGGCGCCGCCGGGGTGGCCGCCGCCGCGGGCCGGTAGGCGCTGTTGCTGCCGTCGTCGAGCACCAGCTCGCGGCGGGCCGTGGCCTGCTCGGCGGCGAAGGCCGCCGGCCCCGGCTCCATCACGTTGGTGGGCTGGAGCGGCAGTCCTCCGGCGCTCAGCTCCACCTCGCCGAAGCGGAACTGGCCGAACAGACCGTTGACGCTGAGGGTTTCCGGGAAGCGCACCCACATGCCCTCGTAGGGCTCCAGATCCAGAGCGCTGCTGCGCTGGGCCAGCAGGTCGGGAATGTCGACCCTGCGGGTCTCGCCCAGGCGGCCCTGCCCTTCCACCGTCAGGGCGCTGACGGCGGTGATCGCCGTCTGGCCGAAGCGCTCGGCCACCGTGCCGGTGAGCCGCACCCGGTCACCGATCACCACATCCACGTTGGTGCCCGTCAGGGGGTAGGCCACGTAGAGCCCCTCGGAGGTCAGGGCGCTGGTGTCCCAGTCGGCGGTCTCCTCCTGCAGGAAGAAGCCACTGAGCTCGCCGGTGGCCTGGAAATCGCCCACCACCACGGCGCTGAGGGTGACGCTCTGGGCCAGGAGGGGGCTGCTGCTGCCGTCGCCCTGCACCGCCGAGATCCGGCTGATGCGGTCGTTGTCGGCGATGGTGACGGTGGCGCTGCCCGCCCCGGCGGCAACCGTGTGGCCGGCCGGTGCGGCCAGCTCGATGCGCAGGGTCTCGGGGCCTTCATCGAGGGCGTCATCGAGCACCGCGATCGCCAGATCAACGCTGGCCGCCCCCGCCGGGATCAGCACCGAAGCCGGCAGGGGGCTGGTGAGGTCGCTGGCCTCGGCCAGCCCGGCGCCCGCAGCCAGGCTGATCGGCACCGTCAGGGCCGCCAGGGTGGAGCCGCTGCGGCTGATGCGCAGGCTGGCCCCATCGCCGGATTCGCTCGCCACCGCGTCGATGGCAGCGATCGAGACCTCGGGCAGCGCCGGCGGCGTCGCCGCCGACAGACGCAGATCGTCGATGGCCAGGCCGTGGTCGTTGCCGGGATCATTGATCTCCGCCCAGCGCAGCCAGAGGGTGGCGTTGGCCGCCCAGGGAGTGGCCGAAAGGTCGAGGCTGCCGCCCACGCCAGCCACCCGGCCGGCGACGTTGCCATCGACGGCACCGGCCGTGCTGCCGGTCACCGGCGAGGTCCAGTTGAAACTGCCCCCCGGCGTGGACCAGAGGCTCACCTGCTCGAAGCCGGCACCGAAGCCCCACTGCAGCTCCATCGTGTGGGCCGCGGTGTTGCCGCCGTTGCGCCACTGCTCGCCGCTGAAGGAGAGATCGAGGCTGGCGATCGCCGCCCCGGTGGTGTTGCTGAGGGCCAGGGCGAACCAGCCGGCCACCGACCCGCTGGCGGGCGAGCCGAAGAAGGCACCGCCCGAACCGAGGCCCCCCAGGGCGCGGTCGCCGCTGCCCGTCGCCCCGTAGCTCAGGACGGCTCCGGCATTGCCGGTGCCGCTGTCGGCGTTGTAGGTGGCCAGGGCGACGGGGGCGGCCACCGGCTGGCGGAACAGGTGCCACCCCGGCAGCGTCACGTCGTTCGCCCAGGCGTTCCCGGATCCGGAGGCGGCCAGGGCATCGAAGCTCTGGCTGTACAGGCCTGTGAAGAGGGCTGGCATGGTCCGGGGGGGGGGAGGGCGAGGGAGGAAGACGAAGACGCAAGGGGGCCCAGGGGATGGGCCCCCAGGACGTGCTCAGACCAGGGCGAAGTTGGCCTGGTTGTTGAGCGCGGAGGCGCTGATGTTCGTGAAGTGGCCCACGTCCACCCCCGACACACGCAGCAGGGTGTCGGCTCCCACCTGGGAGAAGCCGAGGTCGGTGAAGGCCACACCCCGCAGGCCCACCTTGTCCACACCGGCGGTGAAGTCCATCACGAACTGCTTGGCCGCGGGCCGGTCCCCCGGCTCGCTCACCAGCCAGAACTGGTCGGCACCGGCGCCACCGTTGAGGTGGTTGGTGCCGGCCCCGGCCAGCACAGTGAAGATGTCGTTGCCGGCACCTCCCAGGGCCCGGTTGCCCGAGCTGCCGAGGATGAATTCGTCGTCGCCGGCCATGCCGCTGAGGCGGTTCTGACCACCGTCGATCGCCCAGATCTGGTCGCTGCCGCTGCCGCCGGTGATCACATCGCGGCTGCCCGCGTAGACCACGTCGGCACCGGATCCGGTGAAGATCTTGTTATCGAAGCCATTGGTGATCGCCACATCCACCTCGTCATTGCCGGCGCCGGTGAACACGGTGCTGACCCGACCGTCGAAGCCGGGAACCGTGGACTGGCCAGGCAGGGTGGTGTCGTTGGCCTCGGTGCCCACCAGAACCTCGCCGCGCTGGGCCAGGACCAGGGGGTCGATCCCGAACAGGGTCGTGTACATCAGGCCGTAGATGCCCGTGTTGTCGACCGTGGAGGGCAGCAGGCCGGCGTTCATGCCGTAGGTCTTGGCGACGATGCTGCCCGGGAAGTCCGGCGTCCCGGCCCAGGCGATGCCGAAGTTGCCCATGGGGCCATCCGCGCTGTTGACCGAGCCGAAGGCGGTCCAGGGCTGGCCCGGGGTGGCGGTGCTTCCCTCCGGGCCGTCGAGAAAGGCCCTGGAGGTGTTGGTGGTGGTGCGGTTCACATTGATGAACGGCACCTCGGGCTGGGTATCGGCGAGGTTGGGGTTGGAGACGTCGAAGTTGCCGGTCGGCCTGACGTAAGGCGCGAACTGGAACACCTGCATGCCGCCGGCATCGCTGTCGGCCGCGGTGATCACCAGGGTGTTGGGATCCTTCTGATCCACATAGTTCATGGCCACGCCGATGGCCGCGTCCGCCCGTCGGGTCGCCTCAATCGAGCCGATGGCGTTGTTGTTGTTGGCGAAGTTGTCGGTTCCCTCCTCCTCCACCACCACGAAGAAGCCGTCGTCGCTCTTGCCGACGATCTCCAGGGTGGCCGCCAGCATCTCGGCGACCGTGGGGGCCGTGGAGACATACAGGGGCAGGGGAGTGTCCGTGTTCAGGCCAAGGCTCTCCTCCCGGCGATCGTCAAAGGTGTGGTTGGCGGCAAAGATGCCGAGCAGCTTGGTCGCGGGTGTCGAGTTCTGGGCCGCCTCGAGCAGTTGCTCCTTGGTGTAGACGACCTGGTAACCGAGAGACCTGGCCAGTTCGATCAGGTTCTGGGTCGGGCGGTCTTCGGCGTCCGAGAACCGGGCGTCGATCTCGGCGGTGACGTGGAAGCCGAGGGTGCCCTTCGGCAGCAGGTAGACCTCGCCACCGGCCAGGATCACCTGGGTTCCCGAGCGGATCACCTGCTCGGCGATTTCTGCCGTTTTCTCGCGGGCACGAATGGCGTTGCCATCCCGGTTGGTGGTGGCGGCGGCGAAGGCCGCCGTGCCCGGCTCGCCGATGTGGCCCGACTGGATCAGGGCCGTGGCCTTCCCTGACTCAATGGCCTCTTCGAGGATGGTGTAGCCCAGCTTCCCGGAGGCCGAGCGGATGGGCGTGTTGTCCTCCTCGAGGCCGAAGGATTCATTGAAGACCTTGGTCCCCGTCGCATGGGTGACGGCGCCGGCGTTGGAGGTGCCGGTCAGCTGGTTCTCCATGTGGCCGAGGTAGACACCGGCCTTGGTCATCTTGTCCCAGTTCAGCCGACCATCCGGGCCCTTGTCGATGTTCCGCAAGGCCATGAAGCTCGAGGGCGTCGAGCCATCGGGATGGATGAAGATCACATTGCCCGTGTTCTGATTCGCCGCCGGAGCCGTCTTGACCTGATCCGGGAGGCGAGACGCGATCTCTGTGTCAAACAGAGTCTCGTACATCAGTTCGTAGATCTTCGTGTTGTCCAGGGTGGCCGGCAGCCGATCGGCATTGAGGCCGTGGGCCTTGGAGACGATCGAACCACTGAAATCCGGCAGGCCCGCCCAGGCGATGCTGAGGCTGAAGCGATCGCCATTCTGATCAGGAGCCGACAGGAACGGCAGGCTGCCGACACCGGTGACGCCATCAGTGGGGAGATTGCGTCCCGACGTGCCATCGATCGGATTGTTCGTGATGGAGCCCACCGGCCGATCAGAGGCCAGCGGGTCCCGAACCTGCAGGCCGCCGGCATCACTGTCGGCCGCCGTGATCACCAGCGTGTTGGGATGGCGCTCAACAAAATTCAGGGCGACACCGATGGCCGCATCGGCCCGCCGCAGGGCCTCAAGGCTGCCGGCGGCGTTGTTGTTGTTGCCGAAATTATCCGTACCTTCTTCTTCCACGATCGTGATCGACCCCTTGTCAAAGTTGGGGTGGGCCTCCATGAGGCGCTGCGCCGCCGCCAGCATCTCGGCGATCGCAGGAGCCGTGGGGGAATAGAACGGCAGACCTGCGGCGGCGAGCTGCTCTTCGGCGCGATCGTTGAACGTATGAACGGGGGCGAAGACGCCAAGAACCTTCTGGGGCAGGACGGCGCCATTGATGAGGCTGTTGAGCTGATCCTTGGTATAGACAACGGTGTAGCCAAGGCTCTGGGCCAGCTCGATCAGATTCTGGCTCGGCCGAAGACTTGAACTGGTGCTCAGGGCGTCGTACTGGGCGGCGGTGCCATGGAATCCGGCCACGCCGACCGGCAGCAGATTGAGCTCGCCGCCACTGAAGATGAAGTTGACGCCTGACTCGATGACCTGTTTGGCGATCTCAGCCGATTGGGCCCTGGGAACGACGCGCGTTCCATTGGGATTGACGACCTCCTCGGTCTTGGCGACGAAGGCGGCCGTTCCCGGCTCGAAGATGGCTCCGGACTGCACCAGCGCCGTCACCTTGCCGGCCTGGATGGCCGCCTCAACGATCGTGTTGTTGCTGCCATCCAGGGAGGTGATAGGGAGATTCCCCTGCTCATACCCGAAGGATTCGGCATAGACCTTGGCCCCGGTCGCATGGGTGATCGCACCCCCATTGGAGGTGCCACCCAGCTGGTCCTCCATGTGCCCGAGATAGACACCGGCGGCTTCCATCTTGTCCCAGTTCAGGCGACCATCGGGACCATGGTCGATGAAGCGGGCAAATCCGAAGTGCGACGGACTTGCACCATCCGGATGGATGAAGATGACGTGATTTCCAGAGGTCGTCATGGCTCTAAGAGAGAGGGAGTGAGAAGCGGTGTACCCGTACCTGGGGACGATGTCGGGAATCGCCTGGGCGGGAATGACTCAGACAGGAATGACTCAGACAGAAATGAATCAGACGAGAATCGCTCTGACTTGGAATGCTCAGACCGGCCGTTCACTCAGCCGGACACCTGTATTCTCAAACCACCGGATCGGCCGTGGAGTGATGCGGCCGACACTATCTCTGTAGCCTGGAATGCCTTGTGGAAAGATGTTCTTAACCAGGCAGAAGCTGGCCTGGATGTTGAGAGTCGAAATGCTGAACGTCGTGAAGTGAGCTACGGCCACACCCGACATGTTCAGCTGGGTTTCCGCCCCCACCAGGGGAAACCTGCCGGGCACGGGCAACAGCCAACGCCTACGGCGGATCCACGCTGACAGCATCACTCGGGGCCGTCTTGTGTCAGGCCAGCAACTGGATGTCGGCGGCCGGGCCGCCGAGGCTGAGGCCGGTGACTCCCTCAAGCAGTACTCCCTGCAGCGGCCGTCCGGAGAAGGTCAGGAACGTGCCGTTGCGGTACTCCCTCAGCTCGGTCACGCCGGCTCCGCCGAGCAGGGTGAGCTTGTCGCGGCCGGCTTCAAAGCCGACGACGCGGTCGACGCCGCCGCCCTGAACGTCGTAGACGACCGTGTCGGCGGCCCCGTCCCCGCCGCCGCCAGGGGCGCGCAGGTCGATCAGGTCGCCACCGTTCACCACAACACTGCGCGCGACCCTCCTGCCGGAGAAGCGGAAACTGCCCCCGTCACCGCCTCCGGTGAGGGTGTCCTCGCCCAGCCCACCGATGAGGGTGTCGTTGCGCAGCGAGCCGATCAGGGTGTCGTGCCCCTCGCCGCCATCGGCCTGGAGCCGCACGCTCCCCTGGCTTTCGATTCGATCGGCACCGGCGCCGCCGAAGGCGATGGCGGTGCTGAAGCGACCATCGTAGGCGGGATCCCAGCGGGGGCCGTTCCCGGGGCCCCCGGGGTTGTCGGCGAGCAGCGCCTCGTCAACCGACGAACTGCCCACGGCCGCGAAGGTCAGCGTGTCATTGCCGGCTCCGGCCGTGACCGTGGCCGTGTTGACAAGGCTGGGGGCATCGCTGTGGAACAGCCAGGTGAGGGTGTCGTCGCCGGCGCCGAAGTCGACGACGCCGCGCTTGGCCCCCACCACCTGGAGATCGAAGTCCAGGGGCGGCGCCGCGGAGAGATCCCAGCGCACGTCGACGAAATTGGCCACCAGCAGGTTGGTGCCCAGGGCCGGTGTCCAGTAGTCCGCGCCGAGGGTGAGGTTCTTGAGGTCGTTCCAGGAGCCGGTGTTCTCGATCCGTGCCCGAGGGACGCTTTCACCGGGAAGGGTGATCGGGGTGGTTGCCACAGCTCCCAGCGCGCCGGTGGACAGGGCGGGCCCTCCAGGCTGGGATCCCCGAGGTCTGCCGCCCGGCCGCTGGCTGATGGCGAAACCGGGGGCATTGATCACCGCCGGCTGCACGGCGGCCCCTTCCGCCAGATCGCCCACCGTGATGGTGAACGGCTTGTCGAAGCTGTTGCCGGCGCTGTCGGTGGCCCGCAGCATGAGGCTGCGCGTCGCCGACGCCTCGAAATCCAGCGACGCCGTGGTCAGCAGCCGGTTGCCGTCGAGGCGGAACAGGCCGCCTGGGTTGCCGTTCGGTGCGAAGGAGAAGCTGAAGGTCCGGCCCGGATTCGGATCGGTCGCCGACAGCAGGCCGACGAGGGTGTCGGCGGGCAGGTTCTCCAGAACCGCGGCACCCGTAAGGGTGATCACGGGGTCGATCACCCCGTCGCTGCGGACCGCCAGGTTCTGCAGGCGCCGATCGAGGGCGGCCGGGGTGTCGGCCGCCGTGAACGGGTTGGCGGGGGAATGGTTGGCCGCCAGGAATTCGGCCAGGGCATCCTGTTCGGAGCCATTGGCGGCGAAGGTGGCGACGCCGGTGCGGGGGGCGCCACCCGGCTGGGTGATGTTCACCCGGTCGGGGTTGGACAGGCTGGTGAAGGGGTAACCGTCACCGCCGCTGGCCATGAAGTCCAGGGTGACCATGCGGATGCTGCGGGCCGGATTGCCCACCACCTCGCCGTTTCGCACCACGACGTCGAGATCGTTGCCGGCGTCGTCCTGGATCGCCAGGCTGACCACCCGGGAGCCGGCCGGTCGGCTGAGGTCGTAGCTGAAGGCCATGCCGCCCACCTGGGGGAAGCGTCCCTGGTTGATGCCGGCGGCGACGCCGTGCTCGATCAGCGCCTTCAACTCGCCGGGGGTGACGCTGACCAGGGTCAGGCCGTTGTTGAAGCTGAGGGCGTTGGCGATGTCGTTGCGGGAGATGCCGCCCTCCGGCTTCACCACGTTGCCCTGGGCGTCGAACACCGCCGCCGTGGGCAGCAGCTCGGGGACACCGTTCACCGAGCCGGTGGGAACGATCGACTGGCCAATCGAGTTGCGGATGCCGCCGCCGTTCTTCAGCGAGACGACCACGCTGGAGTCAATCTGGCGGGCATAGGCCAGGTTGGCGTCGGCCGTGAGGTTGCCGAGGTTGGTCTCCTCGCTGCGCACGCCCGGGTTGCGGTTGCCATTGAGGAAGACTTCGCTGACGCCGAACCATTCCGACTCCTGGGCGACGATCACCGACCGCAGGTTGTCGACCACCTCCTGCACCCGCGCATCGATGAAGGCCTCGGCGTTCAGGGCCGCCACACCCGCGGCATCGGTGCGGAACGCTCCGCTGATGGTGGGGTCGTAGCTGGCCGGGATGATCACACCGGAGGCATCGAAGTCGAGCACCAGGCGGCCCAGGTACTTGTAATTTCCATCGGTGTTGACCACCGCCACGGGCCGGCCGTCGGCGTCGGTCTTGACGATCGGGTAGGGGCCCTGGACGCTGTCGCCGGGGCGGGTCACGTCATTGCTGTCGAACAGGCGGGTGTTGGAGCCGCCGGCCACGATGATGTCGACGTGGCGGAGGCGCTCAGCCAGGGCCTGTTCGATGCTGATCTGCTGCATGTGGGCCAGCAGGATCACCTTGTTCAGGCCGGGGTTCGCCGCCAGCAGGGCGTCCACATCGGCCTGGATCTCCGCAGCGAGGGCATCGAGCTCAGCTGCCGTGGGAGTGCCACCGAAGGGCACGGGGGCCACGCCCACGCCGCCCGGGCTGGAGATGGTGCGCAGGGTGGGTGTGGTGGCGCCCACAACGCCCACTGAGGCGCCGTTGACATCGAACACCACGCTGCTGGTGATGCTGTTGGGGCGCGGCGCCTGGCCGGCGGGCACCACCAGCCCCGCCAGGTTGGCGTCCGTGGCGAAGTTGAGGTTGCCGCTCAGGTAGGGGTAGGCCGTGCCTGGGTAACCGGCGGCCGCATTGGGCCGGATCAGGTCCCGCACCACGGCGGTGCCCTGGTCGAACTCGTGGTTGCCGAAGGCGATCGCCTGCACCCCGAGGGCGTTCTGGATCAGCACATCACCGCGGCCCACGGCGCCGTAGGCCTGGGCCGAGGCCCCGTAGAACAGGCCCGGAATCCAGGCGTCTCCGCTGGACAGGGTGAGGGTGTTGACGAAGCCGGGGATGCCATCGAGATCGATGTCCTGGGCCCGCAGGGCATTGAGCACGCCGGACAGGCGGGGGGCGTCGTCCAGGGCAGCGATGCCGCCCTCCTGGTCGGCCAGGTGGAAGAGCTGCAGGCGGAAGGCGCTGCTGGAGGCCAGGGGCGCGGCGCCGGTGACACTCACCGTGTCGTTGCCCTCGCTGCTGGCGATCAGGCCGGCCGGCTGCCCGGCGGGGCTGCGCAGGAAGGTGATGCCCTCGATCCGCTCGGCGCCGGGGAACACCACCGGATCCACCGCCGCCACGTTGTAGGGGTCGGTGACGTCGAACACGGCGGCCACGCTGGTGGTGGTGCGCTCCAGGGCCACGAAGGCGTAGGTGCGGCCGGCCACGGTGGCGATCTCCACCATCTCGGGCTCGGTGCCCTTGTCGTCGTCACGGTTGCTGGCCATCAGGCCGAGGCTGGCGGCCAGGTCCTCGAGGGCGTCGCTGGAATCGAACACCACGTTGCCCTGAACGTCGTAGATGCGCAGCGAGCGGGAGCCGATGCTGAAGGGCTTGTCGATCAGGCCATCGCCGTTGATGTCGCCGGTGTCGTTGAGCAGGTTGAGGCGGGTGCGGCTGATGCCGGTGGCGGCGGCGAAGGCGGTGTTGAGGGCGCTGACGCCCGGGTGGTTACGGAAGGGGGTGCCGTTGACCGCGGTGCTGGCATCAGCCCGGGTGAGGTCGGTGAAGATGTTGCCCCGGTCCGGTTCGTATTCACGGGAATCACCCTCACCCACCGCCAGCAGGAAGCTGCGGCCCTGGGCATCGGTGAACGCGGCAATGCCGTCCGGCATGGTGAGGCCGTAGAGCGGCAGACCGGAGATCGGCCGGTACTGGTTGCCGCCGCCGCTGCTGCCGTCCACGTCCCGGTCGGAGCTGTCGAAGCCGGCTCCATCGAAGCTCACCACGGTGAAGGCGTTGCCACGGGCACCCTCGGTGCCGAAGTCGTTGTCGTAGTTGATCACCAGCGCGCCGTCATCGCGGATGGTGAGTCCTTCCGGCTTGTCGTAGGCCAGGCTGCCGCCGATGGAGGGCAGGTTGAACAGTTCGATCTTGTGGGCCAGGCGGATGCCGGCGGCCGCCAGCACGTCGGCGCTGGAGGTGGTGAAGATCGGGGCCGTGGCGGCGTTGCTGTCGTGGTCGACGAGGGTGCGGCGGTTGTCGAGCAGCTCGGGGCTGACCACGCCGATGGCCCCAAGCCAGCCATCGGTGGCCTGGTTGGCGGCGGTGGTGAGCGGCAGGGTGTTGGTGGCACCGCGCAGATCCACCTCGTAGACGTGCTTGAAGCCGGTGAGGCTGCGGCTGCTGTCCCGTTCCATCACCAGGAACACGCCCCGGGCGGCGTCGAAAGCGACATCGCCGATCTTGTCCTGGCCGGCGCGGCCACTGAGCAGGTAGAGGTGCTCCTTCACCGGGGCGCCTGTGGCCGGGTTGATGGCCAGGATGCGGGTGAGTTCGGAGCGGCTGCGGCCTTCGGTGACCCCGTCGCCGTTGGCATCCACATCCAGGGGGCTCTGCAGGAAGGCATAGAGCAGGCCGTCGGTGGGGTTGAAGGCCATGCCCTCGATGCCGCGGTTGCTCCAGCGGTTGCCGTAGATGGCCGGCAGGCTATCGATCGTTTCCGCCCCGATCGGAGTCGCACCGCCCACGTTGTGCTGGGCCGCGAGCTGGGCCTTCTGGCCGGCGGGGATGTAGCGCTGGATCAGGTTGCCGCTGAGCGCGTCGAAGATCGAGATCTGGCCGCGGTATTCATCGCCGACCGCGAACACCTGGCGCGTGCTGCCGCCGATGGTGAGGCTGAACAGCGAGACGGTTTCCGAGTCGATGCCGAAGGGGTCGTAGGCCAGCGGCGCATTGGCGGCATTGATCGGCACGTCATCCTTGATCGCCAGCTGGGGCAGGCCGGTGAGTGGGGTGCCATCGGGGCGGTTGAGGCCGAGGCGGCCCAGCTCGGTGACGGCGCCGGTGGCGCGATTCATGCCCAGCTTGTAGATGCTGGGCTGAAAGTCGGGATCCAGGAACTGACGCTGACCGGCGATCAGAGCGCCGTTGGGGCCCCGATCAGTGATGGAGTAGTAGACATCCATCTCCGTGCCGTTCAGCATCTCCTTCCCCGCGAAGAACAGGCCGGAAAGGCCGCCGGCCAGCACGCCAGCGGGCTGATTGGCGGCGCCAGCGGCATACTCCAGCTCGTAAGTGAAGTTCTCGGCGCTGGCAACGCCGCGGGACCAGTCCTTGATCCCAGCGGAGAAGATGGTGCTGATCACCGGCGCGGAGCCGCTCAGATCAAGCACGGCGATGGCGTTGTTCTCCTGGAGGGAGATCCAGGCGGTGTTGCCATCGGCACTGATGGCGATCGCCTCCGGCTCGATGTCCTGGGCGACCGTGGTGGTGACACCCAGACGGGTGCCGATCCGGACGCCGCGGTTGATCAACTCGGCACGGCGGCTTTCCCAGGCTTCGAAGCCCACGGTCTGCACATCGGCGGCGGCGGGAGCCACGGGCGTGCTCGCCAGATAGCCGCTGGTGTTGATCAGGGAGATCGAACCGACGGGATCAAGGGTGTAGAGGGAATTCGGCTCCCCTTCGTTGGTCACCAGCAGCCTGCGGCCGTCGCTGCTGAACTTCACCATGTCGGGCAGGGCGCCCACGGTCACGGTGCTGAGATGAACGGGGAGGGCGGGATTACTGAGGTCGTAGAACTGAACGAAGCCTGGATCCGTCTTGACGGCATTCTGCACCGCAACGGCGAGCAGATTGCCGAACACGGCCGCGCTCTGCAGGGTTTCGCCGTTGCCGGTGGACGTGGCGCGCGCAACGGCAAGGGGGCTGCCTGGATCACGGAGATCGGAGACAACGATGGCCCCGGATCCTCCGCCTACGGTATAGAGATATCCACTGGCAGGGTTGTAGGCAGAGATTTCAGCATTGGCCCCGAGATTGGCCAGGGAGATCACTCCGCCTGTCGCTGGAATGAAAGGATCCAGTGCGGAGAAGGTGAGTCCCATTGAGAGCTGCTGCAGTCTTTTTCAACTTGGCAGCAGCACCCTCACGCAAGGTTAAGCCCAGACAAATGTGTGTTGAAGGGATGGGGGGATCGGCGGCCCCGGCACGTCTCAAGGTGTTCGGGGAGACGTCGATCGAGAACATCACGCCACAACACGGCGGCACAGAAAAGACCCCCGGTGGTAACCGGGGGTCTGGGTGTCCCTCGAAGATTCGAGAAGGGGCGTTGACGGGATTCGGGAGCCGGAGGCTCAGCCGAACTTGCCTGACGTGGACGCGATCAGGAAGGCCGCGTACGTGAGGATGTAGCCGATCGTGAAGTGGGCGAGACCCACCACACGGGCCTGAACGATCGAGAGAGCGACGGGCTTGTCGCGCCAGCCCACCAGGTTGGCGAGAGGCGTGCGCTGATGCGCCCAGACGATGGTCTCGATCAGCTCCTGCCAGTAACCCCGCCAGGAGATCAGGAACATGAAGCCAGTGGCCCACACCAGGTGACCGAAGAGGAACATCCAGGCCCAGACGGCCAGGTTGTTGGACCCCATCGGGTTGTACCCGTTGATCAGCTGGGAGCTGTTGAGCCACAGGTAGTCACGGAACCAGCCCATAAGATAGGTGCTGGATTCGTTGAACTGGGCCACGTTGCCCTGCCAGATGGCGAGGTGCTTCCAGTGCCAGTAGAAGGTGACCCAACCCACGGTGTTCAGGGCCCAGAAGACAGCCAGATAGAAGGCGTCCCAGGCCGAGATGTCGCAGGTGCCGCCACGGCCGGGGCCGTCGCAGGGGAAGGAGTAGCCGAAGTCCTTTTTATCGGGCATCAGCTTGGAACCCCGGGCATCCAGGGCACCCTTCACCAGGATCAGGGTGGTGGTGTGCAGACCCAGCGCGATGGCGTGGTGCACGAGAAAGTCGCCAGGACCGATCTGCAGGAACAGGGAATTGCTTCCCGAGTTGATGGCATCCAGCCAGCCCGGCAGCCAGACGGCGCCGTTGTTGGGCCACGCCGTGGAGGCGATGCTGTCGGCATTGGCGAGCAGCACATCCATGCCGTAGAGGGCTTTGCCACTGGAGGCCTGGACGAACTGGGCGAACACCGGCTCGATGAGGATCTGCTTCTCGGGGGTACCGAAGGCGACCACCACGTCGTTGTGGACGTAGAGACCCAGGGTGTGGAAGCCGAGGAACAGGGAGACCCAGCTCAGGTGGCTGATGAGGGCTTCCTTGTGCTCAAGCATCCGGGCAAGGACGTTGTCCTTGTTGGCTTCCGGGTCGTAGTCACGGATGAAGAAGATCGCACCGTGGGCGAAGGCACCGCACATCAGGAAGATGGCGATGTACTGGTGGTGCGTGTAGAGGGCCGCCTGGGTGGTGTAGTCCTTGGCGATGAACGCATAGGACGGCAGCGCGTACATGTGCTGCGCCACCAGGCTGGTCACGACTCCCAGGGCAGCCAGGGCGAGGCCCAGCTGGAAGTGGAGGGAGTTGTTGACGGTGTCGTAGAGGCCCTTGTGGCCGGCGCCCAGGTCACCAGGGGTGCCCTTGGGGGGGTTGTGGGCGTCGAGGATCTCGCGGATCGAGTGGCCGATACCGAAGTTCGTCCGGTACATGTGGCCGGCGATCACGAAGATGCAGCCGATGGCCAGGTGGTGGTGGGCGATGTCCGTGAGCCACAGCGCTTCGGTCTGGGGGTGGAAACCACCCAGGAAGGTGAGGATCGCGGTGCCTGCTCCCTCAGAGGTCCCGAACACCTGGTTGGCGGTGTCGGGGTTCTGGGCATAGACGCCCCAGTTGCCGGTGAAGAACGGAGCCAGACCGGCGGGATGGGGAGCGACCGAGAGGAAGTTGTCCCACCCGACGTGCTGTCCCCGGGACTCAGGGATGGCGACGTGGACCAGGTGACCGGTCCAGGCGATGGAGCTGAAGCCAAACAGCACAGCCAGGTGATGGTTGAGCCGCGATTCAGCGTTCTTGAACCAGGCCAGGGAAGGCAGGAACTTGGGCTGGAGATGGAGCCAGCCGGCGAACAGGGCCCATGCCGAGAGGATCAGCATGAAGATGGAACCCTGGTAGAGCTCCATGTTGGTCGTCATACCGATCGTGTACCACCAGTGGTACAGACCGGAGTAGGCGATGTTCACCGGAGAGGAGGCGCCCGCCTGGGTGAAGGCGTCGATGGCGCCCTGGCCGAAGTGGGGATCCCAGATCGCGTGAGCGATGGGACGGACGTGCAGCGGATCGGCGACCCACTGCTCGAAGTTGCCCTGCCAGGCGATATGGAACAGGTTGCCCGAAACCCAGAGGCCGATGATCGCCAGGTGACCGAAGTGGGTGGAGAACAGCTTTTGGTAAAGCCGCTCCTCCGTCATTCCGTCATGGCTCTCGAAGTCGTGAGCCGTGGCGATGCCGTACCAGATACGGCGGGTTGTCGGGTCCTGTGCCAGACCCTGGCTGAACGAAGGAAATTTCGTTGCCATTGGGAAAGGTCAGGTGGAGGTCAGCCGACCGCGATGAGTCGGGACAGGAAGAAGGCCCAGGTGGTCGCGATACCGCCCAGCAGGTAATGGGCGACACCGACGGCACGGCCTTGGGTGATGGAAAGCGCCCGCGGTTGGATGGCGGGAGCCACCTTCAGCTTGTTGTGAGCCCAGACGATGGACTCGATCAGTTCCTGCCAGTAGCCGCGGCCGCTGAAGAGGAACATGAGGCTGAAGGCCCAGACGAAGTGGGCACCCAGGAACATCAGACCGTAGGCACTGGAGGACGAGCCGTAGCTGTTCAGCACCTGGGCGGCCTGAGCCCAGAGGAAGTCCCGGAGCCAACCATTGATGGTGATGGCGCCCTGGGCGAAGTTGCCGTTGGTGATGTGCTGGACGCTGCCGTCGGCATTGACGGTGCCCCACACGTCGCTCTGCATCTTCCAGCTGAAGTGGAAAATGACGATCGACAGGGAGTTGTACATCCAGAACAGGCCGAGGAACACGTGGTCCCAGGCCGACACCTGACAGGTACCGCCACGGCCGGGGCCGTCGCAGGGGAAGCGGAAGCCCAGGTTCGCCTTGTCGGGGACGAGGCGGGAGCTGCGCGCGTAGAGCACACCCTTCAGCAGGATCAGCACGGTGACGTGGATCGTGAAGGCGTGGATGTGGTGGACCATGAAGTCCGCCGTTCCCAGGGGGATCGGCGCAGCGGCAACCTTGCCGCCGACGGCGACGACAGCGCCGTTGAACACTTCACTCACACCGGCCAGCGCATTGGGTGCGGTGGTGCCGGCGGCAGCGGCGTGCAGGCCCTGGATCCATTGCGCGAAGACGGGCTTCAGCTGGATCGCGGTGTCGCTGAACATGTCCTGGGGACGACCCAGGGCACTCATGGTGTCGTTGTGGATGTAGAGGCCGAAGCTGTGGAAGCCCAGGAAAATGCACACCCAGTTGAGGTGGCTGATCAGGGCGTCACGGGCTTTCAGCACCCGATCCAGCACGTTGTCGATGTTCTTGGCCGGGTCGTAGTCGCGGATGAGTGCGATGGCCGCATGGGCACCGGCTCCGACGATCAGGAAGCCGCCGATCCACATGTGGTGGGTGAACAGCGACAGCTGGGTCGGGTAGTCGATACCGATGTAGGGATACGGAGGCATCGCATACATGTGGTGCGCCACGATGATCGTGAGCGAACCGAACAGCGCCAGGTTGAGACCCAGCTGGGCGTGCCAGGAGGTGGTCAGGAATTCATAGAGCCCATCGTGTCCTTTGGGCGCGGGGAACAGCAGGGGATCGCCCTTCTGACCCTCGAGAATTTCCTTGATGCTGTGGCCGATGCCCCAGTTGGTGCGGTACATGTGGCCAGCCACGATGAACAGCACCGCGATCGCCAGGTGGTGATGCGCGATGTCGGTCATCCAGAGGCTGCCGGTCACAGGATTCAGACCACCCTTGAAGGTGAGGAAATCGCTGTAGGCGGCCCAGTTGCCGGTGAAGAAGGCGGAGATCCCCGCGCCGAAGCCAGGGAACAACTGGGTCAGCAGATCCTGGTTGAGGAACTCGTGGGGGAGCGGGATGTCGGCCACCGAAGCGATGGTCTTGCCGTTGAGCACCAGCGGGTTGCCGGCGTCGATGGCGTCCATCAGCTGGGTGGTGGGCAGCGACACGTGCAGCAGGTGGCCTGTCCAGGACAGGGACCCGAGCCCGAGCAGACCGGCCAGGTGGTGGTTGAGCATGGACTCAACGTTCTGGAACCACTCCAGCTTCGGAGCTGCCTTGTGGTAGTGGAAGACCCCTGCGTTGAGCATGAGGCCGGCCATCACCAGGGCACCGATGGCGGTGCAGAGGAGCTGGAACTCGTTGGTGAACCCCCAGGCTCTCCACACATGGAAGAGGCCGGAGGTGATCTGAATGCCGTGGAAGCCGGCACCCACATCGCCATTGAGAATTTCCTGGCCGAAGATCGGCCAGACCACCTGGGCACTGGGTTTGACGTGCAGGGGGTCGGCCAGCCAGCCGGTGTAGTTGGAGAAGCGGGCTCCGTGGTAGAAGGCGCCGCTCAGCCAGATGAAGATGACGGCCAGATGGCCGAAGTGAGCGCTGAAGATCTTCCGGGAGACCTCTTCAAGATCGCTCGTGTGGCTGTCGAAATCGTGAGCGTTGGCGTGGAGGTTCCAAATCCAGGTGGTGGTTTTGGGACCTTTGGCGAGGGAGCGATCGAAGTGCCCGGGCTTGCCGAGAACATCGAAGTCGACGGGAACGGGGTTCCGGTCAACCATGTCCTTCGCCGTTTTCCCACGCTCTGGTGGGCTGATGGTCATCGAGACGTTCCTCGAGGGACGGGGTCGAGGTGGAGGGTCCACCCCTTCGACGGACGCCGGGGACAGGTCATGCGACCGTCCCGGCCCCATCGGTGGGCCCCATGGCCGGGAAGCCCCGACCATGGGCACCAGTCGAGATGGGGGAGAAATCCCTTGCCACGACTGGGGCTTTGGGCCCCGAAAGGGGACCGCTGGCGGAAGTATAGGGGTCGAAAACAAGGCGAATCGGCCGCCAGTTACAAAGGTTTAATCCCGGCGGTTCCAAGGCTGCGACTGCGGTCTGGCGACATGTTGTCAACAACGTAACAATCAGGAAAACTGCGGGGTTTCTATAACCCCTTGCTGCATTTTGCAGCGATTTCAACAGCCGATTACCCCTCTTCGGCCCCCGAAGCAGAATGGCTCCACGAATGACGGAGCGCGCGTGGGCGACAGGGGAGAGGGGCGTGGAGCCGCGGGACGGTCGGTCCGTAGGTACGTCTGCCGAGCCGGCCTGCTGGCGGCCGCCCTGCTGCTGGTGTTCACCCTGGCCCCCCCGGCCGCCCTCGCCTTCTCCCTGCCGGGCCGCCGCCCGAGCGCCGCGGCCCCGGCCACACCCGCCATGGGACGTTCCAGCCAGCAGGAGGTGGCCCCGCCCCTGGCGGTGCAGCAGCTGCAGGAGGCCCTGGAGACGCGGCGCCCCCGGGTGGAGATTGTCTCGCCCGCCGATGGCGCCCTGCTGCCGGCCGGTCCCTGGACCCTGAAGCTGCGGGTGGAGGACTGGCCCCTGGTGGATGCCGGCCCCCTCGGCCTCGGCCCCCACCTGGTGGTGCAGCTGGATGGGGATGACCCCCTGCCGCTGACCGCCACCTCCACCACGATGCGGCCGCTGGAACCCGGCAGCCATCGGCTCACGGTCTACGCCGCCAGGCCCTGGGGTGAAGCGGTGAAGGACCCCGGTGCCCAGCGCCAGATCCGGCTGCACAGGGTCGCGGCCAATACCCTCGGCCAACCCGCCCCGGGCAGCCCCCAGCTGATCGCCGTCAGCCCCCGCGGCACGGCGGCCGGCACACCGCTGCTGCTCGACTGGCTGCTGCTGGAGGCCCCGCTGCAGAACCTGCGCAGCGGCGATGCCAGCTGGCGGCTGCGGGTCAGCATCAACGGGGACAGCTTCCTGGTGGATCGCCAGACGCCCCTGTGGCTGGAGGGCTGGCGCACCGGCAGCAATGCGGTCCAGCTCGACCTGCTCGATGGCCTGGGCGAGCCCCTCAACCCTCCCTTCAACAGCCTGGTGGGTGAGGTGATCCTGGAGCCCGGCGCCGAACCGCCCCGCTGGCAGAAGGGGCGGCTCACCGCCTCGGAGCTGGCCATCCTGCTGGGCGAGGCCCCGCCGCCGGCCGCCCCTGAGCCGGAGGCGGAGCCAGAGCCGGAGCAGGCGGCGGAATCCGAAGGGACCCTGGAGCCGGAGGCCACGGCGATGCCGGAACCGGCGCCGCCGCAGGAGCCGCAGCCCGAGCCGCTGCCGCCGCTGGCCATGGCCGGTGAGGCTGGGGGCCCGGACAGCGACCCGGGACTCCCGGGCCAGGCGGAGGTGCCGGCCCCGCAGGGAAGCCCGATGGCGGACGGCATCCCAGCAGCTGACAGGGCAGCGGATGGCAGCGTGGAGACCGGCCCAGAGGACTCCCCGGACAGCCAGGACCTGGCCGCCCTCGACGGGGGGGTGACGCCTTGAGCGACACGACGCGGCGACACATCGGCCTCGGCTTCGGCCCGACGGCCGCAGCGATGCTGCAGCGGCTGCGCCAGGCCGGTCTGCTGGCCGTGGTGCGGGGCCCGGAGGAGGAGGCCTCCGCCCCCTGGCTGGCGCGGCACTGGGGGAGCGCTGACGCGGTGGTGGCCGTCGGGGCCTGCGGACTGGTGACCCGGCTGATCGCCCCCCTGATCGGTGACAAGCAGAGCGATCCGGCCGTACTGGTGGTGGACCCCAGGGGCCGCTTCGTGGTGCCCCTGCTGGGGGGCCATGGCGCCGGCGGCGACCGCCTCGCCGAGGAGATCGCCGCCCTGGTCGGTGGCCAGGCCGTGCTCACCGGTGCCGGCGCCGGCCTGGGCCGGCTGCCCCTGGATGCCTTCGGCCAGGCCTGGGGCTGGCGCCTCGGCACCGGCGACTGGAGAGAGCTGATGGTGGAGGCGGCCGGCGGTCGCCGCCCCTTCCTGCGCCAGGAGGGGGGCAGCACGCTGTGGCAGGAGCTGGAGGCCAACGTCAGCGGCGACGACGACGGCAGCCAGGACGAGAGCAGCCAGCAAGGCAGGGCGGCCCTGGTGATCGGGCCCCGCAGCGGCGCGGGCTGCCGCTGGCATCCCCCCAGCCTCTGGCTGGGCATCGGCTGCGAGCGGGACACGAGCCTGCCCGTGCTGGAACGGCTGGTGGCGGAAGGCCTGGAGCAGCAGGGACTGGCCCGGGAGGCCGTGGCGGGCCTGGGAAGCATCGATCGCAAGGGGGATGAGCCCGCCCTGCTGGCCCTGGCGGCGCAGCACGGCTGGCCCCTGCGCCTTTATGACGCCGCCACCCTGGCGGCGGTCGCCGTGCCCCATCCCTCGGAGGCGGTGGCGCGGGAGATGGGCACGCCCAGCGTGGCCGAAGCCGCCGCCCTGCAGGCGGCAGGGGAGGCGGGCCGGCCGCTGACGGAGCTGGCCGGGACGGACCAGGACGGAACCGCGCCCCGGCTGCTGGTGGAGAAGCGGATCGGGCGGGCCGCCAGCGGGGAGCGGGGTGCCGCCACCCTGGCGGTGGCCCTGGCCGATCGCCAGTGGGCCCCGCAGCGGGGCAGCCTGCATCTGGTGGGCAGCGGTCCGGGCCCGATCGATCTGCTCAGCGGCGATGCCCGCCGGGCCCTGGCCTCCACGACGGTGTGGGTGGGCTACGGGCTCTACCTCGATCTGCTGGAACCCCTGCGGCGCCCCGACCAGCTGCGCCGCGAAGGCCGTCTGACGGAGGAGCGGGCCCGCTGCGCCGAGGCCCTCGACCTGGCCCGCCAGGGCCTCGACGTGGCCCTGATCTCCTCCGGGGACAGCGGCATCTACGGCATGGCGGGCCTGGCCCTGGAGCTCTGGCTGCAGCTGCCGGTCCTCGACCGTCCTGCCTTCACGGTGCATCCGGGGCTCTCGGCCCTGCAGCTGGCCGCCGCCCGGGCCGGTGCCCCGCTGATGCACGACTTCTGCACCATCAGCCTCAGCGACCGCCTCACCCCCTGGGAGGTGATCGAACGGCGGCTGAAGGGTGCCGCCAGCGGCGATTTCGTCGTGGCCCTCTACAACCCCCGCTCCCTCGGCAGGCCGTGGCAGCTTGGGCGCGCCATCGAACTGCTGGGGGAGGGCCGGCCGGCCAGCACGCCGGTGCTTCTGGCCCGCCAGCTGGGGCGCGCCGAAGAGGCGCTCAGCCTCCACACCCTGGGCACCCTGCCCGAGGACCAGGTGGACATGCTCACCCTAGTGCTGGTGGGCAACAGCTCCACCCGTGTCCAGGACGGCCGCATGGTCACCCCGCGGGGCTATCCGGGAGCCGCTCTGGCCTGAGAGTCAGAAGAAAAAAATCGGGATGACAGGATTCGAACCTGCGGCCCCTTCGTCCCGAACGAAGTGCGCTACCAAGCTGCGCCACATCCCGATGGCCAGACTTTAGGGGATGGCCCGCGGCGACCGGCCACCGTGACCGGCGTCCCTACAGTCCGCACAGCCCAGCGATGCCCGTGACCGTCAGCGACCCCCGGCCCGCCCCCGCCAAGCCGCCCTGGCTGAGGGTCAAGGCGCCGCAGCGGGAGCGGATCGGGGCGGTGGCTGATCTGCTGGTCGACCTCAAGCTCAACACGGTCTGCCAGGAGGCCAGCTGCCCGAACATCGGCGAGTGTTTCGCCGGCGGCACCGCCACCTTCCTGATCATGGGGCCGGGCTGCACCCGGGCCTGCCCCTACTGCGACATCGACTTCGACCGCAGCGTGCGGGCGCTGGACCCCACCGAGCCCGAGCGCCTCGGGGAGGCGGTGCGACGCATGGGCCTGAGCCATGTGGTGATCACCTCGGTCAACCGGGACGACCTGGCCGACGGCGGCGCCAGCCAGTTCGTGGCCTGCATCGAGGCCGTGCGCCGCACGTCCCCCTTCACCACGATCGAGATCCTGCTGCCCGATCTGTGCGGCGCCTGGGAGGCCCTGGCGTCGGTGATGGCGGCGGCGCCGGAGGTGCTCAACCACAACATCGAGACCGTGCCCCGGCTCTACCGGCAGGTGCGGCCCCAGGGGGTCTACGAGCGCTCGCTGGAACTGCTGCGCCGGGTACGGGAGGGCTGGCCGCGCACTTACACCAAGTCAGGGCTGATGGTGGGCCTGGGCGAAAGCGACGACGAGGTCCGCGCCGTGATGACCGATCTGCGTGCCCACGCCGTCGACATCGTCACCATCGGCCAGTACCTCTCCCCCGGCCCGAAACATCTGCCGGTCCAGCGCTTCGCGTCGCCGGAGGTGTTCGAGAGCTTCCGCCGTCACGGGGAAGGCGACCTCGGCTTCCTCCAGGTGGTGAGCAGTCCGCTCACCCGCAGCAGCTACCACGCCGGCGAGGTGCGCCGCCTGATGCAGGAGCATCCGCGCTGAGCCGAACCGGACTCCGGGGCAGGATGAGAATCCCGCAGCCCCACGGTCCGGTCATGAGCAAACTCGCCTCCTTCGGCCTGCTGCTGGCCCTGCTTGCACCGGCTGAGCCGGCCCTGGCGGTGCCGCACGTCTACTCGGACGTGGTGCTGGGCGTGAACGACCTGATGGCCTGCGTGGACACCGCCAAGAAGGTGGCGAGCAAGAACGGCTTCAGCGAGGACGTCCAGGTGGTCGGCACCGGCAAGAGCCGCTCGGTGTACGCCGACCACGCCAGCCTGCCGATGGCCCTGTCGATCAGCTGCAGCACCCACCTGGGTGCCGCGTCGATCGCCGTGGCCGGCATGAACAACGACGACACCTTCGCGGCCTTCCAGAAGGTCTACGACGACTTCTGAGCCTGAGCGCCAGACCCGCTCAGGCCGCCACGGCCTCCCGCTGGGCCAGACCCACCGTGGCCGTCTCGCTGGGGGGCACCAGCACCCGGAAGCGAGTCTTCCAGGTGGGCCAGTCGGCCAGGATCGCCGCCGCCCTGGCGCTGCCGGTGGCCTGGAGATGGGCCTCCAGCAACGGCAGCAGCAGCCCCTCCTGCTCGGGGGTGGTGAGGGGCACCAGCGCCACCGACTCGGGATTGAGCCGGGCCGCCAGGCCTCCGGTTTCGTCGAGCAGGAAGGCCACACCGCCGGTCATGCCGGCGGCCACGTTGCGGCCAGTGCTGCCCAGCACCACCACCACGCCGCCGGTCATGTACTCGCAGCAGTGGTCACCGACGCCCTCCACCACGGTGCGGGCGCCGCTGTTGCGCACGGCAAAGCGCTCACCGGCCCGACCGAGGGCGAACAGCTCCCCGCCCGTGGCGCCGTAGAGGCAGGTGTTGCCGAGGATCACCTGGTCACCGGGGTCACGGACCGCGGCCGGGGGCACCACGGTGATGCGACCGCCGTTGAGGCCCTTGCCGACGTAGTCGTTGGCCTCGCCCACCAGGCGCAGGTCCATGCCCTGGAGCACGAAGGCGCCGAAGCTCTGGCCGGCGGCGCCGTGGAAGGTGAGGGCGAGGCCCCCCTGGAAGCCGGTGTTGCCGTGCAAAGCAGCGATCTCTCCGGAGAGTCGGGCCCCCACGCTGCGGTCGGTGTTGACGATCGCCAGCTGGCGCGCCACCTGCCCGTGGCTCTCGATCGCCGCGCGCACCTCCGGGTCGGCAAGCAGCCCGTCCTCGAGCACCGGACCATTGCCGTGGGCCTCGTCGTCGTGGCGCAGCCAGGCGCGGTCGGCGGCGGCGGGGATCGGATCCAGCAGGCAGGAGAGATCCAGGGCGCTGGTCTTGGTGAGACCGATGGCGCGGGGCGCCAGCAGATCGGTGCGGCCGATCAGATCCTCGAGCCTGGCCACGCCCAGCACGCTCAGCAGCTGGCGCACCTCCTCGGCCACGAAGACGAAGAAGTTGACGACGTGCTCGGGCAGGCCGGTGAAGCGCTTGCGCAGGGCCTCCTTCTGGGTGGCGACTCCCACCGGGCAGTTGTTGGTGTGGCAGACGCGGGCCATGATGCAGCCCTCGGCGATCATGGCCACCGAGCCGAAGCCGAATTCCTCGGCCCCCAGCAGGGCGGCGATCAGCACGTCCCAGCCGCTCTTGAGGCCGCCGTCGGCCCGCAGCAGCACCCGGTCCCGCAGGCCGTTCTCCAGCAGGCTGCGGTGCACCTCCGTGAGCCCCAGCTCCCAGGGGCTGCCGGCATGCTTGATCGAACTCAGCGGCGAGGCTCCGGTGCCGCCGTCATGGCCGGAGATCTGGATCACGTCGGCATTGGCCTTGGCCACACCGGCGGCGATCGTGCCGATGCCGATCTCGGCCACCAGCTTCACCGAGACCCGGGCGGCGGGGTTCACCTGGTGCAGGTCATGGATCAGCTGGGCCAGGTCCTCGATCGAATAGATGTCGTGGTGCGGCGGCGGTGAGATCAGCGCCACGCCGGGCTTGCTGTTGCGCAGCCAGGCGATGTAGGTGTCCACCTTGGGGCCGGGCAGCTGGCCGCCCTCGCCGGGCTTGGCGCCCTGGGCCACCTTGATCTCCAGCTGCTGGCCGCTGCGCAGGTAGGCCGGGGTGACGCCGAAGCGACCCGAAGCGATCTGCTTGATGGCGGAACAGGCGCTGTCACCGTTGCGGAGACCGCGCAGGGTGGGGAGGGTGGGCGAATGGCCCTCACCGTCGACGTCGTGGAGGGGGTGGTAGCGGGCCGGGTCCTCGCCGCCCTCGCCGCAGTTGCTCTTGCCGCCGATGCGGTTCATCGCCACCGCCAGCACCTCGTGGGCCTCCCTGGAGAGGGCCCCCAGGCTCATGCCGCCGGTGCAGAAGCGGCTGCAGATGCTTTCGACGCTCTCCACCTGCTCGATCGGCAGGGGCGTCGGGGCCGGGCGCAGCTCAAGCAGATCCCGCAGCGCCGTGACCGGGCGGTTCTCCAGCAGGGTGCGGTAGGTGGTGAAGTGGTCGTAGCCGGGGCCCGCCGCCACGGCGGCGTGCAGGGCCTTGGACATGTCCGGGTTGTTGAGGTGGAACTCCCCGCCGGTGCGGTACTGCACGAAGCCCATGAACTCCAGCTTGGTGCGGTTCAGCTCCGGGTAGGCCTTGGCGTGGAAGGCCAGGGTTTCGCTGGCCAGATCCTGCAGGCTGAGGCCGGAGACGCGGCTGGTGGTGCCGGTGAAGGCCAGATCGATCAGATCGGCGCCGATGCCGATGGCCTCGAAGATCTGGGCGCCGTGGTAGCTGGCCAGCAGCGAGATGCCGATCTTGGAGAGGATCTTGCGCAGCCCCTCCTCCATGGCCTTGCGCACGTTGGCCTGGGCCGTGTCGGCATCGAGGCGGGGGAGCTTGCCCCGCTCGATCATCGACTGGGTGCGGGGATGGGCCAGCCAGTGGCGGGTGGTCTCCCAGGTGAGCCACGGGCAGACCGCGCTGGCGCCGTAGCCGATCAGGCAGGCGAGGTGGTGGGTGCTCCAGCACTGGGCGGTGTCCACCACCAGGGAGCACTGCAGGCGCAGGCCGAGCCGCAGCAGATGGTGGTGCACGGCCCCCACCCCCAGCAGGGGAGGGATGGCCGTGGTGCCCGCGCTGATGCCGCCATCGGCCCGGTCGGAAAGGACCAGGATCTGGGAGCCGCTGCGCACGGCGGCCTCCGCCTCGAAGCAGAGCCGATGCAGCGCCTGCTCCAGCCCGTCGGGTCCGCTGGACACCGTCAGGAGCGTGGAGAGGGTGGTGAGACCGAGGCCGTGGGAGCCGAGATCCTCCAGTTCAGCCTCGTTGAGCACCGGGGTGGTGAGGTGCAGCACGGCGGCGCCGGAGGCATCGGGCCGCAGGGCGGAACCGCGCCGACCCAGGTGCATCTCCAGGCTCATGACCAGCTTCTCGCGCAGCGGGTCGATGGGGGGGTTGGTGACCTGGGCGAAGCGCTGCTTGAAGTAGTCGTAAAGAAGGTGGGGCTTGGCGGAGAGCACCGCCAGGGGGATGTCGTCCCCCATGCAGTAGGTGGGCTCCTTGCCCTGGCCGGCCATGTCCTCGATCACCAGATCCAGGTCCTCGGCGGTGAAGCCGAAGGCGGTCTGCTGCTGGAGAAGCTCCAGTTCGCCCCGGGTGCGTTCCTGCTCCCAGACGCCGGGCGACAGGCTGCGGCGATGGTCGAGCAGCCAGCCGGCGTAGGGGAGGCGCGCCGCCGTCTCCTCCTTCACATCCCAGTTGCGCAGCAGCCGGTGCTGCTCCAGGTCGACGGCCAGCATCTGGCCGGGGCCGAGGCGCCCCTTTTCGATGATCCGGGATTCCTCCAGTTCGACCACGCCCGTTTCCGAGCCCATCACCACGTAGCCGTCGCTGGTGATGCAGTAGCGGGCCGGCCGCAGGCCATTGCGGTCGAGGGTGGCCCCCACCATGCGGCCGTCGCTGAAGACCAGCAGGGCCGGACCGTCCCAGGGCTCCTGCAGGCAGGCGCTGTATTCGTAGAAGGCCTTGATCGCCGGCCGTTCGTCGAGTTCGGGCTGGTCGCGGAAGGCCTCCGGCACCAGGGTCAGCAGGCTGTCGGTGATCGGCCGGCCGCTGCGCACCATCAGCTCGAGGGTGGCGTCGAGGTTGGCCGAATCGCTGAAGGCGGCGTTGACCAGGGGCCGCAGATCCCGGGCGGCATCGCCCCAGACGGCCTCGAGGTGGGATTCGGCGGCCCGGGCCCAGTTGATGTTGCCCAGCAGGGTGTTGATCTCACCGTTGTGGCCCAGCAGCCGCATCGGCTGGGCCAGGGGCCAGCGGGGCAGGGTGTTGGTGCTGAAGCGGCGGTGGTACACCGCAAAGGCGACGCTGAAGCGCTCGTCCCGGAGGTCGGTGTAGAAGGCGTCGAGCACCTCCGAGCGCACCATGCCCTTGTAGACGACGGTGCGGGCGCTGATCGAGGCGAAATAGAGGTCGGTGGTGTCGGCCCCCCACACCTCCCGCACCCGGTCGACGGCGCGGCGCCGCAGCCGGAACAGCAGGGATTCGAGGGCGTCGACATCGGCCATGACGCCGGGCACCGCATCGGGGGCGGCCAGCAGCCACTGCTCGATGGCCGGGGCGTTCTCCCGCGCCAGGGGACCGAGCACCTCGGGAACCACGGGGACCTGCCGCCAGCCGAGGCTGAGGAGACCGAGGCGTTCGGCCTCCTCGTCGCAGATCCGGCGGGCCTGGTCGCGGCGGTCGGGATCCGCCGGCAGGAACAGCATCCCCAGTCCCCGCACGATCGCCGTGGAGGCGGCCGCCGCCGGCCAGACAGCCTCCAGGTAGCTCCAGGGGATGGCGGTCAGCAGGCCGGCGCCGTCGCCGGAATCACCATCGCCGCCGCAGCCGCCCCGGTGCTCCATGCAGCGGAGGCCCCGCAGGGCCTGCTGGAGAACCCAGTGGTTGGCCACCCCATCGAGGTGGGCCAGGAAGCCCACGCCGCACGCGTCCGTTTCTCCAGGGCCTGGGGACGAGCTGTCGCGATGGGGCCAGAGCGGAACGGAGGAGGACATAGGCCGGGTTGGTGCTGCTGAAACGGAGCTGGAGATGGCTTGAAAACAACAAGCCTAAAGAAGCCGGCAGGAAGGGTCTGCCGAGGAGCTGCCGTGTCACCCGTGCAGCAGCCGTGTCCGCGACGACAGGGCGAGCCATCGATCCTAGGCAGCCGCCCTTCCCCGGAGCGATGGGACTAACTTTTTGCCTCAAGGGGCAGGATTTATGCCTCAAGAGGCAGGACGTCGTCGATGGCCAGGACTCTCCCGATCACCCTGGCCCTGCTGGCCCTGATCGGAGCTCACCCGGTCACCAGGGCGGCACCGCCGCCGCCCATGCCGCCGCCCCTGCCGGAACCGGCGGCCCCGCGTCCAAGCCGGCCCGTGCCGATGCGCGCGGGCTCCGCCGCGGAGGTCGGCGGCACCGGGCTGACGCTCAACGGCCGCAGCCAGCAGGCTGCCTGGCGCTGGAGCGGCGATGACCCGCGCCGGCCGGTGGCCCTGTGGCTGCCACTGGAGGTGCTCGAAGGCCAGCTGGGCTTCAGCAGCCGTTCCCGGCCCGATGGCGCCCTGGCCCTGGAATGGTTCGGCCGGGAGCTGCTGGTGCCACCGGCGCAGCAGCGCTCGCTGGCGGACGAGGTGGCCGTCGACGTGGCCGCCCTCCTGCTGGACGTGGGCGTGACGGTGGAGCGCCGCGGCGAGCGGCTGGATCTGCGCCTGCCGGCGCCCCGGCTGCTCCAGGTGCGCAGCTCGGAGCAGGCCGGTGTCCGGCGGGTGGTGCTCGACCTCGATGGCCCCACCCTGGTGCGCAGCAGCGAGGGCGGCCTGCAGCTGTCCCTGCTGAGCCGGCCCGACCAGCTGGCCCTGCTCACCGCCCGGGGCCTGCGCAGCGGCAGCGACGGGACGGACCTGACCCTGGCGGTGCCCGGTGCTGCCGCGCCCCTGCGCACGTTCACCCTGGGGGATCCGGCCCGGGTGGTGATCGACCTGCCCCAGGGCGCCGGCAGCGTCGGCACGGCGCCGGAGGCACCGGCGCCGATCGATCCGCGGCTGCTGGCGATGCTGGGGTCCCAGCTGCGCTGGGACCAGCAGGTGCGCAACGTGGGCGGCAGCCGGTTCCTGGTCAACGCCGTCCGGATCGATCCGCGCAGCGGTCCCCTGGAGCTGCGCACCCTCAGCCGCCCCGACGGCATGGCGGGGCTCAGCTCCCTGACGGCCCTGGCCCAGCGCCAGGACGCCCTGGTGGCGATCAACGGCGGCTTCTTCAACCGGGTGCGCCGGCTTCCCCTCGGCGCCCTGCGGGACCAGGGCCGCTGGCTGTCCGGGCCGATCCTCAACCGCGGCGTGGTGGGCTGGGAACCCCGCAGCCTGCCCCGCTTCGGCCGCCTGCGGCTGGAGGAATGGATCAGCGATGACCGCGGCCAGCGCCTGCCACTGCTGACCGTGAACAGCGGCCTGGCCCAGCGGGGCCTGAGCCGCTACACGGGCGAGTGGGGCCGGCTCTACCAGGCCCTGACCGGCTCGGAGACGGGCCTGCTGCTGAGCGGCGGCTCGGTGCAGCGCCGGATCGGAAGCGCCGAGCTGGCGGCCGGGGTGCCGCTGCGGACGGAGGACACCCTGGTGGTGGCCCGCGGCGGGGCCGACCTGCCCTGGGGCGAGGGGGATCGGCTGCGGATCGAGAGCCGGCCGAGCGATCCGGTGGGCAATGCCTCCTCCGTGATGGGGGGCGGACCGCTGCTGCTCCAGAACGGCCGCATCGTGCTCAACGGCGGCGCCGAGGGATTCGGGGCCGCCTTCCTGCGCCAGGGGGCGCCCCGCACCGTGGTGGGCAGCGACGGCACCCTGCTGTGGCTGGTGACCCTGGAGGGCGCCGGGGGGGGCGCCGGGCCCACCCTCTCCGAAACCGCCTGGCTGCTGCAGCAGTTGGGGCTGGTGGATGCCCTCAACCTCGACGGGGGCAGTTCCACGGGCCTGGTGATGGGCGGCAGCCACCGGGTCAAGGGGCGCGGCGTGGCCGGCTCCGTGCACAACGGCCTGGGCCTGGTGCCCATCGGGGGCGGGGGAGCGGCCACGAGCCTGGGGCCGGCCGGCCGGCCGCTGGCCGACTGATGGCCTTGACGGACTGATGGCCTGGGCAGATCTCCCCCACTGGCAGACTCACCCCATTCGCCGCCTCGCCGTGCCCAGGGGCCACAGCCTCCGTCTCACCGCCGCCGCCGCCGCCGAGCTCTGCCGGCAGGCGGCCGTGGCGGGCACCCCCGGGCTGATGCACCTGGAGCTGCTGGAGGGCGCCTGTGAGGCCTGGGCCATCCGCCTGCGCCCCGGCCACCTGTCCGGCACCCCCGTGGCCCGGGCCGACGGCATCACCCTCTATTCCCCCGGCGACCAGCTGCCCCTGCTTCAGGGCCTCCAGCTCGACTACCGGGGCGACCTCAGCGGCGGCGGGTTCCTGGTGCGCTCCGGACCGGGGGTGCGCAGCTGCGCCTGCGGCGCCGCCTTCAGCCGTGAGAACTGAGCGGGACGACGACGAAGTAAGGTGTCGGATTGTCGATACGGTCGGACGTCCGACCTGTCCACCCAGAAGTCCCCACCGAGCAGCACCCGGCCCTCGATGCCCACTATTCAGCAGCTGATCCGCACCGAGCGGCAGCGTCTCACCCGCAAGACGAAGTCGCCCGCCCTGCGCGCCTGCCCCGAACGGCGTGGCGTCTGCACCCGGGTGTACACCTCCACCCCGAAGAAGCCCAACTCGGCGCTGAGGAAGGTGGCCCGCGTGCGCCTCACCTCCGGCTTCGAGGTGACGGCCTACATCCCCGGCATCGGCCACAACCTTCAGGAGCACTCGGTGGTTCTGATCCGCGGCGGCCGCGTCAAGGATCTGCCCGGTGTCCGGTATCACATCATCCGCGGCACCCTCGACACCTCCGGGGTCAAGGACCGGCGTCAGTCCCGCTCCAAGTACGGCGCCAAGACACCGAAGGCCTGAGCCTTCGCGCCACCGGCTCTCCGCGGCCGACTCCCTCCTCCTGCTTTTTCTCCCTCCGTTCCATGTCCCGCCGCAACGCCGCCGAGAAGCGCCCGGTTCTCCCGGATCCCCAGTTCAACAGCCGTCTGGCCTCGATGATCGTGGCCCGGCTGATGAAGCACGGCAAGAAGTCCACGGCCCAGCGCATCCTTTCCGATGCCTTCACCCTGATCAACGAGCGCACCGGCGCCGATCCCCTCGACCTTTTCGAGACGGCGGTCCGCAATGCCACCCCCCTGGTGGAGGTCCGGGCCCGTCGGGTCGGCGGCGCCACCTATCAGGTGCCGATGGAAGTGCGTCAGGAGCGGGGCACCGCCATGGCGCTGCGCTGGCTGGTCAACTTCTCCCGCGCCCGCAACGGCCGGAGCATGGCCCAGAAACTGGCCGGCGAGCTGATGGACGCGGCCAACGAGGCCGGCAGTGCCGTCCGCAAGCGGGAGGAAACCCACAAGATGGCCGAGGCCAACAAGGCTTTCGCCCACTACCGCTACTGAGCGACCCCGGGAACCGGATGCCTGGGCTGATCCGGTTCCCCCAGACCTGAGCCATCACCGGTCTGTAGAGTTACGCCCGCTTTTCGTCGACCCACCCCCGGAGAACTTTCCCGTGGCCCGCGCCTACCCCCTGGAACGCGTCAGAAATATCGGTATCGCCGCTCACATTGACGCGGGCAAGACCACCACGACCGAACGGATTCTGTTTTATTCCGGCGTGGTCCACAAGATGGGCGAGGTGCACGATGGCGCCGCCGTCACCGACTGGATGGAGCAGGAACGCGAGCGGGGGATCACCATCACCGCCGCCGCCATCTCCACCAGCTGGAAGGACAACCGGATCAACATCATCGACACCCCTGGCCACGTCGATTTCACGATCGAGGTGGAGCGCTCGATGCGCGTCCTCGATGGTGTGGTCGCCGTGTTCTGTGCCGTGGGCGGCGTCCAGCCCCAGTCGGAGACCGTCTGGCGCCAGGCCGATCGCTACAACGTGCCCCGGATCGTGTTCGTCAACAAGATGGACCGGACCGGCGCCAACTTCCTGAAGGTCTACGACCAGATCAAGGATCGCCTCAAGGCCAACGCCGTGCCGATCCAGCTGCCGATCGGTGCCGAGGGCGACCTCAAGGGCATCATCGACCTGGTGCGCAACAAGGCGATCATCTACACCAATGACCTCGGCACCGACATCCTCGAAGAGGAGATCCCCGCCGACATGCAGGACGAGGCTGCGGAGTGGCGCCAGAAGCTGATGGAGTCGGTGGCCGAAACCGACGAAGAGCTGATCGAATCCTTCCTTGAGAACGGAGAGCTCACCCAGGAGCAGCTGATGCGTGGCATCCGCCTCGGGGTGCTGCATCACGGCATGGTCCCGATCCTCTGCGGCTCCGCCTTCAAGAACAAGGGCGTCCAGCTGGTGCTCGATGCGGTTGTCGACTACCTGCCCGCCCCCGTCGATGTGCCGCCGATCCATGGCCTGCTGGCCGACGGCAGCGAAGCCACCCGTGCCTGCGACGACAGCGCTCCCTTCAGTGCCCTGGCCTTCAAGGTGATGGCCGACCCCTACGGCAAGCTCACCTTCGTCCGCATGTACAGCGGCGTGCTGCAGAAGGGCAGCTACGTGCTCAACTCCACCAAGGACAAGAAAGAGCGCATCTCCCGCCTGATCCTGCTCAAGGCCGACGAGCGCGAAGAAGTCGACGAGCTCCGGGCCGGTGACCTGGGCGCCGTTCTTGGCCTCAAGGACACCACCACGGGCGACACCCTCTGCGTCGACTCCGATCCGATCATTCTGGAATCCCTGTTCATCCCCGAACCGGTGATCTCCGTGGCCGTGGAGCCCAAGACCAAGGGCGACATGGAGAAACTCGGCAAGGCGCTGCAGTCCCTCTCCGAGGAAGACCCCACCTTCCGGGTCTCCACCGATCCGGAAACCAACCAGACCGTGATCGCCGGCATGGGCGAACTGCACCTGGAGATCCTGGTCGACCGCATGCTGCGGGAGTTCAAGGTCGAGGCCAACATCGGTGCCCCCCAGGTGTCCTACCGGGAAACCATCCGCGGCAGCGCCAAGGGTGAGGGCAAGTTCGCCCGCCAGACGGGAGGCAAGGGCCAGTACGGCCACGTGGTGATCGAAATGCAGCCCGGCGAGCCGGGTTCAGGGTTCGAGTTCGTCAACAAGATTGTTGGCGGCATCGTTCCCAAGGAGTACATCGGTCCGGCGGAAGCCGGCATGAAGGAAACCTGCCAGTCCGGTGTGATTGCCGGTTTCCCCATGATCGATGTCCGGGTCACCATGGTGGACGGCTCCTATCACGACGTCGACTCTTCGGAGATGGCGTTCAAGATCGCCGGTTCCTTGGCCTTCAAGGACGGCGTCAAGAAGTGCAATCCCGTACTTCTTGAGCCGATGATGAAGGTTGAGGTCGAGGTCCCCGAGGATTACCTCGGTTCGGTCATCGGCGACCTTTCCTCTCGCCGCGGCCAGGTCGAAGGACAGTCCGTCGACAACGGACAGTCCAAAGTCCAGTCCAAGGTGCCTCTGGCCGAGATGTTCGGCTACGCCACCCAGCTCCGATCCATGACCCAGGGTCGGGGTATTTTCTCGATGGAGTTCAGCCATTACGAGGAAGTTCCTCGCAATGTGGCGGAAGCCATCATTTCCAAGAATCAGGGCAATTCCTGATCTTTCTTTCCATCCAACCCACCCCCCCGATTCTTTCCTTCCATGGCACGCGAGAAGTTTGAGAGGAACAAGCCTCACGTCAACATCGGCACCATCGGTCACGTTGACCACGGCAAGACCACCCTCACCGCCGCCATCACCAACGTGCTGGCGTCCCAGGGCATGGCCAAGGCCCAGGCCTACGACGAGATCGATGGCGCCCCTGAAGAGAAGGAGCGGGGGATCACCATCAACACGGCCCACGTCGAGTACGAGACCGAGAACCGTCACTACGCCCACGTGGACTGCCCCGGCCACGCGGACTACGTCAAGAACATGATCACCGGTGCCGCCCAGATGGACGGCGCCATCCTGGTGGTGGCCGCCACCGACGGCCCCATGGCCCAGACCAAGGAGCACATCCTGCTGGCCAAGCAGGTGGGCGTGCCCGCCCTGGTGGTGTTCCTCAACAAGAAGGACATGGTCGACGACGAGGAGATCCTCGAGCTCGTCGAACTGGAGATGCGTGAGCTGCTGAGCAGCTACGACTTCCCCGGCGACGACATCCCCGTGATCGCCGGCTCCGCCCTCAAGGCCCTCGAGTACATCCAGGGTGGCAAGAAGGCCGTGCGCGGTGAGGATGAGTGGGTCGACAAGATCCTCGACCTCATGGATGCGGTCGACGAGTCCATCCCCGAGCCCGAGCGTGAGATCGACAAGCCCTTCCTGATGGCCGTCGAAGACGTCTTCTCGATCACCGGTCGGGGCACTGTCGCCACCGGTCGTATCGAGCGCGGCAAGGTGAAGGTGGGCGAGACCGTCCAGATCGTCGGCATCCGCGACACCCGGGAAACCACCGTCACCGGCGTGGAGATGTTCCGCAAGCTGCTCGACGAGGGCATGGCGGGCGACAACGTCGGCCTGCTGCTGCGCGGCATCCAGAAGGAGGACATCGAGCGCGGCATGGTGCTGGTGAAGCCCAACTCCATCAAGCCCCACACCAAGTTCGAGGGTGAGGTCTACGTGCTCAAGAAGGAAGAAGGCGGCCGCCACACCCCCTTCTTCGCCGGCTACCGCCCGCAGTTCTACATCCGCACCACCGACGTGACCGGCCAGATCACGGCCTTCACCGCTGACGACGGCACCAACGTGGAAATGGTGATGCCCGGCGACCGCATCAAGATGTCCGCCGAGCTGATCTGCCCGGTCGCCATCGAGCAGGGCATGCGCTTCGCCATCCGCGAAGGCGGCCGCACCATCGGTGCCGGCGTGGTGTCCAAGATCGTTCTGTGAGGCTGATCTAGCCTTTTCGGGGGAGTCTCACCACGGTGGGACTCCCCCTTCCGGAACCGTCGGTTCCGTCCGCACCTCGACAACCCGTTTCCACGGCCTACGGCCGCCCTTCGCCCGCGTTTTCCCTCCGATGACCGCCTCCATCCCCCAGCAGAAGATCCGCATCCGCCTGAAGGCCTTCGATCGCCGCATGCTGGATCTGTCCTGCGAAAAGATCATCGAAACCGCCGATCACACCGCTGCCACGGCCATCGGTCCCATCCCCCTGCCCACCAAGCGCAAGATCTACTGCGTGCTGCGCTCGCCTCACGTCGACAAGGATTCCCGTGAGCACTTCGAGACCCGCACCCATCGCCGCATCATCGATATCTACAGCCCCAGTTCCAAGACCATCGACGCCCTGATGAAGCTCGACCTGCCGAGCGGTGTGGACATCGAAGTCAAGCTCTGATGCCGATGGGCTCAACGGGGCTTCGCCGGGCTGGTCGCTCTCTCTAGGATCGCGACACATCCCGAGTTGCCCTGGTTGATCCTTTCGCTGCCGACCTCCGATCGCCCCTTCCCCCCTGCCGCCAGCGGCATCCTGCTCCCGTGACTGATCTGGCCGTCAGGGAGCTGCCCCTGTTCCCCCTCCCCGATGTGGTGCTCTTCCCCCAGGAAGTGCTGCCGCTCCACATCTTCGAGCCGCGCTACCGCATGATGCTGCGCACGGCGATGTCGGAGGACAGGCGCTTCGGAGTGGTGCGCTGGGATCCCCAGAGCAAGAAGATGGCGGAAGTGGGCTGCTGTGCCGAGATCCTGCACTGCCAGGTTCAGGACGACGACCGCAGCAACATCGTCACCATGGGCCAGCAGCGCTTCCGGGTGCTCGACATCGTGCGCGACACCCCGTTCCGGGTCGGCATGGTCAGCTGGATCGAGGACACGGTGAGCGAAAGCCACGAGGAGCTCGAGACCCTCACCAGCGACGTGACCCGGGCCCTGCGCGACGTGGTCGATCTCACCGGCAAGCTGATCGGCAAGCCTTCCTCGCTGCCCGCCGATCTGCCCGATCTGCCGCGGGAGCTCTCCTTCTGGATCGGTGCCCATCTCGGCGGGCCGGTGGCCGACCACCAGCAGGCCCTGCTCGAGATCACCGACACCGGTGAGCGGCTGCGCCAGGAATTCGAACTGCTCGACCAGACCCGGCGCCAGCTGGCGGCCCGCACGGTCCTGAAGGACACCTTCTCCACCCTCGGCGACGGCAGCAGCGAGACCTGAGCCATGCCGAGTCTTCTTCCGGGCGGCGCCCTGCTGCCCCTCCTCCTGACGGGGGGTGCCCTGGCGACCCTCCTGGCTGCCCTGCTGTGGCAGCGCCGCTCCCGGGCCTACCTGTCGCCGGCCAGCGTCGCCGCCGCCTACGACCGCTGGACGGACGACCGTCTGCTGGAGCGGCTCTGGGGCGAGCACGTGCACCTGGGCCACTACGGCGATCCGCCGGGTAGCCGGGATTTCCGCGCCGCCAAGGCCGCCTTCGTCCACGAGCTGGTGCGCTGGAGCGGCCTCGACCGTCTGCCCCCCGGCAGCCGGGTGCTGGATGTGGGCTGCGGCATCGGCGGCAGCGCCCGCATCCTGGCCCGCGACTACGGCTTCGAGGTGCTGGGCATCAGCATCAGCCCGGCCCAGATCGCCCGGGCCCGGGAGCTCACACCGGCCGACCTGCCGAACTGCCGCTTCGCCGTGATGGATGCCCTGGCCCTGGAGCTGCCCGACGGGGGCACCGACACGGGCTTCGATGCGGTCTGGAGCGTCGAAGCCGGCCCCCACATGCCCGACAAGCAGCGCTACGCCGATGAGATGCTGCGCGTGCTCCGGCCCGGTGGCGCTCTGGCGGTGGCCGACTGGAACCGCCGCGACCCGGGCGTCGCCCCGATGAACCGGCTGGAGCGCTGGGTGATGCGCCAGCTGCTCGACCAGTGGGCGCACCCGGAGTTCGCCAGCATCCCCTCCCTGAAGCGGAATCTGGAAACCAGCCCCTGGAACCGGGGCCTGCCGATCAGCACCGGCGACTGGACGGTGGCCACCCTGCCCTCCTGGGTGGATTCGATCCTCGAAGGCGTGCGTCGCCCCGGGGCGGTGCTGGGGCTGGGCCCCCGGGCCGTGATCCAGGGGCTGCGGGAGACCCCGACGCTGCTGCTGATGGACTGGGCCTTCCGCAACGGGCTGATGCAGTTCGGCGTCTTCCGCGGACCGGTGCCCGGGCCGGGCTGACTCAGTCGGCCTTCTCCTCGGCGGCGAGGTTGGTGAGGGGATAGGCCCCGAACAGGGCCAGGTGCTCGCAGAGGGGGGTGAGGTCGGCGATCGCCCCGTCCAGGGGAGCGGCCCCCTCGGGAAGCTCGAGATCGACGAAGAAGATGTATTCGCCCATCTCCCGCTTGGAGGGACGGGATTCGATCCGGCTCATGTTCAGCCCCTGGCCGGCGAAGCAGCCGAGCGACTCCAGCAGGGCACCGGGCTGGTTGGAATGGAGCGAGAACGCCAGGCTGGCGTAGGGGCCCTGGTGGGAGCGCTCGCCGCGACGCAGCAGCAGGAAGCGGGTGCAGTTGCCCGGCACATCGTTGATCGGGTGGGCCAGCACCTCGAGGCCGTGCTCGGCGGCCGCCTCCAGCGAGGCGATGGCGCCCCGGAAACGGCTGCCCCGCACCAGCCGGGCCGCCTCGGCGGTGGAGCTGGTGGGCAGTTGCAGGGCCTGGGGCAGGTGTTCCCCCAGCCACAGGCTGCACTGGGCCAGGGCCTGGGGATGGGAGAGCACCTCACTGATGGCGTCGAGGGGGCCGCTGCCCACCAGGGCGTGGCGGATGGGCAGCACCAGGGCCCGGGCCACCGCCAGGTCGGGGTGCTCCCAGAGGGCATCGAGGCAGCTTGTGACGCCCCCCTCGACGGAGTTCTCCACCGGCACCACCGCCAGATCGCAGTCGCCGTCGGCCAGGGCCCGGATCACGGCGCGGATGCCCTGCTGGGGCACGAAGTCCACCGCCTCGAGGCCCTCGAGGGCCGCCAGTCGCTGCGCCGCCTGCTCACCGTAGGTGCCGACGGGACCGAGAAAGGCAAGACGCATGGCGGTGGGACGCTCTGGGGTGATCGGTAGGATCATGGCCTGCCGGCCCGCAGGCCATGTCCCTGGCCTTCAGCGCCAGCCAGCAACTCGACCTTCCGGTGGCCAGCGAGGCGGATCGCCTGCCCGCCTACCTCGACGATGAGCAGCGGGTCGTGCAGGCCCTGCTCGACCCCACCCAGCTCGAACCCCTCGGCCCCGGCCGCTACCGCTACACCGTGAGCCAGGTGCGGGTGTTCCAGCTGAAGATCCAGCCGGTGGTGGAGCTGCAGGTGGTGCGTCGCCATGGCCGGCTGGAGCTGGAGGCCCTCGACTGCCAGCTCGAAGGACTCGGGCTGGTGGAGGACTTCCGCCTCGGGCTCTGCTCCTGGCTGGCCGCGGCCGACGGCGGCCTCACCGGTGAGGCCAGCCTCTCGGTGACCGTGAGCCGCCCCACCCTGCTGAAGCTGATCCCGCCCAAGGTGCTGGAGGCCACGGGCCGCTCGGTGCTCGGCGGCATCCTGCTGGGCATCAGGACCCGGGTGAGTCAGCAGCTGCTGGGGGATTTCCAGCACTGGTGCCGATCGACCTGAGAAAGCTGCGGCGGTGCAGGGGTGTGGGTCCCAGCCGCTGGATCGCCTCCCGGTGCTGGCGGGTGCCGTAGCCGGCGTGGCGCTCCAGGCCATAGCCGGGGTGGCGCAACGCCAGGCGCCGCAGCAGGGCATCCCGCTCCTGCTTGGCGAGCACGCTGGCGGCGGCGATTGCAGCGCAGCGTCCATCCCCGCCCACCAGGGCGGACTGGGGGCCGGGCCAGCCCCGCAGGGGAAGGACCCCGTCCACCAGCAGCAGCCGGGGGGGGCGGGCCAGCCGTTGCAGGGCCCGAAGCATCGCCCATTCGGTGGCCTGGCGCACCCCCCAGCGATCGATCTCGCCGGCGCTCGCCTGCCCCAGGGCCCAGGCCAGGGCATGGTGGCGCAGCAGGGGAACCAGGGCCTCGCGGCGCCGGGCGCTGAGCTTCTTGCTGTCGTTCAGGCCCGCCGCCGCCAGGGTCGCCAGGGCCGTGGCCGGCAACACCACCGCCGCCGCGAACACCGGTCCGAACAGGCTGCCCCGGCCGACCTCGTCCACTCCGGCACAGTCCGCGGGCTCAAGCCCCCCCCAGACATCTGCGTCGGGGTGAGCGAGGACCTCGGGGCCGGGGCGCCCGAGGGCGTTGCGGCCGGGGCGATCAGCCAGCGGCGGAGGAGCGGCGGCGGCGGCGGCGGGGTTCACCCGCGTCGGCGGCAGCGGCATCGGCCGCGGGAATTGCGGCGGCAGAGGCTGCCACCGGGACCGGAGCCGCCGTCGCCACCGGGGCCGCCACCGCCGCCGGTGTGGACCGGCTGGAGGAGCGGCGGCTGGGCACGGCCACCGTCACCAGTTCGGACGGGACGGGGGTGGGCAGGGGTTCGAACGGGGCCGGCGTGATCTCGAAGATGGGGATCGCCTCCGGCACCGGGGAGTCGAAGGATCCGGAGACCACGGGGGATTCGGCCGCTTCGGGCGCGTCGGCCATGCCATTCGCGTCGGCCATGCCGTTGCGGCCCTCACCGCCGCGGCCGCGCCGCCGGCGACGGGAGCCGCTGGCGGCCAGCTGCTGACGGGCTTCCTCCAGGACGGCCTCGGGGTCGGCGTCGGGGCGCACCACACGCACCATCAGGCTGTCGCCGGTGGGGAGCGGATCCAGCAGCAAGGACGGACTCAGCCCCATCCAGCCGAAGACCAGCTCCTGTTCGGGATCCATCGGCACGGCCAGCACCTCGGGCTCCTGGCGGCGCTGCGGGGCGTCGCTGGCGGGGCTCTCCTGGGCCGCCGCCGGGAGGACGACGGCGCTGCCATTGCCGCCGCCCTCGCCGTAGCCGCCCAGAACGGGGGGCTCGGCCCCGTCGGAGCCGCGGCCACCGCGGCCGCCACGGCGGCGCCGGCCGCCACCGCCGGAGTCGCCGGCGCCGGTGGAGGGGCTGGCCACTTCGGCCCGGGCCGAGGCCGCCGAGCGCACCAGGCCGGAGACCGTGGCCAGGGGCTGGAGGGTGTCCTTGCCGGGCAGCACGGCCACGTGGCCGAGGCCGCCACAGCTGGGGCAGGCCCGGCCGAACAGTTCGTAGATGTTCTGGCCCTGACGTTTGCGGGTCAGCTCCACCAGACCGAGCTCGGTGAGCTGGGCGATCTGGGGGCGGGCCGTGTCGTCCCGGGAGGCCTGGGTGAAGTGCTCCAGCAGCTGCAGCTGGTCGCGCCGGGACTCCATGTCGATGAAGTCGATGATCACGACGCCGCCGATGTTGCGCAGCTTCAGCTGGCGGGCGATCTCCACCGCCGCCTCGCAGTTGGTCCAGAGCACCGTCTCGCGGGCGTTGGCCGAGCGGGTGAACGAGCCGGAGTTGACATCGATCACCGTGAGCGCCTCGGTGGGCTCGATGATCACGTAGCCGCCGGAGGGGAGATCCACCCGGGGCTTGAGGGCATCGCGGATGGCGGCGTTGACCCGGTAGTGCTCAAGGATTTCGATGGGTTCACCGTGGTGCTCCACCAGGAGGTTGGCCTGGTCGGCACCGAGGAAGGCGTTGACGCGGGCCACCGCATCGGCGCTGTCGACCACCACCCGCAGCACGTCAGGGCTGTAGAGGTCGCGCAGCACCCGATGGATGAAGTCCTCATCGCGGTTGAGGAGCACCGGCGGCGAGGCCGTCTCGGCCGCCTGCTGGATCGATTCCCACTGGCGCAGCAGGGCCTCGAGGTCGTCGATCAGCATCTCCTCGCTGACGTCCTCGGCCTCGGTGCGGATCAGCAGGCCGGCGCCGGGGGGCTTGATCAGCACGCCGAGGGCCCGCAGCCGGTTGCGCTCGTTCTCGCCGTTGATGCGCCGGGAGATGCTGACCCCCTGGCCGTGGGGCTGGAGCACCAGGAAACGTCCCGGCAGGGAGAGGTTGCCGGTGAGGCGCGGCCCCTTGGTGCCCGTGGGCTCCTTCATCACCTGGACGAGCACCTTCTGGCGGGGCTCGAGCAGCTCGGTGATGCCGGCTCCCCCCTTCTTCAGGCGCAGGGGACCGAGATCGGTGATGTGGATGAAGCCGTTCTTCTCGCTTTCACCGATGTTGACGAAGGCGGCATCGATCCCGGGCAACACGTTCTCGACGGTTCCGAGGTAGACGTCACCGATCTGATAACGACCCTGGGCGACGATCAGTTCATCGACGCGTTCGTCGTTGAGCACTGCGGCGATCCGCAACTGCTCAGCGATGACGATCTGCTGGGGCATGGAAGAGATGGTGGGCTCAGTGGAGCCCTGCCGGGGGGCAGGTGGGGGAAGGAATCGGGCGTCGACCGTGGCGGTCGCTCAGCCACTGGAGAGGATCAGGCCGGACCCCGGAAACAAGGGAATCGGCTGGCTGCCTGGTCTGGCCCCCAGAAGCCAAGGGGCCCGGAGGGGAGCAGGGATGTCGTCGGGCCGGCAGCGTGACGGAAGGAATGACGTTCCTTCCCGATGCAAAGCAACGAAGACCGAACCAAGCAATGTTGACTTTGATAGCGCTTTCGCCGAGGAGCTTCTAGAAAGCGTCCCTGATGCAGAAGCGTCTGGGCGGGGGAGGAAGAAGGGAGGGAACCCCGCTATTCCTGTCTCCGTCTAGGGCGAACTTAGCATGCGTCCAGCCGGAGGCAACGGCGCTGGACCGGACCGAGCACCAGCGGCTGGCCGAGGCCGGTGCTCAGCCAGTGGCGCAGATGGTCCGGCCGCAGGCTGCGGCCCTGGGGATCCACGGCGGCCTCCAGATCCAGCACCTGGTCCGCCCCGGACGGGCCCTCAGCGGGCACCAGGCGGAGGTCGAGCAGGTAGGGGCGACACTCCCGCTCCCTTGGGCGCCCCTTCTTGTCCTGGTCCTGCCAGGGCAGGCTGGTGGCCGCCAGCAGCGCCGCGACCGCCGCCGCCCAGCGCTCCTGGGTCAGTGAAGCCGGAGCCGGTGCCGCCGGATCGGGGGCGGGCCGCAGGGTGAACCGCCACTCGGCGGAACGGGTCTGCTGGGCCAGACCGGGGGTCGCCAGGGGCACAGCCTGCACCGACAGGAGGAGCAGTTCAGGGCTGAGCTCCGCCTGCAGACGCTCCCGGGCCGTCTCGGGGTCGACCGGGGCGGCGAAGTCCAGGTCAAGCCACTCGTGCAGGCCCTCCACCCCCAGGGGCAAAGGGAGCGCCACCTGCAGCCGCGGCAGGGGATGGAAGCCGCCCGTGAAGCTCACCGGCAGGCCGCTGCGGCGCAGTGCCCGCTCCATCAGCCGCAGGATGTCGAGATGGCTGATCAGGGCCAGGGAGCCGGTCTTGGCGAAGGCGAAGCGCAGCCGGCAGACCCGCTCGCTGGCCGGCGCCCGCGGCGGCAGCGGCGACGGCACGGGGGGCGGCGGGATCACCACGTTGTGCCCCAGCTCCGGACCGCAGACGCCGCAGCTGCTGCAGCCCTCGAAGGAGCAGTCAGGCACCACGGCGGCCGCCAGGGCCCGACCCAGGTCCTCCGCCAGCCAGGCCTTGTCGACCCCGGAATCGATGTGGTCCCAGGGCAGGGGCTGGCGGCAGAAGGCCTCCAGGTCGCCGGTGGCGAAGGCCTCCGCCGCACTCCAGCCGCCCATCTCCAGGGCCCGGTAGGAGCCCCCCAGGCCAGCCGCCTCGATGGCGCCGGTCCAGGCGGCATGGGTGCGCTCGGCCGATTCGAACCAGGCATCCAGCCCCGCCCCGGCCCGCCAGGCCGCCTCGATCACCGGCGCCAGCCTCCGGTCGCCGCGGCCGACAAAGTCCTCCACCGCCGACAGCCGCACGTCGGTGTAATTGGTCTTGATGCCCCGCAGGGGCCGCAGGGCGTCGCGCAGCAGCTGCTGCCGGCGCCGGAACTCCGCCGTCGACACGCTGTGCCACTGGAACGGCGTGTGGGGCTTGGGGGTGAAATTGCTGATCGTCAGGTTGAGCTGCAACCGACCCAGATCACGGCACTGCTGCTGCAGCCCCCGGCAGGTGTCGACGATCCCGAGCACGTCGGCGTCGGTCTCGCCCGGCAGACCGATCATGAAATAGAGCTTCACGCGGTTGTAGCCGTTCTCCATGGCGGTGCGGATGCCGCGCAGCAGCTCCGCGTCCGTGAGGCCCTTGTTGACGATGTCCCGCAGGCGCTGGGTGCCGGCCTCGGGGGCGAAGGTGAGCCCGGCCCGGCGGGTGCCGCCGAGGATGTGGGCAATGGAAGTGTCGAAACGGTCGACCCGCTGGCTGGGCAGGGTGAGGCTGACGTTGTGCTCCGCCAGCCGGTTGCGCAGCTCCACACCCACCGCCGGCAGGGAGAGGTAATCGCTGCAGCTGAGCGACAGCAGCGAGAAGTCGCTGTAGCCGGTGCGCAGCATGCCCTCCTCCACCGCCTCGATGACCGCCTCCGGCTCCACGTCCCGGGCCGGGCGGGTCAGCATCCCCGGCTGGCAGAAGCGGCAGCCGCGGGTGCAGCCGCGGCGGATCTCCACCGTGAGCCGGTCGTGGACCGTCTCGATGTGGGGCACCAGGCCCATGGCGTAGTGGGGCATGGGGGTGGCGGTGCGCCGCTGGATGCGGGGCGCCAGGCCCGGCTCCAGCGGCAGCAGGCTCACCCCGTCGGGCCCGGGGGCGTACAGGGAGGGCACATAGACCCCGGGCACCTCGGCCAGGTCCCGCAGCAGGGCCCGGCGGCCCAGGCCGGCGGCCCGCCCCTCGGCCACCACCAGGCCGATCTCGGGCAGCAGCTCCTCCCCATCGCCTAGGGCAAGGAAATCGAAGAAGGGCGCGAACGGCTCGGGATTGCCGGTGGCGGTGGGGCCACCGGCGAAGATCAGCGGCGGCGCCGCCGGATCGTCGAGGGGCAGGTCGCCCCGGTCGGCAGCGCGGATCGGGATGCCCGCCAGATCCAGCATCTCCAGGATGTTGGTGCCGCCGAGCTCGTAGCTGAGGCTGAAGCCGAGGATGTCGAAGGCCGTCAGGGGCCGGTGGCTTTCCACCGCGAAAAGGGGCGCCCCCCGCTCCCGCAGCCGGGCCGCCAGATCGGGCGCCGGCAGGTAGGCCCGGTCGCACAGCTGACCTGGAACGGCATTGAGGATGGAATAAAGCAGCACGTGGCCGAGGTTGCTGGCGCCGACCTCGTAGACCTCCGGGTAGGTGAGCGCCCAGCGCACCCGGGCCGCCGACCAGTCGCGGGGCTCCACCCCCCGCTCATTGCCGAGGTAGCGGGCGGGCCGGGCGATGCCGCCGTCGACCAGCTCAGCGAAGGCGACGGGGGCGTCGGCCGTCGCAGCGGGCGTGGCGGTGGCGACGGTGGCGAAGGACAAGGCGGCGACCGGCGGGCTGCGACCCGAGCGTAGGCAGGCCGGCCCGCGCCATAGGAAGATGCCGCCTGGCCCCGCCGCCCCGCCTTCCGCTTCCCACCCATGGTTCAGGTCAACGACAGCTACCTCCGGCTCAAGGCGGGCTACCTGTTCCCCGAGATCGCCCGACGCGTCAAGGCGTTCACGGAGGCCCATCCCGAGGCGGCCGTGATCCGGCTGGGCATCGGCGACGTCACCGAACCCCTGCCGGCGGCCTGCCGGGAGGCGATGCAGCGGGCGATCGAGGCCATGGGCACCCGGGAGGGCTTCCACGGCTACGGGCCCGAGCAGGGTTACGGCTGGCTGCGGGAGGCGATCGCCCGCCACGACTTCCAGGCCCGCGGCTGCGAGGTGAGCGCCGAGGAGATCTTCATCTCCGACGGCTCCAAGTGCGACAGCAGCAACATCCTCGACATCCTCGGGGCCGGCAACCGCATCGCCGTCACCGATCCGGTCTATCCGGTGTACGTCGACAGCAACGTCATGGCGGGCCGCACCGGCGACGCCGACGGGGGGGGCCGCTACGGGGGCCTCACCTACCTGCCGATCACGGCGGCCAACGGCTTCGTGGCCCCGCTGCCGGAGCAGCCGGTCGACCTCATCTACCTCTGCTTCCCCAACAACCCCACCGGCGCGGTCGCCACCCGGGAGCAGCTGAAGCAGTGGGTCGACTACGCCCTGGCCAACGACGCCCTGATCCTGTTCGACGCCGCCTACGAGGCGTTCATCTCCGATCCGGAGCTGCCCCACTCCATCTACGAGATCGAAGGGGCACGGCGCTGCGCGATCGAGTTCCGCTCCTTCTCCAAGAACGCCGGCTTCACCGGCACCCGCTGCGCCCTCACCGTGGTGCCCCGGGGACTCACCGGCACCACGGCCGCCGGTGAGCCGGTGGAGCTGTGGGGCCTCTGGAACCGGCGCCAGAGCACCAAGTTCAACGGGGTGAGCTACATCGTGCAGCGGGGCGCCGAGGCCGTGTACTCGCCGGAAGGCCAGGAGCAGGTGCGGGCCCTGATCGGCTTCTACATGGAGAACGCGGCCATCATCCGCCGTGAACTGGAGGCCGCCGGCCTGCAGGTGTACGGGGGCCAGCAGGCCCCCTACGTGTGGATCAAGACCCCCGACGGGCTGGATTCCTGGGGCTTCTTCGACCACCTGCTGAACCAGGCCCATGTGGTGGGCACCCCCGGCAGCGGCTTCGGCGCGGCGGGCGAGGGCTATTTCCGCCTCTCCGCCTTCAACTCCCGCGCCAACGTGGACGAGGCGATGCGCCGGATCCGGGCTCTTTAGAGTTGGCCACTGTCAGGACCGGAGCGGCCATGCCCATGACCATCCCGCCCTTTGCCACCGCCTCCACCACCCCGGCGGCCACCGAAACCCCCTCCCGTTCGCCGGGGGGGGCTGCCGTGATCGAGAAGGCGCCGGAGCGGGTGCGCAAGACCTCACCCCGCTACAAGGTGCTGCTTCACAACGACCCCGTGAACAGCATGGAGTACGTGGTGAACACCCTGCGCCAGGTGGTGCCCTCCCTGAGTGAGCAGGATGCCATCGCCGTGATGCTGGAGGCCCACAACACGGGGGTGGGACTGGTGATCGTCTGCGATCTGGAGCCGGCGGAGTTCTACTGCGAAACCCTCAAGGCCAAGGGCCTGACGAGCACGATCGAGCCGGAGAACTGAGTGGGCCCCCGCTGGAGCGGCACCCTGCTCTACGTGCCGCTGCTCTACGGCCTCGGCTGGCTGCTGGTGCGCCCCCTGGCCGGCCTCGCCCCGGGCCTGCGCCCCGATCAGGTGGATCTGGCCGGCGCGGTGGTGGCCCTGGTGCTGCTGCTGCTGACCCTGCCGCTGCGGTTGCGCCGGGCCTGGGGCGAATCCCAGCCGTGGCGCGCTCTCGGGGTGCTGGCCCCGCTGCCCGTGGTGCTGGGGGCCTTCGGGCGGGGGCTGCTGCGGACCCTGGCGCTGCTGGCCCTGGTGGTGGGTGCCCTGCTGGCCTCGGGAGGCGCCCGCTGGATCGGGCCGGGTGGCCTGGACGGGGGCGAGGTGCTGAACGCCCTGGCCCTGATGGTGGGCGTGGGCTTCGCCGAGGAACTGGTGTTCCGCGGCTGGCTGTGGGGTGAACTGCAGCATCAGATGGCCCCCAGGGGGGCGCTGCTGCTGCAGGCGGCCGTCTTCGCCCTCGTCCACCCCTGGAGTCAGCCCGGCGGACTGGGGGCTGTGGGCCTGCTGGGCGGGCTGCTGCTGCTGGGACTGAACCTGGCCCTGGTGCGCAGGGACGATGGCGGGGTGCTCTGGGGGGCGGTCGGCCTGCACGGCGGACTGGTGGGGGGCTGGTTCGCCCTGCAGGCGGGCCTGCTGGAACTGCTGCCCGGCGCCCCCCCATGGCTGGCGGGCCCGGGGGGCAGCCAGCCCAACCCGATCGGGGGCCTGGTGGGGTGGATCGGCCTCGGGGGTCTGCTGGTGCTGCGGGGGTACCTCAAGCAGCGGTCTCGAGGGGATGGGATGCCGACATCCGAGGGTTGAAGCCCCCTCAGCGCTGATTGCCGCCCACCAAAGCCGCGGTGGGCCTAGAGGACGAAGTCGGTGGCGATGAAGGTATGCAACCCATTCACCTGGATGGTGAATTCCGCTCCGCTGGGTCCAGTGGTGTTGGCCTCAACGAAGGTGTTGGTGCCGTCCTGGAAGAATCGCAACTGGCCCACAGCGGTGAAAGCTGCATTGCCGATGAAGGTGAAGTTCTGGTTGCCACCCGCACCGGTGTTCGCGTCAACGTCATTGACATTGATCAGATCGCCCCCGACAACTCCAGCTCCTTCAAAGGCCGTGATGACGTCACGGGTTGCAGCCGTTGTGCCCGATTCATCGGTCGAGAAGTAACGGAAAGAGTCATTCCCCGAACCACCTGTCAAGAGATCGACCCCGAGGCCACCAATCAACGTGTCGTCTCCACCGCCACCATCAATCGTATCGTTATTGGTACTACCATCCAGAATATTGGCAGCATTGCTACCCGTTAGAGAATCAGTGCCCGCGCCCGAGCGAACATACTCAATGTCTGCGATTGAGGTAAACCCACTTGCACTTCCGAGGGCAAGATTGACGGTCACAGCAGCCGTTGTTGAATCGTAAGCCAGCAGGTCAGCCGGGCCTCTGCCAAGGTTGGCCGTCACCGACTCCACATTCGTCACGGAACCACCTTCAAAGCCTGTAATGGAGACCCCGTCAAAAACGACTGTGAGAGTCTGATTACCTGAACCTGAGGTGAGCACAAGGGCATCGGTGTCAGCGCCGCCATCCACCGCGTCGACACCATCGGAATCGACGGTGTGATTGATGGTGTCATTACCAGCGCCACCGCGGATGGTGTCGTTACCGGTGCCACCGGTCAGGGTGTCGTTCCCGGCGCCGCCGAGCAGGACGTCGGCCAGGTCACCGGTGGAAATCGAATCATTGCCGTCATCCCCGCTCACCCAGTCGGTGAAGCCGGCGGCAAGGGTGAGGGTGTCGTTGCCCTGCCCACCGGCGGTGAGCTTGGTGAAGGACGCACCGTTGACAATGCTGGTCCCGGTCAGGCTGATGGACTTGTTGGTCCCAGGGTCGACGTATTTCAGGGCAAGGCCCGGTCCGCTGAAGACGTTCGTGCCGGCAAGGACTGGCAGCACCCCGACGGTGGGGCCATTGATGCGAAGGCCGAAGCCATTGGCAATGGTCGAAAACGTGTTCGATGTCAGCGTGATGAGCTTGCTGACGTCATAGAGATCAAGATAGGAGCCGTTCTCAAAGATATTTCCGCTCAGCGTCGCGGTGACATTGCCGAGGATATTGCCCGTGGGGCGCACCACGGTCTGGTTCTCTGACCGGGTGAAGGTGTTGCCGGAGATCTGAACCGAACCGGTGGCAACGGAACCGGTGAAGTTGAGGATATTGAAGCTGCTCAGGAAGCCGGCTTCATCGAAGAGGCTGTCGCGGATGAGAAGGCTGCCGCTGTTGTTCCAGCTGTGAAGGAAGGCTGAACCTCCAGCCCCGGTCAAGGGGTTGAACCCACCCTGCCCCTTGATCGTGACCGTGACATCGTCCAGGGTCAGACTCGTCGTGATCGGCGAGGTGGCCGAAAACGAGGTCAACGACATGTAGAGGTTGCCGTTGCCGTTCCAGCCGGTGTGGGTGCCTCGGAAGGTGACATCCTGCACCACGAACGCGCCGGAGGTGGCCCGCAGCAGGGCGTTGCCATCGGCGAGGCCACCGGCGCTGTAGTCCAGGGTCAGGTTCGCGACCGTGCCGGGCCCGTTGGGGCCATCCGTGTTTCGCTGAAAAATGCGGGTGTCCCTGACGATGGTGCCCGCCTCGGAGGTGCCGGTCACGGCGTAGCCGGAGGCCTGGACGACCCCAGGGGCAGAGGTCTGCTTGGCTAGGGACCGGACGGAGGCGTAGGTGCCATCCGCCAGAAGGATGGTGTCCCCTGCGGCCGCCGCATTGATCACCTCACGGAGGGTGGGGATTCCGGAGGGGGTGACGTTGATGGTGGCCATGCTGGGGAAGCGCTTGGGGGAGCCTTGGGTGGAAGAGGCCTGCAGGGCAGGCGCCTGCGACCGCGGCCATGCCGCTTGAGTGATGAGTTTACCTTAAATACCTTAAAATTCTCTAATAGCCGCCTATTTGCGGCAATCATGACAGGTTTCGGGCTGCTCGCTGCTCAGAGCGTCGCCGTGGCCAGGGCCCGGCGCCCCTCCACCGGCGCCCGCAACGCCTGATCCAGGGGAGCCACGCCGTACTCCCTCTCCAGCAGGTCCATCACGGTGCGGCCGAAGTCGGCAGGGTTGCGCTCGAAGGCCTCCAGGCAGATCCGGCCGAACACCCGACCCATCGGTTCCGGGTTCCACAGCAGCTTGCGGGCCGTCCAGGGCATCAGGCTCATCGGGTCGTAGCCAGGCTTGAGCATCCCCTGGTCGAAGGCGTACTGCTCAAGGTGGGTGTGGGGCTGGAGGCCGATGAAGAAGATCGCCGGCTCCACCGACCCGGCGCCGAAGATGCTCTCCAGTTCCCGGTGATAGGCGATCGTCTGGCGGATGGTCTCCGGCCGTTCATCGATCACGTTGAACGAGTAGTTCACGGAGACATGCTCACGGAAACCGGCCGCCGCCAGCATCCGGCAGTTCTCCAGCACCGTGCGCAGGTTGTAGCCCATGCGCATCTTGCGCACGAGCTCCTGGGACCCCGAGGTGATGCCGATCTCGAAGTAGCTCATCCCCGTGGCCACCATCAGCTCAGCCAGCTCGGCATCGAGGTTGTCGGCGCGGATGTAGGCCGCCCAGCGGATGTCCGTGAGGCCCTCCGCCTGAATGGCCCGCAGCAGGTCCTTGGCGTCGTCGATGTAGCGCCTGGCCGGGATGAACTGGGCATCGGTGAACCAGAAGCCCCGCACGCCACGGTCGTAGAGCTGGCGCATCTCGCGCACCACCTCGGCGATGGGGTTGACGCGCACGGCCTTGCCCTCCACCACCGTGTAGACGCAGTAGCAGCAGTTGTGGGGGCAGCCGCGCTTGGTCTGGACCCCGACGTAGAAGTCACCGCCGTCGAGGTACCAGTTCAGCTGGGGCCAGATCGCTTCGATGTAGGCGTAGTTGCAGGCCGTCTTCTCCAGGCCCGCCGGCTGCTCATGGATCAGGCCCGGACGGGGCGCCTCGCCCACCACATAGCAGCGCTCGCCAGTGAGCGACTGGCCACGGATCAGCTTCTCCAGCAGCCCTTCCCCCTCCCCCACCGACACCACCGAACCCGTAGGCAGGCCGCGACCCAGCTGCTCGTAAAAGACGCTCACCGCCCCGCCGCCGATGACCACCCGGGCCCCGGGGTTGTGGCGGCGGGCGCGCCGCAGGCCCCGGCGCACCAGCCGCAGGTTGCGCCACAGCTCGCCGTAATAGGAGCCCATCAGCCGCAGCCCGCCGATCGCCCCCCGCAGGCGCTTGAGGGGGCTGGCGGAATAGAACACCTCGAAGGAGTTCTGCAGCGGATTGCCGCCCCGGCCATCGACCGGGGCGTAGATCTGGATGTCCCGCCAGGAGAACACCAGCAGGGTGGGCCGGAACTGGTCGACCGCTTCCAGGAGCACGCGCTGGACATCGAGCAGGGGCACCGCCGCCAGATCCAGGATCCGCTGGGGCAAGCCTGGAAAGCACTTGTGCAGGTGATCGGCCAGGTAGATCGGGCCGATCGGGAAGATCGGATTGCAGGGCAGCCGCACGAGCAGCACCCGTTGATCGCTCACGGCTGACGCAGCTCGAGGGGGTGTCTGGACGCTAACAAGCGCGCCCGGGCCGCCGGTGGGCGCCGGGCTTACCGGGCCCGGGAGGTCCCAGGGGAGGGGGCCGGGGGAGGCGCGCCGGGAAGCAAAGCTTTTCTTCATGAAGGCGGCCCTCACACTCCGCAACACACTGTTACAGTGCTGCGGGGACGGGATACCGCCCCCATCTCCTTCCACCGGCCCGGGCGTTTCCACGCCAGTGCTCGGTGTTCTCCTTCAACGCACTCATGACCGCCACTCTCCAGCAGCGCTCCGGCGCTTCGGTGTGGAACCAGTTCTGCGAGTGGGTCACCTCCACCAACAACCGTCTCTACGTCGGTTGGTTCGGTGTGCTGATGATCCCCACCCTGCTGGCCGCCACCATCTGTTTCATCGTCGCCTTCATCGCGGCGCCCCCCGTCGACATCGATGGCATCCGTGAGCCCGTCGCCGGCTCCCTGATCCAGGGCAACAACATCATCTCCGGCGCCGTTGTTCCCTCCAGCAACGCCATCGGTCTGCACCTCTACCCCATCTGGGAAGCCGCCAGCCTCGACGAGTGGCTGTACAACGGTGGCCCCTACCAGCTGGTGGTCTTCCACTTCCTGATCGGCGTCTTCGCCTACATGGGCCGCGAATGGGAACTTTCCTACCGCCTCGGCATGCGCCCCTGGATCTGCGTCGCCTACTCCGCCCCCGTGGCGGCCGCCAGCGCCGTGTTCCTGATCTACCCCTTCGG